>NZ_JBFBKQ010000013.1:0-1419 GCF_040686595.1 Arthrobacter sp. NPDC080082 | reverse complement strand
GTGTGAGAGGCCCCCAGCCAGACCACTGGGTTGATAGGCCGGATGTGGAAGCGAGGACTAAAGACTCGTGAAGCTGACCGGTACTAATAGGCCGACAACTTACACCACACACCACCCCCGCCAGCATCGACTGGAACACAGCGGGGTGGGTATGAAGAACAAGACTGCTTGCGTCCACTATGTGGTTCCCAACCAACAAACCCACCACCAGGTTCGTTGTGTTGCACGGAACCAAACCATAATTGAATACAACACCACCACCTGCCCCAGGGCAGGAGTTGTAACCAAAGACTTCCCACCCCGGGAAAGCCACCCCACACACGGGCTGGTACGACCAGGGGAGCGGGTAACAGGGTTACGGCGGTCATAGCGTGGGGGAAACGCCCGGTCCCATTCCGAACCCGGAAGCTAAGACCCACAGCGCCGATGGTACTGCACCCGGGAGGGTGTGGGAGAGTAGGTCACCGCCGGAACATCATTCAGGTCGAGAGCCTCCAACCACACGGTTGGAGGCTCTCCCACTTAAACCACCCATACAGGGCTCAGACAGGGCGCCGGCTACTCCCACACCCGCACATAATCCACCCGCATCGCCCCGGCCTCACCGAGAATCCTCGCACCGCGCCACCCGGCCGCGCGCCGTCGTGGTTGCTCACGCCGTCGCCCGGGAGGGTCCAGACATTCTGCTCTCTCCGGGCCGGTATCCGCCGTTTCCGCGAGGGGAAGTGCTGCGGGGGTCGACCGGCCGGGATCGCCCTGTGAGGCGTGCCACCGCGGGGCCCACGGGGCGCCGGCAGTTAGCCGGGCGAGTGCTCCTCGCCTAGAATTGAATGAGATGTACGGACTTCGAAGCGCTTGATTTCGGGTTGCGTAGGAACGAAACACGAAAAACAGAGCGGCTGCGATTGCGCCAGTGGTCGGCTCACAACAGGAGGAATCCAGCATGGCTGATCACAACGACGGTAACCGCGGCCGCGACGACAGCGGCAATTTTGGCGGGGGCCGTAACGCCGGCGGCGGCGGATTCCGACGGGCCAACAACTCCGGCGGCGACCCCCGCGGCTTCCGCGGCCGGGACGATCGTGACCGCAAGCCGTACGGTGACCGTCCGGCCCGAGACGGTGAACGTCCGGCCCGTGACGGTGAGCGCCGCAACTTCGACGATGACCGCGATCGGAAGCCGTTCGGCGATCGTGACCGCAAGCCCTTCTCGGCTGGGAACGATCGGAAGCCGTTCGGTGATCGTCCGGCCCGTGACGGTGAGCGTCGCAGTTTCGGTGGTGACCGGGATCGGAAGCCGTTCGGTGATCGTCCGGCCCGTGATGGTGAGCGTCGCAGTTTCGGTGGTGACCGGGATCGGAAGCCGTTCGGTGATCGTCCGGCCCGTGATGGTGAGCGTCGCAGTTTCGGTGGTGACCG
>NZ_JBFBKQ010000012.1:0-1598 GCF_040686595.1 Arthrobacter sp. NPDC080082 | reverse complement strand
ACCCCTGCGAAACACCTCCCCGCAACCCGGTCTTCAAACCCGAAACCGACTTACCAAGCCCGGGAGAAACAGCCGCCACATCAGCAATCGCCTTGACGGCCATGGCCGCCGTCGACTCAATCGTCACACCCGCGGCGGTACCTGAGATCCAATTGACGGTTACCCGCGTCCCCGCGTGAGTCGTGAATACCTCTCCCGCTTGCCACGCGTGCCGCGTGCTGTAGTAACCGGCGAAGGGGTGGGAGTCTGGCATGAGGATGAGGGACCCTGCCCCGAGTTGCTGCACGATTTTCACTCCGCGATTGCCGTTGACGGCGGTCGCAGCGTCATAGCCGACAGGCAGCCGCAACTCCAGGTAGTAGACCTCCCCACTTACCGGATCCGTGAACTTCACAGCACGGCCATCGGCCGTGCCACTCCATGCGGTGAGGGTGTAGGCGGTGCTATTTCCGGCTTTGCCAAGGTCCCGGACTTCTCGGCCGGTTCCAAAGCCGCCGTACTCCCACAGTGTCGAGCTGATTGTGGGCTGGGAGGACTGGGAAACCCCCATGAGGTCCATGCTGTCGCCGTACTCCCTGATGCTGCAGGACGGGTCAGCAAAGGTACCGTCACTGTTTGTCGCCACATCCTGGGCGCCACTGCCGCACTGGAGGCTGTTGGCGTGCATCAGCCCGAGGACGTGACCGAACTCGTGCGTGAGCACACTTCGGGTAAGGGCGGCCGGTAGAGGCATGATGACCCGGCCGCTTGTTCCGTTGTAGCTCCAGCCTGCGCCGTACGCGCCGTCGGAAAGCGTGGGAGTCGATACGAATACCACGAGTGCCGTGTAGGGGTTAGGCACCCAACCCAGTTCGTTGGTAATCGTGTTCATCATGTCCGAGTACCGCTGCGTTGAGGAGGCACTGCGACTGTTGAATGTCTCGGTACTGGCAACGCTCATGCTGAGCCGGCCGTTCGACATGGTTGCCCAGTAGTTGCTGGTCGCCTGAACGGCGGAGACCGCAGAGTCCATGGAAATATTGGCTTTGACGTCGGTTAGCTGCACAGTGACCAGCCGGACTTTGATATTGCCTGTCCTGGCCAATGAGTATGACTCTGTACCAAGAGTCCTAGCCGACGCACCCTTAGCGCCTTCCAATGGGGGGGTTTGGAAGACATGGACGCTGGTAGGTGCGCCGCCGGTCTGTTCGGGTACCGGAGGCTCCGGGGTGGGTCCCTGAACCGGGATGCTCGTGCCCGAACCGGTGGACGTGTCAGTAGCTGTCGCCGTTGCAGTGGGGGTTGCAACGGTCTGATTCGTAGGGGCGGATGAGGATCCGACGGACGGCGAACTGGTCGCCGTGGGAGTACTGATGGTCGTTGACGAATCCGTCGGTTCCGAGGCCAGCCCCGGTGCTGCCGCTCCGAATGTCAGCGATGACGCCGAGACCAGCAAAGCACCTGCGAGAGCGGCGGTAAACCGTTTGCGATTCATGTGTTCCTTCAAAGCACCCGAGGTCGTTGGCTGGGGCCGGCGATGGGGCGTGAATTTGTGTTGTGGGTGGGTCATCGGGTGAGGGTGGTTTTGGTGCCGGTGGTGGGGGACGAGTCGATGCGGC
>NZ_JBFBKQ010000011.1:0-3191 GCF_040686595.1 Arthrobacter sp. NPDC080082 | reverse complement strand
GCTAAGACCCACAGCGCCGATGGTACTGCACCCGGGAGGGTGTGGGAGAGTAGGTCACCGCCGGAACATCATTCAGGTCGAGAGCCTCCAACCACCAGGTTGGAGGCTCTCCCACTTTAACCACCACCCCAGTCATTCCTTCGCGGTTTCCGCCTTGGCTTGTGTCTCGCGCGGGCTGTCATTGAACCGGCGCCGGTGCAGCCATGCCAGGACCTCGACCAACACCCCGCCACCCAGACCCGACCCCAGCGCGGCCAGCAGCAGCGGCTGCGGCGGCCATCCGAGAATGAAGAAGTCCTGGGCCAGCGGCACTCCCAGCAGGACAACCAGCGCGGCGGCCATCGCCGCCAGCACACCCAGCCGGCCGGCGTTCAGCGGCCGTGCCACGGCGCTCAGGATCCACAGTCCAACGATGGACAGGGTCAGGACTGCCGCCGAGCGAAGGTCCTCCGCGCTAGGCGCCGGGCCCGCCGTCGTCGATGCCGCCGTGACCGCAATCAGCGAGGCGGTGACGATCAGCCCCGCCGGCACGGAGAACCACAGCGAACGCAGCAGGAAGCCGGCACGGTAGCGGCGGGCGTTGGGCATCAAGGCCAGGAAGAACGCCGGGATCCCGATGGTCAGTCCGTCGGTGAAGGACAGCTGGCGGGGCAGGAACGGGAAGGGCCACTGCAGCAGCGCGAAGCTCGAGGCGATAGCCACGGCGTAGGCCGTCTTGCTGAGGAACAGGCTGGAGACGCGTTCGATGTTGGCAATGACGCGCCGGCCCTCGGCTACCACCTCTGGCAGCCGGTCGAAGCGGCCGTCCATGAGCACCAAACGGGCCACGGCCTTGGTGGCCGGCGACGCCGAGTTTACGGCAATGCCAAGGTCCGCGGTCTTCAGGGCGAGGGCATCGTTGACGCCGTCCCCGGTCATGGCGACCGTGTGCCCGTTCCGCTGGAGGGCGGCCACCATGTCCCGCTTCTGGTGGGGGCTGACCCTGCCGAACACCGTGTTTGCCTCCATCACCTCCGCGAGCCGTTCCGGATCCTCCGGCAGGGTCCGGGCATCCACGCCGTGCGGAACCGTCAGCCCCACCCGGCGGGCTATGGCGGCAACCGTTCCGGGCTCGTCGCCGGAGATGATCTTCACCGTCACGCCCTCCGCCCGGAAGTACTCCAAGGTGGTTGCGGCCTCTGGCCGGGGCTGTTCCCGGAAGGTCAGCAGCGCCACGGGGCGCACGGCTGCCGGCAGCGCGCCGTCGTCCGTTCCCTGCCGGGGCAGGGCGGATGCCTGGGCGAGGAGGAGGGTACGGAGCCCGCCGGCGGCGAGGTCCCCAGCCCGGTGGAGGGCGGCGGCCGCGGTGTCCGGGGCGTCCCCCGCCGACGCAGGCTTCCCGGCCGGCTGTTCACCTGCCCCGCTACCTGGGGCGAGGAGGACGTCGGGGGCGCCAAGGACCCAGGTCGAGGTGTTGCCGGTGCCGGCGTCGAACGTGGCGCCGCTCCACTTGCGGGCGGAAGAGAACGGGACGTAGGACACGGAGCGGAAGCCGCCGTCGTCCTCGAAGGCGAGCTCCATGCTGCGCGCGGTCGCATTAGCCTCCGGTTCGGAGGCGAACCAGCCCAGCGCGTGCTCCCAACCCGGCGGCGGTTCCGGCAGCAACTGGTGGACGGCGTCGAACCTGAGGCCGCCTTCGGTGAGGGTGCCGGTCTTGTCCAGACAGAGGACATCCACCCTCGCCAATCCTTCGACGGCGGCGAGCTCCTGGATCAGGACCTTGTGCGCGGCCAGGCGGAGACCGCCGACGGCGAAGGCCACACTGGTCAGCAGCACGAGACCCAAGGGGACCATGGCGATCACGCTGGCGATCACGCCGACGACGGCCGGTACCCATGCCCCGTCGAGGGTCACGGACTGCCAGCCGCCCCTGGCCTGCAGCTCCCCGGCAGCCACCAGTACGGCCACGGGCAGGATGGCCCAGGCGATCCAGCGGAGGACACGGTTCAGGCTGTTGCGGATCTCGGACTGCACCAGGGAGAAACGCCGCGCATCCGCTGTCATCCGGCTGGAGAACGATTCCGCCCCCACCCGCACCACCCGGGCGTGGCCCCTTCCGGCAACCACCAGGGATCCGGACAACACCTCAGACCCGGTGGCCTTGTCCACGGGGTCGGACTCACCCGTCAGCAGGGATTCGTCCGCCTCGAGCCCCGAGGACTCAATCACCTCCGCATCGGCGGTCACCTGGTCGCCTGCCCGGAGGATCAGGACGTCATCCCGCACCACCTCCGCGGTGGGAATCACTGACGGCAGGCCATCACGCAGGACCCGCGCCTGTGGGGCATCGAGGATTGCCAACCGGTCCAGGGAGCGCTTGGCACGGAACTCCTGCACGACGCCGATCACCGCGTTGCCGGCGGCCGCGAGACCGAATAGCGCGTCCTGCCACCGGCCCAGCAACAGCAGGATCAGGAAGCTGCCCCCGACGATGGCATTGAAGAGCGTGAGGACGTTGGCTTTGAAGATCTCCCAGAGAGTGCGGCTGGACCGGTCCTGCACTTTGTTGTCCAGACCCCGCTCCACGCGGTCCGCCACCTCGTGGCGATTCAGGCCGGGTCCGGGGGGAGCGGGCACACGCGCATCCAGCGTTCCTGTCTCCTGGCGCCGGCGTTCTGCCCTCACACCCCGATGGTAGACGCAGCGGACGTCGGAGTGACGCAGCATACAGGAAGCCATTTCACGACGATGAGGCTTTCGGTGGCCCCCTGCGCCGCTGCAAGGGCCGAAAGTCCGCGTATTTCCAGCGTTTTCCTCGGGCGGGGAGGGCCCTTTGGCCCGGGTTTGCAGACGCGCCCATCGGGGTGTATTGTTTTCTAAGTCGCCGCGAGGGAGACCAGCCGAGAGGCCGGTTACCGGAGGCGGCCAAACCCCCAAAAAACTACAAGACCAAAATCTTGGACATTCTAATGACCACTATCTTTGGCCGGGGCTGATGCATCTCCTGAATCTGGTTCGAGAAAATCGAATTTGCTTCGGAGGAGGGCATCGGGTAAGTTTGAAAAGTTGCTCCGGAGCGAGTCAGGACCCTGTGGGGTTGTGGTGGTGCCGGGTGTGTCTGTTGTTTGAGAACTCAATAGTGTGCCAAGTTTGTTGATACCGATTGTTTTATTGATTGGTTGAAATTGCCGAATCGTGCCGCCCCTGTGGTG
>NZ_JBFBKQ010000010.1:1557-4737 GCF_040686595.1 Arthrobacter sp. NPDC080082 | reverse complement strand
TCGGCCTATTAGTACCGGTCAGCTTCACGAGTCTTTAGTCCTCGCTTCCACATCCGGCCTATCAACCCAGTGGTCTGGCTGGGGGCCTCTCACACACAAGGTGTATGGAAATCTCATCTTGAAGCGAGCTTCCCGCTTAGATGCTTTCAGCGGTTATCCCATCCGAACGTAGCTAATCAGCGGTGCACTTGGCAGTACAACTGACACACCAGAGGTTCGTCCGTCCCGGTCCTCTCGTACTAAGGACAGCCCTTCTCAAATTTCCTGCGCGCGCAGCGGATAGGGACCGAACTGTCTCACGACGTTCTAAACCCAGCTCGCGTACCGCTTTAATGGGCGAACAGCCCAACCCTTGGGACCTACTCCAGCCCCAGGATGCGACGAGCCGACATCGAGGTGCCAAACCATGCCGTCGATATGGACTCTTGGGCAAGATCAGCCTGTTATCCCCGAGGTACCTTTTATCCGTTGAGCGACGGCCATTCCACAATGTACCGCCGGATCACTAGTCCCGACTTTCGTCCCTGCTCGAGATGTCTCTCTCACAGTCAAGCTCCCTTGTGCACTTACACTCGACACCTGATTGCCAACCAGGCTGAGGGAACCTTTGGGCGCCTCCGTTACTTTTTAGGAGGCAACCGCCCCAGTTAAACTACCCATCAGGCACTGTCCCTGACCCGGATTACGGGCCGAAGTTAGATGTCCAAAGTGACCAGAGTGGTATTTCAACGATGACTCCACCCGAACTGGCGTCCGGGCTTCAACGTCTCCCACCTATCCTACACAAGCCACTCCGAACACCAATACCAAACTATAGTAAAGGTCTCGGGGTCTTTCCGTCCTGCTGCGCGTAACGAGCATCTTTACTCGTACTGCAATTTCGCCGAGTTTATGGTTGAGACAGCGGGGAAGTCGTTACTCCATTCGTGCAGGTCGGAACTTACCCGACAAGGAATTTCGCTACCTTAGGATGGTTATAGTTACCACCGCCGTTTACTGGGGCTTAAATTCTCAGCTTCGCCTTGCGGCTAACCGGTCCTCTTAACCTTCCAGCACCGGGCAGGAGTCAGTCCGTATACATCGTCTTGCGACTTCGCACGGACCTGTGTTTTTAGTAAACAGTCGCTTCCCCCTGGTCTCTGCGGCCCCGCCACGCTCCGGACAGCTAGTGTCCATCACGATAGGGGCCCCCCTTCTCCCGAAGTTACGGGGGCATTTTGCCGAGTTCCTTAACCATAATTCTCTCGATCGCCTTAGTATTCTCTACCTGATCACCTGTGTCGGTTTGGGGTACGGGCGGCTAAAACCTCGCGTCGATGCTTTTCTCGGCAGCATAGGATCACCGGATCCCCCCATACGGGGGTCCCATCGGGTCTCAGGCATCATGAACAGCGGATTTGCCTACCGTTCGCCCTACATCCTTAGACCGGGGCAACCATCGCCCGGCCCGGCTACCTTCCTGCGTCACACCTGTTAATACGCTTGCCTCCCAGGTTTCGGTCCCGCGCTCCACCAAAACCCTTCACCCACAAGGGGTGTCGGGCAGGTCTCGGGCGGTTAGTATCCCCTGTTCAACATGGGCGGTTTTTCGCCGGTACGGGAATATCAACCCGTTGTCCATCGACTACGCCTGTCGGCCTCGCCTTAGGTCCCGACTTACCCAGGGCAGATTAGCTTGACCCTGGAACCCTTGATCATTCGGCGGACGGGTTTCTCACCCGTCTTTCGCTACTCATGCCTGCATTCTCACTCGTGTAGGCTCCACCGCTGGTTTACACCGCGACTTCACTGCCCACACGACGCTCCCCTACCCATCCAGACGCCTGAACCACAAGGGCTTAGCAAAAATCTGAATGCCACAACTTCGGCGGTGTACTTGAGCCCCGCTACATTGTCGGCGCGGAATCACTTGACCAGTGAGCTATTACGCACTCTTTTAAGGATGGCTGCTTCTAAGCCAACCTCCTGGTTGTCTTCGCAACTCCACATCCTTTCCCACTTAGCACACGCTTAGGGGCCTTAGTTGGTGGTCTGGGCTGTTTCCCTCTCGACTATGAAGCTTATCCCCCACAGTCTCACTGCTGCGCTCTCACTTACCGGCATTCGGAGTTTGGCTGACGTCAGTAACCTTGTAGGGCCCATTAGCCATCCAGTAGCTCTACCTCCGATAAGAAACACGCAACGCTGCACCTAAATGCATTTCGGGGAGAACCAGCTATCACGAAGTTTGATTGGCCTTTCACCCCTACCCACAGCTCATCCCCTCCATTTTCAACTGAAGTGGGTTCGGTCCTCCACGACGTCTTACCGTCGCTTCAACCTGGCCATGGGTAGATCACTTCGCTTCGGGTCTAGATCACGCCACTGCAACGCCCTATTCAGACTCGCTTTCGCTACGGCTTCCCCACACGGGTTAACCTCGCGACGTAACACTAACTCGCAGGCTCATTCTTCAAAAGGCACGCCGTCACAACTACAAGGCTGCTCCGACGGATTGTAAGCACACGGTTTCAGGTACTGTTTCACTCCCCTCCCGGGGTACTTTTCACCTTTCCCTCACGGTACTGGTCCGCTATCGGTCATTAGGGAGTATTTAGGCTTATCAGGTGGTCCTGACAGATTCGCACGGGATTTCTCGGGCCCCGTGCTACTTGGGATACTCTCCAGGCGGCGTGCAAACATTTCGGTTACGGGGCTCACACCCTCTCTGGCCGGCCTTTCAAGACCGTTCACCTATGCCCACGCTCTCACCCCACTGTCCCGGCAGAGACAGAACGGAAAGTCCCACAACCCCGACCATGCAACGCCCGCCGGCTATCACACATGGAACGGTTTAGCCTGATCCGCGTTCGCTCGCCACTACTAACGGAATCACTATTGTTTTCTCTTCCTGCGGGTACTGAGATGTTTCACTTCCCCGCGTTCCCTCCACGCACCCTATGTGTTCAGATGCGGGTCACCAGGCAACTCGCGCCCCTGGCGGGGTTTCCCCATTCGGACACCCTGGGATCACAGTCCGGTTATCGACTCCCCCAGGCTTATCGCAGATTCCTACGTCCTTCTTCGGCTCCTAATGCCAAGGCATCCACCGTGTGCTCTTAAAAACTTGACCACAAAAGATCAAGGAGTAATTTCGAGAGAACCACAGAAACCAACCACACCACAACAACACCACCCAAC
>NZ_JBFBKQ010000010.1:0-1459 GCF_040686595.1 Arthrobacter sp. NPDC080082 | reverse complement strand
GGGGTTGTTGTAGGCGCTCCTTAGAAAGGAGGTGATCCAGCCGCACCTTCCGGTACGGCTACCTTGTTACGACTTAGTCCCAATCGCCAGTCCCACCTTCGACAGCTCCCTCCCACAAGGGGTTAGGCCACCGGCTTCGGGTGTTACCAACTTTCGTGACTTGACGGGCGGTGTGTACAAGGCCCGGGAACGTATTCACCGCAGCGTTGCTGATCTGCGATTACTAGCGACTCCGACTTCATGGGGTCGAGTTGCAGACCCCAATCCGAACTGAGACCGGCTTTTTGGGATTAGCTCCACCTCACAGTATCGCAACCCTTTGTACCGGCCATTGTAGCATGCGTGAAGCCCAAGACATAAGGGGCATGATGATTTGACGTCGTCCCCACCTTCCTCCGAGTTGACCCCGGCAGTCTCCCATGAGTCCCCGCCATAACGCGCTGGCAACATGGAACGAGGGTTGCGCTCGTTGCGGGACTTAACCCAACATCTCACGACACGAGCTGACGACAACCATGCACCACCTGTAAACCGGCCACAAGTGGGGGACCTGTTTCCAGGTCTTACCGGTTCATGTCAAGCCTTGGTAAGGTTCTTCGCGTTGCATCGAATTAATCCGCATGCTCCGCCGCTTGTGCGGGCCCCCGTCAATTCCTTTGAGTTTTAGCCTTGCGGCCGTACTCCCCAGGCGGGGCACTTAATGCGTTAGCTACGGCGCGGAAAACGTGGAATGTCCCCCACACCTAGTGCCCAACGTTTACGGCATGGACTACCAGGGTATCTAATCCTGTTCGCTCCCCATGCTTTCGCTCCTCAGCGTCAGTTAATGCCCAGAGACCTGCCTTCGCCATCGGTGTTCCTCCTGATATCTGCGCATTTCACCGCTACACCAGGAATTCCAGTCTCCCCTACATCACTCTAGTCTGCCCGTACCCACCGCAGATCCGGAGTTGAGCCCCGGACTTTCACGGCAGACGCGACAAACCGCCTACGAGCTCTTTACGCCCAATAATTCCGGATAACGCTTGCGCCCTACGTATTACCGCGGCTGCTGGCACGTAGTTAGCCGGCGCTTCTTCTGCAGGTACCGTCACTTTCGCTTCTTCCCTACTGAAAGAGGTTTACAACCCGAAGGCCGTCATCCCTCACGCGGCGTCGCTGCATCAGGCTTCCGCCCATTGTGCAATATTCCCCACTGCTGCCTCCCGTAGGAGTCTGGGCCGTGTCTCAGTCCCAGTGTGGCCGGTCACCCTCTCAGGCCGGCTACCCGTCGTCGCCTTGGTGAGCCATTACCTCACCAACAAGCTGATAGGCCGCGAGTCCATCCAAAACCACAAAAGCTTTCCACCCCCCACCATGCGATGAGGAGTCATATCCGGTATTAGACCCAGTTTCCCAGGCTTATCCCAGAGTTAAGGGCAGGTTACTCACGTGTTACTCACCCGTTCGCCACTAATCC
>NZ_JBFBKQ010000009.1:0-64336 GCF_040686595.1 Arthrobacter sp. NPDC080082 | reverse complement strand
ACCCCTGCGAAACACCTCCCCGCAACCCGGTCTTCAAACCCGAAACCGACTTACCAAGCCCGGGAGAAACAGCCGCCACATCAGCAATCGCCTTGCTTGCTCCGTAAGGAATTCCCGCATTAGCGAAAGCGACTAAATCTGTGTAGCTGCCGTTCCATACGTTTGAGTCACCGGTAAGCGGACCTGTACTGCTGTACTGCCAGATGCTGTAGTTGGCCCAACTGCCGGACGGCAGAGGCCCCGCATTGTTCGTGAAGGCGCCCGGGTAGGAGGCAACCCACAGCGGGTAGTCGCCGAAGCCGCCGGGGTTTCCAAGGCATTGGTTCCACCAGGATGTGTTGGTGTAGATAACGGGCAATCTCCCCGTCAGCGAGGACATGGTGCTGCCGAAATCTCTGACCCATGAAGAGAGTTGACTGGGTGACATGCCATAACAGGTGTCACCAAAGTAGAACCCGTTGATGGTTTTGTTCTCGTAGGGATTGAACTCAATATCGAGAACAGGCGGAAGGGTGTAGCTATCGGCGCTCCATCCCCCTCCATTCTGAACGAAGTAGCGGGCCTGGTCGGCACCGGAAGACCAGTTCGGAATGGCGAAATGGTAAGCGCCTCGGATCATGCCTACATTGCGCGCACCTTGATACTGCGATCCAAAAAGACTGTTGGTGAAGTAATTTCCTTCGCTCGCTTTGACATAAGCAAAGCGAGCACCCATGTTCCATTGCTGCTGCCAGTTCACGCTGGTCTGATAGCCGCTGACGTCCAGACCCTGCACGCCAAACGTTGGGCTCCAAGTACCCTCAGTGCTCAGCGACTGGGTGGTGAGGGATTTGGCGCCGGTGGGGGTTGAAGCGACTCGCTTGGAACCCTGACCCATTTCTGCACCAGCGGGGCCGACCGCCGCTGCCATTGCAGCCCGGCCAGAAGCCGAGGAAGGATCCAACACGACCGACGGAGTCGGAGAGGGAGAAACCGCTGGCGACGATGTCGCTGTTGCGGAGGGAGATGCCGAGGCAGCGACGGTCGACGTCGGCGCCACCGTGGACCCAGGGGTTGGCGAAGGAGCGGGGGCCGCCGTCGTCGTGACCGACGGGCTGGGGGTGGGTTCTACCGCAAATGCCGGTGCGGCCTGACAGGCCGTTGCCATGAGGGCAGCAGCTAGCAGCCCGGCTCCAACCCGGCCGAGAAAGTAATAGGTTGGGGGAAGTGGGGACTGCTGCATGTGCCGCTCCGGTACAACGACACGTTCGAGCCGTGTCATGGTGATCTCCGCCCCTGGGCCAAGCGACCGAGCGCTAACCGGGGACGAGAATGTCTGACTTATCGCGCTCACCCTATCCCGGCAAAACAGCGCCACCAGAGTTTCGCCTGATACCTGTGTGAAAATTGTTATAAATCTGCGGGGATTTTTCCACAACCGGGAGAAAATTGGTTGTTCTTATGACCGCCCCACCCTAGGTTTAACCCCAGTTGCACTGCCCCAGGGGAAGGGGCAGCGGTCATGTTGGGGGCACCGTGGAAGCTGTGCGCATCGTCGAGGACGAGGTCCGGGAACTGATCCGGCGTCGCGGGCTTGACCCGCTGCGGCAGACCGTCGAAGTAAGACGCTTGGTCGACGAAGCTGTCCTTGACTATGACGAGCGGGCCCTCCTGGCCCCGTTGCCTCCCATCGGTCCCTTGGACACGGCACGTCGCTTCGTATTCGACGCCGTCGCCGGGTTCGGGCCGTTGCAGCCCCTTCTGGATGACCCGGCGATCGAGGAAGTCTGGCTCAACGCTCCGAACGAGATTTTCGTGGCCCGCAACGGCGAGTCGGAGCTGACGTCCGCGGCCCTGACCGAGCAACAGGTCCACGATCTGGTCGAGCGCATGCTCAAAAGCTCTGGCCGCCGTCTCGACCTCTCGTCCCCGTTCGTCGATGCATCCCTCCCGGACGGTTCCAGGCTCCATGTCGTCATCCCTGACGTGACCCGGCGCCATTGGGCCATCAACATCCGCAAGTTCGTCGTGAAGGCCAGCCGGCTGGAGCACCTCGTCGAGCTCGGCACCCTCACGCCGCAAGCAGCGCGTTTCCTTGGAGCGGCCGTCGCCAGCGGGCTGAACATCCTCGTCTCTGGAGCCACGCAGGCAGGCAAAACAACAATGCTGAACTGTCTCGCGGCCAGCATCGGCACCCGGGAGCGCGTGGTCACCGTAGAGGAGATCTTCGAATTGAAGTTCCCTCTCCGCGACGTCGTCGGGCTCCAGTGCCGGCAACCAAACCTCGAAGGCGAAGGCGAAATCCCGCTTCGCCGCCTGGTAAAGGAAGCGCTCCGGATGCGCCCGGACCGCCTCGTGGTCGGCGAGGTCCGCGAAGCCGAAAGCCTGGATATGCTCATCGCGCTCAACAGTGGCTTGCCCGGGATGTGCACCGTCCACGCCAACTCCGCCCACGACGCGGTGACGAAGATCTGCACACTGCCGCTGCTGGCCGGCGAAAACATCTCCAGCGCCTTTGTCGTCCCCACCGTCGCGTCGTGCATCGACCTCGTCGTCCACTGCAGCCGGCACGCGAACGGCCGCCGCCAGGTAACGGAGATCCTGGCCCTCGGCCGCAGGGTCGAAAACGGGGTCATCGAGTCCTCCATGGTGTTCGAGCTCGACGGCGGCCAGCTGGCAGCGCGGGCGAACTCGATGCCGGCGGCCGAGAAATTCGCTCGCGCCGGGTACGACGTCGCGGCACTGCTGGAGTCGCACTGATGGCGCCGCTATTGGGGCTGCTCGGGGGCGTAGGGTTGCTGCTGATCTGGTGGTCGGCCTGGGAGCAGCCGCCCCGGGCGCCACGGACACCCAAGGTGAACCGCCTTGATGACCTGCTGCGCACCGCGGGCATCGAAAAGGTCAGCAGGGCCGGACTCCTGGCCACGTGCCTCGGCGTCGGAGGTTTCGTGTCCTTGCTCTTCTTCGCCGGTACCCGCTCGTGGCCCATCTCCTGTTGCTTCGGCCTCTTCGGCGGATGGCTGCCGTTGGGCGCCGTCAGGTGGCGGGCGCGAAAACGGACGGCAGTGCTCCGAGAGCTGTGGCCCGACGTCGTGGACCACCTGCGATCGGCGATCCGCGCCGGGCTGTCGCTCCCCGAGGCCCTGATCCAGCTCGGCGACAAGGGGCCCTCCGAGCTGCGCCCGCTATTCCGGGACTTCGGCGCCGACTACCGGTCCGGTGGCCGCTTCGACCCTGCACTGAACCGGCTCAAGGAACGGCTCGCCGACCCCGTCGCCGACCGCATCGTGGAAGCCCTGCGCCTCACCCGCGAAGTGGGCGGCTCCGATCTGGGACGGTTACTCGGCACCCTCGCCGACTTCCTGCGCGAGAACGCCCGCACTCGCAGCGAACTGGAGGCGCGCCAGTCCTGGACCGTCAACGCTGCCAGACTCGCCGTTGCGGCACCCTGGATTGTGCTCGTGCTGCTCGCCAGCCGGCCCGAAGCGGTCGCCGCCTACAACACGGCCGTCGGCGCCGCCGTGCTGGTCGGAGGCCTGGTGGTCTCGCTCATCTGTTACACACTCATGCTCCGGATCGGCGCCCTGCCGCAGGACGAACGGGTGCTCCGATGAGCGCGCTGCTGGCCTCCGCGGCGGCCTGTGGTGCCGTGCTGGGAGCCGCGCTGTGGCTGGTGCTCGTTCGCCTGCCGTTCATGAGGCCGGTCAGCTTCACCGAACGGATCGCCCCACAACTGCGGTCTTACAGCGTGCAATCCCGGCTCCTGCACGAGGCACCCCGGAACCTCACTCCCTTCGGGCCCTTGGAGCGCATCATTCGGCCCGTCCTCGGCGACTGGATGCGGGCTCTGGGCCGGCTCAACCCTGGCACGACGGCGCTGAACCGCAGGCTGGTTCGTGCCGGGAGTGAGAAGACCGCCGTCGAATTTCGCGCGGAACAGCTGCTGTGGGCCGCCGGAGGATTTCTGGGTGCGGTGGCCGTGGTCCTGATCAGTGGTCTGTCCGTGCGGCTCAACCCGCTCTTCGCTGTCCTGATCGTCGTCGCCGTGGGTCTGGCCGGCTTCATGCTCCGGGACTACGCTCTCGGTGCCCGCATCAAGAAGCGTGAGGTCCGCATGATGGCGGAGTTCCCAAGCGTCGCCGAGCTGATGGCCCTGGCCGTGAGCGCTGGCGAGAGCGCAACCGGGGCGCTGGACCGGGTTTGCCGCCGCACCCAGGGGGAACTGGCCAAGGAGTTCGGCCTGGTGCTCGCGTCCACCAGGGCCGGCCAGCCGCTGGTGGAAGCCCTGCAGGAGTTCTCCGCCCGGACCAATCTTGCCCCGCTGGTCCGCTTCGTCGACGGACTCATCGTCGCGGTCGAGCGGGGCACACCGCTGGCGGAGATCCTCCGGGCCCAGGCCCAGGACGTCCGAGACGCCGCCAAGCGCGACCTCATGGAATCTGCAGGCAAGAAGGAGATCGGCATGATGGTTCCGCTCGTCTTCGGCGTGTTGCCCCTGACGGTCGTCTTCGCCGTTTTCCCAGGCCTGGCGGCCATCACCCTAGGCCTTTGACGGGCGAGCTCGCCCACGAATCGAAAGAACATCAAAAGCATCAGCAGCACAAGAAAAAGGGGAATCACATGGCTACACCGACACATCCGGCCCGCGTCATGAACAGGCTGCTTTTCGCGCTCCTCTGGTGCGCGGGTGCGGCGCCCGTGAAGCTCCACAAGGGCAAGCCGGCCGGAGACGACCCCCGGGAGCGGGGCGACGTCCCCGGCTGGGTGATGATCACGCTAATGTCCGCCGTCCTGGTCGCGGCCCTCCTCGCCATCGCCGGGCCGGCGCTCGAGGGGCTCTTCAATCAGGCGATGCAGAAGGTCGGGCAATAGGCGGTGATGCACCCACCGGCAGGTAAGCCGGCGCGGGCGCGCGACGGCGAGGGCGGACGCGCCGACGGCGGCAGGGTCACGGCCCGGCGGAGGCTACTACCTCGCTGCGCGCTCGGTCACTGCACGGGCCAGCCACCCCGGACCCACGACCCCGAGCGGGGTGCCGCGGTTGTCGACTTTGTGATGGTCGGCGCCCTTGCGACGGTGTTCTTCCTGGCCATCGTCCAGCTTGCGCTCGTCCTTCACGTCCGGAACACCCTGATCGACGCCGCTGGCTCCGGGGCGCGGTACGGCACGCTCGCCGACCGGGGCGCCGGTGACGCGAGGGAACGCACGGCGCAGTTGATCGGCGTCGCGTTGACCTCTGACTTCGCCCGCGATGTCAGCACGGGGGAGGCCAGCTACGGTGGAATCCGCACCCTTGAGGTGACCGTCCGTGCCCCGCTGCCCGTCATCGGCCTGATCGGTCCGACCGGCGTGCTGGAGGTGAAGGGCCATGCCGCCTTCCAGCCCTGAACCCCCGAGAGTCCCGGAGCCTTTGCCCCCGGGTGTCCCTGACCCCGCCCGCCCGGACGTCCCGCACCCCGACACCGCGGGGACCAACCCGGAACAGGGGAGCGCCGTCGTTGAGTTCACCTTCCTCGCGCTGCTCCTGATGGTCCCGGTCGTGTACTTCGTCATTACGTTGGGTCAATTGCAGGGCGGGTCGTTCGCAGTGGCCGGGGCAGCGGACCAGGCGGCCAAGGTCTTCGTCGCCCAGGCTGACGCCGGTGCCGGCCGCGCCGCCGCGGAACAGGCCGTCCAGCTCGCGCTCGCCGACTACGGGCAGCCCGCGGGCAACGCAACCCTCGAAACCGCCTGCAGTTCCCCTGACTGCACCGCCGCAGGATCGGCCGTCACCGTGACGGTCCGGCTCACCGTCCCGCTGCCGTTCGTCCCCTTCGGCGAGGCGCTCCGGCTCGACGCCGGACACCTGACCGCCACCTCCACCCAGATCGTCGGGCGGTTCCGCTGATGGCTCGGCCGCAGGCGAAGGTAACGGCCAAGGTGCAGCAACACCCGCATGACACCAGCGAGGCCGGTCAGCTGATGGTCCTGATCATTGGCTATGTCCTGATCGCCCTGCTGATCGTCACCGTGGTTGCCGCGGCCTCCAGCGTGTACCTCGAACACAAGAAGCTGCTCTCCCTCGCCGACGGCGCCTCGATCGCCGCGGCGGACAGCTTCACCCTGGGCCAGATCGACGGCAGCTCCGGTACGCCCACCGCCATCCTCAGCGGTCCCCGCGTCCGCGGCACCACCCTCGACTACCTCACCCGCGACGGCGCCTTCGCCCGCTTCAGCGGCCTGGCCGTCACCCCGGCGACCGGCAGCCCCGACGGGTCCACCGCCGTCGTGGTCCTCAGCGCTGCGGTGCACCCGCCGATCGTCAATTTCCTGGTCCCCGACGGCATCAGGATCGAGGCGACGTCGACGGCGCGGTCCCGGCTGACGCGCTGACTCGCAACCGGGGTAGGCTTGAAAAACCATGGCAAACATTGATTTTCCCGCTGAGATCCGCGCGCTGCGCGCCACCTACGCCTCGATCGAGAACGTCTCCAACGTCGAGGCGCTCAAGGAGGACATCGCCGAACTGAGCGAGCGCGCCGGCGAGCCGAATCTCTGGGACGATCCGTCCGCCGCACAGGTCATCACCTCGAAGCTCTCGCACAAGCAGTCCGAACTCGAGCGCCTCAACAAGCTCGCGGCCCGCATCGACGACCTCGAGGTGCTCGTGGAGCTCGGCCAGGACGAGGGCGACGAGGATTCCATGGGGGAGGCCGCCGCGGAGCTCGAATCGGTCCGCAAGGCGCTCGCCGACCTCGAGGTGGTCACCCTGCTCTCCGGCGAGTTCGACGAGCGCGAGGCCGTGGTGACCATCCGGGCCGGCGCCGGCGGCGTGGATGCCGCGGACTTCGCCGAGATGCTGCTGCGGATGTACCTGCGTTGGGCCGAACGCCACGGCTACCCGACCACCATCATGGACACCTCTTACGCCGAGGAAGCCGGCCTGAAGTCGGCCACCTTCGAGGTCAAGGCGCCCTATGCTTTCGGCACGCTGAGCGTCGAGGCGGGCACCCACCGCCTGGTCCGGATCAGCCCCTTCGACAACCAGGGCCGCCGCCAGACGTCCTTCGCCGCCGTCGAGGTCATCCCGCTGATCGAATCCACCGACTCGATCGAGATCCCGGACAATGAGATCCGCGTGGACGTCTTCCGCTCCTCCGGCCCCGGCGGCCAGTCGGTCAACACCACCGACTCCGCGGTACGCCTGACCCACATCCCCACCGGCACCGTCGTGTCGATGCAGAACGAGAAGTCCCAGCTGCAGAACCGCGCCGCCGCCATGCGCGTCCTCCAGTCCCGTCTGCTGCTGCTGAAGAAGGAGCAGGAGGACGCCGAAAAGAAGGCCTTCGCCGGCGACGTCAAGGCTTCCTGGGGCGACCAGATGCGCTCCTACGTCCTCAACCCGTACCAGATGGTCAAGGACCTGCGCACCGAACACGAGGTGGGCAACACCTCGGCCGTGTTCGACGGCGAGATCGACGACTTCATCGACGCCGGCATCCGCTGGCGGACCGACAACCGTAACGCGGAGAAGTAAACCCCCGGGAAGCGACGCCGCCCAACCGGCCCCGCGTCCGCCGCCGCCCCGCGCCCGCCGCCCAACCGGACCGGCGTCCGCCGCCCGCCCCGCCCCGGCAGGCCCAACCAGTCCAAATTCCCGCGACACGCCACCACCCTCCGGCCGGCGCGCCGGGGCCGGTGCGTATAGTCGGAGGGCCGGTGCCCTATTTCCCCCAAAAGAAAGCCCGCGCCCCGGCGGCAGAACTGGTCTGAAAGATGCCCGGCTCCTGCTGGGTACATAGGGTCATGATCCGCTTCGAAAATGTCACCAAGGTCTACGACCAGAAGGCGCGGCCGGCGCTGGATTCGATCAACCTTGAGATCGACCGGGGAGAGTTCGCCTTCCTCGTGGGGGCCTCCGGCTCCGGCAAGTCCACCTTCCTGCGCCTGGTCCTCAAGGAGGACCGGGCCTCCTCCGGCGCCGTCTACGTCGCCGGTCAGAACGTGGCCCGGATTTCCAGCTGGCGGGTGCCGCGGCTCCGGCGGGGGATCGGCGTCGTCTTCCAGGACTTCCGCCTGCTGCCGCAAAAAACCGTCTTCGCCAACGTCGCCTTTGCCATGCAGGTGATCGGCCGCAGCCGCAGCGTCATCCGCGAAACCGTTCCCGAGGTCCTCAAAACCGTTGGCCTCGAGGGCAAGGAAAACCGCCTCCCGCACGAGCTTTCCGGCGGAGAGCAGCAGCGCGTGGCAATCGCCCGCGCCGTCGTGAACCGTCCCGGCATCCTGCTGGCCGACGAACCCACCGGCAACCTGGACCCCACCACCTCCATGGGCATCATGGGTGTGCTGGACAAGATCAACCAGAACGGCACCACCGTGGTGATGGCCACCCACGACGACGACATCGTCAACGAGATGCGCAAGCGCGTCGTCGAACTCCGCAACGGCAAGGTCATCCGTGATGAGGCCCGCGCCCTCTACACCTCGATGATCCCCACGGTGGGCCAGGCCCGCCGGGCCCGCGACGCCGGCGGCCGGGAAGACAACGGCAGCAGGGACGACGCCGGAACGGCCGGCAACACCACAGCCAAGGCCGACGACGCCGGGGAGGTTCAGCTGTGAGGCTCGCCTTCATCCTCGGAGAAATCGGCAGCGGCCTGCGCCGCAACCTCTCCATGGTCGTCTCGGTCATCCTGGTCACCTTCGTCTCGCTGACTTTCGTCGGCGCGGCCGGCATGCTCCAGCTGCAGATCAACCAGATGAAGGGCTACTGGTACGACAAGGTCCAGGTGGCGATCTTCCTCTGCAGCGACGGCTCGACGGCGCCCGGTTGCGCCTCCGGTCCGGCCACCCAGGAGCAGCAGGACAACCTGCGCAAGCTCCTGCAGTCCCCGTCCGTGGCCCAGTACGTCAACGACTTCCAGTACGAATCCAAGGACGACGCGTACAAGCACTTCAAGGAGCAGTTCTCCAACTCGCCGATCGTCGACTCGGTAACCCCGGACCAGCTCCCGGCCTCCTTCCGGATCAACCTCAAGGATCCGGAGAAATACCAGGTCATCACCGAGAACTTTTCCTCCCAGGCCGGCGTGGAATCCGTCATCGACCAGCGCCAGCTGCTGGAACGGCTCTTCTCGGCCATGAACGCCGCTTCGCTCGTGGCCGTCAGCATCGCCGGCGTCATGATCATCTGCGCCATCCTGCTGATCGCCACCACCATCCGGCTCTCGGCCTTCAGCCGCCGCCGGGAAACTGGCATCATGCGGCTGGTCGGTGCCTCCAAAACCGTCATCCAGCTGCCCTTTATCCTCGAGGGCGTTATTGCCGCTGTGATCGGCGCGGCCCTGGCCTCCGGCACGCTCTGGGCCGTGGCGAACTTCTTCCTCAACGGTTTCCTGTCCAAGCAGTACCCGGACACCGCCTTCATATCTCCGGGCCAGACGCTGATCCTTGCCCCCGCCCTGATCGGTCTGGGCATCGTGCTCGCCGGAATATCATCGCTCCTTACCCTCCGCCGGTACCTTAGGGTCTAGCCGTGCGCAACGCAGAGGAACTGCCCATGACACCGAAGGCACGACGCACCGCAGCGGCCCGCAAGGCCCTCCGCCACAGCCGGCTGGTCAGCACCGCCGTCGTGCTGGCCCTCGCCGCCAGCCTCGGCGCGCCCGCGCCGCTGGCCGTGGCGGACAACCTCGAGGACCAGCAGGCCGCGCTGCGGGACCAGGCCGCCCGCGTCCAGGACTCGCTCGAATTCGTCGACGCGAAGATCTCCCAGGCCGCGGCCGACCTGGTGGTGTACCAGGGCCAGCTGCCCGGGGCCCAGCAGTCCCTCCTCGAGGCCCAGGGCCGGGTGGCCGGGGCGGTCAAGGAAGTTGACGCCCTCGCCGCGCGCGTGGACCTGGCCCAGCAGAACAAGGCCAAGATCACCCAGCAGCTCCAGAATGACCAGCAGAAGATCACCGAGACCAAGAAGCTGATCGGCCAGATCGCTACCCAGGCCTACAAGTCCGGCGGCGTCCCCTCCAACCTCTCGCTCTTCTTCGGTTCGAACCAGGGTGGAAGCCTCACGGACACCATCGACCTGGCCGACCAGGCCCTGCGCAGCCAGAACTCGGCGATGGACAAGCTCACCCAGCAGAACGCCACCAACGTGAACTCGCAGGCGCGCCTGCAGGCGGTGGAAGCCGAGATCAAGGACCTCAAGTCCAAGGCCGATGCCGCGCTGGAGCGGGAGAAGGCGGCCCGGGACGAGGCCGAGGCCAAGAAGGCCCAGGTGGACAAGCTCATCGCCGACACCACCCGTATCGACGCCGAACTCCAGGCCGCCAAGCCGGGCATCCAAAACCAGCTCGCCCAGGTCAAGGCCCAGCAGGACGCCGTGGCCGCCGAAATCGCCGAGCGGGACCGCAAGCTCCGCGAGGCGTGGCTGGCGGAGCAGCGCAGGATCGCCGAGGCCGCCGCGGCGGCAGCGGCCGCAGCGGCCAAGGCCCAGGGCCAGGCGCCGCCGCCCCAGGCACCCTACGTTCCGCCCGCACCGGGTCCCATCTCGGCGTTCGGGCTGCGGCACCCCTTCGCGGCCAACATCCCGATCACCTCCGGCTTCGGCTGGCGGGCGACGCCCCCGGGCACCATCGACTTCTACGGCCAGGGCGGCTACATGCACACCGGCATCGACTTCGGTGCCACCTGCGGCACCCCGGTCTACGCCGCGGCCGCGGGCACCGTGTTCTCCGCCGGGTGGGGCAACGACGGCGGCGGCAACCGGGTGAAAATCTCCCACGGCGTCATCCAGGGCAACTCACTGACCACCGTCTACTACCACAACACCTCCGTGGTGGTCTCCGTCGGCCAGCAGGTCAGCCAGGGACAGCTCATCGCCTACTCCGGCACCACCGGCAACTCCACCGGCTGCCACGCCCACTTCGAGACCTGGGTCAACGGCCAGGCGGTCGACCCCATGGGCCTGCTCTAAACTGGAGTGAATTGCACCATCGATTGAGGAGTTAGCACCGTGCCCAAAGAAAGTGGCCGGAAGGCAGTGGCCACCAACCGCAAGGCCCGGCACGACTACCACATCCTGGATACCTACGAGGCGGGCATCGCGCTCATGGGTACCGAGGTCAAGTCCCTGCGCGAGGGCCACGCGTCCATGGTGGACGGGTTCTGCACCTTCTACAACGGCGAGCTATGGATGGAAGCTATCCACATCCCCGAGTACCACCAGGGGAGCTGGACCAACCACGCCGCCCGCCGCCGTCGGAAGCTGCTCCTGCACCGCGAGGAACTGACCAAGATCGAGCACAAGGTCCGTGAGTCGGGCTTCACCATCGTGCCCCTGCAGCTCTACTTCGTGGACGGACGCGCCAAGGTGGAGATCGGCGTCGCGCGGGGCAAGAAGGAATACGACAAGCGCCAGACCCTGCGCGAACAGCAGGACAAGCGCGAGGCCCTGCGCGTCATGCGCGAACGCAACCGCCGCTGAGGCCGGGCGGCCACGCGCCGGCCGCGGGAATGATTCCGACTGCGGCTGCGTTATCATTGAGTGTCCGGGAGGGATCCACAGGATCCCGATCGGCGGGGTTATGGACGTTTGATAACTAAACACGGGGATGATCGGTTTCGACGATGTTAGTCGCGACAGGTGAAGCGGGCCGAGGATGCAGAATTATCTCGTAAACGCTGTCTGCAAACCAATAAGTGCCGAATCAAAACGCACTGACTTCGCTCTCGCTGCCTAAGCAGTAAGACAGTCCGTCAGCCCGAGGTTGCTATTGCCCCGGATCCTGGCGTCATTTAGATAGCCACTGCTGTTTACCCCCGTCATCGGGGTAAACGGGACTCTTAGATGACTGGGCCCGGATCAGCCACCTGTTTGCAGGATGGCTGGGGCCGAGAAAATCCGACGCAAACTGCGCCCGGAGAAGCCCTGACAACACGACATCGGACGGGGGTTCAATTCCCCCCATCTCCACCAACCCAGCGAAACGGCCGGAAGCTTCTGCTTCCGGCCGTTTCGTCGTTAACGCCGCTTGATGTGGGACACCTGGTCCGTGTGCTCATCGACGATGTGCTTGGCTTTTTTCTCGGCCCGTTTTTCCTTGATGGTCTTAACCGGCTTCTTGCTCTGGTGCCGATGCGGCGACTTATCAGGCATGGCGCACTCCCTCAACAGAAACGGGCCCGGGATGAACCCGTTCGTTTTAGGCTACGCCCCGGGTACGGCCACGTCCACGACGCCGACAAACCGGGTTCCGACGCCCTCGTACTCGCTCCGGACGTGGTTGGGAGCCAGCTCCGGCAGCTCGAAGGGGGAGTGCCGTTCGCAGCACACCCAGCTGAACTCGGGCCACCACTTCTTCGGCCGCGCGGCCTCCGAGTAGCCGCACACGGCGCAGGTGAGCTGGACCCACACCGGGCGCTTACCGGTCCGGTTGGCCTTGGACTGGCGCAGCCACGCCGGCGGGCTGTCCAGCAGTTCGGCGAGTTCGGCGTCGGAGAGCCGGGCGGGGATGCCGTGGCGGCTGGCCATTTCCAGCGGAATATCGAGGACCTGGGCTGCTTCGCGGCGGGTAATCATCCGTCAATTTTACGCGACGGCGGGAGAAGCGGCGCCGGCAGGCCCCGGCCGGCCGCCATGTGGAACGGCTGAAGGCCCCCGGAGGCACGCCCGGTGCTAGGCTCAGGGCACCGGATCAGGAAGGCACGAACCATGCCCGGCACCCCCGCCGCACCCATGACAAGCCTGCAGAAGCGCGTGCTCTACGTGGCGATCGTGGCCTCCTTCATCGCTTTCCTCGACGGTTCCGTGGTGAACCTGGCGCTGCCGGCCATCAGCCGCGAACTCGGCGGCGGTCTGGTGGTCCAGCAATGGGTGGTGGACGCGTACCTGCTGACCCTCGGCGCTTTGATCCTGGTGGCGGGATCCCTCTCCGACCAGTTCGGCCGCGTCCGGGTGCTGGAGTGGGGGCTGGCCGGGTTCACCGCCACGTCCATTCTCTGCGGCGTGGCGTGGAACGGCGAGTCGCTGATCATCTTCCGCGGTCTCCAGGGTGTGGCCGGTGCGCTGCTGGTGCCCAGCTCCCTGGCGCTGATCGTCACCGTCTTCAGCGGCCCGGCCCAGTCCGCCGCGATCGGCAAATGGTCCGCGTGGACCTCCGGCGCGATCGTCGCCGCCCCGCTGCTGGGCGGGATCTCCGTGGATGTCTTCACCTGGCGGGTGATCTTCTTCCTGAACATCGTTCCCGCCGCCGCCGTCTGGCCCGCGCTGCGCCGGCTGCGCGCCCAGGACCTGGAGCGGCCTCCCGGCAGCAGCATCGACGTCGCCGGCACGGTCCTCGCCGTCGTCGGGCTCGGTGGGATCGTCTATGCCTTCATCGAGCGCGGCAGCCAGGGCTGGGGCTCGCCGCAGGTGTGGCTGCCGCTGGCCGCGGGCATCGCCGGACTCGCCGCGTTCCTGGTGCACGAGGGCCGGACCCGCGCGCCGATGATGCCGCTGCGGCTCTACACGGTGCGGAACTTCGGCTGGGGCAACGCCGCCACCCTGGTGATCTACGGGGCGCTGAACCTGGGCTTCTTCGTCCTGGGCCTCTACCTCCAGCAGGTGGCCGGGCTCGGCGCCACCGCCGCGGGCCTGGCCCTGTTGCCCTCCACCCTGATCCTGTTGCTGCTCTCGTCCCGGATGGGGGCACTCTCCGGACGTTTTGGCCCCCGCTGGTTCATGACCGCCGGGCCGCTGCTCTGCGCGGCCGGCTTCCTGCTGATGCTCGGCATCGGCCTGCCCCTGGACTATGCGTGGCAGGTCCTTCCCGGCGTCGTAGTCTTCGGGATCGGTCTCGCCGTGACCGTGGCGCCGCTGACCTCGGCCATCCTCGGCGCGGTTCCGCCCGAGGAAGCCGGGATCGGCTCGGCCGTGAACAACGCCGTCGCCCGCATCGCCGGGCTGGTGACGATCGCCTTCGCCGGGCTGATCACCGGGCCGGTGATCACCACTGCGGGACTGCACGCGACGTCGCTGGTCACCGCCGCGCTGTTCGTCGCCGGCGCGCTGGCCTCCGCCGTCGGGATCCGGAATCCGCCAGCGCCCGCGGACGCGTCCGCCGGGCCTGCAGCAGAAGGCGGGGCTGGCGACGGCGGGGGAGCCCAAGGGGCTAGCGGAGACTAGCGGCGGGTGAGCTGCCGGGTTCTTCGTCGTCTGCTGACACAGGGTGCACCCAGAGGGCGTCGGCGACCCGGTCGGCAAGGTCGAGCTCCCGTGATCCGTCAGGTCCGGCGATCCGCACCACCAGGGGGCCGCCGAACGGCTTCCTGCCCAGCACCGCGACGGCGGCGTCCAACTCGATGCGTTCGGTCGCCAGATAGCGCAGCAGGTCCGGGTCCTCGTCGCTGATCCGCGTGATGCGGCCGCCCTGGCCGGCTGGCAATTCGCTCATCCGCACCGCCGGGGGCATCAGGACCGAGCCGTCCGCCGCGGGGATGGGATCGCCGTGCGGGTCGCGGACCGGGTGGCCCAGCTTGGCCGCCATCCGGTCGATGAAGGTGTCCGAGACCGCATGCTCCAGGGTCTCCGCCTCGTCGTGGACCTCGTCCCAGCGGTAGCCGAGCTCCTGGACCAGGAACGTCTCGATCAGCCGGTGCCGCCGGACCATGGACAGGGCCAGCCGCTCACCGTCCGCGGTCAGGGTGACGGCTCCGTAGGGCTTGTGGTCCACCAGGCCCTGCTCCTTGAGCTTGCGGACCATCTCCGAGACCGAGGAGTTCGCGACGCCGAGGCGCTGGGCCAGTTGCGTGGAGGTGATCGGCTTGTCCTGCCACTCCGTGAAGGTGTAGATGACCTTGACGTAGTCCTCGATCGAGGAAGAAGGCGGGCTGGTTTTCACAGCCCCTAGCCTACCGTCCGGCCGCACCCGTGAATGTGAACCACAGCAGCGCCAGGTTCAGGGCCACCACCAGCAGCACGCTGACCACGGACGCGATCCGCAGCGGCAACCGGTCGACGAAGCCGCCCATCAGCGGGGTGCTGCTCGTCAGCACGACCAGCGGGACCAGCACGAAGGGGATGCCGAAGCTCAGCACCACCTGGCTGAGCACCAGCGCCCAGGTCGGGTCGAAGCCGACGGCCAGCAGCACGACGGCGGGAACCAGGGTCAGGAGCCGGCGCAGCATCAGCGGGATCCTGATCTTCAGCAACCCCTCCATGATGGTTCCCCCGGCGTAGCAGCCCACGGACGTCGAGGCCAGCCCGGAGGCGAGCAGCCCGACGGCGAAGACCACGCCCACCACGGGTCCCAGGCTGGCGCTGATGGCGGCGTGGGCGCCCTCGATGCTGTCCGTGCCCTCCACCCCGCCCAGGGTTGACGCTGCCAGCAGCAGCATGCCGATGTTGACGATGCCGGCTACGGCCAGCGCCGCGATGACGTCCCAGCGGGTGGCGCGAACCAGCCGCTCCACCGCGTGCTGCGGAACGTGCCGGTGCCTGTCGGGGCGGTGCCGGTCGCGCGAGAGCGCCGAATGGACGTAGATGGCGTGCGGCATGACGGTGGCGCCCAGCATGCTGGCGGCCAGCAGCACGGTGTCCGGGCCGCGGAACCCGGGGACCAAGCCGGAGAGGACCCCTGACGGGTCCGGCGGGCTGATGAACAGCCCGGCCAGGAAGCCCACCGTGATGATGGCGAGCAGGCCCATGATCACCAGTTCGAAGGGCCGCTGCCGGTTCCGGCTTTGCATGGCCAGCAGCGCCATAGAGATGCCGCCGACGACGACGGCGCCCAGTGGGAGGGGGAGTCCGAAGAGCAGGTAGAGGGCCACGGCGCCGCCGACCACTTCGGCCAGGTCCGTGGCGGCCGCGACGATTTCGGCCTGGACCCAGAATGCGCGCCGCCAGCCGGGACGCAGGCGTTCCCCGAGCAGTTCCGGCAGGCTGCGACCGGTGACGATGCCCAGCTTGGCGGACTGGTACTGAACCAGGACGGCGACGACATTGGCCACCACCAGCACCCAGACCAGCAGGTAGCCGAACTCGGCGCCCGCGGTAAGGTTGGCCGCCACATTGCCGGGATCCACATAGGCGATAGCGGCGACGAAGGCCGGCCCCAGCAGCGCCAGCAGGGCCCGGCGGGGCCCCTTCCTGCCACGGACCGGGCTCCGGCCGCCGGCGGCGGGATCCTGTTCGGCGAGGTGCAACATTGCAGGCTCCTGCGGCTGGTGGGTCAAATGAGTTCCGTATGCCTGAACAAAAAAGTTAGGCATACCGAAATCATAGGCTCAGACCTTCATCGCGCGCCAGCTTTTGGTGAGGTAGGGCAGGGCCAGCGTCTCGCCGGGACCATGACTGAGGTGCTCGTACAGGTACCACTGGAGGTTGGCCAGCACCTTGGCCCGGGTGGCCTCGCCGGCCCGCAGGAAGTAGCTGCGGGACTTGGCTAGCTCCAGGATCTCCTCCGGCGTCACCGGGTCCTCCCACCGGGTCAGGTGGCTCTCCAGCCCGGTGAACTCCGGGCCGACCGGTGGGCGGAACGAGGGTTTGTGGACGTCCCCGGCGTGCATGATCCGGGAGAGGCGGTGCACCCACGGCACGGAGGTGTCCAGCTGGTTCCAGATTAGCCCGAGCACCCCGTGCGGACGCAGGATGCGGGCGGCCTCGGTGCTGGCCTGCAGCGGCTCGCACCAGTGCCAGGCCTGCGCCACCGTCACCAGGTCGAACGCAGACGCCGGGAGGCCTGTGTGTTCGGCGGTCCCCACCGTGGCCGGGACACCAGGGAGGGCGGCGCGCAGCTGGTCCAGCATGTCCGCCGACGGGTCGACGGCGGCCGTGGCCAGGCCGCGGGCCACGAGAAGGGCGGTGAACTTACCGGTCCCCGCCCCGACGTCGGCCGCGTCCCGGGCTCCGGCGGGAATGAGCCAGTCGGCGGAGTCGGCGGGATAGCCGGGCCGCACCCGGTCGTAGTGTTCCCCGCCGTCCTGGAAGCTCGCTCCGAGCTCCTTCCGCCGGTTCTGATGCAGTTTGGGGCCGCCGCCTGCCACGTGAACTCTCCTTCGGCAGCTCGGGAAGATACCCGTCGAATCTACCGTAAACCGGCTATTCGGGGCCGTCGAGGGTGCAGGGGGCCGCCCCGGCGGTGCCGGGGGTGTTGGGCGCCCAGTGCGGGTAGCTGCGGGTGTCGTTCGCCGGTACCCAGCGCCCGGCATCCACCAGGTAGTCCCAGCCCAGGCCGTCCCGCCGCAGCGTCCGCAGCGCGGCCAGCAGCCGCTCGGCGTCCTCGAGCCGGGAGCCCAGGCCGAAGCTGGCCCGCAGCGACCCGGCGGGCAGGCCCAGCCGCTTGAGCAGCGGATGCGCGCAGAACCTGCCGTCCCGCACACCGATCCCGTGCTCTGCGGACAGGTACGCGGCGACGAGACCGGCGTCGTACCCCGCGACCGAGAAGTTCACGACGCCGATGGTGCCGTGGCCCTCCCCGCGGTCGGTCTCCTCGAAGATGTGGTGCTCGCTCACGCCGTCGATCTCCCGCAGGCCGTCGGCAAGGAAGGACCGGATGGCATCCTCGTGGCCGTGCCAGGATGCTTCGTCCAGGGCCGCGACCGCCTGGGTGGCGCGGGCCAGGGCGGCCGCGCCGAGGACGTTGGGGGAGCCGCCCTCGTGCCGGGCAGGTCCGGTGGTCCAGCTGACGGCGTCCAGCCGGGCGTCGCGGACGGCGCCGCCGCCGGCCAGATGCGGCGTCCCGGCGTCGAGCCAGTCCGGCCGCCCCACCAGGACACCCGCGCCGAAGGGCGCGTAGAGCTTGTGCCCCGAGAAGGCGACGTAGTCGATGCCGTCGGCCGCGACGTCGATGCGGCGGTGCGGGGCCAGCTGCGCTGCGTCGACGACGATCCGCGCCCCGTGCTCGTGCGCCAGCGCAGCCAGCTCCCGGACGGGCAGGATCTCGCCGGTGACATTCGACGCGCCCGTGACCGCGAGGAGGCTGATGCCGCCGGTTGCCAGCTCGGCCCGGAGCCGCGCCAGCGTCCCGGCGAGGGTCGGCGAGGCGACGACGCTGCGGTGCGGAACCCCCTGCCAAGGCAGGAGGTTCGCGTGGTGTTCGATGTCCAGGTACAGGACCTCGCCCAGGTGCCGGCCGCCGGCGGTGGGCAGGCACCCGGCCAGGAGGTTCAGCGAATCGGTGGTGTTCCGGGTAAAGATGACCGCGTCGTCGGGCCGGCCGCCGACGAACTCCCGCACAATGGTCCGCGCGTTCTCATACACCGAGGTGCTCAGCTGGGAGGCGTAGCCGGCGCCGCGGTGGACGCTGGCGTAGTAGGGCAGGATCTCGTTGAGGTAGGCGGAAACCACGGACAGGGCGGGGGCCGAGGCGCCGTAGTCCAGATTGGCGTAGCGGACCTGGCCGCCCTGGATCAGCGGCGCCTGGATCTCGGCGCCGGTCACGGCGGCCAGCGGGGCGCGCGCGGCGGATACAGCCGTGGAGGTGGACGCTAGGGACGAAAAAATGGCAGTGGACATGGGACCTCGCTCGAAAAGGACCCCGCGTGCTGGGGATCCGCGCTTGCCGGGTCCGCTCCGGACCGGCCAGGTCGTCACCCGGGGCACCCCGCCGCGAAAGGAGGGTTGCCGGCCAGCAAACCGGGGTTTAGCGCTGGCACTCGTGACCTGGTTCGAGCCTAGGACACGAGTGCCGCGCCCCGGAAAGGGGCGCGGCAATGTGAAGCGCTGTGTTACGCGGAACCGGCCCTTAGGGAAGGCGCCGCTCTAGAGCAGGTCGTCGAGGTTCGGATTGAGCCGCTTGAGGACCTCGGAGTGCAGGATCGAGTTCGTGGCCAGGGCGTTGCCGCCAAACGGGCCGTCCTCGCCTTCAAGGGAGGTGAACCGGCCGCCGGCCTCGGTGACGATCGGGACCAGGGCGGCCATGTCGTAGAGGTTCAGCTCCGGCTCGCAGGCGATGTCGACGGCGCCCTCGGCCACCAGGCAGTAGGACCAGAAGTCGCCGTAGGCGCGGGTGCGCCAGACCTCCTCGGTCAGGCCTAGGAATTCGTCGAGGTTACCGCGCTGCTTCCAGCCGCCCAGGCTGGAGTAGGAGAGGGAGGCATCCGAGAGGTCCGAGACGTTCGAAACCCGCAGCCGGGTGGCGGCGGCCAGCGAGCGGCCCGTGTAGGCGCCGGCGCCCTTGGCGGCCCACCAGCGTTTGCCGAGGGCGGGGGCGCTGACGACGCCGACCACCGGCTCGCCCTCGTCCACCAGAGCGATCAGGGTGGCCCAGACCGGGACGCCGCGGACGAAGTTCTTGGTGCCGTCGATCGGGTCGATGATCCAGCGGCGGGAGCCGTGGCCCGAGCTGCCGAATTCCTCGCCCAGGACGGCGTCGCGGGGGCGGGAGCGGGAGAGCTGGCCGCGGATGGCCTCCTCGGCGGCCTTGTCGGCGTCGGTGACCGGCGTCAGGTCCGGCTTCGTCTCGATTTTGAGGTCAAGGGCCTTGAAGCGGCTCATGGTCTGGGAATCGACCGAGTCCGCCAGGACGTGGGCAAGGCGCAGGTCATCGTTGTAGCTCGACGCGGGTTGGCTCATGCTTCCAAACTACCGTCTAAACGCGCTCCGGCCGGGGAGGCCACGTCCCGGACGGCCGGATCGCCCGCGGGGCGAAGAGGCGACATACGGTCAGGAGACGGTGCCCAGTTCCTTGGTCTCCTGGGCCTCCTGCCGCGGGTCGGTGCCCAGCAGCCGGCGCAGCGAGGCCAGCCGGGCCGGGCCCGAGGGGCCCGCGTGGCCGGCCTGGACCCACGCGTCCACGCCGCAGTTGACGGCGGTGGCGTCGTGCTTGCAGCCGCGCTCGCAGTCCTCGGTGCCGGGGGCCAGGTCGGGGAAGGAACGCAGGATGCGGTCCGGGTCCACGTGGGCCAGCCCGAAGGACCTGATCCCGGGGGTGTCGATGATCCAGCTGCCGGCCGGGGCATCCGTGACCTTCAGCGCCAGGGCGGAGGAAGAGGTGTGGCGGCCGCGGCCCGTGACGGCGTTGACGCCACCGGTGGCCCGCTCCGCCCCCGTGAGGGCGTTGACCATGGTGGACTTGCCGACGCCGGAGTGGCCGAGCATGACGGTGACCCTGCCGTCCAGGTAGCCGTGCAGTTCGGCGACGGCCGGGCCGTCCAGCCGGGCGGAGAGGCCGTCGTCGGAGCGGGCGTCGATGCCGGAGGCGGAGGCGTCGGCGGTCTTGGAGATGATGACGGGCAGGTCGAGGTGGCGGTAGTTCGCCAGCAGCTCGGCCGGGTCCTTGATGTCGGCCTTGGTGATCAGCAGCAGTGGCTCGATCCCGGCGTCGTAGGCGGCCACCAGCGCGCGGTCGATGAAGCCGGTGCGGGGCTCCGGGTTGGCAGCGGCCACGACGACCACCAGCTGGTCCGCGTTGGCCACCACGGCCCGCTCGATCGGATCGGTGTCGTCGGCGCTGCGGCGCAGCAGGGTGCGCCGGTCCTGGATCTTCACCAGCCGGGCGAGGGTGTCCGGTTCGCCGCTGACGTTGCCGACGAGGGAGACGAAGTCGCCGGCCACCACCGGATTGCGGCGCAGTTCGCGGGCACGCGCGGCGATCACGGTGCGCTCTTCATCGGTGCCCTCGGCGACGACCGCGGTGTAGCGGCCGCGGTCCACCGTGATGATCCGGCCGGTCACGGCGTCGTCGTGGCTGGGCCGGTCCTTGGTGCGCGGCCGGGACCCCTTCTTGTTGGGGCGGATCCGGACGTCGGATTCGTCCCAGGAGTCAGTGCTGCGGGCCACCGGCGGCGTCCTTGTCTGCACGGGCCTCGTCTGAACTGGTGCCATCGGCCGGGGCCAACATGGCGGCCCAGAGCTGCGGGAAGTCCGGCATGGTCTTGGCCGTGGTGGCGATGTCCTCGACCTCGACGCCGGGGACGGCGAGGCCCAGGATGGCGCCGGCGGTGGCCATCCGGTGGTCTGCGTAGCTGCGGACCACCCCGCCGTGGAGCGGGGCGGGCCGGATGACGAGGCCGTCGGTGGTTTCCTCCGCGTCGCCGCCCAGCCGGTTGATCTCGGTGACGAGGGCGGCGAGCCGGTCCGTTTCGTGCCCGCGCAGGTGGGCGATGCCGGTCAGGGTGGAGGGGCCGTCGGCCAGGGCGCAGAGCGCGGCGACCGTGGGGGCGAGTTCGCTGGTGTCGGCGAAGGTGCCGCCGCTGATGGACCGGCCGCCGGTGACGGTCAGGGTGCCGCCCTCGAGGCTGACGGTCGCGCCCATCGCGGCGAGGATGCCTCGCCAGAGGTCGCCGACCTGCGTGGTGCCTTCCGGCCAGTCGGGGATGCGGACGGTTCCGCGGGTGGCGAGGGCCGCGGCGAGGAACGGTCCGGCGTTGGAGAGGTCCTGCTCGATCCTGCGGTCGAAGGCGCGGATGGGGCCGGGGGAGACGATCCAGTGGTTGGGGCGGGAGTCGTCGACGGTGACGCCGAGCTCCCGGAGCGTGGCGACGGTCATCGCGATGTGGTCGAGGCTTGGGACGGGCTGGCCGGGGTTGGCCGCGCTGCGGTGCTCCAGGTGCAGTCCCTCGGTGAAGCGGGCGCCGGCCAGCAGCAGGGCGGAGACGAACTGGGAGGAAGCGCTGGCATCGATGACCAGGTGGCCGCCCCGGACCTCACCGGTGCCCTCGACGGCGAAGGGGAGGGCCGTCGCGGGGCCGCCGTCGGGCGCGGCGACGTCGACGCCGAGGCCGGTGAGGGCCTCGATGATGGTGCCCATCGGCCGCAGCCGGGCGTGGGGATCGCCGTCGAACACCGTCCGGCCCTGCCGGAGGGCGGCTAGCGGCGGGACGAACCGCATCACGGTTCCTGCCAGGCCGCAGTCGATGTCTGCCGACCCCGTGGACGCCCCGGCGGCAGCCGGCAGCACCTCGAGGTCGGGGCCGAACGCGCCGTCGCCGGGGACCTCCGTGATGGTCGCCCCGAGACGGCGCAGTGCCGCGATCATCAGGGCCGAGTCCCGCGAATGCAGCGGGGCGCGGAGCCGGGACGGGCCGTCGGCCAGGGCGGCGAGCACCAGGTAGCGGTTGGTGAGCGACTTGGAGCCCGGGACCGTGACGGTGGCGTCGACCGGGTGGCCGGCACAGGGCGCGGGCCAGTGCGGGCCGCCCCCGGCGGGCACGGATTCAGCTGCGGCGGGGGCAGTACCAGACATTGACGCTCTAGGCTCCGACGGCGTTGTCGACGGCCTTGCGGACCGCCTTGTCGGCCTTCTTCAGCTTCTTGCCGGTGCTCTTGCGGGCGTCGGCGGCAAGGTGGGCGGTGGAGCGGCGGGCGTCGGCCGCGAGGTGCTCTGCGCGCCAGGCCAGGCTCGGCTTGCCGTTGGTGTCGACCGAGGCCAGGAGCACGCCGCCGGTCAGGGTGATGTTCTTGAGCAGTTGCTTGCGCCGGTTCTCGCGTCCTTCCTTGGACGAGATGTCTGCGGAGCGCCACTCGACGTAGGCGTTGAGGGCGGAGATGACGCCCAGGACCGTTGCGGAGAGGCGGGCGAACTTGCCGAGGGCGAAGCAGGCGCCGGCGCCCACCTGGGCGCCCCCGATCACGCGGGCCAGGGTCTTCTCGGAGGTCTGGAAGGGGAGCGCGTCGGCCGCGCGGCTCAACAGCGGGGAAAGCTGAGTGGCCGTGTCATCCGCGTTCCGCAGTTTGTCCATGCCTGCGAGCACGAAACTGGAGGCGAGCATGGGACGGGCGAAGAACCGGACAGGCGACATGAATTTCCTCCTGGAGGGATGAACCGCGGGTGTTCTGCGGGGAACCGGTTCTAGTCTTGCACTTTTGCGGAATATTTGCCCGCCGACGGCGGTTGTGCAGGTAGTGCCTCAATAAGCGAGGAGAGGTGGAAGTTTGACTCTGGTTCAGACCACGGAACGGACCGACACGGACGTCGCCAACCCCTGGGCCCGTGCCTTCGCGGGTCCGCCGGGAACCATCCCAACCGGTGGCAGGCCCGCGGTGACAGTAGACTTGAAGGCAATGAGCACCATGGATCCGGCCGTCGCGGCCAAGCACCAGGCAGCCGGGAACGATGCAGCCGCCACCCCGTCGGACCGGGACACCACCGCCGAGGACCTTGCGGCCGAGCGCGCCGCCAGCGAAACCGTCGCGGTGGACGGCAGCGGCACGCCGCTGGACACCGACGTCGAGAGCACGGAGGAGCGGCGCATCCGCTTCGAACGTGACGCCATGCAGTACGTCGACCAGCTGTATTCGGCGGCGATGCGGATGGCCCGGAACCCCGCGGATGCCGAGGATCTGGTGCAGGAGGCTTACACCAAAGCCTTCTCCGCCTTCCACCAGTACAAGCCGGGAACCAACCTCAAGGCCTGGCTGTACCGCATCCTGACGAACACGTACATCAACCTGTACCGCAAGCGTCAGCGCGAGCCGCTGCAGTCGAACTCGGACACCATCGAGGACTGGCAGCTGGCCCGCGCTGAATCGCACACCTCCACGGGGCTGCGGTCGGCGGAGGCGGAGGCGCTGGACCACCTGCCCGACTCCGACGTGAAGCGGGCGCTGCAGTCCATTCCCGAGGAGTTCCGGCTGGCGGTGTACTTCGCCGACGTCGAAGGCTTCGCGTACAAGGAAATTTCAGACATCATGAACACCCCGATCGGGACCGTCATGTCCCGGCTGCACCGCGGCCGGCGCATGTTGCGGGACATGCTGGCCGACTACGCGGCCGAGCGGGGATTCAGGGCCGCAGGCGAGACCGCCGCGGCCGAAGGCAACAATCAGGAGAACAGGAAATGAGCGACTGCCAGGGACTGGGCGACTGCGAAGAGACCCGGATGCAGCGCATCTACGAGTATCTCGACGGCGCCCTGACGCACGACGACATTGCAGAGATCAAGGATCACCTTGACGGGTGCCCGGAATGCCACGAGCAGTATGACCTGGAGTGCGTCATCCGGGTCATGGTGAAGCGCTCCTGCTCCGAGGCGGCCCCGGAGAACCTCAAGAACTCCATCCTCGACCGCATCCACTCGTACAAGCCGGCCGACGCCTGAGCTGGCCGCCGGCAACAACAGCCGGTCGAGACAGCAGAAGACCCCGGAACCAGATGGTTTCCGGGGTCTTCGGCTTTAAAGCTGTCTATCCAAGCCGTGGCTTAGGTGTTGGGGCGCTTACCGTGGTTCGCGCCGCCACGCTTACGGTCACGACGTTTACGTGCACGCTTGCTCATAGCTGGCCTCCTTAATTTTTGGTACTCAAAAGAGCTGCCCTCAAGTCTCCCACATTGGCGGGGCCGCCGCGAACCGGACGGGCGTTGCCGCCAGGGTTGGACGGTCACCCGTCCAGGGAGTTCCGGATGGAGATCCGGGCCTGGTCCAGAACCGTCCTGACGGTCTCCAGGGTGACCGGGCTGACGGGTTCCTGCCCGGCGTGCCGCCGCAGTTCCACCCGGATGTCGTCGCGGAAGGACTGCACCAACATTTCGGCCTCGCGCAGCCGAAGGTCGCCCTCCCGCGAGTAGCGCGTCGCCGTGCCGGCCCGGGCCGCGCCGCGGGCCGCCTCGGCGGTCGCGGCCAGGTCGGCCCGCAGGCCCTGCATGTTGCTCCGGATGTCGTCGCGCAGCTTGTCGGCGAGGCGCCGGACGGAGGCGGAGATGTCGCTTTCCACCGCGGCGAGTTCGTCCCGCCGTCGGTCCAGCTCCACCCGGCCCGCGTCGGTGATGCTGTAGTTCGTACGCCGGCCCTCGGTGCTGGTGGCCACCAGCCCCTCTTCCTCGAGTTTGCCCAGCCGGGGGTAAATCGTCCCGGCGCTGGGGGAGTAGGTGCCGCCAAAGCGGTCACTGAGGGCCTTGATCAGCTCGTAGCCATGCTTGGGGCCCGATTCGAGCAGGGCCAGCAGGTAGAGCCGGAGCGCGCCGTGGGCGAAGACGGGTGGCATCAGAGGCCCGCTTCGCTGCCCGGTTCCGGCTGGCGGTGGAAGAGCGCGGTCTTGCCGGAGACCGAGTTCGTCCGTACCAGCATCAGCTTCGCGTCCGGGCCGGCGATGGTCTGCACGCTGCCGCCGGGCTGGGTGTACTGCTGGTTGTCGATGACGACGGCGCCGCTGGCGGACTTGGCGATGATGTCCACGCCGACGTCGTGGGGGAGCCGGACCGTGACATCGCCGGAGACGGAGTTGGCGCCGAAGTCCTGGGTGAAGCCGAAGAGGTCGAAGCTGAGGTCGCCGCTGACGGTATTGGCGCGGATGTTGCTGAAGTCGCCGGAGGCGGTGACTTCGCCGGAGACGCTCTTGGCGGTGAGGACCCCGCGGTGGTTGCGGGCGATGACCTCGCCGCTGACCGTGTTGACCCCGAGCTCGCCCTCGGTACCATCGGCCAGGACGGAGCCGGAGACGGTGTTGAGCCGGGTGTGGCCGGTCAGCCCGGAGACCATGCCGTCGCCGCTGACCGTGCCCGCCTCGACGTCGACGCCGGCGGGCAGGGCGATGCTGATGACCACCGAGTTGGTGGAGCTGTTGTTGACCGTCCCCATGAGGTTCTTGAACCAGCCCTGCGGTCCGTGCAGCTGGTGCCGGATCTCCAGCCGGCCGTCTGTCAGGCTGATGGCCAGCGGGTCGCCGTCAATCGCGGAGACTTCGATCCGGGCCACGTCCTCGTCATGGCTGACGATGTCGAAGCGGCCCCGGACGATGCCGAGTTTGAGCGAACGGACGCCGTCGACGTCGATGGTCCGGGGACCGGTGACGGTCCATGAGTTCTCTTCCATGGTTTCCTCTTCGGCTGCAGGATGCGATATATCGCGTTGATGGCACCACGCTACCGCCAGGGAAGGCAGGGGTCAAGATATATCGCGTCCTATTCCGGGGTGGCGATGCCCAGCCACTGGAACCAGCCGCGGTGCAGCACCAGCCAGGCCATCAGGCCGTAACCGGCCTGCCCCGGGGTCCCGCCGTTCGCGGCCAGGTCCTGGCGCCACTGCTCGTGGTTGAGCAGCGGGGAGAAGGTGTCCACGTAGAGGTGCTTGCGGCGGGTGGTGACGTCGGCGAACGCGGTGTTCAGGTCCCCAAGCCGGCGGTTCTGGGCCGGGTCGAGGGTGGGCGGCGGCCCCACCACGAAGACTTCGATCTTGTTCTGCGAGGCCGAATCCAGGATGTTGGCGAGGTTGAGCCGGCTGCGGGCGGTGGAGAGGCCAAATTCGATGTCCCGTCCGGAGAGGCCGATGACGAGCCGGTTCTCGCTCTGCGGGGAGAAGCGGCGGCCGGCTTCCTCCAGCCAGCGCTCGGCCAGGCCTTCGGTGCCCTCCTGGGGGCAGGGCAGCGGGTAGCTTTCGAGGCTGAGGCCGTCCTGCGGCGTGCGCGCCAGGACCCGGCCCAGCCAGCCCAGGGCGCGGGGATCGCCCATGCCGGCCAGCAGTTCATCTCCCACGGCTGCGATCCGCAGCTTACGATCTTCCACGTCTACCTCTTCACTCCCTGCGCCCCGACCCGGGACGCTGCCCACGGACCCGGCTGCTGGTTTAAACGACGCTGCCCGGCCGGTTCGTGGTGGTCCACTTCCGGCCGGGCAGCCCGGTGCTACTTACGTGCGAATGCCTGCTTGAGCAAGGTGTCCTGCTCGGCGGCGTGGCGCTTCATCGACCCGGCCGCCGTGGAGGCGGAGGCGGGGCGGGAGACGAGGCGCACGCGGCGGTCGAGGGCGTCCGGCAGGTTCAGGCCGATGAACGGCCACGGACCCTGGTTCGCGGGCTCGTCCTGGGCCCAGACAACCTCGGCGTTCGGGTACTTGGCCAGTTCGGCCGCGATCTCCTCGGCGGGCAGCGGGTAGAGCTGCTCGACGCGGACGATCGCCGTCGTGGTGTCCCCGGTCTTCTGCCGCGTGGACAGCAGGTCGTAGTAGAGCCGGCCGGAGACCAGCAGCACGCGCTCGACGGCGTCCGCCTGCAGCTGCTCGTGCTCCGGGATGACCGGGCGGAAGGCGCCCGAGGTGAAGTCCTCCACCGAGGACGCCGCCGCCTTGAGGCGCAGCAGCTGCTTCGGGGTGAAGATGATCAGCGGCTTCCGCGGACGGCTGTAGGCCTGGCGGCGCAGCAGGTGGAAGTGCGAGGCCGGGGTCGTGGGGTTGGCCACGATCATGTTTTCCTCGGCGCAGAGCTGCAGGAAACGCTCGATCCGGGCCGAGGAGTGGTCCGGGCCCTGGCCCTCGTAGCCGTGCGGGAGCATCAGCACCAGCGAGGACCGCTGGCCCCACTTCTGCTCGGCGGAGGAGATGAACTCGTCGATGATGGTCTGCGCACCGTTGACGAAGTCGCCGAACTGGGCCTCCCAGAGCACGAGTGCGTCGGGGCGCTCCACCGAGTAGCCGTATTCGAAGCCCATGGCCGCGTATTCCGAGAGCAGGGAGTCGTAGATCCAGAGCTTGGCCTGGTCCTCGGTGAGGTTGGCCAGCGGCGTCCACTCGTCGCCGTTGGCGCGGTCGTGGAAGACTGCGTGGCGCTGCACGAAGGTGCCGCGGCGGGAGTCCTGGCCGGCGAGCCGGACCGGGACGCCCTCCATGGTCAGCGAGCCGAAGGCAGCCAGTTCGCCGAAGCCCCAGTCGATGCCGCCCTCACGGGACATCACTTCACGCTTCTCCAGCAGCTGCTTGAGCTTGGCGTGGACGGTGAAGCCCTCGGGGTATTCGATGTGGGCCTTGCCGATCCGGGCCAGGGTCTCCGCGGAGATCGCGGTGGACTCGGGGGCTCCGGAGCCGGTGTCGGACTGCTGGGCCGAGGGCAGCTCCAGGTCGGAGACGGCGCCGGTGTCCGCGGTGATGACCGGGATCGGCGAGGTCTGCGCGGCGTGGGTCTCGGCGAAAACCCGCTCCAGGCGTTCCTGGTAGTCGCGCAGCAGCTGCTCCGCCTCTTCCTCGGTGATGTCGCCGCGGCCGATCAGGGACTCGGTGTAGAGCTTGCGGACCGAGCGCTTGGCCTCGATCAGGTTGTACATCAGCGGCTGGGTCATCGAGGGGTCGTCGCCCTCGTTGTGGCCGCGCCGGCGGTAGCAGACCATGTCGATGACGACGTCCTTGTGGAACCGCTGGCGGAACTCGTAGGCCAGCTGGCCGATGCGGACCACGGCCTCCGGGTCGTCGCCGTTCACGTGGAACACGGGCGCCTGGATCATCTTGGCGACGTCGGTGGAGTAGGTGGAGGACCGCGAGGAGGACGGCGCGGTGGTGAAGCCGACCTGGTTGTTGACCACCACGTGGATGGTGCCGCCGGTGCGGTAGCCGCGCAGCTGGGAGAGGTTCAGGGTCTCCGCGACGACGCCCTGGCCGGCGAAGGCCGCGTCGCCGTGGACCATGATCGGCAGCACGGGGAAGGTCTCGCCCTGGTCCAGGCGGTCCTGCTTGGCGCGGACGATGCCCTCGAGCACGGAGTCCACGGCCTCGAGGTGCGAGGGGTTGGCGGCGAGGTAGACCTTGGTCTGCTTGCCGTTGTCCGAGGTGAAGGTGCCCTCGGTGCCGAGGTGGTACTTCACGTCGCCGGAGCCCTGCACGGAGCGGGGATCCTGGGTGCCCTCGAACTCGCGGAAGACCTGGGCGTAGGTCTTGCCGGCGATGTTGGTCAGCACGTTCAGGCGGCCGCGGTGGGCCATGCCGATCGCAACCTCGTCGAGGCCGTCGTCGGCGGCGTCGGAGATGATGGCGTCCAGCAGCGGGATCAGCGACTCGCCGCCCTCGAGGGAGAAGCGCTTCTGGCCGACGAACTTGGTCTGCAGGAAGGTCTCAAAGGCCTCGGCGGCGTTGAGCCGGGAGACGATGCGGAGCTGCTCGTCGCGGCTCGGCTTGGAGTACGGGTGCTCCAGCTGGTCCTGGAACCACTTGCGCTCGGCCGGGTCCTGGATGTGCATGTACTCGATGCCGGTGGTGCGGCAGTAGGCGTCACGGAGCACGCCTAGGATGTCCCGGAACTTCAGCATCGGTTTGCCGCCGAAGCCGCCGGTGGGCCACTCGCGGTCCAGGTCCCAGAGGGTCAGGCCGTAGGTCAGGACGTCGAGGTCCGGGTGCTTGCGCTGGACGTACTCGAGCGGGTCGGTGTCTGCCATCAGGTGGCCGCGGACGCGGTAGGAGTGGATCAGCTGCTGGATCCGGGCGACCTTGTTGATCTCGTCGGCCGGGTCCACCTGCAGGTCCGGGCTCCACCGCACGGGCTCGTAGGGGATGCGGAGGGATTCGAAGATCTCGTCGTAGAAGCCCTGCGCGCCGAGGAGCAGCTGGTGGACCAGCTTCAGGAACTCGCCGCTGCCGGCACCCTGGATGACGCGGTGGTCATAGGTGGAGGTCAGGGTCAGGACCTTGCTGATGGCGTTCTGGGCGATGATCTTCTCGCTGGCGCCCTGGAATTCGGCCGGGTAATCCAGCGCGCCGACGCCGATGATCGCGGCCTGGCCCTTGGAGAGGCGGGGGACCGAATGCACGGTGCCGATGCCGCCCGGGTTGGTGAGCGAAACGGTGGTGCCTGCGTGGTCGTCGGCGGTCAGCTTGCCGTTGCGGGCGCGCTTGATCAGGTCCTCGTAGGTGTGCCAGAACTCGGAGAAGTTGAGCGTCTCCGCCTTCTTGATGTTCGGGACCATGAGAAGGCGGGTGCCGTCCGGCTTGGGCATGTCGATCGCGATGCCGAAGTTCACGTGCGCCGGCTGCACCGCGGAGGGCTTGCCGTCGACGACGTCGTAGTAGACGTTCATGGAGGGGAACTGGGCGAGGGCCCGGATGACGGCGTAGCCGATCAGGTGGGTGAAGGAAACCTTGCCGCCGCGGGCTCGGGCCAGGTTGGAGTTGATCACGACGCGGTTGTCGATCAGCAGCTTGGCGGGGATGGCGCGGACGCTGGTGGCGGTGGGAATCTCGAGGCTGGTGACCATGTTGGCGGCGATGGCCTTCGCCGGGCCGCGGAGGACGGAGACGACGTCCTCTTCGGGGGCGGTCGGTGCCTTGACGTTCTTGGGGAGCTGGGCCGGGATGGGCTGGGTGCCGGCACCGGGCTCGGCCGTCTTCGCGCCGTCGCGGGCCACGGTGGCAGGAGCCTTCGGGGCGGCGGGGGCCGGGGCGGCAGCGGCGGGTGCTGCAGCCGGGGCGGCGGGAGCCGCGGGGGCCTGGGCGGCAGGGGCTGCCTGGGCCGGGGCGGCGGGCGCCACGACAGGGAGTTCGCGGGTGGTGGGGTGGGCTGCGGCCGGAGCCGTCGCGCCGTTGGTCGAGGAACCGTCGCTGGCTTCGAAGGACTCGAACAGGGGCCACCACTTGGCGTCTACCGTGTTCTTGTCCTGCTGGTACCGCTCGTACAGTTCGTCAACGAGCCACTCGTTTCCGCCAAATTCCTCGGGTAGACGGTGGCTTGGCTGCTCTGGCACTTGAAATACGCCTCTTCCATGAGTTTGATTCCCGCTGGTTTCCACGGTGCCGCAGCACGTCAATCGAACCAGTTCTCCGCGTCCAGTGAACCCAGACCTTTGCCAGTCTAGTGACGACCCGCGCGAATCCGCCAATAAGCGTGACTCAAATCATTGCCTGGCCGTAGCGGGCCGGGAATAGCGGGTTCGGGGCGGCCGCCGGAGTGTCGCAGGGCTCGCCTAGAATCGTTCGGAGAACCCCTTTTCCGGCAAGGAGCAACCGTGCGTTTCCTCAGTGAGCCCAGCACCGACCTGACCTACTCGGACCTCTTCCTGGTCCCGTCCCGGTCGGAGGTCACGTCCCGGCTGGATGTCGATCTCGCCGCGGACGACGGCACCGGCTCGACGATTCCGCTGGTGGTGGCCAACATGACGGCCGTGACCGGCAAGCGGATGGCCGAGACCATGGCCCGTCGCGGCGGCCTGGCCGTCCTGCCGCAGGACGTCCCGCTGGAGGTGCTGCGGGACGTTGCTTCCTGGGTCAAGTCCCGGCACGCGGTCTTCGAGACTCCGGTGCGGCTGAGCACCACGGACACCGTGATCGATGCCCTGCACCTGATCGGGAAGCGTCCGCACGGCGCCGCCGTCGTGGTGGACGACGCCGGTGCTGTCGCCGGCGTTGTCCGCGCCGCGGACTTCGAGGGCCAGGACCGCTTCGCGTCGTTGGGCTCCGTGATGCGCCACCAGCCGCTGGTGTTCGACGCCGCCGACCTCGACGCCGCCGGGGAGGATTCGGGCCAGGCGCTGCGCCGGGCCTTCGAGGCGATGGATGCCGCGGGCACGGACTTCGCCCCGGTCCAGCGCGACGGCGTGCTGGCCGGCGTCCTGACCCGCAAGGGTGCGCTGCGTTCCACGCTGTACCGTCCCTCGCTGGACGCCGGGGGATCCCTCAAGGTGGCTGCCGCCGTCGGCATCAACGGGGACGTGGCCGGCCGTGCCGCCGAACTGCTCGCCGCCGGCGTCGACGTCCTGGTCCTGGACACCGCCCACGGCCACCAGCAGAAGATGTTCGACGCACTGGCCGCCGTCAAGGGCCTCAACCCCGGCGTCCCCGTCGTGGCCGGCAACGTGGTCACCGCCGAGGCGACCCGCGAACTGATCGCCGCCGGCGCGGACATCGTGAAGGTGGGCGTCGGCCCCGGGGCCATGTGCACCACCCGCATGATGACCGCCGTCGGGCGCCCGCAGTTCTCCGCCGTCCTCGAATGCTCCGCTGCGGCCCGGGCCGCGGGCGGCCGCGTCTGGGCCGACGGCGGCATCCGCTACCCGCGCGACGTGGCCCTGGCGCTGGCCGCCGGGGCCAGCCAGGTGATGATCGGTTCCTGGTTCGCCGGCACCCATGAGAGCCCGGGCGACCTGCAGCTGGACGCCAACGGCCGCCAGTACAAGGAAAGCTTCGGCATGGCCTCGGCGCGGGCGGTGCAGAACCGCAACCAGCGCGAGGGCGCCTTCGACAAGGACCGCAAGGCGCTCTTCGAGGAGGGCATCTCCACCTCGCGGATGTACCTGGACGCGGCGCGCCCGGGCGTGGAAGACCTGCTGGACATGATCACCGCCGGCCTGCGCAGCTCCATGACCTACGCCGGCGCCACGGACCTGGCCGCCTTCCGCGAGCGGGCGGTGGTGGGCCTGCAGTCCGCCGCCGGATACGAGGAAGGCCGCCCGGTCCCGCAGAGCTGGTAGCGGCGCCCGGGCGGCGGGAAACACCCCGGTGGCGGGGAATGGTGCTCCTGTAGACTGAAAGTCTTATGGACAGTAAATCTAGGTGCCGGCCTGGGGGCTGTCAGCGCGGAACGCACGCCGTTCCCGCCCAGTCCACCCACAGAGCCGGCAAACCCCGTTCACGCGCCCATCACACTCCCGCCGCCCGGCACGCGTCCTTCGCCGGCCGGAGTGTCTTCCAGGAAACAGGGTCGGCGTCCGCTGACCATCCTCCGCCGGGACGTTTCCCCCGGCCCGGCCTCCAGCCCCGCGAAGCGGGCCGCTAAATGGAATGGCTACTGCTTGGAGCAGGTTTCCTGCTCATCCTCGGCACCGGTTTCTTCGTGGCTGTCGAGTTCTCCCTGGTCGCGCTCGACCAGGCGACGGTGCAACGCGCCGTGGACAACGGCGACACGGCGGCCGCGCCGCTGCTCAAATGCCTGAAGTCCCTCTCCACCCAGCTCTCCAGCTGCCAGCTGGGCATCACCCTGACCACGCTGCTGACCGGCTACGTCATGGAGCCCTCGGTGGGCCGCCTGCTGGAGGGCCCGCTCGCTGCCCTCGGCCTGGCGGAGGCTGCCGCGACGTCGGTGTCCCTGATCGTGGCGATGATCCTGGCGACCCTGCTCTCGATGCTGATCGGCGAGCTGGTGCCCAAGAACGCGGCCATCGCGTTGTCCTTCCAGGTCGGCAAGGCTCTCGCCCGGCCGCAGCTGGTGTTCACCGCCATCTTCAAGCCGGCCATCGTGCTGCTCAACGGCTTCTCCAACAAGGTCCTGCACCTCTTCGGCCTGGAGGCCAAGGAGGAGATCTCCGGGGCCCGGACGCCCGCCGAGCTCGCCTCGCTGGTCCGCCGCTCCGCCGCCATGGGCACCCTGGACGAGGGGACCGCGAACTTCGTGTCGCGGACGCTGAACTTCTCCGGACGCACCGCGGCCGACGTGATGACCCCGCGCATCCGGGTCGAAACCATCGACAGCCACCAGCCGGTCTCCGACATTGTCGAGGCCGCCAAGCGCACCGGTTACTCCCGGTTCCCGGTGATCGGTGAATCCTCCGACGACATCCGCGGCGTGGTGCACATCAAGAAGGCGATCGCCGTCCCGGCGGACCGCCGCGCCAACCTCGAGGCCGGAGCCATCATGACCGAGGTCCTCCGGGTGCCGGAGACCATCCACCTGGACGGGCTGCTGGCCGAACTGCGCGAGGGCAACCTCCAACTGGCCGTCGTGCTGGACGAATACGGCGGAACCGCCGGCATCGCCACCCTCGAGGACCTCGTGGAGGAAATCGTGGGCGAGGTGGCGGACGAGCACGACAAGGTCCGTCCCGGCCTGCTGCAGAGCGCCTCCGGTGACTGGTACTTCCCCGGGCTCCTGCGCCCGGACGAACTCTCCGAGCAGATTCCCGGACTCACCGTCCCGGACGAGTCAACGTACGAGACCGTGGGCGGCTACGTCATGAGCCAGCTGGGCCGGATCGCGGCGGTGGGTGACACGGTCGACGTCGTCGGCGGCACCCTCAGCGTCACGCGCATGGACGGACGCCGGATCGACCGGATCTGCTTCAAGCCTGCACCGCCTGATCACGGCGGCGGCCCGGACAATGGGCGCATCGATGCCGGGAAGGCAGGTGCGGCATGAGCGACTGGGTAGGAATCCTGTGGCTGGCCGTGCTGCTGCTCGGCAACGCCTTCTTTGTCGCCGCGGAATTCGCCATCATGTCGGCCCGGCGCAGCCAGATCGAACCGCTCGCCGAGGCCGGATCCAAGCGTGCGCAGACCACGCTGCGGGCCATGGAGAACGTCTCCCTCATGCTGGCCTGCGCGCAGCTCGGCATCACCGTCTGCTCCCTGCTGATCCTGCAGGTGGCCGAGCCGGCCATCCACCACCTCCTGGCGGTTCCGCTGGAGGGCGTGGGTATCCCGGTGGAGATGGCCGACGTCGTCGCGTTCGCGATCGCACTGCTGGCGGTGACGTTCCTGCACGTGACGTTCGGCGAGATGGTTCCCAAGAACATCTCCGTCTCCGTGGCGGACAAGGCGGCCCTGCTGCTGGCGCCGCCGCTGATGCTGATCGCCCGCGGCGTGAAGCCGGCGATCGTGGCGCTGAACTGGTCCGCCAACCACATCCTGAAGCTCATGCGGATTGAGCCCAAGGATGAGGTGAGCTCCTCCTTCACCCTGGAGGAGGTCCAGTCGATCGTCCAGGAATCCACCCGGCACGGGCTGGTAGTGGACGACGCCGGGCTGATCACCGGTGCGCTGGAGTTCTCCGAGCACACCGCGGCCGAGGTGATGGTGCCGCTGGAGCGGCTGGTGATGCTCAAGGACGCCACCACCCCGGAGGAGTTCGAGAAGGCAGTGAGCCGGACCGGGTTCTCCCGCTTTCCGATGCTGGATGACGAGGGGATGCTCTCCGGCTACCTACACATCAAGGACGTGCTTTCCATCCCGGAGTCCCGCTACCACCACCCGATCGCCGAGAGCCGGATCCGGTCCCTCGCGAACCTGGCCGTGGGGGACGAGATCGAGAAGGCCATGTCCGTCATGCAGCGCACGGGCTCGCACCTGGCCCGCGTCATCGGCGCGGATGGCCACACCCAGGGTGTGCTGTTCCTCGAGGACGTCATCGAACTGCTGGTCGGCGAGATCCGGGACGCCACCCAGGCCACCGGCTACCGGAGGCTCGGACAGGAGTAGCGGCGCGCGGGTCTGACCCTAAATAGGAATGATTCCTATTTAGGTTTAGACTCGTTTTATTGCTAACGCTTCTCAATAAACGATTCGAGGCTTCCCGTGCGCCGTTCCGCCACCGTCCTTCTCCTCGCAGGCATCAGCAGCCTGCTGCTGACCGCCTGCGGCACCGGTTCCGGTGCAGACCGTGCGGGTGCCGGCGACGGCGTGGTCGACGTCGTCGCCTCCACCAGCGTGTACGGGGATCTGGTCAAGTCTGTGGGCGGAGACAAGGTCCGCGTCACCTCGATCATCAACCGGACCAGCCAGGACCCGCACTCCTATGAGGCGACGACCCAGGACAAGCTGACCGTCTCGAAGGCCGAGCTGGTGGTCGAAAACGGCGGCGGCTACGACGACTTCTTGCACAAGCTGGCCGGGGACGCCGGCCTGGGGGAGAAGAATCTGCTGAACGCCTCGGACGCCTCGGGCCTCAAGACCGGGGATGCCTCGTCCTTCAACGAGCACGTCTGGTACAGCATGTCAGGCATGAGCACCTTCGCCGACGCCCTTGCCGACAAGCTGGCGGCCCTGGAACCCTCCTCCGCGGATGCCTTCAAGGCGAACGCGGCGGCCCTGAAGAAGGACCTCGCCGGCCTGGACACGCGGCTGGCCGCGCTCAAGGCCACCGAGGGGAACGCCGGCGTCGCCGTCACCGAGCCTGTGCCGCTCTACCTGCTTGAGGCCGCCGGCCTGCAGAACCGGACGCCGGAGGAGTACACCGCGGCGATCGAGGACGGCGCCGACGTGCCCCCGGCCGTGCTGCGCTCCGCCGTTGACCTCGTGAAATCGGGTTCCATCCGCCTGCTGGCGTACAACCCGCAAACCGAGGGGCCGCAGACTATCGCGCTCAAGGACGCCGCCACCGCGGCCGGTGTTCCGGTGGTGGACTTCGGCGAGACGCTGCCCGAGGGCAAAACGTACCTCCAGTGGATGTCCGGCAACATCGACTCGCTCGCCAAGGCCCTCGGCCGGGGCTAGCGGACCTAGAATCATCCCATCAGACGCGGCCGTTCGGCCCGACAGAAATTGAGGATCCCCGAGTTGACACCCGTCGTAAGCCTGCGTGGCGCCTCCCTGCGGTTCGGGAACCGCGTCCTCTGGGAGAACCTGGACCTGGACATCATGCCGGGGGAGTTCTTCGCCGTCCTGGGGCCCAACGGCAGCGGCAAGACGAGTTTCCTCAAGGTGCTGCTGGGCCTGCAGGAACTGAGCGCCGGCACCGGCACCCTCGACGGGCAGCCGATCGCGCGGGGGAACCGGCGGATCGGCTACGTCCCGCAGCAGGAGTCCTTCGACCCGGACACCCCGCTGCGGGCCCGCGACCTGGTGGGCCTCGGCGTCGACGGCCACCGCTGGGGCATCCGCGTCGGCGGCGGCAAGGTCAACCGCCGGATCGATGACCTGCTGGCCGAGGTGGGCGCGCAGGAGTATGCCAAGGTGCCCGTCGGCCAGCTTTCCGGCGGCGAGCAGCAGCGGCTGCGGGTGGCCCAGGCCCTCGCCACCGATCCGGGCGTGCTGCTCTGCGACGAGCCGCTGCTGTCCCTGGACCTGAACCACCAGCAGGCGGTCAGCTCCCTGATCAACCGGCAATGCCACGAGCAAAACAGCGCCGTAGTGTTCGTGACCCACGAAATCAACCCGATCATGGACTACGTGGACCGGGTGCTCTACCTGGCCGGCGGCCGCTTCCGGGTGGGAACGCCCGAGGAAGTGATGACCACCGAGGTGCTCTCCGACCTCTACGGCAGCCATGTCGAGGTGATCCGCGCCAACGGCCGGCTGATTGTGGTGGGCCTGCCGGACGCCACCACCCACCACCACGAGGACGCGCACGCCGTGGCCGGAGAGGTGGGTTAAGTGGACTTCGACGCCGTACTGCACGCCATCTTCAACTTCGAGAACTACGGCGAGCTTCTGGCCCTGGTGCAGAACTCGCTCTGGGCCGGGGCGGTCCTCGGCCTGCTGGGCGGCCTGGTGGGCACGTTCGTGATGAAGCGGGACCTCGCTTTCGCCGTGCACGGCATCTCCGAACTCTCCTTCGCCGGCGCCGCCTTCGCGCTGCTGGTTGGCGCGGACGTGGTGGCCGGCTCGCTCGCCGGCTCGGTGGTGGCGGCCCTGATCCTCGGCGTGATGGGGGTCCGGGCGCGGGACAAGAACTCGACCATCGGCGTGCTCATGCCCTTCGGCCTGGGCTTGGGCATCCTGTTCCTTTCCCTGTACGAGGGCCGCGCCGCGAACAAGTTCGGCCTCCTCACCGGGCAGATCGTTTCGGTGGGAACGGTCCAACTACAGGTCCTCGCCGGCGCCGCCGTCGTGGTGATGCTGGCGCTCATCGCCATCTGGCGGCCGCTCACCTTCGCCAGCGTCGATCCCAAGGTGGCAGCCGCCCGCGGTGTCCCGGTGCGCGGGCTGGCCCTGGGGTTCATAGTGCTCCTGGGCGTCAGCGTGGCCCTGTCCATCCAGATCGTGGGGGCGCTGCTGGTGCTGGCACTGCTGATCACGCCGGCGGCCGCGGCCTTGCGGGTCACATCCTCGCCTCGCCTGGTGGTGCTGCTGAGCGTGCTCTTCGCCGTGTCCGCCACGGTCGGCGGGATCCTGCTGGCACTGGGCGGCCGGCTTCCCATCAGCCCGTACGTGACCACGCTGTCCTTCCTGATCTATGTGGTCTGCCGGATCATCGGCGGCGTCCGCACCCGGCGCGGCCTCAACGGCCGGACCAGTCCCGTGGCCGCGTAGGCGGATAGTCACTAAAAAAGCCGCCCGGCCGTCATCCAATCCGCGGTTGAGGGCCTTAGAGTTCTGGAATGGGGGATCTGAGGTCGGGACAGCGTTTGCGTTTCGTTGGTGTGCTGGCGCTGGTGTTATCGGTCCTTGGCTCTGCCGCGGCCTGCGGCGCCGAGCCGAGGCAACCGGATCTGTCCACCCGGGAGGCATTCGCCCGAAGTGTTATGGACGCGGCCGTGTCCGGATCCGCGGAGCGCGTGGCGGCGCTGGCCAGCCCGGCGGTCAGCAATGCCGCTCCCGAGGCGCAGCAGCTCGTTGACTCCACCCGGGGGTGGGCTGCCGGCTCCTGGCAGCTGGGAATCAGCAACGATTTCCCGGAAGTAGCCAACGTCACCGCCCGGCATGTCGGCGACTCCGCGTCGGTCCGCTACATGATCTCGTGGAGCGACGAGCGTTGGACCCTGGCCATAGGAGAGCCGAAGAACCGGCCCAGCGGCGGGGCCAATCCCATCGGACCCGGAACAAACCCAAAGTTCACGCCGAGCGGCACCGTTCGGCCGTCACTGACGCCAACACCGCCCGCCGCGTGTACCGCCGCCTCGCTTGCCTGCCACTCCTACACCTCGACAGCGGGCTATGCGCGCGGCAAGAACATGTCGTGGCTGGCATCCTCCCCGCTGCGGATGAGCTTTGACCAGGTGGGCGCGGCCACCACCCTGGTGATCCGGATGCCCTGCGGCGTGCTCAACGTTCCGGTCTCGGTAGACGACTTCGGACTGGTCCCTGATCCTGCCAGCATGGCGGAATCGGCGGATGGCTGCGCCGGACCAGAGGGAGAACACCGGAGCTGGACCAGCGACTACTTTCAGCATCCGGCCGTCTACCGGCTGGATGCAGGGGAACTGGTACTCACCAACGACCTGGGCCAGATCCGGTTCAAACAGGACTGAGCGAACGGCCCGGCTAGGCGCTGGCCTGCAGGGCGGTGCACTCCGGGCAGAGGCCGAAGATCTCGACCGTGTGCTCCACCGCGGTAAAACCGTGCTCGGCGGCGATCCGGGCGGCCCAGGCCTCCACGGCGGGCGCCTCGACTTCCACGGCTTTGCCGCAGTTCCGGCAGAGCAGGTGGTGGTGGTGTCCGGTGACGGCGCAGCGGCGGTACACCACCTCGCCGTCGGCGTTCCGCAGCACATCCACCAGGCCCTCGTCGGCGAGCGACTGCAGGATCCGGTAGGAGGTGGCGAGTGAGACGGAGGTGCCGCGTTCCTGAAGGATGCGGTGCAGTTCCTGGGTGCTGACGAAGTCGGCGAGTTCATCCAGCGCGGCGCTGACCGCGAGACGCTGCTTGGTCACCCGCTGCTCCCTGCCCGCGGGCTGGTCCTTGCCGCCGGACGGCGCGGCGGCCGGCCGTCCGTCGGTGGTGGCGCCGTGGGACATGGGAACTCGCTTCGCTGCTCGGGGGTGCTGCCGGATGAGAGGGGTTCCAGATTACCAGCCGGGCCGTGGACACCGCTCCGACGGGGGTCCTAGGCTGGCCGGATGAAGCTGAAGAAATTCACCCACGCCTGTGTCCGGCTCGAGAAGGACGGCAAGGTCCTGGTGCTGGACCCCGGCACCTTTTCCGAGACAGACGTCGCGCTCGCCGGTGCCGACGCGGTGCTGATCACCCATGAGCACGGCGACCACATCGACGTCGACGCCGTCACCGCGGCGCTGCTGGTCGACGATGAGCTGCAGCTCTACGCGCCGGAGGGGGTGGCCGCCACGCTGCGGGACAAGGCGCCGGCGGCCTCCGGCCGGATCCACACCGCCGCCGAGGGTGATGAGCTTGAGGTGGCGGGCTTCGCGGTGCGCTGCTTCGGCGGCCAGCACGCCCTGATTCATCCCCAGATTCCGGTGGTGGCCAACATCGGCTACCTGATCGACGCGAACGTGTACCACCCGGGGGATTCCTTCGCAGTGCCGGACGGGATTGAGGTCGGCACGCTGCTGGTGCCTATCCATGCGCCGTGGAACAAGATCGGCGAGGTGGTGGACTTCGTGATCAGTGTGCGGGCGCCCCGGGCCTTCCCGGTCCACGACGGGCTGCTCAACGAGTTGGGCGTGGGTCTGGTCGAGGCGCACGTGACCCGGATCGGCGCCCGCTACGGCACCGAGTACCGGCACCTGTCCAGCGGCGATTCCGTGGAGGTTTAGGCGGGCCAGGTCCCGGTCTCGAAGAAGGACCGGAGCGTGGTCTCGTGCGGCGCGGGGTCCAGGCCCTGCGCCTGGAGCCATCCGTCGTCGTAGTAGTTGCCGGAGTAGCGGTCGCCGCCGTCGCACATGAGGGACACGATGCTGCCCGTCTCGCCGTCGGCGATCATCTGCGCCACCAGCTGCCACACGCCCCAGAGGTTGGTGCCGGTGGACGGGCCGGCGTGCAGTCCGGCGACGTCGCGGAGGTGGCGCATGGCGGCCACCGAGGCGGCGTCCGGGACTGTGATCATGTGGTCGATGACGGCGGGGACGAAGCTGGGTTCCAGCCGCGGCCGGCCGATGCCCTCGATCCGGGAGGGCAGGCCGGTGACGTCCGCGCAGTTGCCGCCGTCGCGGTGTTCCTGCCAGCCCGTGAAGAAGGCGGAGTTCTCAGGGTCGACGACGGCGAGCCGGGTCGCGTGCCGCTGGTAGCGCAGGTAACGGCCGATCGTGGCGCTGGTGCCACCCGTGCCGGCGCCCACGACGATCCAGCGGGGGACCGGGTGCTCCTCGAGGGCCAGTTGGCCGAAGATCGATTCGGCGATGTTGTTGTTGCCGCGCCAGTCGGTGGCCCGCTCCGCGTAGGTGAACTGGTCCATGTAGTGGCCGCCGGTGCTGGCCGCCAGTTCCTCGGCCGCGGCGTAGACCTCCGACGCGTGGTCCACGAGGTGGCAGGTGCCGCCGAACTGTTCGATCAGGGCGATCTTTTCCCGGCTGGTGGTCCGGGTCATGACCGCGATGAAGGGCAGGCCCAGCAGCTGCGCGAAGTAGGCCTCGGAGACGGCGGTGCTGCCGCTGGAAGCCTCGACGATGGTGGTGCCCTCCCGGATCCAGCCGTTGACCAGGCCGAAGAGGAACAGGGACCGCGCCAGCCGGTGCTTGAGGCTGCCGGTGCGGTGCGTGGATTCGTCCTTCAAATACAATTTGACGCCCCAGTGCTCGGGCAGGGGCACCGAGTAGAGGTGGGTGTCGGCGGACCGGTTGTTTTCCGCGTTGATTCGGCGGATGGCCTCGTCGGCCCAGTCCCGGTCTTGATGGCGCGCGGTGATCACCGCTACAGCCTACCCGGGGTCGTGTGCCGGATAGGGTGGCGGGATGGAGACTCTGATGACTGTTGCCGAACTCAAGGACCGGTTGGATGCGGGCACGCGGACGGTGCTGCTGGACGTGCGCTGGGCCCTGGGGGACCCGCACGGACGGGATCATTACTTGGAATCGCACCTGCCCGGCGCCGTCTTCGTCGACCTCGCTACCGAGCTGGCGGCCCCCCACGAGGACCCCACCCGGGGACGGCACCCGCTGCCCCCGCTGGAGCAGTTCCAGGCCTCCGCCCGCGCGTGGGGAATCCGCGAGGGTGACACCGTGGTCGCGTACGACAATAGTGGCAACATGGCCGCCGCCCGGGTCTGGTGGATGCTGCGCAATGCGGGCGTTTCCTCGGTCCGACTGCTCGACGGCGGCCTGGCCGTCTGGCTGGAGGCGGGGTTCGACGTCGAGAGCGGGGACGTGACTGCGGAGCCGGGCGACGTCGTGCTGACCGAGGGGGGAATGCCCGTCGTCGATGCCGCCGGCGCCGGCGCCTGGTCCGGCTCGGGGCTGCTGCTGGATGCGCGGGCCGGCGAGCGGTACCGGGGCGAAATCGAGCCGGTGGATCCGCGGGCCGGACACATCCCCGGAGCCGTCAGCGCTCCGACCTCGAACAACCTCGGCCCCGACGGTCGGTTCCTTCCGGCGGATGCCCTGCGCCGGCGGTTCTCGGAGCTCGGCGTCAACGAGGGCGTCCAGACCGCAGTGTATTGCGGCTCCGGCGTGACGGCAGCCCACGAGGTCGCGGCGCTGGAGATCGCAGGGTACCGGGCGGCGCTGTATCCGGGGTCGTTCTCCGAATGGTCCAACAACCCCGGAAACCTCGTGGTCACCGGCGCCGAGCCGGACGGTACGCACCAGGGCGCCAAGGACTGACCGGTTTACCCCGACAGCACTGAAAGTCCGGGCGGCCATCGCGGCGCAGGAGTACGACGGCCACGTTTGCTTGCACATGGGGCGCCCGGCCGACGCCCCAACTTCAGGCGACGAGCTGCTCATTGGGCTGACCCCTCGTGGCGACTCCCCGCCGGTGGCGCAATCGCTGCCGGTGCCTGAGCTTCCTGGTAGTCCTCCTCGAGTTCGACTCTTTGGGCTGTGAAACATCCGTCCCCGGACCACATCCGGGTAGCGGTGGCGCTGTGGACGTGTATGTATGGCCGGTGGGGGTGCTGAGTTCGAGGGTGTGGCGGATCGTCCCGCGTGGGCTGTCGATGGGCTGGGCGGTCCAGCCGGGGGCTTCTTTGGTGTGATTGCAGGCCTCGCAGAGTCCGGCGCCGTTGGCTGCTGTGGTTTCTCCGTCCCGGTGCCAGGGGAGGACGTGGTCCAGGTGCCGGATGGGGGCGTCGCAGTACGGGGTCCGGCAGGTGGTGTCCCGGGCCTCGATGAACCGGCGCAGCCCGGCCGGGAAGAGCCGGGCCCGGGCGTCCATGCCGATCAGTTCGCCGGTGCCGGGCGCGGTGTACAGCCGGCGGACCCAGGTTGTGAATTCTGTGTCGTCACGCTTGCCGGCCACGAGTTTCCTGGCCCACCCGGCCGGGACGACACCGTAGCCGGCGAGCCTCGCGGGTTCACTGTCCCCGGCGAGGAGGGTCCGGTCGGTCATGACGAGCTGAACTTCAATGCCGGTGATCCCGCCCGGCGTGCCGGTGACCCGTTCGACCACGGCATCGGCCATTGACTGGGCGCGGGAGCGTGGGTCTCCGGTGGCGCGGGCGGTGTCGGCGTGCCGGGTCAGGGCCGCGTAGGCGGCGACTCCTGCGGCGACGGGGAGCAGGGCGGTGAGGTAGCACATGGTGTCCGGTGCCGGGCGGAGGCTGACACTGCGTTCGGTTTCGGCGTGCGCTGCGCGTTGGGTGACGGAGCGTGGGTCGTGCCGGTAGGCGGCGGCTTTGGCTGCGGAGATGATGGCCCGGTCTCCGGCGCCGTCGAAGGTGCCGGTGTCGGCGGCGAGTTCCTCGTCCACGGCGGCCCTATCGGAGGCGTCCAGGCAGGCCGTTTCGCGGACCAGGAGCGTGGCGCGCCATTCGTTCAGGCGCCCGGTGTCGAGGGCGGCGAGGGTGTGCGGCATCTCCGTCACCAGTGCCCGCGCCAGGCCCAGGAGGCGGGAGCCTTTGGCCGGGGATTCCCGCCGCGCCAACGCGACCTCCGCCCCGACGCCTGCGCCAAGCTGGTCCGCGGGCATGCCGAGAGCGGCTTGTTCCCGCCGCCGGACCAAGTCCAGCGCCACGGCCAGCCTGGCCTGCCTGGCCGCGATCGCCGATTTCCGGTCCTCCAGCGCCCGGAGCTCATCGACGATCGCCGCCGCGTCGCCCACCACCGGGTCCGCACCGACCACATTCTCGAAAAGCTTCCGACTGCCTTCCATGACTCCATTCAATCGGAGGGGTCTGACATTAAAGGATGGAAGGGACGGCGGCCCAAGAATGTGGCGCGTCGGGATGGGGAAACCAAGGAAGAATCAGCCGACGCCCACCCGGCTTGGTCCGTGCACACCCCAAGTGGCCGCCGGGAGAGTCTGGCATCAAACCGGCACGCCTGTGACGTAGTCTCGTCAGCGGACGCCGTCGCGCGCAGCGGCAGTGACGCCCACCCCACCAACGCGAAGGGACACGGCCGTGCCAGATCGACCGGAGATCGTTTGCCTCTGCGGCTCGGCCCGCTTCGTGGCGGAGATGCGCGCGGCCAACCTCAAGTTAACCCTCGCGGGTGCCATTGTCCTCGCGCCGGCCGAGGCACGAGAAGAGCTCACCAACGAACAGAAATCAACCCTCGGCGCAGTGCACCGCCGCAAGATCGACGTCGCCGACCGCATCCTGGTGGTGAACCCCGGCGGTTACATCGGCGAATCCACGGCCGGCGAAATCGCCTACGCCCGTGCAGCCGGAAAGCCGGTCGGCTTCACGGACTGAACGGTCAGCGGCGAGACGGGCAAGGACCCCCAAGTGGCACGGAAACCAACCCCGGGGGTAGCGTCGAACCATGACTCCAGGACGCCCCGTACCGCCGCCCCTCGCCAAGCCCCTTCCCGACCTCACCGACGCCGCCGGCCCCACCCTCGCTGCCGCCTACGGTGCCACCGCCCCGGACAGCGGCCTGGTGCCGCTGACCGTCGCCCGGCGCGCCCCCAAGGCCGACGACGTCGAGATCGCCGTCGAGTTCTGCGGCCTCTGCCACTCCGACGTCCACGCCAGCCGCGGGGAATGGGGCGGAAACACCTACCCGCTGATTCCGGGCCACGAGATCGTCGGCCGGGTCACCCGCGTGGGCTCCGCCGTCGACGACTTCACCGTCGGTGAGCGCGTGGGCGTGGGCTGCATGGTCGACTCCTGCCGCGAATGCGAGAGCTGCCTCGACGGCCTCGAGCAGTACTGCGAAAAGGGCATGACCGGCACCTATGGCGCCAAGGATGCCCGCAACGACGGCGCCGTCACCCAGGGCGGCTACGCCACCTCGATCGTGGTGGACCGCAACTACGTGCTGCGCATCCCCGAAGGCCTCGACCCGGCCGCTGCCGCGCCCCTGCTGTGCGCCGGCATCACCACGTTCTCCCCGCTGAACCACTTCGAGGTCGAGGAGGGCGACGCCGTCGGCGTCGTGGGCCTCGGCGGCCTCGGCCACATGGCCGTCAAGATCGCCAAGGCGATGGGCGCCGAGGTGACCGTCTTTACGACGTCGGAGCGGAAGTTCGCCGCCGCGCGTGAACTCGGCGCCGACCACGTGGTCCTCTCCACCGATCCGGCCGCCATGGAAGCCGCTGACCGCAGCCTCGACGTCATCATCGACACCGTCGCCGCCCCGCACGACCTCAACCCGTACTTCCGCACGCTGCGCGTTGACGGCGCACTCTTCCAACTCGGCCTGCCGTCCGAGGCGATGCCGCCGGTTAATCCAGGCTCGCTGATCCGCCGCCGGATCGCCTACGCCGGATCGTTGATCGGCGGGATCGAGGAGACCCAGGAAATGCTGGACTTCTGCGCCGAGCACGGCGTGGTCTCCGACATCGAACTCGTCGGCGCGGACCAGCTCAATGAGGCCTATGACCGGATGGTTGCCGGCGACGTGAAGTACCGCTTCGTCCTTGACGCCTCCACCCTCGGAACCCCGGCAGAGAAGGCGGACGCATGAGCACCCTGTTCACCAAGATCATCAACGGCGAGATTCCCGGCCGCTTCGTCTGGCGCGAGGACGACGTCGTCGCCTTCCTAACCGTGGGCCCGCTTGCCGACGGGCACACCCTGGTGGTGCCGGTCGAGGAGGTGGACCGCTGGACCGAAGCGTCGCCCGAGACGCTGGCCCGCGTCATGGAGGTGGCGCGGAAAATCGGCGCCGCCCAGGTGGACGTCTTCGGGTCCGCCCGCGCCGGCCTGACCATCGCCGGGTACGAAATCAACCACCTGCACGTCCACGTCTGGCCGTCCAACTCCATGGCCGACTACGACTTCGGCGCCGTGGACCAGAACCCGGATCCGGAGCGCCTCGACGCTAACGCGGAGAAGCTGCGGGAAGGGCTGCGCGCGGCGGGCTACGGGGAGTTCGTCCCCGGGGCCTGACCCCAACCCGGCCCCAGCGTGCCCAGTCCCCGCTGGCCCCGGCGTTACGCCGGGGCCAGCGCCTTGTTAAGCACCGTCCGGATCCGCTTTTCGGAGACCGAATAGGCCGTCCCGAGTTCGACGGCGAACAGGCTCACCCGCAACTCCTCGATCATCCAGCGGACCTGGGTTAACTCCGGCCCGATCCGCCTGCCCGGGAGTAGCGCCGAGACGGCGTCGTCGTAGTCGTCCTCGAGCCCCTGGATGACGGCCATGTGCTGGGCGTCGCGCTGGACGGTGGTGGGCAGCTTCTCCAGCCGCTTCTCGATCGCCGCGAGGTAGCGCGGCAGCTGGCTCAACTGGGCGTAGCCCGTGCGTGCCACGAAGCCGGGGAAGACCAGCTGCTCCAGCTGGGCCTTGACGTCGTTCAGGGCGCTGATCAGTGCCAGGCTGGTGGTGCCGCGAAGCTGTTTCTCGATCCGCCGGGTGCTGGCCAGGATGCGTTCGACGACGGCGGTGACGGTGAAGACCGTGTCGATAAGCTCGGCGCGGACCTGCTCGTACAGTGCCTTGAAGGACGGCTCGTCCCACGGGAGGGCTGCCGGGGTGAGCTTGTCGATCGCGGCCAGGGCGCAGTCCGCGATCAGGGCAGAGACCGACCCGTGCGGGTTCTGGCTGAAGGTCAGCTTCTCCGTGTTGTTCAGGTGCTCCAGGACGTAGCGGTCCGGCGGCGGGACCTTGAGGGCCAGCAGGCGGATCACGCCACCGCGCATCGCCTGTTCCTGTTCGCCCGCGGTCTGGAAGAGCCGCAACGCCGCGGAGGTGCCCTCGTCCACCAGGGCCGGGTAGCCGGTGACGGTGTGGCCCTTGACCATACCCTGGACCTGGCGCTGCACACTGCCGAAGGTCCAGTCCTTGAGGCCGGTCAGCTCGGTGAAGCCGCCGGGGGAGCCGGCCTGCTGTGCACTGCCGGCTCTGCCTTTGCCGGCAGGGCCGTTCTCCGCGGCGGCCGGGGCGGTGCCCTTCTTCGGAGCCGTTGTCGAAGGAGTTGCGCCCAGGGACTCTGCGATGGCGCGTCGGGTGGCCGGCGCCAGTTTCTCCTGAAGCGCGGCGAGGTCCTTACCCTCGTCGAGGAGCTTGCCGCGGGCGTCCACCACGCGGAAGCTGACGCGCAGGTGCGGCGGCACGGCGTCCCAGTTCCAGGATCCCGGCGGGATGACCTGGCCGCGGAGCCTGCGCAGCACCAGTTCCAGGGACGGCTCGAGGTCGTCCGTGGCGGGATCGAAGTCGGCCTCCAACGCAGCCACCGCCTGGCGGGCGACGTCGGGTGCCGGGACGAAGTTCTTGCGCACCTGCTTGGGCAGGGACTTGATCAGTGCGGTGACCAGTTCCACCCGCTGGCCCGGGATCAGCCAGCGGAACGCGGCGTCGTCGAGCTGGTTGAGGAACAGCACGGGCACCTCGGCGGTGACGCCATCGGAGGGGTTCGGGGCCGCCCCCGGGGCCACGGGGCTGAACTCGTAGCTCAGCGGCAGCTCGAAGCCCTTGTGCAGCCAGGTTTTGGGGTAGGCCGAATCGTCGAGCTCGTCCGCGTCCTCGCTGATCAGCAGCGACTTCTCGAAGTCCAGCAGTCCCGGATCCTGCTGCCGGGCCTCCTTCCACCACTTGTCGAAGTGGCGCTCGGAGACCACGTCCTTGCCCACCCTGGCGTCGTAGAACTCGAACAGGGTCTGGTCGTCCACCAGGATGTCCCGGCGGCGCATGCGGGCCTCGAGCTCCTCGATCTCCTGCAGCAGGGCCCGGTTGCGGTGGAAGAACTTGTGGTGGGTCTGCCAGTCGCCCTCCACCAGCGCGTGCCGGATGAAGAGTTCGCGGGAGAGCTCCGGGTCCACCCGGCCGTAGTTGACCCGCCGGTTGGGGATGATGGGCACGCCGTACAGGGTGACCTTCTCATGGGCCATCACCGAGCCCATTTTCTTGGACCAGTGCGGCTCGCTGTAGCTGCGCTTGACTAGGTCCGGGGCTACCTGCTCGGCCCAGAGCGGATCGAATTTGGCGGCCACCCGTGCCCAGAGCCGGCTGGTCTCCACCAGCTCGGCGGCCATCACGAAGGTGGGCGACTTCTTGAACAGGGCGGAGCCGGGGAAGATCGCGAAGCGGGTACCGCGGGCGCCGGCGTATTCGCGCTTGCGTTCGTCCAGGATGCCGATGTGGCTCAGCAGGCCCGAGAGCAGGCTGATGTGGATACCCTCGTGGTTGCCGACCGGGTCGGTCAGGCGCTTGTTGTCCAGGCTGATCCCGAGCGGCCGGGCCATATGCCGCAGCTGCGCGAACAGGTCCTGCCATTCGCGCACCCGCAGGTAGTTGATGAACTCGGCGCGGCACAGCCGGCGGAACGCGGTGGAGGAGAGTTCCTGCTGCTTCTCCTGCAGGTAGTTCCAGAGGTTGAGGTAGCCGGTGAAGTCCGAGTTCTCATCCCGGAACCGCGCGTGCTTCTCCGCGGCGAGCTGCTGCTTGTCCGTCGGGCGCTCGCGCGGGTCCTGGATGGTTAGCGCCGCGGCGAGGATCATCACCTCACGGACGCAGTCGCGCTTGCCGGACTCCACGATCATCCGTCCCAGCCGCGGGTCCACCGGGAGCTGGGCCAGTTGCTGGCCGACGGCGGTGAGGCCGCTGCCGTTGCGGCCGGACCCCGCCGGGCGGCGGCCACCGCGGCGCTGGCCACCTTCCGGCTGCCCGGGTTGCTGTTGCCCGTCGTGCCGGCCGCCGTCTGGAGCGTCCGTGGCCTTGGCCGCGCTCAGGGCGCCGAGCTCGCGGAGCAGGGTAACGCCGTCGTTGATCGCGCGGGATTCCGGCGGTTCGACGAACGGGAAATTCTCCACGTCCTTGGGCCCGCGTGCGACGCCCATGGCGGTCATCTGCAGGATGACGGCGGCGAGGTTGGTGCGGAGGATCTCCGGGTCGGTGAACTGCGGGCGGGACTCGAAGTCCTCCTCCGAGTACAGCCTGATGGCGATGCCGTCGGAGACACGCCCGCAACGGCCCGAACGCTGGTTCGCCGAGGCCTGGGAGACCCGCTCGATCGGCAGGCGCTGAACCTTGGTGCGGTGCGAGTAGCGCGAGATGCGGGCGGTGCCGGTGTCGATGACGTACTTGATGCCGGGCACCGTCAGCGAGGTCTCTGCGACGTTGGTGGCCAGGACGATCCGGCGCTTGCTGCCCGGGTGGAAAACCTTGTGCTGTTCCTGCAGGCTCAACCGCGCGAAGAGGGGGAGCACCTCGGTGCCGGCCAGGCGCCGGTTCGCCTGGATCCTGGCGTTCAGTGCCTCGGCGGCGTCGCGGATCTCGCGCTCGCCGGAGAAGAAGATCAGGATGTCCCCGGGCGCCTCGAGGGCCAGTTCGTCGACGGCGTCGCAGACGGCGTCCAGCGGATCCCGGTCCTCCTCCAGCTCGTCGTCGGAGGCGGTGCCCTCGCCGTCTCCGTCATCCGCGCCGGGACCGCCGGCGGGGGCGGACAGCGGACGGTAGCGGATCTCCACCGGGAAGGTGCGGCCCGAGACCTCGACGATCGGGGCGGGCTCCTCCTCGCTGCCGAAGTGCTTGGCGAAGCGCTCAGGGTCGATGGTGGCCGAGGTGATGATGACCTTCAGGTCCGGCCGCTGCGGCAGGATGCGCTTCAGGTAGCCGAGGATGAAGTCGATGTTGAGGCTGCGCTCGTGTGCCTCATCGATGATGATCACGCTGTACTTTCGCAGCAGCTTGTCGCGCTGGATCTCCGCCAGCAGGATGCCGTCGGTCATCAGCTTGATCTTCGTGGACCGGCTGACCTCCCCGGTGAAGCGGACCTGGAAGCCCACCTCCTGGCCGATCTCGACGCCGAGCTCCTCGGCGATGCGTTCGGCCACCGTCCGCGCGGCGAGCCGCCGCGGCTGGGTGTGGCCGATCAGTCCCTTCTCGGCCAGGCCCAGTTCCAGGCACATCTTCGGAATCTGGGTGGTCTTACCGGAGCCGGTCTCGCCGGCGATGATCGTCACCTGGTTGGCGGCGATCGCGGCCATCAGGTCCTCGCGGCGCTCGGAAACCGGCAGCTCGGCGGGGTAGGAGATATGGAGTGTCATGGCTGGCTCCAGTCTACTGGCCGGTTTCCGCGGCAGGGGCTCAAAAGCTAAGCCTACTGAGGAATATTTGGCCGGGCCGCGGACTTGGACCCGTCATGACTACTATCGCAATCATTGGAGCAGGATCGGGGCTCGGCGTTGCCGTCGCCCGCCGTTTCGGCGCGGAAGGCTTTTCCGTCGCCCTCCTTTCCCGGAACCAGGGCCGGGTGGACGCCCTGGCGGAGACCCTCTCGGCCGAGGGAATCGAGGCCAAGGGCTTCGCGGCCGACGTCCGGGACCCCGACTCCATCACCCGGGCGCTGGAGGCCGCTACCGAAACCCTCGGCCCCATCGAGGTGCTGCAGTACAGCCCGTTGCCGCAGAAGGACTTCATGCGTCCCGTCCTGGAGACCACCCCCGCCGACCTGGTGGGACCCGTGGAGTTCTCCATCTATGGCCCGGTGGCGGCGGTCCACCAGGTCCTTCCCGGCATGCGGTTCCTGGGCAAGGACAAGGGCACCATCCTCTTCGTCAACGGCGGCTCGGCGGTAAAGCCCGGCCGCAACGTCACCGGCACCTCGGTGGCGTTCGCCGGCCAGGCCGCCTACGCCCAGCTGTTGAACGAGGTGCTCGGCGAGGAGGGCATCCAGGTGTCCCAGCTGATCATCGGCGGCCGCATCATCGACGGCGACCCGGAGAAGGATCCGGCCGTCCTCGCCGGACACCTCTGGGACCTGCACGCCAAGCGCGACCGGTTCCGGCTGCAGATCAGCTCCGACTAAGCATCCCCGAAACATCATCGACAGTTCACCGACACTGGACAGGAGTAAGAGTATGGCTGGGAAGACATGGTTTATCACCGGAACCTCGCGTGGTTTCGGCCGGGAATGGGCCCTCGCGGCGCTGGGCCGCGGAGACAACGTCGCCGCCACGGCGCGTGACGCGAAGAGTCTCGACGCGTTGGTTGAGGAGTTCGGCGACAGGATCCTTCCCATCGAACTCGATGTCACGGACCGCGAAGCCGCCTTCGCCGCCGTGGCCCGGGCGCGCGGGCATTTCGGCCGGCTGGACGTGGTGGTCAACAACGCCGGCTACGGCCAGTTCGGCACGGTGGAGGAGCTGAGCGAGGCCGACGCCCGCGACCAGATCGAGACGAACCTCTTTGGTGCGCTGTGGGTCACCCAGGCCGCGCTGCCCTTCCTGCGGGAGCAGGGGAGCGGGCACATCATTCAGGTCTCGTCCGTGGGCGGCGTCTCGGCCTTCCCCACCGTGGGCATCTACCACGCGTCCAAGTGGGCGCTCGAGGGCCTGAGCCAGTCCCTGGCCCAGGAGGTCGCGGAGTTCGGCATCAAGGTGACCCTGGTGGAGCCGGGCGGCTTCGCCACCGACTGGGGCGGCAGTTCCGCCCGTCACGCCGAACAGATGCCGGAGTACGACGGCGTCCGCGAGCGGGCGGCCAACCGGCCCAGCCGGCGCGGCACCCCGGGCGATCCGACGGCAACCCGGGAGCCGATTCTGACCCTGGTGGACGCGGACGAACCCCCGCTGCGGGTCTTCTTCGGCGAGGCGCCCCTGGGCATCGTCACCGCCGACTACGAGTCCCGGCTGGCCACCTGGAATGAGTGGCAGCCGCTCTCCGTGGCCGCTCACGGCGGCTGAGTCTTGCAGGGAAAGCGGGGGGCCGGCCGGGCGCACTGCCCGGCCGGCCCGCCGCTGTGTGAAGCCGGCGGCCGCGGTTAGAAATTCCGCAGCGTGTAGCCGGTGCTTGGCAGGTCGTGGGCCATCCAGTAGTCCTCCGAGCGGACGGGCGGGTTGTGGCCCAGTCCATCCTTGCGGAGGGCGCGGAGGGTGGCCGCGGCGACGGCAATAACCAGGATGATGACGGCGATTCCGAGGATTTCCATAGCTCTATGGTTCGCCGGTGACGGGTCAAAAATAAGTGGCAGAAAAGCCCAAAAAGCTAAAATTTCTGCCACACTTGAACCATGATCCGTTCGGTGGCAATGATCGTGGTTCCCAACTTTTCCATCTTCGAATTCGGCACCGCCTTCGAGGTGTTCGGCGTCGACCGTTCCGGCCGCGGCGCGGGCCTGCCGGCCTTTGATTTCCGGATCGTCACCCCCATCCCCGGGGACGTCCCGATGCAGTCCGGCCCCACCCTGCACGTGGGACTCGGGCTGGACGCGGCGGCGGACGCGGACCTGGTGATCATGACCCCGTTCGGCAAGGACTCTGATGTTCCCGACGCCGTGATCGAGGCCCTGCGCGCCGCCCACGAGCGCGGCGCGTGGGTGATGTCCATCTGCTCGGGGGCTTTCGCCCTGGCCCGGGCCGGGCTGCTGGACGGCCGGCGCTGCACTACCCACTGGCACTACTCCCGCGAACTGGCCGAGCGGTACCCCGAGGCGGTGGTGGACGAGAACGTGCTTTACGTCCAGGACGGCCGGATCATCACCAGCGCCGGGACCGCCGCGGGGATCGACGCGAGCCTGCACCTGGTGCGGCTGGAATTCGGCGCGGCGGTTGCCGCCAGCATTGCCCGCGACATGGTGGTGCCGCCGCACCGCGACGGCGGACAGGCCCAGTTCATCGACCGGCCGGTTCCCCGGTGCGGGTCCCAGCCGATGGAGGAGCTGCTGCGCTGGATGGTCGGCAACCTGGGGGAGGAGCACCCGGTCAACGAGCTGGCGCGGCGGGTTCACATGTCGCCGCGGACCTTTGCCCGGCGCTTCCGGGCCGAAACCGGGGCGACGCCGGCGGCGTGGCTGAACTCCCAGCGCGTGCTCCGCGCCCAGGAGTTGCTGGAGACGACGGACCTGACCATTGATGAGGTTGCACGGGAGTCCGGGTTCGGCCACCCCGTCCTGCTCCGCCACCACTTCGCCAAGGTGCTCGACACCAGCCCGCAGTCATACCGGAGGGCCTTCCGCGGCCACCTCGCTGCGGTTTAGGGAGGGCTACTCCCGGGGCGCGTCCCCGGCGTCGGCGCGCACGCACTCGACCAGCTCGCGCCACGGGCCTGTGATGTGCCGTTCGGGCAGGGTCGCGCGGCGCCGGCCGGCGCGGATGTTGTAGACGAACCGGTCCGGCTGCGGGGCCTCGTCCGCGTCCCCGGGGAGGTCATCCCATGGGCAGGCCTCGATCAGGCCCTGCCAGCGGTCCACGGCGTCCGGCGTCGCGGGTTCGGTACTCCAGACGCGCTGGAATCCCGCGACGCCGCCGCTGCGCTGCACGGTGATCTTCATGGGTTCGTCTCCAGCCACCAGGATTACGGCCGGCTGCCGCCTTACAGCCTGACTTTGACAGTTTCCCACGCCGAGCGCACCGCGTCATGCTCCGGTGAATCCGCTCCGAACAGCTCCTGGGCGGAGGCCGCCGTGGCCTTGGCGAAGGCGCTGAACGTCGACGCCGGCTTCAGCGATCCTCCGGTCAGGGTCTCGTACCAGATCCGTCCCGGGGCCTCCCATGCGTTCCCGCCGAGGGTGGTGGCCGTGAGGTAGAACGCCCGGTTGGGAATGCCGGAGTTCAAGTGCACCCCGCCGTTGTCCGAGCTGGTGTGAACGTAGCCATCCATCGAGTCGGGCTGCGGGTCCTTGCCCAGGACGTCGTCGTCGTACGCCGTGCCCGGCGCCTTCATCGAGCGCAGCGCCACGCCCTGGACCTGGTCGGTGAAGAGGCCCTCGCCGATCAGCCAGCTGGCCTGCGCCGCGTCCTGCTGCCGGACGAACTGTTCCACCAACGCACCGAAGACGTCCGAGACGGACTCGTTCAGCGCACCGGGCTGGTTCCGGTAGGTCAGCCCCGCCGAGAACTGGGTCACGCCGTGGGTGAGCTCGTGGCCGATCACGCTGAGCGCCACCGTGAACCGGTTGAACACCTGGCCGTCGCCGTCGCCGAAGACCATCTGGTGGCCGTCCCAGAACGCGTTGTCGTAGCGCTGCCCGTAGTGCACCGTGGCGTCCAGGGGCAGGCCGTTGCCGTCCACCGAGTTGCGCCCGAAAGCGTCCGCGTAGAGCCGGTGCGTGTGGCCGAGCCCGTCATACGCCTCATCGGCGGCCGGATCCGAGGTGGCCGGCTCACCCTCCTTGCGGACCAGGGCGCCGGGCAGGTTCTCCGAGCCCTTCGCGTCATAGATGGTGCGCTGCGGCGGACCGGGCGCCACCTGGCGAATTCCCGGCGGGGCCGTCGGAGCGGCCGCGGCCCGTGCGGCCTGGAAGCTCTTGACGTGCAGCAACGCCTCCCGGGCGGCGCGCGCGGCCGCTTCCAGCCGGGGTTCCGACGTCTGTGCCGCCAGCCGGCGCAACAGGTAGGGCGGGATGATGGAGCAGTACATGTGAGACCCCTTTGCTCTAGCCGATGCGACCAGCCTACGAGCGGGGTGCGACATTTGGCAGGGGTGCCGCCGGATCCGCCGGGCGGCCGTCCCGGCGGGTACGGTAAGCCCATGGCACACTCCGGTAAAGAGAAGAAGAAGTCCGGCTCCACGCTGCTGACCGTGATCATCGCGTTCGCGATGAATGTGCTGGTGGCGGCCGCCAAGTCGGTCGCGGCGGTCCTCTCCGGTTCGGCGTCGATGACCGCGGAGGCCGCGCACTCGTGGGCGGACACGGGCAACCAGGTCTTCCTCTTCTTTGCGGAGCGGCGTTCGGCCCGGCCGCGGGACAAGAGCCATCCCATGGGCTACGGCCGGGAGGCCTACGTCTGGTCCATGTTCGCGGCGTTCGGACTCTTCACCGCCGGCGCCGTGGTCTCGATCATGCACGGCATCCAGGAGATCATCGCGCCGGAGCCCGCGGCGGACTTCATGGTGGCCTACATCGTCCTGGCAGCGGCATTTGTCTTCGAGGGGATTTCCTTCGTCCAGGCGTTCCGGCAGACCCGTAAGGCAGCGCACGAACTGGACCGCCACACCCTGGAGCAGGTGCTGATCAGTTCCGATCCGACGCTGCGGGCCGTCTTCGCCGAGGACGCCGCGGCGCTGATCGGCCTGGTGGTCGCCTTCGTCGGTGTCTTCCTGCACCAGGTCACCGGTTCCCCGTTGCCCGATGCGATCGGCTCGATCATCGTGGGCGTCCTGCTGGCCGTCGTCGCCGTCGTGCTGATCGACCGGAACCGCCGCTTCCTGGTGGGCCAGGGCGTCACCAGCGACATCGAACAGTCCATGGCCCGCCGCGTGCTGGAGCACCGGGATATCGCCCGACTCACCTACCTGCACCTCGAATTTGTCGGCCCGCGGAAGCTCTATCTGGTCGCGGCCGTGGACCTGGAGGGTGACCACCCCGAGCACGAGGTGGCCGTGGCGCTGCGCCGGATCGAACGCGAGCTCGAGGACCACGAGACGGTCGAGGAGGCGGTGTTGACCCTGGCGACGCCGGACGAGCAGCCCCTGCACATCAGCGCGGACAAGGAAGGCGCGACCCCCTAGCCGGAGAACCCGGGCGCAACGCAAAGAACCCCTCCACTTCAGCTGAAGCGGAGGGGTTCTCACTGTGCCCTCGGTAGGATTCGAACCTACGGCCTTCTGCTCCGGAGGCAGACGCTCTATCCCCTGAGCTACGAGGGCAATCAGGGATTCCTGCCGTCACCGGCGGGACGTCCTAGAGCTTAGCAGGAAGGTGGGCCGCAAACGAAAACGACGCAGCGGGTGCCGGAATTCCGCGCAGATGCGGGCCCCCGGTAGGCTTGAACCGTGACCCCAGAAGAACTTTCCCTTGCCATATCCGCCTGCCTCCAGGACGCCGTCGCCGCCGGTGAGATCGCCCTCGCCGCCACCGATATTCCGGAGGCTGTCCGCGTGGAGCGGCCGAAGAACAGGGACCACGGGGACTGGGCCACCAACATCGCCCTGCAGCTGGCAAAGCCGGCCGGGACCAACCCCCGCCAGCTGGCCGGGCTCCTGAGCGAGCGTCTGGCCGGAATCGCCGGGGTGGCCGCCGTGGACATCGCCGGGCCCGGGTTCCTGAACATCACGGTCGACGCCGCCGCCGCGGGCGCGCTGGCCAAGGCCATCGTCCAGGCGGGGGCCGGCTACGGCACCAACACCGCGCTCGCTGGCCGTACCGTGAACATGGAGTTCGTCTCCGCCAACCCCACCGGGCCGCTGCACATCGGCCACACCCGCTGGGCCGCCCTGGGCGATTCGATCGCGCGCGTGCTCCGGGCCTCCGGCGCGGACGTCACGGCGGAGTACTACATCAACGACGCCGGTTCGCAGATGGACGTCTTCGCCAACTCCGTGCTGTCCCGCCTGCACGGCCGCGACGTCCCCGAGGGCGGCTACCCGGGCGAATACATTGCCGACCTGGGCCACGAGGTCCTCGCCGAGCACCCGGCCATCCGGGAGCTGACGGATGTGGCCGCGCTGCCGGTCATCCGGGCCTCCGCCTACCAGGCGCAGCTGAAGGACATCCAGCAGACCCTCGCAGACTTCGGCGTCGCCTTCGACGTCTACTTCTCCGAGCAGGAACTGCACGACGCCGGGGCGATCGCCAGTGCCGTGGCCCGGTTGCGCGAACAGGGCCACGTCTACGACGACGGCGGCGCCGTCTGGCTGCGGACCACGGACTTCGGCGACGACAAGGACCGCGTGATGATCCGCGCGAACGGCGAGCCGACCTACTTCGCCGCCGACGCCGCCTATTACCTGTCCAAGAAGGACCGCGGCTTCACCGAGAAGATCTACCTCCTCGGCGCCGACCACCACGGCTACATCAACCGGCTTAAGGCCATCGCGGCCGCCGCAGGCGACGACCCCGAGGTCAACATCGAGGTCCTGATCGGCCAGCTCGTCTCCGTCAACGGTGCCAAGCTGTCCAAGCGGGCCGGCAACATCATCGAGCTCAAGGACCTGATCTCCTGGCTGGGCAAGGACGCCGTGCGCTACTCCCTGGCCCGGTTCCCCGCCGATTCGCCGCTCACCCTGGACCCGGAACTGCTGAAGAAGCACAGCAACGAGAACCCCGTCTTCTACGTCCAGTACGCCCACGCCCGCTCCCGCGGTGCCTCCCGCAACGCCGCCGCCGCCGGCGTCGAGCGCACCGTGGACGGCCGGGAGGCCTTTGACGCGGCCCTGCTGGACCACGCCACGGAGAACGAACTGCTCTCGCACCTGGGCAGCTACCCCTCGATCGTGGCCAAGGCCGCCGAGCTGCGCGAACCGCACCGCGTGGCCCGCCACCTCGAGGTCATCGCCGGCGCCTACCACCGCTGGTACGACGCCTGCCGGGTGGCTCCCCTCGGCGAGGAAGCTGTCACCGACCTCAACCGCACCCGTCTGTGGCTCAACGACGCCACCAGCCAGGTGCTCGCCAACGGACTTGACCTGCTGGGCGTCTCGGCGCCGGAACGGATGTGACCATCATGACCGCAAGCCCCGCCAACAACGCCGCGTCCCCGCTCGCCCCGGACTGGCTGGACGTCCCGGCCGACCTGAATGCCCTGTACGCGCCGATGTGGGCCGCCGGCGTCGCCCGCACCGACGGCGGCGAGCTCGCCATCGACGGGGTTCCGGTCAGCGAGCTGCAGCGGCAGTTCGGCACCCCGCTCTTCGTCATGAGCGAGACCGACTTCCGGGCCCGGGCGCGCGCCTTCCAGGACGCCTTCAACGAGGCCTTCGCCGACATCTGCGGGGGAGTGGACGTCTACTACGCCGGTAAGTCCTTCCTCTGCACCGCCGTCGTCCGCTGGGTCGAAGAGGAAGGCCTCCGGCTGGACACGGCCTCCGGCGGCGAGCTGGCCGTCGCGGCCCGCGCCGGCATCCCCGGGGCGGCCGTCGCGCTGCACGGCAACAACAAGTCCGACGCCGAGATCCACCGCGCCTTGGACATGGGCCTGGGCCGGATCGTGGTGGACAGCCTCCCCGAGCTCGAGCGCGTCGCGGCGATTGCTGCCAACCGGGGCGAGACCGCCAAGGTCATGCTGCGGCTGACCCCGGGTGTGCACGCCCACACGCACGAATTCATTGCCACCGCCCACGAGGACCAGAAGTTCGGCCTCTCCATGGCCGGCGACTCCACCGAGGAGGCCGGGCTCTCCGCCGCGGAGGAGGCCGTGGCCGCCGCCGCCGGCCACGCCAGCATCGAGCTGCTGGGCCTGCACTGCCACATCGGCTCGCAGATCTTCGAACCCGACGGCTTCGCCGTGGCCGCGGAGAAGCTTCTGGACTTCCTCGCCGCGATGCGCTCGAAGTACTCCGTGGAACTGCCCGAGCTGGACCTCGGCGGCGGCTACGGCATCGCCTACACCCCGGTGGACACCCCGCGCCCGCCCGCGGAGATTGCCCGGGCGATGGCCGCCGTCGTCCGCGCCAAGGTGGCCGAGCTGGGCATCACCGCACCGCGGATTTCGATCGAGCCCGGACGCGCGATCGTGGGCACCAGCACCTTCACGCTCTACGAGGTCGGCACCCTGAAAACCGTGCGGGTGGACGCGGCGGCGCCCGCCGGCGGCGCCGAAGGCTTGGATAACGTTACGTACCCCCGCCGCTATGTGTCGGTGGACGGCGGCATGAGCGATAACGCCCGCCCGGTGCTGTACGACGCGGATTATTCGGCGGTCCTGGCTTCGCGCAGCTCCACCGCGGCCCCGCAGCTGTCCCGCGTGGTGGGCAAACATTGCGAGAGCGGCGACATAGTTGTTAGAGATGTATACCTGCCCGAGGACGTGGCAGCCGGTGATCTGCTCGCTGTACCGGGGACCGGCGCCTACTGCTGGGTCCTCTCAAGCAATTACAACTATCTGGCCCGTCCGGGCGTTGTTGCCCTGCGCGACGGAGCAGCCCGGCTGATTGTCCGCGGGGAGACCGAAGCCGATCTGTTGAACCGCGACATGGGAGTCTGAATGACGCAAATGCGTACCTTGAAAATGGCCCTGCTGGGCTGTGGCAACGTCGGGGCCCAGGTAGCGCGGATTCTCATTGACGACGCCGACGCCCTGGCCTCCCGCACCGGTGCCCGCCTGGAGCTCAGCGGCATCGCTGTGCGCACCCCAGGCGCCCGCCGCGACGTCGAACTGCCGGCGGACCTGTTCACCACCGACGCCGAGTCCCTGGTCAAGGACGCGGACCTGGTGATCGAACTGATGGGCGGCATCGAGCCGGCGCGCAGCCTGATCCTCACCGCCATCCGGCACGGCGCCTCCGTGGTCACCGGAAACAAGGCCCTGCTGGCCCAGGACGGCCCCACCCTCTACGAGGAGGCGGACAAGGCCGGCGTACAGCTCTCCTACGAGGCCGCCGTCGCCGGCGCGATCCCCATCCTGCGTCCCATCCGGGACAGCCTCTCCGGGGACCGGATCACCCGCGTCCTGGGAATCGTCAACGGCACCACCAACTTCATCCTCGACCAGATGGACAGTACGGGCGCGCAGTTCGCCGATGCCCTCGCCGAGGCCCAGCGGCTCGGCTACGCGGAGGCGGATCCCACGGCCGACGTCGAGGGCCTCGACGCCGCGGCGAAGGCCGCCATCCTGGCCTCCCTGTCCTTCCACACCCGCTTCGCCCTGGAAGACGTGTACTGCGAGGGCATCACCGGCGTCACCGCGGCCGACATCGCCGCGGCCAAGGACGCCGGGTTCGTCATCAAGCTCCTCGCCATCGCCGAGAAGCTGGGCGGCTCCGGCACGGAAACTGAAGGCACCGAGGGAGTCTCGGTGCGCGTGCACCCCACCCTGCTGCCCCGCGAACACCCGCTGGCCGCCGTCCGCGGCGCCTTCAACGCGGTATTCATCGAGGCCGAGAACGCCGGCGAGCTGATGTTCTACGGCCAGGGCGCCGGCGGCACCCCCACCGCGTCCGCCGTGCTCGGTGACCTGGTGTCCGCGGCCCGGCGGATCGTCCTGGGCGGCCCCGGCCGCACCGAGACCACCACCGGACACGTGCCCGCGCTGCCCATCGACGCCGCCGTCACCAGCTACTACATCGGCCTGGACGTGGCGGACCAGCCCGGCGTGCTTGCGCGGATCGCGCAGCTGTTCGCCGAACACGGCGTCTCGATCGAAACCATGCGGCAGACAGTGCACCGCGAACCGTCCTCTCCGGCCACCTCGGCGGAGCTGCGGATCGTCACGCACCGCGCCAGCGAGGCCGCCCTCGCGGCCACCGTCCAGGCCGTCAAGGGCCTGGACGTCATCAATTCAGTCACATCCGTACTGCGGGTAGAAGGGGTCTAAGTGGCTCACCAATGGCGCGGAGTCATCCGCGAATACGCCGAACGCCTGCCGGTCACCGAGGCCACGAAGGTCATCACCCTGGGTGAGGGCGGCACCCCGCTGGTCCACGCGCAGAAGCTCTCCGCGCTCACCGGCTGTACGGTCTACCTTAAGGTCGAGGGCATGAACCCCACCGGTTCCTTCAAGGACCGCGGCATGACTATGGCCATGACGGCCGCCGTCGCCGCCGGAGCCAAGGCCGTGGTGTGTGCCTCCACCGGCAACACCTCCGCCTCCGCGGCGGCTTACGCCACCTCCGCCGGCCTGCGCTGCGCCGTGCTGGTGCCCGAGGGCAAGATCTCCATGGGCAAGCTCAGCCAGGCGATCGCCCACGGCGCCACCCTGCTGCAGGTGGACGGCAATTTCGACGACTGCCTTGAGATCGCCCGGAAGCTGGGGGAGTCCTACCCGGTGTTCCTGGTGAACTCGGTCAACCCGGCCCGGATCGAGGGCCAGAAGACCGGTGCGTTCGAGGTGGTCGATTCCCTCGGTGACGCCCCGGACATCCACATCCTCCCGGTCGGCAACGCCGGCAACATCAGCGCGTACTGGAAGGGCTACAAGGAATACTCGGCGCCCTACGAGTCCGCCACCGCCGGGTCGCTGCCCGCCGTCGCCACCCGCACCCCGGTGATGTGGGGCTTCCAGGCCGCGGGTGCCGCGCCGTTCGTCGCCGGCCACCCGATCACCGAACCGGACACCATCGCCACGGCCATCCGGATCGGCAACCCCGCCTCCTGGGAGACTGCCGTCGCCGCCCGGGACGAATCCGGCGGCGTGATCGAGGCCGTGACCGACGACGAAATCCTCGCCGCGCACCGCTGGCTGTCCGCCCGCGAGGGCGTCTTCGTCGAGCCCGGCTCCGCGGCCGGCGTCGCGGGCCTGATCAAGAAGCACGAGGCAGGCGAGGTCCCGGCCGGCAAGACGATCGTCATCACCGTCACCGGCCACGGCCTGAAGGACCCGCAGTGGGCACTCCGCACCGAGGATGGCGGCGACGTCCAGCCGGTGAAGGTCGCCAACGACGTCGTCACCGTCGCCGCGGAACTGGGACTGGAAGAGCACTAGCAGTGGAGACCACCCTCACCGTCCCGGCGGAGTCCGCCGCCGACACGCCCACGGTGGCGGCCGGACAGTCCGTCACCGTCCGGGTCCCGGCCACCAGTGCCAACCTGGGCCCCGGCTACGACAGCCTGGGCCTGGCCCTGTCGCTCCACGACACCCTGACGGTGGAGACCCTCGACAGCGGGGAACTGGAATTCGACCTCAGCGGCGAGGGGGCGGACACGTTGCCGCGCGACGCCAGCCACCTGGTGGCCCGGGCGCTGACTGAGGCACTGCACCGGCTCGGATACCGGCACGCCGGCCTCCGGATCACCGCGGACAACGTCAACCCGCACGGGCGGGGGCTCGGGTCCTCGGCCGCCGCGGTGGTGGCGGCAGCCTCGGCGGCCAACGCCCTGGTCCCGGCCGCGGACCGTCGCGGCAAGGACTGGATCCTGCAGTTCACCTCCACCCTGGAGGGGCACCCGGACAACGTCGCACCCGCCATTTTCGGCGGACTAGCGCTGTCATGGCAGGACAGTGACCAGTACAGCAGCACCTGCGCCGTCGTGCACGCGGACATCGTTCCCGTGGTGGCCGTTCCTGACTACGAACTGTCCACCGAGGCGGCCCGGGCGCTGCTGCCGGCGTCCGTGGGGCACCATGCCGCGGCCATGAACTCCGGCCGCGCCGCGCTCCTGATCCACGCCCTGACCCAGAGCCCCGCCTTCCTGCTGCCCGGCACCGAGGACTACCTGCACCAGAGCTACCGGGCCCAGGCCATGCGCCCCAGCGCGGACCTGATTGCCGCCCTGCGCCGCGCCGGCCACGCCGCCGTCGTCTCCGGTGCCGGACCCACGGTCCTGGTGCTCGCCGACGGTGCGGAGCGGGCGGCAGAGGCGCAGGCCTTCATCGCCGAGTACACCGCGGCCAACACGCCGGGCGTGTCCTGGCGCGTGATGACGCTGGCCGTGGACAGTGAAGGTGCTAAAGTGGAAGTGCACCGGCGGTAATCACGCTAGCTTTTTCAAAAAGACCGCGATGTCGGCCACGTTGCCCACTCTCATCTTTCACTGCGCAATATTTTCCGGTGCCACCTGCTTCCGTCTGGCGCAGGACGATACAGAAGCACTCTGTACCCCTGAAAAGTCAGCCGGCCGTTCCTCCATTTCGGAACGTGTCCTGGTGTAGCAGTATCCGGCCCTGCCGGCCGGTTTGAGTCCGGCAAGGCCGCAAATCCCGGCTGCAGATCTGAACTGCAGCCCAGATCAATCACCGCGTCCAGCTCCTAGCCTGGACGCCGTCGAGGGGGAAGGATCCTTCGTGACCGAAACCACCGAGCTGTCTCCAGCTGTGGACTCATCATCTTCTGCTGCTTCGGCAGCACCCGCCAAGAGCAGCGGCCTCGCCGGCCTGAAGCTCGCCCAGCTGCAGGCCTTGGCCAGCCAGCTGGGAATCTCCGGGGGTTCCCGGATGCGTAAGGGCGATCTGGTGACCGCCATCTCCGCCCACCGCGCCGGCACCCCGGTCGGCAAGGCCCCCGCCGCTGCCGACAAGGCCAGCGACAACGGAATCATCTCCAACGCCGCTGTTGCGTCGAACGGCGCTTCTTCCAACGGCGCTGCTTCTTCCAACGTTGCCGAGGCCCCGGCGCAGGAGAACCCGCGTGCCCGCCGCGGCCGCAGCCGCCGCGCCGGCAGCGACGGCATCATCAGCACCGCCACCGAGTCTCCCGCCGCCGTGGAAGCCCAGCCGGCCGTCGAGGCCGCCCCGGCCGAACAGCCCGCCGAGACCAACGACCGCGCCCGCCAGCCGCGGACCCGCAACCGCCGCCGCGGCGAAGCCGCCGCCCAGGCTGCCGGCCAGGCCGAGACCGCAGAGGCTCCGGCCGAGCAGCCCGCCGCCGAGCAGCGCCAGCAGCCCGAGCAGCGTCAGGCCGAGCAGGGCAACGACGACGCCCAGCGCCGCGAGAACACCCGCGGCCGCGGCAACCGTGACGAGAACGCCGGACGCGAGAACGCCCGCGATAACAACCGGGACAACCGCGACAACAACGACGACAACGACGGCGGCAGCCGTCGGAACCGCCGCAACCGCCGTGACCGTAACGATCGCAACGACCGTAACGACCGCCAGGACAACAACCGTAACGACCGCTTCCGCGACCGCAACGAACGCCGCCGCGGCCGCAACCAGGGTCCCGACGTCGACGACGTCGAGGTCACCGAGGACGATGTCCTGCTGCCGGTCGCCGGCATCCTGGACGTGCTGGAGAACTACGCGTTTATCCGCACCTCCGGCTACCTGCCGGGCCCGAACGACGTCTACGTCTCGCTCGCCCAGGTCAAGAAGTACAACCTGCGCAAGGGCGACGCCGTCGTCGGCGCCATCCGCGCCCCGCGCGAAGGCGAAGACCGCAGCAACCAGCAGTCCGCCCGCCAGAAGTTCAACGCGCTGGTCCGCGTCACCTCGGTGAACGGCAAGACCGCCGAGGAACTCAAGGACCGCGTGGAGTTCGCCAAGCTGGTGCCTCTCTACCCGTCCGAGCGGCTGCGCCTCGAAACCGACCCCAAGAAGATCGGCCCCCGCGTTATCGACCTGGTGGCCCCGATCGGCAAGGGCCAGCGCGGCCTGATCGTCTCCCCGCCGAAGGCCGGCAAGACCCTGATCCTGCAGTCCATCGCGAACGCCATCACCACGAACAACCCTGAGGTCCACCTCATGATGGTTCTGGTCGACGAGCGTCCCGAAGAAGTCACGGACATGCAGCGCACCGTCAAGGGCGAGGTCATCGCCTCCACCTTCGACCGTCCGGCCGACGACCACACCACCGTGGCCGAACTCTCCATCGAACGCGCCAAGCGCCTCGTCGAGATGGGCATGGACGTGGTGGTCCTGCTGGACTCCATGACCCGCCTGGGCCGTGCCTACAACCTGGCCGCGCCGGCCTCCGGCCGCATCCTCTCCGGTGGCGTGGACTCGGCGGCGCTCTACCCGCCGAAGCGCTTCTTCGGTGCCGCCCGCAACATCGAAAACGGCGGCTCGCTCACCATCCTGGCCACCGCTCTCGTCGAGACCGGCTCCAAGATGGACGAGGTCATCTTCGAAGAGTTCAAGGGCACCGGCAACATGGAGCTCCGCCTGTCCCGCCAGCTGGCGGACAAGCGCATCTTCCCGGCCGTGGACGTCAACGCCTCCGGCACCCGTCGTGAGGAAAACCTGCTTTCGCCCGAGGAAGTCAAGATCATGTGGAAGCTGCGCCGCGTCCTCTCCGGTCTCGAAACGCAGCAGAGCCTTGAGCTGCTGACCAACAAGATCCGGGAGACCCAGAGCAACGTCGAGTTCCTCATGCAGGTGCAGAAGACGACGCTTGGTGCGAAGTCCGATAACGACAAGTAGCTGAGTACAAGGCGGGGTGCCGGAACTCCCGCGCGGTGAGCCGCGTGGGTTTCCGCCCCCGCCTTCGCCGTTCGGTTTTGCCGCCCCCGCCCCCCCCCCCGGGGGGGGGGGGGGGGGGGGGGCGCGCCCCCCCCCCCCCCCCGCGGCCGCCGTCGTCTTCGCAGTCCTGATCCTGCTCGGCCGATGAGCGCCGCGGCCGACGGCGGAACGGTCCCGGGCCGGGACCCCGGCCTCC
>NZ_JBFBKQ010000008.1:0-87711 GCF_040686595.1 Arthrobacter sp. NPDC080082 | reverse complement strand
AAGCTCGCCCTCATCGTCTGGGCCGCCGACATCCTGACCCGCAAGCAGAAGCTCCTCGGCCAGTGGAAACACGCCGTCGTCCCCCTGCTGCCCGTGGGAGGCATCATCATGGGCCTCGTCGCCCTGGGCCACGACCTCGGCACCACCATGATTGTCATGCTCATCCTCGCCGCCACCCTGTACTACGGCCAGGTGCCCATGAAAGTGATCTACATATCAGGAGGCGCATCAGCTGTCGCGGCGCTGATCCTCGCCGCCACCAGCGGCAACCGCATGGGCCGGATCTCGTCCTGGCTCGGGGGCGGCTCCGCCGATGACTCGCAAGGGCTCGGGTATCAGGCGCTGAACGGCCAGTACGCCCTGGCCTCCGGCGGCTGGTTCGGCACCGGCCTGGGCCAGAGCCGGCAGAAGTGGAACTGGATCCCGGAGGCGCACAACGACTTCATCTTCACCATCCTGGGTGAGGAACTCGGGTTCGCCGGCACCCTGCTGGTGCTGGCACTCTTCGCCGTGCTCGCCGTCGCGATCTTCAAGACCATCGCCCGGACCGAAGGGACCTTCGCCCGGGTCCTCTCCTGCAGCGTCGTCACCTGGATCATCGGACAGGCCGTCATCAACATCGCCATGGTCAGCGGGCTGCTCCCGGTGATCGGCGTGCCCCTGCCGTTCATCTCCTACGGCGGCTCCGCGATGGTGTCCTCCCTCGCCGGCATCGGCATGATCCTCGCCGTCACCAGAAACCCTCACACCGTTTCGCCTGAACCCGGCCCTCTCGCGCCCGCCCAACGGGGTGCGAAGGCCAAAAAATGACATCTAAAAGGGAAAATACGGAAATGACTGATATGCGCGCGTCCACCGACCCCGAACTGAACTTCGACACCTCGGCACACCACTCCAGGCTCCGGGTGGCAGTAATGATCGTTGTCGGATTGGTGACCGCCCTCGCGGTCGGACTGTTGAAGTCCTGGACCTACGCCCCTGCCGTGGGCTGGGCCGTGGCCTCGCTGACCTACCTGGTCTGGGTGTGGGCCGTCATCGGGCGGCTCCAGTCAGCTGCCACAGCCGCCCACGCGCGGCGCGAAGATCCGGGACGTGCGGGCTCGGATGCCTTGGTCCTCACGGCCACCATCGCCAGCTTCGCCGGGGTAGCTCTGATCCTGATGGATGCCGCCGATGCCCAGGGGGGCACCAAGGCTGCCGTCATTGCCATGGCCCTCGCGAGTGTGGCGCTCTCATGGTTCCTCGTCCACACTCTTTTCACGCTCCGGTACGCCTCCATCTACTATCGTGACAAGGCGGGGGTTGACTTCAACGAGACTAAACAGCCCCGGTACGCGGATTTCGCCTACCTCGCCTTTACTGTCGGCATGACCTTCCAGGTCTCCGACACTGACCTGAACAGCGATGCAATCCGCACTACGGTGCTCCGTCAGGCGCTCCTGTCCTATCTTCTGGGCGCAATTGTCCTCGCGACCACCATCAACCTTGTGTCCGGGCTGATCCACTAAGAACTGCTGCGCCATCCGATCGGCCCACATACAACCTGCTGCCCTTTTTAGGGGGCTGGAAATGCGCGAAGTCCCACGAGAGGTGGCAACGAAGCTGTCGAGGATCGGACCGATGGCCGGCAATGCGGGGAGTGGTGCAACAGACCGTGGGGGAAAGAGCATGCTCGCAGGGCTCGCATCCAAGCGGTCGTCCGCTGGCGCGGCCGGCTGTTGGGTCCAGTGCCTTGCGTCGCAGAGCTCCGGCTGCCCTGGCCCTGTTCTGACGTCTTCGACGTTTTTTGGCTGCTGTCCTTCGGATCGTACGTGCCCGCTCCGGCCCGTCTAGCCCCTTCGTTCCTCCGGGGCCTGCGGTGCAGGAATTTCCCTCCGGCGCTCCTTCGTCGCTTATTTCCTCCGGGAATTTCCCGCACCTTGCCTTCGGTAGACAGGCCTCCGTCGGGCACAGCTCCGCAAGCTCCGCCAGCAGCCAAAAAACAACGGGGGGAGAGGGGGAGCTGGTCGGTCACCTGAGCCGCCCCACCCACCGGATCCTCTGCAAAAGGAGCAACACCATGAACGAGAAGCTGAACCTCAATGGCCCCGCCGACCTGATCGCCGCCGTCCCGCACCTGCTGGGCACCACGCCCACAGAGTCGTTCGTCGTCCTCACCGCCCGGGCGGGCGCACTGGGCGCGACCCTGCGGGTAGACGCCCCGGAGTACACCGAACCGGTGGCCTACGCACAGACCCTGACCAGCCACGCGGCCAACGACGAGGAAGCGACCGCGTCCTACGTCATCGTCTACACCGACGAAGACCCGGACGGCTACCCCTACGCCGCGCACGTCGCGGCCCTGGTCAACGAACTCGCAGCGGCCCGGATGCCCGTGCGAAACGTCTGGCTCGTCACCTCGACCCACTGGGCCGAATTCGGCACCGACGAGAACCACCCGCTGGACGAGATAACCGACAGCCAGGCCAACGCCGCCCTGACCTACCTGGGCAGCGCCACCGACATCGACGTCTACAACCCCGCCCTGCTGGGAACCTGGGCGCTGCGCGTCGAAGCCCCCGAAGGCACCGAGGCCCAGACCGAGGCAGCGTGCGAGGCGTGGGCAGTGCTGCTGGACGGCACCGCGACCCCGGACGGCCAAAGCGCCCGGGACCTCGCGGCCGCGTTCCAGAACAAGTTCATCCGGGACTTCATGTTCCGGGAGACCATCACCACCCACAACGGCAGCTTCGCTGACGTTATGCTCGGCAAATTCACCGGCCGCCCCGACTGGGACCGCATCGACCGCGCCGAAGCAATGGCCTTCGAACTGATGAAAGCAGTCCCGGCAGGCCAGCGGGCCCCCATGCTGACCCTGATGGGCTGGCTGGAATGGCTCAAAGGCAACGCTACCGGCGCCATCCGCTACCTCAAGCACGCCGCCAACGACGTCCCCGGCTTCCGGCTCGCGGTCCTCCTGCAGGAACTGATCAACCGCGGCACCATCGCCGAAGTCGCCCGGAACGTCGAAACCTCCTACAAGCGCCGCATGATCTAGGCACGAAACAAGGACGGCCCTGGGATCGAATGACCCGGGCCGTCCTTTTGCGCTCCTCCGGCCGCCCATACGCTCGCGCGGGCGCAGCCACCGGATCCAGGAATCAGACACAGATCCCGGCTAAAGTGGAGGGACGAACACGGCACCAACGCGGGGGAGCGCCACCATGAGCCACGAATTCACCATGACCAAGGACGACGCCCGGCCCGCCAACCCCAGCCTGGCCGAGGACACCCTGGAACTCAGCCTGCTCACCGCCGGCGAAAAGATCGGCCCGGTCGATACCGAATGGGCCCAGGAACACCACAACTTCTAACGACCAGGCAGCGAGACGCTGCCCCACAGATTTCCTTTGCAGAGGGAAAACAGAAGGCGCCGGCACGAGCAATCGTGTCGGCGCCTTCGCTTTTAAAACCCTCGTGCCCGCAACGCCCACAGCGCCGCGGCCACCGCGCCGTTCAGGCCGGCCACGAACAGGTCGCCGGCCAAAGGCCGGCCCACAGCCAGATCGACAGCAACCAGGGCCAGTGCCCCCACAAAGGCCACGGTGAAGACCACCGCCAGCGCCAGCGGCCACCGCTGCCGGGGCCGATGCGCGGGCGAATGTCCCAGGTCTACGTTGCCCATGCCCCCAGCGTAGAACTAAAGACCAGATCGGTCGTCCGCTGGCGCGGCCGGCTGTTGGGTCCAGTGCCTTGCGTCGCAGAGCTCCGGCTGCCCTGGCCTGTACCTTGCGTCTTCGACGTTTTTTGGCTGCTGTCCTTCGGATCGTACGTGCCCGCTCCAGCCCGTCTAGCCCCTGTCGTTCCTCCGGGGCCTGCGGTGCGGGAATTTCCCTCCGGCGCTCCTTCGTCGCTTATTTCCTTGAGGGAATTTCCTGCCCCTTGCCTTCGGTAGACAGGCCTCCGTCGGGCACAGCTCCGCAAGCTCCGCCAGCAGCCAAAAAACAACGGGGGAAAGGGGACGCTGGCCGGTCACCTGAGCCGCCCCACCCACCGAATCCTTGGGCAAAAAGGAGCAACACCATGACCACCAACCCGACCCTCGAAATGCTCGACCCCGCCACCCTGACCGTCGACATCAACGTCCGCAAAGACGCGGCCCTGACCGCCGACTTCATCGTCAGCATCAAAGAACACGGCGTCATGGAACCGGTCATCGCCCACCGCAAGGAGGACGGCACCGTGCACGTCCTGATGGGCCAGCGCCGCACCCGCGCCGCCGTCGAAGCCGCCCGGACCCTGATTCCGGTGATGATCATCGAATCCCCCGAGGAGGCCGAACGCATCGTGACCCAGGTCGTGGAGAACATCCAGCGCACCGAGCTGACCGAAGCGGACGAAGCAGACGCCTACCACCAGCTGTCCCTTATCGGCATCTCGGCCGCCACGATCGCCAAGAAGACCGGACGGACCAAAACCACCGTCGAGGGCGCACTGAAGGCTAAAGCCTCCGACGCCGGAGCCGCCGCCCTGGGCAAGGGCTACACCATCGATGAAGCGCTCATCATGGCCGAATTTGAAGGCGACGAAGACGCCACCGAGGAATTGGAGTCCGTGCTCGCGGACGAAGCCGACCAGCTCCTGCACGTCGCACAGCTCCTGCGCGACCGCCGGGCCAGCGAAGCCGCACGCGCCGCGCTCGTTGTCGAGCTCGAGGCGGCGGGAAAGACCATCGTGGAGGCCGCCGGGTACTACGACGAGGACGAGAACCTGTACGTCAGCGCCGCCAAGCGTGCCGACGGGGAAGCGGCCACCGACGAGGACGCCAACGCCTACAGAATCAGCACCGACTACCGGGGAAAGCACAACGCCGAACCCGTCATCACCGGCTGGAAAGAGCTGGGCTTCGTGTCGAGGTACAAGCGGTACGACGGCGGCACCCAGGCCCAGAAGGGGCCGATGACCGATGACCAGAAAGCCGAGCGCAAGACCCTGATCGCGAGCAACCGCGAGATGGAGAGCGCGACCAAAGTCCGCCGCGAGTTCATCAAGACCCTCCTGTCACGCAAGACCGCGCCGAAGGGCTGGCAGTACTTCACCGTCCACGCCATCACCCACTACTCCGAGACCGCCAGCGGCTACGACGGCAAGGTTGCCAGCGAAATGCTCGGGACCAAGACCGGCGAGGACACCGACCGGTGGGGCTGGAACCCGCTCCGGGACCACACCGACAAAACCACCGCACGGCCCGAGTTCTCCCTGATCGCCCTCATCTGCGCCGGATACGAGAAGACCATCCAGAAAGACTCATGGCGCTCCGCCGAGAAGCGGCACTTCGACTACCTGAACCAGCTCACCCAGTGGGGGTACACGGCCAGTGCCGTGGAGCAGATCATCATTGACAAGCACACCACCGAGGGCGAATAGTCCGGCTTAGGCCGGGTGACTGAAACCCCCAATGCAGAAGCCAGGCCCTTCCACCCGAAAGGGTGGAAGGCCGGGCGGCTGGATCGTCCCCTTATCGCAACTGCCCGGCCACTGACCCCAACAGGGGCGAGGAACCTCCCGCACGTCGGGCGGTCCGCCGCCCAGGGCGAACCACAGCGGCCACTCACCAGCGACGGACCGCCATTTGCCGCGACCACGCAGCCGTCCATTCACCAGCCGCGCGACAGTGAACGAAGTTGTACCAGGCTGCGGCGGCGCTGCCCGCACGGCAATATCAACCGCCTCCAGAGTAGGTGTTGGTTGATGGCCAGCGCATGCAACGAATAGTGGATCGTCGAAGAGTCTTGGGTTGTTCACGTCATCGGCCTCAACAGACGGTCGCGCGTGATGTGTTCGCCTCTAACGGGACCAGATGGCGAAATCGCCGAACGGTGGGGGATTCGAGATAGTCTGAGGCCCCTGATCTAATGACTTAGGGTCGGCGCCACTCCTGCTTCGCGCTAGAGGTCGGTCCGCGTCGCGTTTAATCGGAGCTCGGGCCGGATGGCCTCAGCGATTTACCATTTGAAGGAAAAACTCCATGGACGGCTTACAAGACCTTGAGCTACTTAGCGTCGAGCAGCTGATTGAAATCATCCAGGAGAAGACCGGCGCAGGCGTAAATCTCTCGTTTACTGGCAAGCAGCAAGCACGGCGAATTTCTCGTTTAGTCCGGCCAAAAGTGCAGCGGAGGGTTGCAGGGCTCTCTGAAGGCAGTCCGGAAGATCAGTCGGATAATTTGCTTTTGGAGGGCGATAACCTTCAGGCCCTGGCATCGCTGTATCGGTGGCGAGGGCAGGTCGACTTGATTGTCACCGATCCTCCTTATAACACTGGCAACGACTTCAGGTACAACGACAGATGGGACGAGAATCCAAACGACCCCGGCCTCGGCGATTTCGTCAGTTACGAGGATCCGGCCCGTCACACCAAGTGGATGAAGTTTATGTATCCGCGCTTGCAGATGATGCACTCAATGCTGAAGCAATCCGGGGTCCTCGCCATCTGTATCGACCACCGGGAGTTATTCCATCTGGGTCAGATGCTCGATGAACTTTTTGGCGAAAAGAACCGGCTGGCCATCATTAACTGGCAAAAGGCATATGCGCCTAAGAGCCACGACGGTAACGTCTCCACAGCCACGGAGTATGTGCTCGTGTACGCGCGCAATGCTGAGTACGTGAAGACCGGGTTGTTGGAGCGCGGGGCTTCTACCGACGCGAAATACAGGAATCCTGACAACGACCTTCAGGGACTCTGGCGAGTAGATAACGCCACCGCCATGGGTGCTTCAACCCATGCCGGCCAGGTGTATGGGATACAGAACCCCTTCACAGGCGAGGTGCAATACCCGCCTGAAGGCCGCTGCTGGGCCGCTAGCAGGGCGCGTATGAAGAAATGGCTGGAGGAATGGGGTTCCCAGTACCAGACAGTAGACCTGCATGACCATGCCCCGTCCCCGGCCCTTGTGCTCAAAGGCATGAGAGCGGACGGCAGTATTGAACCCAGCGTCCTTGAGCGGGCCAGGATTGCCGCCGAAAAGGTCCGGGACAACGAAGTTTGGCCCGAGTTGTGGTTTGGAAAAGAGGGTCACGGGCGTCCAAACCGGAAGCGCTACCTTGAAAAGGTCAAGAAGGGGATAGTCCCCATGACGTATTGGGCGGACGTGGATTTTGATGCCATGCCCGAAGAGCTCGGTTCGGTTTCTTGGGAACATGAAACTGTGGGACACAGCCAGACTGGTATTCGTGAACTCGATGCAGTGGTTGGGAAGGGTCACAGCTTTGAGACTGTGAAACCTCTCATGCTCATGCAGCAGATCATCCAACTCTGGTGCCCTCCGGACGGGCTCATTATGGATCCGTTCGCAGGATCAGGCACAACGGGTCATGCTGTGCTCGCACTTAATGCGACTACCGGGGCGGACAGAAGGTTCATTCTTATAGAACAGGGCCGGCCGCTAAAGGGCGATTCCTATGCCAGGACGCTTACGGCAGAAAGACTGAAGCGCGTCATAACTGGGGATTGGGCCAATGGGAAGGGCCAACCGCTGGGTGGCGGATTCGCTTTCAAGACGCTTACCAAAACGGTGGACGCCAAGGCCGTCCTTCGGATGGAACGTGACGAGATGCTGGATACCGTCATAGCCTCGCATCACGACTCGGGCCGCCGACGTGGGACATCCTTGGTTCCGTATGAGGACCCGAACTATCAGTATCTGGTCGCCCGAAACGGAGATCGGCATGGTTTCTACCTGGTGTGGGATGGCCCCGATGGCAATACCGACCTCACCGAAGAAGTCTACGAAGCGTGTGTGGCGGAAGGCAGCCGAGCAAAATTGGAGCCGATATACAACGTCTATGCGAGGTACAACTTGTTCGGGACCGAGGATGTGAGGTTTTACAGGATTCCTGACCAGATACTAATCGACTTCGGATTGGATATGAGGACCGAGGCTTACACGGACCAGGGAGCAGCGCAGTGATAGATCTTTTCCAGTTCCAACGCCAGGCGTCCTCGCAGATCGCAGACCGGTTTCTTGAATATCAGGGTAACGAGGTTCTAAAGGGTACGAAAAATAATCCGCAGTCAGTACCGTTTTTTCAATCCCTGGCGGCGCTTACGGGTGCTGGTAAGACGGTTATTCTGGCCGATGCTGTAAGGCAGATGGCCGCCCCCCTTACTGTTGCCCCCATCATCCTGTGGCTCTCCAAGGGTCGCGTCGTCGTTGAACAGAGCTATGCGAACCTCTCCAATGGCGGCAAATACAATCATCTGCTTGGCGGCGCAACGGTCAGGCTGCTCAGTGAATACGACCCTGCAGACGTGGAAGTGGCGGACGAGCCCTCAGTCTTCTTCGCAACAGTCGGCACCTTCAATCAAAAGGACATGGAAGGTGGCAACCGCAACATTTTCAAGGCCGATATCGACACCACTGGAACGTCGACCTGGGCTGCTCTGGCAGAACGCAAGAACTCGGACGGCGTCCGAAGGCCGCTGTTCGTTGTCTATGACGAAGCACAAAACCTTTCCGAGCAACAGACGGACCTTCTGTTAACGCAACAGCCTGACGCCTTCCTGCTGGCCAGCGCGACGATGCGCCTGCCCCAGCTGATGGTCCAAGAGATCGACCACCTAAGAAGATCGGGCAGGAGCGATGAATGGCTTGTCACTTCCGTGCAGTCGACAACTGTGGTTTCTCAAGGGCTCGTAAAAAGTACGATTCTACTGGCTGGCTACAAAAGCCCCATGGAGGAGACCATTACGGCCATGTTGGCCGACATGCGGGAGGCTGAGAAGGACGCCCTTGAATACGGCATTGATACCTTGCCGAAGGCGATTTACGTCAGTAAAACCAACGTTTTGGCCGACGATGCCTTCCGTAAAGACAACCCACAGCAGCCATTTGGACAGAGGCAGGCCCCGCCGATCCTGATCTGGCGATACCTCACCGAACAGTGTGGCGTCGACGCAAGTGAGATCGCCGTGTACTCGAACCTCGATGTCCATAAGAACTACCCGCTTCCTCCTGAATTCATCCTCTTTGGGGGAGGCGAAAAGGACTATGCCGACTTCACTGCCGGCAAGTATCGACACATCATCTTCAACCTGACCCTGCAGGAGGGGTGGGACGATCCTGACGTCTACTTCGCATACGTCGATAAGGCGATGGAATCCAATGTGCAGATCACGCAGGTTATCGGACGGGTTCTGAGGCAACCCGGGGCAAGTCATTACGCGCCCGAGCGATTGAATACAGCACATTTCTATGTCCGCGTAGATCGCAATGAAACGTTCAGCGATGTGCTGAGCGAGGTCGATTCAAGGCTCGGTCAAGATGCCCCCGAGATCAGAATTATTGCCGCCGCTCCTGGCTCCAGCAGGCCAAGGGAACTAAAGCCGAAGCTGCGTAGGGAGATACCCCGGACGGCCCTAAGCTCCCAAGACGCGGTTTTACCCGTCGAAACTCTTTTGTCGAAAATGCTTGACTACAGCGACTCGGTCAAGAACACGACCGGGATCGGCAGCCGGCAGCTCGTATACCAGACAGTAGGGGCTGGCACTCAAACCGTGCAGGATTGGGAAGACTACGAGGAGTCAAACAAGGTATCAGCGCGCTGGATCTTCCACCGGGAAGTGCTTCGTCTCTTTCCGCGTGCCCTCGATGTAGCCAGCACAGCAGACGAACGGTTTGATGTTTCTATCGGAGTGGGCAGCAAAGCGTTCGATCAAATCAAAGACCTAGCTCGCCGCGTAGTACAGGCATACGTTGAGAACGTCCACCTTGTGCAGCGCAAGCCAAACCCCTTCGTCGTTGGTCCCATACTGATCAGGGACGGGGAGTTTGAGAAGTTCACGAATGCCCTGCATGGGGGCTACGAGGATCTGAATGACCTCGAACGTGCATACGCGCGCGCTTTAGACAAGACCGGGAACACCTGGTTCCGCAACCCCCCGCGTAGCGGGTATGGCATCCCCTTGGTGTCAGTAGGGGACACCTCAAACTTTTATCCAGACTTTGTTGTTTGGACTGCGGAGAGCGTCATCTGTGTGGATACCAAAGCACCCCACATCCTGCAGGGCGAGGCCGGACGAAAACTGCTCACGGTACAGTCGCGGAACGATACGACTGCCAGCCTTAAAATCAGGTTTGCGACGCCAGGGGAGTTTAACTCGGCCTTTGAGAAGCTGAGTAACGATGGCTGCACGCTTTGGGGGCTGAAGTCCGATGGAAGCAGACGTGCGCAGCATTTCCCTACGATTGATTCCGCGGTGGCATACATGGTGGGCTAGAGCAGGTGAGCCCTCTCTCACCAAAATCAACAGCCAAGGCCTTCGGCATTGTCCGTACTTTCCGTCGTCATCGGTCGGCGCCTTTATAACGACAAGTCTCGTGGCCATCCTGTGGCACCCAATCGACGAGAGGACATCGTCAACTGCGTGGACGCAGCGGGCCGGAACACTAGCGTGTTCTTCCCGCATCAGACCGAACGATCGCTCCTAATCAACGCCTCCGTAGTGGCAACCTTCGCAATCGTCGTGACCCGATCGGCAGGAGGAGCGAAGGTGAACCTCGAGTTTGAAATAGTGTGGAGTCTTAGACTGGCGTTGGCATGGGGGAGCAGCACCGCGAATTCGAGCGAAGGAATCCCATTGGCCCGCAAAGTTCATGTTCAGCTGATCGACGACATCTCGGGCGAAGACGCCCAGGAATCCGTTCGTTTCGCCCTCGACGATGTCGAGTACGAAATTGACCTGGCGGAAGATAACGCGGCCGCGCTGCGGAAAGCGCTGGCCCCCTACGTCGCCGGTGGCCGCCGAATCCGCAGCTCTTCAGCCGGTCTGAAAACCACCGCCAGCACCTCCAACCGGGGACAGACGCAGCGGATCCGGGAGTGGGCCGAGGCAAACGGGTACAACCCCAGCGCCAGGGGCCGCATCAGCCAGGACATCATGGAGGCATACAACGACGCCCACTAGACCGCCGGCGAGTTAAAGCGGTGGCCGTTCCTGCTTTCGGTCTTTCCCTGACGCGCTTTGTATTACATCGCGGACAATCTCATAAACGGTCCGGCCCGTCTCTTTGCTCCGTTGATCTATGAGGGCATAGGCATCTTCGGCACTGACTCCGGTACGCCCCATGAGTATTCCTTTAGCTTGCTCGATGGGGGCTGTACTCGCGACGGTCGCCGCTATGGCTTCAGTAGCCAGCTGGTGACGTTCCTTGTGGATGGCAGCGGTGACGTCAACGACCACACCCCATACCCCTACAGGTGTGTCCCCGTCCACGATGTAGTCGGCAGAGTAAAGCAGTCTGCGCTTCCGGCCCTTGCGGTCCTGGATGGGTACGTAAATGGAGGACGGCCCGCCATGGGTGGACACGTGCTCCCAATAGGCCTGGACTTTGGGTCGGTCTGCGGGCTCGATGTGGGGCATGACCATATCCATGGTGGGGACCACTTCGCCCCGCTCGTAGCCGTACATGCGGTACAACTCGTCGGACCAGCGAAAGACGCCGTCCTTGAAGTAGTACTCAACGAACCCAACGGGGCTACCGAGGAAGCCCCCGCTGGGGACGCTCCCGGGTCCGGCCCCAGGGTGATGGCTGCTGGAAGACAATCGTCGCCGTTTCTGTCATAGGACTCCGGCTCACCGCCGGGTTGGAAATATCAAGATATAGCGGCCGAAACTACTTCAAAAGCTTGAGAAACCGAGCCAACAGCAGCCGGCCGAACGCGACTTCCTAGACCGGGAAAACGGCTTCGGAACCAGGGCCGCTTCAGCCATCTGCGGTGGAGCAGGCGCTCCCTACGGCATTAAGGTCTGGGAGCGTCGATAGAACGTCGCGCGGGACATGCCGAGGTCGCGGGCAACTTGAGCCGCCGGTGCGCCGCCCTCGACCAGGCTCAAGGCACTGCGGATCTGACTGTCGGTGATCTTCCGGGGCCGGCCGCCTAGGTCCAGCCCGGCTTGCCGTCGTTTGCTGATGGAGTCCGTGACGCGTTCGCGTTTGATCTCGTGTTCCATCTGGGCGAGGGCAGCCATGACGGTGAACAGCATTGAGCCCATCGGCGTCGAGGTATCGACGTCGCCCCCTCCCAGGTTCAGGACCCGGAGGCCGGCGCCGCGGCTCCGGAGAGCATCGGCGAAGGCGAGCATGTTCTGCGTTGAGCGCCCGAGCCGGTCCAGCGTGGTGATGACAAGGGTGTCACCCTCGACCAGGGCCTCTAGTGCCCGGTCGAACTGCGGCCGCGATGACCGGGCGCCGGAGACACCGTGGTCGATATAGAGGTCATCCCGTCTGACGTCGGCGGCCAAAAGGTCTGCCTCCTGCCGGTCCGTGGACTGCTGCCGCGTCGAAACGCGCGCGTAGCCGATCAATTTCGCCATACCGGCTCCCAAGGTGTCTCATAACTAACGTTTAGTACACCGATTCAACCAGATGGTTTCGAGACGTAGTTATGAGAATCGCCGCGGCCGAGAAATTTCCCCAGATCCCGCGAAATGTTGGCCGTCATTGCCGTTGCTCTGACCAGGTCCAGTGAGACGTCTCGAATCCCAAGGGTTTTGAGACGCCGCGGTGTTCAGCGTTAGCGCACCTTCACCGGGCGGTTTGCGGGAGGGGTCTACGGGACACTATGAATCGGGGTCCGCAATGCCGCCCGTCAGAGCCGGGTTCTCGCAAATGGCGACCCGCCATCGGGTGCCGGCAGTGGCGGCGTCTCCGCTGGGGTGCGTCCACGTTGTGGGAATTATTGACCGAATAATGGACGCATCATCGAGCCTGCACGTCATGGACGACAGCCCGATACCCCAGGAAGATCTTCCGCCCTCCGCAGCGTTCTGGTGGGGTTTTGCGTGCGTGGCCGCGTGGTGTACCTGGTGCATCGGAGGACACTGTACTTACTGGGAAGAAAACTGCTGTACTGGCTAACGAGGCCCGCAGTGCCGGTGGTCGGAGCTCAATTTGGCGCCGACCACCACAGCGCCTCCGAATCAAGGAAATGACACAATGACCGCTTCGCACAACCACACTGACTCACCCAATTTGGTCCCAGGTATCGCTCAAGCCGCCATCTTCATGACGGGGGCTGTCGTCTACGGCATTATGACCGTTTCGGCCGGAAGCCCCCTCCTGTGGGCGCTCTATCTTGTTCTCCTTGCATCAGCCGCGGCCCTATCCGTAGGGGTGTTGCGGTTCCGGATCAAGCGAGAACAGAAGCCTCGATGGATTATCCCGTTGGCGTCTGCCGCTCTCATCGTCGCCGTCATTTTCGGCGCCGCACACACCGCGATTGGCCACTAGAACCCGGATCTCAAAGGGCAGTGGGAAGCCTCCGTCTTCAGTTCCAACCGAATAACGTCCGTTTGGGGATCCCTGTATGTACGGACAGTGAACCACCGGCCACGTCCGATCAATGTGTCTCATAACCTGAGTGCCTCGAAAGCCCAGGGTTCCGAGAGGCCGCAGGGCGTAGCACTTAGGGCACCTTCACCGGGCAGTTATTGCCCTCTTCGCTGGTCGGAGGGGGGTTGTTGGGTCTGGTTTGATCAGGTAGCCGACGCCGCGGAGGGTGTGGATCATCGGTGGTCCGGCGGCGTTGATCTTCTTCCGAAGGTAGGAAATGTAGAGCTCGACGTTGGTGCCGCTCCGGCCGGGGGTGTCGGGCCATACGTGGTCTGCGATTTCGTCTTTGCGTACGACGTTCCCTGGATTCTGCATCAGCAGCTCGAGTACCGCGCATTGAGTTTTTGTCACGGGGATACGGTGGTCACCTCTTTGGGCCAGCAGCCATCGGGGGCGAAGGTTCAGATCGCCAACTGTGAGTTTGGGGTCAGAGAGTGAGAGGGCCGCGTTGGCGTGGCGGGTAATCCAGCGCAGGCGCAACTCGGCATCTCCGGGGGTGAAGGGTGTGAGCAGGTAGTCGTCCCCGGGCTGGCTGCCCGCCGTGAGGAGGGTGGGGAGGATTTCGCGTGTGGTCAGGAACAGGAAGGGCACTCCGGGGTTCGTTTTTCGGGCCCGCGCGATGCGCGTGGCACTCGTCTCGCTGTGATCGGTGACGTCGAAGACGACAGCGGAAGGTTTCCGGTACCCGGTCCGGCCGGGGGTGGTTATTGACCATCCGGCGGCCGCGAGTTCGCCGGCTACCTCCGTTGATGCCGCGTCGTGGCCCGGGTGGATGATGAGGACCGGACCTGATGCGGCTTTCAGGCTGGCTGGGGTGGATGGCGCGGCCGGGCCCGCTGGCACAGCAGGTGTCTCGACACGTGGCAGCGTGTGGCGGGAAGACATGGGGAGCGTTCTCCAAAATGAGGTTCGGTGGCGCGGGTGGGGTCCTTGGGGTGTCCTGTGAAGGGTGTCAGGTGAACAGGCCCTGGCCGAGGTAGCCGTTGGTGTCTTTGACGCCTGGGAGCGCGATGAAGTACCCGCCGCCGAAGGGCTGGATGTAGTCCGTCATGGGTTCGTTAATGAGCCGGGTCTGGGCTGCTTCGAATTGGGTCTGGATGTTCTGTTGGTAGCTGGCGAAGATCAGTCCGGCCTGCATGTTTCCGTTGAGGTCGATGCCGAGGTCATAGTTGTAGCCGCGGCGCAGGAATCGGGAGGCATCGGTGGCGGGTGTGCGGGGGTTGGCCAGGCGGATGTGGGCGTTGAGGGGGATGGTCTCGCCGTTGGGGTCGTTGGCGTAGTCGGGGGTGTCGGTTTCGTTCTCTGCGCCGAGCGGTGCGCCGCTGGCCCGGTGCCGGCCGATCATGGTGTCTTGTTCGGTGAGTCCGACCCGGTCCCAGAATTCCACGAGCATTCTGATCAGGCGGACAACCATGAAGGTCCCGCCGATTGCCCAGTCGGGCTGGCCGGAGTCTTTGCTGATCCAGACCAGGGGCTCTTCGGGGGCGGGGTTGACGATGCCGTCTTTGTAGCCGAAGAGGTTTCGGGGCGCCCCGGAGGGTCTGGGGGCGGAGTGGAATCCGTTGATTTTCCACTGAAGCTGCATGGCTCCGCGGGTGGCTTTGGTGATGTCGCGCAGTGCGTAGTGGATCATGTCGGTGGAGTCGGCGCAGAGCTGGAGGATCAGGTCTCCGCCGACCCAGGCCGGGTCCGGGGCGTCGTTGGGGAAGGTTTTCATTTCCGTCAGGCCCTTGGGTTTTTTGCCGGCCAGTCCGTAGGCCGGATTATCGAAGATACTTGCCGCCAGCCCGACCGTCATCGTGAAAGAATCCGGCGGGACGTCCATTCCGAGGATTCCGGAGTTCGTGGGTGGCCCCCCGCCGACGACGGGCAATTCGGTAGAGGCGACCGGGTCGTCAGCGCGCTGACCCGAGCCCAGGCGTACGCCTTTGACAGTGAGGGTCTGCAGCAGTGCTTTGAATTCATCCCGGTCTTTGGCCAGGACCCGGAAAACTGCAAAGCACGCTTGCGCCTGTTGGGCTGCCGGCCGGTAGATTCCGGCCTGGGTGATGCCGTGGAAATCAACGGACGCCGCCCCCGGAGCAGGGGCGGCCGGGCCGGGGTGTTTGGAGGCCTCGGATATGCCGGTGGCGGCCAGCGCGGCGACGGCGGTCCCTGTCCCGGCCCCGATCAGGAAGGACCGACGGCCCACGCGGGACGGGGTGCCCTTGCCGGGTTGTTCCGGACTGTCCGGGGCAGCGCTGGAGGATTCTGAAGGGTTGTTGTTCATGGGTTTTTTCAGCCTTCGGTGGCGAACATGGCAGGGATATATGCCAGGGATTCCAGGGCGCGGCCGATGGCGCCGTTAATCGGCTGACGCACGGAGATCGGGACGCTCCGGTAGTCAGGCCAGCGGCCGTCCGTTTTGGCGGCATTCAGGGCAGCATCAAGGGCATCCAATTCCGCGGCAATGGCCGCGGTATACCCACGGACCTGAGCGTCGATGAGCCTGCTCAGGAGGGTCAGGACAACCCTGGTCGCGGTGACGTCGGCCGCGGTGAGCGCGAGGGACATCCCCGAGCCCTGGTCGGTGTTGCCGCTCAAGTTGTCCCGGAGGGAATCCTCCAGGATCTCGTGGCAGCGCAGCGGCATGTCCGACGGGGCCACCGTGAGCTCTGGAAGCTTCGTTTCCAGCGTATCGATATTGGTCTGCAGATCCCTGAGCACCGGCACCAGCTCAACAGGCCCCTGCCCGTGATACAACCCGAATTCAACCCGGCGCAGACCTGTGAAACCCGGATCGGAGGTGCCCTGGGGAAGGCCGGAAGGCAGGGAATTGATGGCGGAACCCAGGTCTCCGAAACTGCCATAGGCGGCCCCGACCTCCTGCCAGGTCATTTGCGCCGCCAGCCACTGGCTGCGGGCCGTCTCCTGATCACCATTTCCGGTCGAGGCCTTGATGTCCATGACCTGGGATCCAAGCAACCGGAGCTTTTCGCCGACATAGGCCCGATAAGAGGAAAGGGCTTGATCCATGGTCGCAGCAGGATCAAGCGAAGACGCGGGAGCGGTCACGGGCATACGGGTCCTCCGTCAGGAACAACAAGGTCAGGTAAGGCAATCCTAAGAATAATAACAGCACAGCAACGTTGCGTAATTCGGAGAGCTGTCAACGTCAATGCCGCGAGGTGCCTCCTGCGCCGACGGGTCCCGGGCAGGACCTGGCCCGCAGATCCCCGGCCGGACTGCCGACCCTGGCCGGCAGGTATGTCTTGAGGCTTTGAACGGCAGAGCATCGCCAAGCCCGGCAGCGCTGGTGCGATCTCGATCCGGGCTCAGACTTGAGATCATTCTGGGCCAAGAGGTACCTGCACCACCTTTGAGAAGTCCGGCAGAGGATTTCCTTACTGGAAGGCTGGATCCATGTGTCTCATCGCCCCGGTGTCTCATATCCCCAAGGTTATGAGAGGGCGGAATGTCCCGGAGGCTCTCCGTGACTTCTTGGATGCAAGGAGTGTCGACATGCGTGTTTCAGCCCCACGTTTCGACAGGAAGACCCCCGGTCCCCGTCGCCCGTTGTTTACCCTGGCGTGATACTTGTGTGGAACGCCGCTTTGTCCCTTCAGAATTTCGAGACCCTTATGTGTGATGACCGCTCATTCTCCGCTAGCCGTCGGGCGGCGCTTGGTCTGTTTGGCGCCTCCTTGGTGGCGGGTCTGGGCGCGTGCGCAGCTCCCGAGGAGCCGGTCGCGACCGGACTGTCCGCAGCGCCCGGCGCGAATGAGCCCGCACCGCCGACAGTGACGAGCCCCGCAACGACGCCCGAACGTCCTCGGCCAGCGTTCGTTCCGGACTACGTTCTCCCGCCCATCCAGAACGGCTTGGCTCCAGTGATCACCAGGATTCCCACCAAGCATCCCGTTGTGTTTCTCACGATTGACGACGGAGCGGTCAAGTCTCCGGATAGCGTCCACCTGCTGGCGGAAAAGAACCTCCCCGCCAGCTTGTTCCTGACGAGCAACACCATTCGGGACAATCCGGGCTACTTCAAAGCCTTCATGGAGCAGGGGAGCCTGGTAGAGAACCACACCGTCAGCCACAACGTAAATATGGCCACCCAGTGGGGTTACCAGCGGCAGCTCGAAGACATCGCCGGGATGCAGAACTTCGCGGTACAACAGTTCGGTCGTGCGCCGACTTTGTTCAGGCCTCCAGGGGGCGCCTATTCCACTGTCATGCGTCAAGCTGTCGCTGCCGCCGGCCTCAAGGCGGTGATCACCTGGGAGGCGAAGGCCAACGCCGGGCGCATGGACTACCAGTACGGCAACACCCTGCGTCCCGGGGACATCGTTCTTATGCATTTCAGGGCCGAATTCCCAGCCGATTTCGCAGCATTCCGTTCCGCCCAGCTGGCCGCCGGTCTGGAAGTGGTGCTGCTGGAAGAGTTCCTGGGCGTTAGGTAAGTATTCCTTCGGCACTGCGGGCGAGCTGGGTGGCGGGGCAATTGGGGAAATTCCGGGACCAAGGAGGTCCGCCACCCGTGAATCACTTCGTGATGTGCGAGCGTCCTCATGGGCGAGCTGCCAGCCCCTGATGTTGGCCTGTCCGCGGCGTGGCCCCGACGGTCCGGCTCAGCCATGATGCGAAGGTGCGGTCCTACGGTGTCGAGGCGTGCCGTGCTTGCGGCGCCGGTGAGAAGAGCAGGAACCCCCGAGCCCAGGGGCAGGCATGCCAGCGTGGGAACGCTGCCAGCGATGAGAGGGCTGCCGGCCTCACAGAGCTCTCTCCCGGGTTCAGCGGAGCCCATGGTTCTGCCCATCCGGTCCCACGGGGGGTATCGGCCAGATGCGCAAAAGCCTGCGGAGTAGCAAGGCCGACAACCGCTCCGACCATCATCGCGGAGAGGAAAACACCGATGCTTCCCGGAGCAGCGGCAACGAGCACCAATACCGGCGGCCGTGAGCAGCAACCCTGCCTTGCGTTACACGTTAGTGATCACTAACGTGTTATTTTGTGTTGGATGCCTTGGAGGTAGCTGCGGAGCCGAATCGGCGCCGCCTGCTTCACATGCTTGTCTGCGGTGAACGGGCGGTAGGGGAACTGGCTGCCCAGTTCACCGTAAGCCGCTCTGCGGTGTCCCAACACCTCCTGTTGCTGGAGCAAGCCGGTCTGGTGTCGGCGCGGAAAGAGGGACGGAACAGGTATTACAGGCTTGACGCCGAGGGCATGGGCCGACTCCGCAACCTGGTCGAGCGGTTCTGGACCTCCGAACTGGATCTGCTGGCCGCAGATGCAGCCGCTCTCGCTGCCAAGCGTCAGGAGACGTCGCCTCCCCCTACGAGAACTTCAGCTATTTCGCCTCCAGAAAAGGACCCCTTTGATGACCTTCGATAAGAGCATCCACCTGCCCGTCGGGACCGACGAGGCCTACGCCCTCATCACTGAGCCGGAGCGTCTGCGCCGCTGGCAGGCCGTAGCAGCACGGGTCGACCTTCGCGTCGGCGGCGAATACCGCTGGACAGTTACGCCCGGGCATCATGCCGCCGGGACCTTCCGGGAAATCGAGCAGGGAAAGCGCATCGTTTTCACATGGGGGTGGGAGTCCGGTATGGACCTGGCCCCAGGCACGTCCACCGTGACAATCACCCTGGAGCCTGACGCCGACGGCACTATGCTGCGGCTGGTCCACGAGGGCCTTAACCCGGAACAGTCCGCAGCGCATTCCGAGGGTTGGAACCACTATCTGGACCGACTCATCGCCGAAAGTTCTTCACCGGTCGGAGCCGGCCCGGACGAATGGTCCGCCGCCCCGGAGGCCATCGATCACCTCAGCTCGGCCGAGGCATCTCTGGCTGTGCTCCTGGGGGTGCTGCGCAAGCTCACGCCGGAAGACCGTGAGAGAGCCACTCCGTGCGAAGACTTCACGGCGCACGAGTTGCTGGAGCACTTGGCCGGTTCACTGCAGCAGATTGGCCGCGCACTGGGATCCGACGTGAGCGATGATGCCGGGGCCGAACCGGAAGCACGAATCGCTGGACTCGCTCAGCCTGTTCTTGAAGCGTTCAGCCGACGCGGGTTCGAGGGGACCATCGACATGGGCTTCGCGGAACTGCCGGCCGCCGCCGTCGCCGGCATCCTCAATCTCGAGCTGCTGGTCCACGCATGGGACTTCGCGAAAGCCACAGGCCAGGTGCTCGTCGTCTCGGACGTGGTCGCCCACCACGTCGAGGCCTTGGCCCTGCTGACCATATCCGACCAAGTCCGCGCCAACGGCAGCTTCGCAGCCGTCCAGCCGGTCGCCGAGGCCGCCAGCAGCCTGGACAGACTGATCGCATTCACCGGCCGCACGGTCGCCATCTGATGCACTCCACCCACAACCAGTCACAACACGCCAAGAAAGCAGGAACACAATGTCCAAGTTCGTCTTCATCTACCACGCCCCGATGACCCCCGCCGAGGCCGCCCCGCCCACGCCCGAAGATATGGCAGCGGTCATGGAACAGTGGAACGCCTGGGCCGGGAAGGTCGGCAACGGCCTGATCGACTTCGGAACACCCCTGGCTAACGGTGTCCGGGTCTCCGCGGGAGGTGCCACAACGCCGAGCCGGCGGGACGTCGCCGGATACAGCATCATCGAGGCCGACAACCTCGATGCCGCCGTGGAACTGGCCAAGGTCCACCCCCACGTGAACATGCCGGGCGGCTGCGAGATCGAAGTCCACGAGGCCCAGCAGATCCCCGGAATGTAAAAGCGCGCCAAAACTGATCCCTATGAGTGTCCGCGGTCGCCACCAAACGGCATCCGCGGACACTCCGCGATGACACAGCAGGCTGTAACGCCATCGCAGCTAACCCCACCGAAAATGCTCCAACTCGGTGATTTGCCGCAGCGCACGTCATACATAACCCAGAGCCTTCGCTGCCGGATCGGCAATCCTTTGGCCTGACAGCGTTGCCATCTCAATCCGGGCGGCCCGGTTTTCTGCCAAGAACCGGGAGGATTGAAGACCCGGAGCCATCGATCCTCTCGTTACGTGCGGAACGTATGATCGCTGACGCGGCGGACCCACACCGCCGGAGAGCACTCGATATTCGTGTCCACAGCGCCCAATAAGCAATCCCTGCGGCGAGTGAGGCGACGACCGCGAGGACAGGGTTTATCGAAGCCAGTGGCGGATAAACCAGCCAGTGAACCAGATAGATAAAAAGCGAGGCGCCGGCCAGCACCACCGCGGCCCGGCGTAGGACCTTCGGTACCGAAAGGGTGGGCAGCCAGATGAGCAGAAGGATGCCGCCGATGAGTGTTCCTTCCCGGAACGCGTCGTCAAAGAACCCCGGGACGGTCAGTAAAGCGATGGCCGACACGACGCAGCGGTGCGCCACCGTCCGGGACCGTGCGATGGCCCAGCCGAGGGCGAAAAGCCAGAGGGCGGGGGCAGTGTGTGGAACGCCCGGGTGAATTATCTCGTAGCGGGTGAGGAGGCCTACGCCGGTTAAGGCCAAAGGGAATAACAGGGGGAAACGTCGCTCTGCCCGGTCGGCCCACGGAATGGCCAGAAGGGCGGTCATGGCCAGGAGCAAGTAGACAAGGACTTCGACGAACCAGAAATGCCACTGAGTGGTCACGTCCTCGGGTCCGATGATCGCGTTCAGCAGCAGGATGTTGGCGGTGCTGTAGTTTTCGGTCACCAGATACGCGAAGAAGATGAACGCGACGCTGGGCACGACGATTCTCGCCGCGCTGCCCAGCTGCCGGCGAAGCCGCGGCATCCGTTCCCCGGAGAGTTGGAAGCGGGCGAAGTTGTATCCGGCCACGGCCAGGAGCACGTGGGCGGCGCCCTGCCACTTGAAAAGGCCGATGTGGGTGCCGACGATCATGACGATGCCCACAGCCCGCAGCACGATACCCGTTTCAAGCGGCACGAAGACGCGCCGCTGTTTCGACGCCGGCGGCTTCGTAGCGCACCCTTCCAGGGCACGGACCGGTGTGACGTGCCAGTCCTTCGGAAGGTGGCCCAGAGCCTGCTCGAGCCGGACGGATGCGGCGACGTAGGACAAGGAGTCCCCGCCGAGGGAGACGAAGGTGTCGCCGTCGGCAATGTCATCCAACTCGAGAGCGTCCTGGAAAATCTCCCGCACACTGCCGCCGCCGGCGGTAGCCAGTCCAGGGGCTGGCGCCGGCTCCGCCGGGCCGCCCTCGGGCGCGGACAGTGCCAGTACCGAATGGTAATCCAGTTTGCCCGTGCCCAGGCGCGGGAGCTGCTGAACGGTGTGGAGCTTTAGCGATCCGCGTGGCAGGCCCATGTCCTCGGCGAGGACCTTGCCCAACAATCGGGTGTCGTGGTCGCCCTCGACGGCCACCACGATTCCGTCGTCCGTTCCTGCAGCGGCCGCTGGTACGCCGATTCGAGCCAGGCTGCGTTCCACCTGCCCTAAATCCACGCGCAGGCCGACGATCTTGACGAACCTGCTGAGCCGTCCCACCACTTCGTAGACCCCTACGGGATGCTTCCGGGCAAGATCCCCGGTTCGGAGTTCGGTAATGGTTCGGCCCGCGGCGAGGTCTGCCGGGCTCTCGGCGTAGCCGAGCATGACGTTGGGTCCGGTGTAGACCAGTTCGCCGTGCTCCAGGCCGGCCACGGGGTCGATTCGAAACGAGCCGCCCGGCACGGCAACGCCAACCGCGCCTGGGACGGTGGCAGCGAGATCCGGCGGTAGGTACGCCATGCGGGCTGTGGCCTCTGTCTGGCCATACATGACAAACAAATCCCAGCCCTTCCGGCGTCCGATCTCAGCGAAGCGCCGGACCGAGTCCGGGGCTAACCGGCCGCCGGCCTGGGTGACGTAGCGGAGTGCGGGCAGTTCCATCTCCGCGAATCCCACGCGTTCCAACAGCTCGAAGGTGTACGGCACGGCCGCGAACGCCGTCCCCCCGCGATTTCGAAAGAGCTCCCAAAAGCACGGATCAACCACGGAGAGGTCTGTGAGGACCAGTCCGGCACCGCGAAGCAGGTGACTGTTGATCACCGACAAGCCGTAGCAGTAGGACATCGGCAGGGTCGTCGCGGCACGGTCATCCGGCGAAATTCCCAGATATTCCGCAATCGACTCCGCGTTCGACTGCAAATTGGCGTGCGAGAGGCGGACCAGTTTGGGGGAGCCCGTGGAGCCGGAGGTGCTGAGCAGGAGAGCGAGCTCCGGGTGCAGTTCATGACTCGTGCCGGGCCGGCGCTCCTCCATGACCACGCGTCCGTCACCGCTGCGGAGTAGGACGTCCGGGTCGTAGGACTCGATGATGGATGCCATGGCGGAGGGCTTGTCACCGGGCAGGAGGATCAGGGGGTGACCCGCCGCCATCGATGCCAGGTAGGCGACAAGCGAGTCGACATCGTTGGCCGCAGTCAGCGCCACAAGGCGCCGCTCGGTCCCGAGCCGGGAGGCCAGGTCGCCAACGCGTTCAGCAAGCTCCCGGTAGCTGATCACCACGGTGTCTGTAAAAATGGCGGACCGCTCCCCGTGGATGGCCAGGGCAGCGGCGAAAGGAACCGTCTCGAAGTCAAGCTGTGTGATCACCGATAGATGATATTAGCTTAGGCTCCCCTAAATGAAATTACGAAACGAAAGTCTTGTGTAATTTCGGTGCGTCCGCAACTGCGCAGGATGCATTGCGGCGGGGCACATATGCCTCGCTTCCGCGCTCGGCTGTTAGTTGGCTTACCGGTCACGCCCGGCTGATAGTTCGGCGGCAAGGTGGGTCAGGGACGTGACCGTCAGTTCCGGGGGCTCATAGTAGGAAGGGTAGATGACACCGCTGCGGTTGACCCAGGCAGTCCGTAAGCCGGCTCGGGTGGCGCCGTGGATGTCCCAGGGGTGGACGGCTACCAGCATCATGTCCTCTTCCTTCGCCTCGCAGTGCTGGGCGGCATGCCGATAGGACGAGGGGTTCGGCTTCCAGGCAGGTGCGTCCTCGACGGAGAGCACCGCCTCGAACGCGCCGCGGATCCCGGCAGCGTTCAGAAGCCTCGTTGCGACCTGCGCCGAGCCGTTGGTGAGGGTTACAAGCCGGCGTCCTGCCGCTCGGAGAGCCCGCACCCCGTCGGAGACGTCCGGGTGCAGGGGAAGCTCGGCGACGGATCCGGCGAGGTGCCGGGCAGTGCCCGCCGGGTCGGGCACGCCTGCGTCCTCCAGGAGCCCCGCGAGGACTTCGGCGCCGATCTGACCGAACGGGGCTGCATCGCCAGCCGCGGCCAGGGCGAAGCCCTCGCGCAGCAGCGTAGCGAACCACTGCTTCGCCAATGCTTCCGGGGCGCCCGCGTCGGCGAACCGGCTGCCCATCGGGGACATGTCGGAGAGGGTTTCGTTGACGTCGAAGACGATCACTTCCGGCATTTTGGCCATGTTTGGGCCTCCTATGTGCTGTGCGTCTGGTGGAGTCGGGCTGTGAGTGGTTCGGCTGGGGGGACGTCGAGCTCGGTGTGGGCGTAGTGGTTGAAGTAGTTTGTAAACAGGTTCACTGCGATGTGGGCGAAAGCCTCGGCAAGCTCGGTGTCGGTCCAGCCGGCGTTCAGGGCGGCTTGCCACAGGGGGTCGGGAACGTTGCCGGTGTCGGCTGCGGCGGCCCGGGTGACCTCTGTCAGGGCTGCGAGACGGTCATCGAAGTCGACTTCTCCTGCCCGGAGCGCGAGTATCTGGACGTCGTCGAACCCGGCCCTGCGGGCCGATACAGTGTGGGCGCCCTGGCAGTAGTCGCAGCCGTTCTGGTTGCCCACGGCCAGGGCGATCGCCTCGCGGGTGCGTGCGTCGAAGGTGCCATTGTCGGCCAACGCTTTCTGCATGCCCTGGTAGGTGGCGATGACTACAGGTGAGTGGGCCATTCCGGCGTGGATGTTCATGAACCGGCCCATTTTCGTCGTGAGGCGTTCGGCGTGTTCGCGGGAGGCTTCGGGGACGGTCTCGAGGGTGTGGACTGGGATACGGGGCATAGGTGTCTCCTTTTCATTTCCTTGCATGCATTCAACGAGGTTCCTGCGGCGCCGTGCTGCGGCGTTTCTGTTCACGTGGGCTCTCGGGCGATCCTCAGATCGACCTTCCGACGTAACGTGTTGTTAGGGCGTGCGCACTTAAACATCCGGCGGGCGGGTACCCGCGTCGGGCCGGATTCATACCGCGCAGCAGGAGAGCCGGGAGACGTCGGCGGTGAAGGACTGGGCGGCGATCTTCAGCCCTTCGGCCATCGTGAGGTACGGTGCCCATCGGGAGGCGACCTCATGGATTGTGGTGGGCGCGGCGATGAGGTGGACCCCCGCGGCGGCGAGTTCGCCGGCGTCCTGGGCGACCGCTGTGATGCCCAGGATCCGCCCGGTGCCTGTTTCGGCGACGATCTTGATGAATCCACGGGTGTCCCGGTTCACCAGCGCCCTCGGTACGAACTCCAGCGGCAACACCCGGCACTGGCACCTGTGTCCCGCGTCCGCGGCTTCTCGTTCTGTAAGCCCCACCGCCCCGACCGCGGGACTGGTGAACGCTACCCGGGGCACTTGGGAGTCATCGGCTTCCCGACGGGCAGGGGTGAAAGCGTTATCCACCACAAGGGCCCCGTGGGCTGCGGCGACATTGACGAACGCCCGCTGGCCTGTGACGTCGCCGGCCGCCCAGATGCGCGGGTTCGCGCTCCGCAACCGGGAATCGACCAGGACTTCGCCGCCTGGTCCGGTAGCCACACCGACCCCGGCCAGGCCCAGCCCGGACGTTCTCGGGCGGCGGCCGGTGGCCATCAGGACGCGTTCGGCCCGGTACTCCTGATTCGCAGTGCCGGCACGGACCGTGAGAATGAAGCTGCCCCTCTCGGTACGCACACCGGTGGGAACAACACCCTGGACGACGGAAATGCCTTCCTCTTGGAAAACAGCGGACAGGGCACCGGAGACCTCGGGTTCCTCGCCGGAGAGCAGCCGCGAGCGTGCCAGCACCGTGACCCGGGAACCGAGACGGGCGAACAGCTGGGCCTGCTCCACGGCGACGTACCCTCCGCCGATGACCAGCAGCGACTCGGGTACCTCCTTGAGCTCCATTGCGGTCTGGGACGTCAGGTAGCCCGCCTCTTCGAGCCCGGGCAGGGTCGGCACCCACGGCGCTGAACCGGTCGCGACCAGGTAATGCCGTCCCCGGAGCACCACACTTCCCCCGGTGTTGCCGGTCACCTCGAGCACCGGTTCGTCGGCCGTTCCGGCGAACACCGCGGTCCCGCGGTGGATGTCCCAGCCGTAGTCATCGGCCAGGTCCAGGTACTTCTGCTGGCGCATCCAGCCGACCAGAGCATCCTTGCCGGCCATGAGGCCGGCCACGTCGAGATCCACATTTGCGGGAACCAGCCCCGGGAAACGTCCCGCGTCCGCGCCAGAGTGCCGCGCGGCCGCCGCAGCCAGAAGGGCCTTGGACGGCACGCATCCAGTGTTTACACAGGTTCCGCCAATCGTCCCTGCTTCGACCATCGCGACCCGCAGTCCCAGGCCCGTGGCCCGGATCGCCGCAGCGAAACCCGCGCTCCCCGACCCGACGACAACCAGGTCATACTCCTCGACGTGCACCCTCGACCCCTCCCGTTGTGTCACCGCTGTTTCGACACCGATTCTGCGCCTTCCAGCCACTGGAAGGTCAAGTACGGGCATACCGGAGGGCCGCCGCCGGTTAGACCACTCAGGACCCATCTCGGGAAGGACGGGAGCACACGATGCGCATATCAGAGGCCGCGGCCGCAGCCGGCACGACCGCCAAGACCCTACGCTTCTATGAGGACGCAGGCCTCCTCCCCGCCATCGGGAGAACCTCGGCCGGATACCGCGACTACCCCGAATGGGCAGTCCAACGGGCGACGTTCATCCGCCGCTCCCGGGCCGCTGGCCTGAGCCTGGACCAGGCCGGAGCCCTCTTGGCCGTGCACGATGCCGGGACACGGCCCTGCTCCCAAGTCCGCGACCGGCTCGCGGACCAGCTCGAGGCCGTCAACGCCCAAATCTCGGAGCTCCGGGCTCTCCGAACGACCCTCGCCGACCAGCTCAAGGCCGCAGAAGCCGGCCCGGAAAGCTGCGACGCCAAGCAGATATGCAGCTACCTCTAACCAGTGGCTAACGTTGGTTGATGGGCCCGCATCTCCGCGGGTCATCTGATAGCGTTCACCGGTCCGCTCCGCGGCATCCGCTGACACCACGCGACGGAGTATTCATCATGGTTAACGTCAGTACGAGCATCCTCATTCACGCTCCGCGGAGAGACGTCGCCGCATTCGCGGCAGATCCGGATAACGCTCCCGCCTGGTATGCAAACATCCACCGGGCCACGTGGCATACGCCCAAACCGCTCGCCGTGGGCTCCCGTGTCGCTTTCACTGCCCGATTTTTGGGACGAAACCTCGACTACGTCTACGAGGTCGTTCAATTCGATCCGGACAGGACGCTTGTCATGCAGTCCAGCAACGGACCGTTTCCCATGCGGACGACCTATTCATGGTCGGAGGAAAACGGGTCGACGCGAATGTGGTTGCAGAACACCGGAGTGCCGACAGGTTTCTCGGCACTCGGCGGTGTCTTCATGGCACCCCTGATGCGGCGCGCCATGCGCAAGGATCTGGCGGCACTCAAGCGAATCCTCGAAAAGTCTCTTCCTTCAACGTAAGGTCGAGGCGACGGCCCGCCGCGCCTGATGTGGGCTTATGCCTCTAGGAAGGAAGTTTATGGTTCACGCAGCGAATCAAATCATCATCGACCGCTCCCCGGAAGAGGTCTACGCCTTCCTTGCCGACGGCCTCAACAACCCCCTCTGGCGCTCCGGCGTAAAGGAGATCAGCCTGAAGAGCGGCGTTGCCGGTGCTTTCGGGGCGGTGTATGCCCAGAAACTCGCGGGTCCGGGTGGCCAGCCCGTCGACGGTGACTATGAAATCACCGTCGCAGAACCATATAACCGGTTGTGCTTTCAAGTAGTCGCTGGTCCCGCGCGGCCATCCGGTGAATACCGCCTCACCCCGGTGGCCGCGGCAACGGAGGTGAGTTTCAGCCTTGAGCTCCAGCCTAAAGGCCTGATGAAACTGGCCGGACCAATGATCGCCCGGACCATGCGCAGCGAGGTGGCTCAGCTGAGCGCTCTCAAAGAGGTTCTGGAGCAGAACGTGCCGGGAGTAGGGGCGGCGGGCTAGCTGCTTGGGAGCGGGGGGGCGCGTCAACCGTACCGCCACAGCAGCGTTCCAAGCCAGCTCCGGAACAAGGTGCCCAGGCTGCGGAGCAGGAGGTAGCCCCGGACGTCGCACGGATGCGCCGTCTTCAAGCGGCCAGATTCCCGGCGTCACCAGGCGGCGGAAGGCCGCCACAAGCACACCCGGCCTCGTCCGGTCCCTCCAGATTTACCCATGACCACACCCGCAACAGCGGCTTCGAACGGTAAAGGGAGGGGCCATCCATCGGCCCCTCCCTCCTGTCCGTCGCTGCCCTGGGGGCAACTCCTTGGCTTAGCCCGGAACGTTCCTTGGATCGTTGCCGTAGCTGTTCTTCTCGGAGATCACGCCGTCCTGGTTTTTGATGATGTGCTCTACCTTGTCGACCCGGGCCGCGTCCCGGCCAACCGCTACCGCATCCTCTTTGGTGCTGTAGCCGGCCCCGAAAGCCCGATCAGTACCCTCGCGCTTGTTCTTCCACTGGTCACCCTCGTAGTACGTCTCAATGTCTCCCTGAGCCATTGCACACTCCTTTGCCGTTCGGTCCTGCTCCCTGACTTTGGATAGCGAAAAGCCCCGCAGCACTGGGGGACCGCGGGGCGTTTCCATGGCTTCCCCGTCTCAATGGGGGATGGTCGGAGAAGCTGACACCAACCTAGTAACAAGCATGCTTAGTTTTCAAGCCCATGCGCCGCCCGGCGCGCCGGATACCTTTCCCATGGTCCAAGACTTCAGCGCCCGGGTCCGGCCCATTCCGGTGGGGGAGTTGTCGTCGGCAGGGACGAGAATGCAACCAGGGCAAGCACTCCACAGTTGCCGCCCTCACCCTTGCTGGTAGAAAACCCCTAGAACAAAGGGAAAAGCCGTTTTCATTCACATGAATGCGCGGTAGAATGGAGGTAGCTGGAGAAGCAGACGAACCTAACTGAAGTGATACGAAACCGAGGACTGAACAATGACCCTGACCATCTACACCAAGCCCGCCGGATGCTTTGGCTGCACCAAGACCAAGCAGAAATTCACCGAGGCCGGCGTACCCTTCCGGGAGGTCGACGTCACGACCAACCAGGCCGCTTTCGAGTACATCACCGAAGAGCTCGGCTACTCCCAGGTTCCCGTCGTCGTCTACGACAAGGACGGCACGGAGAACCACTGGTCAGGGTTGAACCCGGGCGGCATCGAACAGATCATCGCCATCGAATCCCACGGCACCGAAGCCTGAACCGGGAAGGCAGGGAAGGGCTCTTATGTCAGGAGAAACCGGCGCCACCGTCACCGGAAACCTCACCGCGGATCCCGAGCTGCGGTTCACCGACGCCGGCACGGCCGTTGCCAACTTCACCATCGCTTCCACACCCAGGACGTTCGACCAGACCCGCGGCGCCTGGGTGGACGGGGAAACCCTGTACCTGCGGGCAAGCATCTGGAGAGGCGCGGCAGAGAATGCCGCAGCGTCCCTGGCCAAAGGAACACGAGTCATCGCCACCGGGGTACTGAAGCCGCGCAGCTACACCACCAAGGCGGGGGAGGAGCGGAGAGTGATCGAGTTCGACGTCGAGGAAATCGGTGCTTCGCTGCGCTACGCGACAGCGACCGTGCAGCGGTCTCCGAAGGCCGACACTGACGCCGCTGAAGATGACCGCCAGCACGAGGACATCCACCCGGCCGACCACTTCGTCCTGAGCAGCCGGGCCTATGCCGACGACGAGCTTTGGTTCGGGCTGACCGCCAACCCGGAGGGGCGCATCGCACCTTCCGCTGCCGGCCTCCATGCCGACTAACGAACCGCGGTCCGAGCCTGCAGGTACGCTGCACCAAACCGCCACAATGACATCCAACCGAAGGAAGATCATGACGCACGAAGATGACCTCCGCGCCTGGGCCAAAGGCTCCCACACTCTCGAGGCCGCAACGGAGCTTCTGCTGCGTGCATTCGAGGGCCGCTTCGCTGCCATCGGCTACCCGTGGGTGCACGCCGCCGGCACGTCTCCTGAAGGCTGCAAAGAGAACGCCTGGATCGACTTCGAAGCTCTCGGCGAGGATGCCAAGTCCGGAGCGTACTCGGGCGGGGAGAGCCGGTTCCTGCAGCTCGCAGCGTCCCTCGGCGCCGACATTCCTGTGGTCCTTGGCGATACCCTGCCGGGGCTGGACCGGAAGCAGCTGGACCTCGTGCTGGCCGCGTTCGCTCACGCCGGCGGCAGCCACCAGCACTCCGATATTCGGTTCAGCGAGGATGGCATCCCGACCCTGCACCCCGGCTATCTGGACACCCTGCACGCGTGGCCGCGGAGCCTTCGTGCCGTCTAGGAAGACCGCTGCGTTCACCCCGTACTTCAGCGAGGACGAGGCGGGCCAGGTCCGTGCTGCGTTCCTAGCCGCCGGAGGGGCCGAGGGCGATGCGAGCGTGTCCGACTTCATCGTGAGGGCCACGATGCGGGAAGTGAAACGCCTTCAGCGCAAACACCACCAGGGCATGAAATGGGACCCCGTTCCGCCGGGATCGCTGCGCAGAGGGCAGCGCACAAGGGACGAGCTACGGCACAGGAACGAGGACGAGTAACCATGGGTCAATGGACTGATGACGTGAACAACATGCCCGCGCCCCAGGTCGAGCCTGGCCTGTCAAAAATGCTAACCCTGGAACAAGTCCAGGAGATCCTGAACGTCAAGAGCAGCCTGGTCTACGCCCTGGTCCGCAGCGGGCAACTTCCTGCAGGCCAATTTGGTGGACGCGGGATTTGGAGGGTCCGGGAAAGTGATCTTGCCGCCTACATCGAAGGCGCATTCGCAAAGACCGCGGAGCGCATCGCCGCTGGACAGATTCCCCAAGATCACGTCACCGAAGACGACTGACCAAGGCACTCAAAACAGACGAAGGCCGGCACCCTCAAGGTGCCGGCCTTCACTGCGTTGAGGCCCTTTTTGACCGCTGCGTCTAAGGCTGGAAAAGACCCAGCAGGGCGCACGGCCGCCGGACGGTAGCGCCCCTCTTGGACCATGGGAAACTCTGCCGGAGGCGAGCACAAGCGGTCAAGGCTGTGCACGGCCGCCGGTCCCTGTGGCGCGCCGACGGGATGTGGTTCCCCGGCGGTTGTGTGCAGCCGCTCAGGTGGGTCCCGTCGTCCCCCTGTGTGCGGGAAAAGCAGCGGAGCGGTTGGGCTTTTGCCGTGCCCAGGTGGGCGAGGGGAACGCTACTGTTCGTCGCTGGCTTCGCCGCCGGAGGCGGCATCGGAGGCCGCCGCTGTGGTGCGTGTGGCGTTCTTGCGTCGGCGACCGGCAGCGGCGGATTCCAGGCCCAGCTTCTTCAGTTCCTCCGGGCTCCAGCCGTCCTTCGTGGCACGTACGTAGGCCCGCTTGTCTTCGCGTTCTGCCTCGGCAAGTTGCTCGCGGAGGTCAGCGATCCGTTGCCGCGTCTTGACCAGGTCCGTGACGGACTCGATACGGGAGTCAAGAAGTGCTTTGGCCTGGTTGCGTGTCTGTTCAATGTCGATGGTTGCCATGCACCCAGCCTAACGCGTGGGCCCGACACTAGGCCGGAGTTACTGCACCCGGAACAGCGACGGTGCGATGGTCACCACCGCTAGCGGTAACCGAAGAGCGAAAAGCCAGTCCTGCGGAGCAAGCTATACACTTACACGGGTGTAAGTGGCTTGACGCGCTCGACACTGGCGGTCGAGTGCGGCACACTTGTCAGTGTGGTCCCCGGTTTCTGGGTCGCTGCGCTGGGTCAGGAAAGGGATGGATTGAATGTCGGATGAGCAAGCTCCCCGCCGTTTCAATCTGTCGCGCCGCCGCCGCGAGAATTCGCCCGCTGGGACGAAGAAGCGCCGTGACCTGTGGGTCACTGCCGAAGAGGAAGCGGCTCTGGTTGCCCGCGCCGCTCGGGACAAGGTGACTGTCCCGAATCTGCTGATCAGTTCCGCGCTTTCTGACGCGCAGGAAACGACGGTGGAGCGGCGAGCCGCCATTGCCGAACTGATGTCCCTGCACAATCTCTTGGCTCGTTCGTCGAACAACATCAACCAGCTCGCCCGCCAGGCCAACGCCACCAGCGAATTCCCGGCCGAAGCGCGGGAAGCGCTGAAGCACATCCGGTCCGTAGCGATGCGTATCGACCGGACCATTGAAGGGCTGATGCAGGGATGATCCCGAACATCACCCGCGGCTCCCGGATGAGCGGCCTCATGGTCTACCTCGCGTCGACCGATGAGAACAAGACGAAGAACGCACACACCGATCCGCACCTGGTCGCCGGCGACGCCGCGATCATGGCGTGGTACGACGACGGCGTCCTGGACCGCGACGACGCCCTGGCCATTGCGAAGCACCTGGACCAGCCCCGCAAGGCGTACGGAGTGTCCGTCCAGATCAAAGACATGCAGTGGGATGCGTCCAAGAAGGAACGCATTCACGTCGGCTACAAGGACGCCAGCGTGTGGCACTGCTCCCTGAGCTTGCGCGCCGAAGAAGGCTCGCTGACCGACCAGCAGTGGGGTGACATTGCCAACGACTTCGTGGACGCCATGGGCTTCACCGAAGCCAGCGGCAAGGCACAGTGCCGGTGGGCGGCGATCAACCACGGCACAAGCGAGAACGGCAACCACCACATCCACCTGGCCGTGTCCCTGATCCGCGAAGACGGCACCAAAGCATCGACCCACGGCGACTACAAGAAGGCACAGCAGACCTGCCGTGAGCTGGAGGTCAAGTACGGGCTCGAACAGCTCTCCAGCGTTCACGCCACCCGCGGCTACGACCGCGCCGAGAAGGCCACCGCTGTCCGCGACGAACGCGAGATGCACCGTGCCTCCCTGGCACGAAAGGTACGCGCCAGTGCAAGCGCCTCAGCGACCGAAGATGAGTTTGTCCGCCGGGCCCGCGACACCGGGCTGCTCGTGCGCCCGCGCTACGCAAAGAACACCACAGACGTCATCGTCGGCTACTCCGTGGCCGAACGACCCAAGCCCGGACAACGGCCCATCTGGTTCGGCGGCGGCACCCTCGCCTCGGACCTCAAGCTCGGCGCCCTGCGTGAGAACTGGATGGACTCACCTCAGCTCGCTACCGCTGCTGCAGCAGAGTGGAACGCCGCGGCCCGCAACCGCCGCACCGTCTCCAAAACCGGTCCCGAAAACGGAACCCCGCCGGAACAGTTGTGGGTCGAATACACCCGGAACGCGACCGCCCTGGCAGACCAGTTGCGGTCCATTCCCCGCGACGATCACGCGACCTGGGCGAAAGCAGCACGGGACGTCTCCGGTGCCTTCGCAGCATGGTCCCACCGGCTCGAAACAACGCCCGGACCGCTCGCCGCCACCGCCGCGGAACTGTCCCGCACGGCCCAGCTCCGGTCGCCGCGCCAGCACGGCAAGCCGGTCGCTCTGCCCTCCATTGCGGGCACTGCCATGTTGTTCATGGCAGCGTCCAGCAAGAACAAGTCTGCGGCGCAGACAGCCCTTATGGTCCAGCTGATCAACACCGCGTTTGCGGTTTACGAAATGCATCAGCAGTCCGGCCGAATCCGTGAGGCCCAGCGCATCCGGGCAGTAGTGGAACAGCAGCTGGCACCGTTCACCGCCACCATGCCGAAACCGGTCCTGGTAGGCGCCGAGCAGCAAGCCGTGACCGGTGCTGCCGCGCCGGCCAGGGCCGTTGACATTGCCCGGCGCGGAGTGGCGCCGATCCGCCCAGGATCGGCAGTGCCTCAGACACCGACGCCGGCGACGCCGGCGAAGACTTTCCAGCCCAGCCGACGCGACACCGGGCCGGGCCAGGACCGATAGGGACGAACACCACTAGTGCAAAGGGGAAGCCGATGAGTGACTCGGACGGAATGGATGACCTTGTGGACGGCGGCCTGCGTCAGTCGCTGATGATCGGCTCCCGCATTGCCGAAACGCTGGCCCGCCGCCGGCAGGAATCCCAGCGTCGGGAAGAACACGCCGCCACGCAGGCGGCCTATGAGGCGAACGCCCGGCTCACAGCCGAGCGCAGCGCAGCACGCGCAGCCCTTGCCCCGGTCAAAAAAGACCAATGGTGGGACAAAGCCCAGCCACGGGACATCGCCACGGCTTACACAACGGCCGAGGCGTGGAAGAACCACGACCCCGCGGCCTTGGCGGCCGCGGAGAAGATCCGGGAGGAAGTTCTCAACCGGTACGGCATTGACACCAGCGACGTCGCAATGAACGCCGCTTCCCTCGAGGTCGGGCTTCAGAGCGCCGCTACCGACAGCACGCGGCAGGACGCTCTTGCGCGCAGCCAGGAAGAAGCCCGGGCTGCCGCCGCCGAGCACGAGAAGGCCATGAGCCTCCTCGCCGCAGCCAGTATCGAAGACCTCCGCGCCCAAGCCGCTGTGCTCGCCCCGGAAATGGAACGCCACCAGGTCCCCGTCGAATACCTTGCCACCCCCGAACTCTCGGCCGCCCTGCAGACCGCCCACGCAGCCAAAACCCCCGCAGCGGTAGAAGCCGCAGACGCCACTGTGAAGGAACGTCTCTACCTCATCGGGAGAGACGGAATTAACGGCCCAGACGTCGACCAGTTCCAGGGGCTGAAGGCAGAAAGCGCGTCGGCCGTCGGATACGGATCAGCTCAGCACTTGGGAAAGTTCGCGGACTCCCTGGAGAGCACTGGGGCGAGCGAAACCCAGATACGAGGCCGGCTAGTGGCAGCCCGCAGCGGGGGCACGCACCCAAGCGCAGCGGTGACGGGCAAGGGGGCCATCAAGGCCCGAAAGACCCGAAACGGGGCAGGCCTCGGTGCAGAAAGAACCAGAGGCGGTATCACCAGATAGGCGACCGCCTCAGCTGTCCTGTGCGCGGGCTGTGAGAACTCAGCCGACACGAGGAACCGCCCCGCGCTAGCCAGGGGGCTGGCGTCATGCGCGGGGCGGCTCAGGAGGTGATGCCCAGTGGTTGAGCCGGGCGATCCCCTTCAAATTACGTCCCGCCGGAGAGTGGGTCAACGGGTAGCAGGCAAATTCCGCTCTTTGCTGGGGCGGTCTTCCTGACGGGTCAGCCGACCTTGCCGGAGAGCGCGACCAGTACACCGGCTGTAGCGAAGTATTTGTTGCTTCCCAGATCGCGGATGGTTTTGATGCCCATACCGGCAAGCAGTTCGTCGTGCTTTTCGGTCAGGCCGGCAAGTGCCGAGGGCGGAGCCGACAAGACCTCTTCCAGAGTGGAGTTCTCGTAGGCCTTGTCCAATGCCTTGCCCAATTCAATCGAAACAGCCACTTCAATGTCCTTTCATCGATGACGGAAAACAAGCACAGCCAACGTGCGACCGTAGGCGCGCCAAGACTCATTCTTAGGGCGCTGAGAGAACGCTATCGCAGTGTCGGGCAGTAGATCGTGAGCCTGCAGAACCTTTGATCCCCGTGTGGGTCCGACAGCGGGGTTTTGGTCCCGTTTTGCTTAGGACCTGCGGTCTTGCCGTAGGGAATCGCGGATTTCCGTGAGCAGGGCAATTTGGGGGTCCTCGGCAGCTTCCTCCTTAACGTCCGGGTTGATACCGAGACGCCGGTTGCGGCGCTCGATCATGTGGTTCATGGGCGCGACGATAACGAAGTAAATGGCTGCGGCCACAAGCACGAAGTTAACGATCGCGGTGAGCAGGACACCGAACTTGATGTCGTTTCCGTTGAGGGTCACGACGGCGAAGCTATCAAAGTTCGGAGATCCGACCAGAGCCGCGATGAACGGCATGAGAACGCTTTGGACTAGAGCGGTGACCACACCGCCGAAGGCGGCACCAATCACAACAGCGACGGCAAGGTCAACGACGTTGCCCTTCATAATGAAATTCTTGAATCCTGTCAGCATGGGGTCAAAGTACACCCAACGGGGCGTCATTACAGCCCACGCCACAACATTTTCAATAAACGTTTAGACTGCATTACGGAATGAGACCAGTTGACATAATCTTCATTATCGGCGCATGAAAATGCTTGGGGGAGAAGCTTTAGAAGGGTTTCCCGACTATGCTTCTGCGGTGTCGGGTTCGGCCCATTCGAGGGCTGCGACGAGGTGTCCTTCGTTGGGCAGCGCCTGTTGTTCCGCTGCCGGGAGCTTGTCGTAGGTGTAGGCGGCCACGGCCATGGGCGAGGTCGCCCGGCCGAGGCTGTAGCGAACGCTGCGGTCGTTCTTTGTCCCGCAGATCAAAATGCCGACCGTTTCGTTGTGATGGTCTCGACGGAGCATGTCGTCCACCAGGGCAACGTAGAAGTTGATCTTTCCGGCGTACTCGGGCTTGAATTTGCCCGTCTTCAGCTCAACCACGACGTAGCGGAGCTGCTCGATGTGGAAGAAGAGCAGATCGACGTAAAACTCGTCACCGTCGACGTCGAAGGGTATCTGGCGACCTACAAATGAGAAGCCAGGGCCCAGCTCGCGGAGCGTTTCGGTGATTCGACTTGTCAGCGCATTCTCGAGACCGCGCTCGGCGACCTGGCCGGAGAGGCCAAGGAACTCGAAGTTGTAGGGATCCTTCGCCATCTGCTGGGCAAGCTCCGAGTCAGGAGCGGCGAGCTGCCGGTCGAAGTTCGATGGCGCCGAGCCGGAGCGTTCCATCGAACGGTTCATCATCATGTTGAGCAGCACGTTCCTAGACCAGCCGTACTCAACGGCTGCGGCTGCATACCAGTCGCGTTCCTCGCTGGTGGCTGCCTTGTCCAAAATCGTGCGGATATGACCCCAGGGCAAATGTGCCACAGGCTGTGGCACATCTTCGGTGCTCCCCCAAGCCCGGACCATCGCGGTCATGTACTGCAGGTTCCGATACGAGAGGCCCTTCATATCAGGGAACGCCGCAGCGAGATCATCGGCAAGCCGCCGAACGACTCCGCTTCCCCATCCCTGGGCTTCCTGCCGGGCGATGATGTCCCTGCCCAGTGACCAATAAAGCTCGATGACCAGAGCGTTCACGGTCCGCTGCGCCTGAACCCTTGCCCCGGCAATGCGGGCTTTCAGAGCCTCCAGCAAGTCCACATAGTTCGCGGGCAGATCGATTTCCGGAGACACCATGCCTCAACCCTATCCGCCGGCAAATGTGCCACAGGCTGTGGCGCATTTGCCGGCAGAAGCCCACCGGGCTGATGCTTGCGGTCAGCTGAGCGAGTCGCTTCCCGCAAGCTCCATCTGACCAACGCGTCCGGGACGACCCACCTCGTACGGTCCGGGCGTATGAGGACCCCCGTCGGAGCCCGAACCTTCGCCGTCGTTGCTACAGTCAGGCCGGCGGCACGATCCGCTATGGACATTCGAGGGAGACGCCAGTGGGGATAGGTCGATTGCTGCGACAGGCAATAAGCAGGAGCACGGCACCGGAACGGGCTCGAACACCTCAAAAGAATTCTGAAGACCGCGGGACCCCGCTGAAGCTGACTCTTTCTATCACCTACAGTCCTTGCGTCGAGGTGGCCGGCACGACGACCTTCGCCAAGGAATCCGTCGCTGCCCTTGCCGACCGGAAGGGCTTCAAGGGGCGTGGCTACTTCGAGGGCGAGGCTCAGCTCCAGCGGGAACCGGAAAACCACGTGGACCCACAGGCCGTGGCTGTGATCGTTGACGGGGAGAAGGTCGGTTGCCTGCCCTCCTATGCAACGAAGGACCTCTCGTTGCCGATCGGCGCCAGCGTGCCGGTTCGCTACCAGCTCCACGTACTGCGGGAGCAGAAACTGCTGGCCAAGGCATATGTTTGGCTAGGTGACGGTGAGCCGGAATGGCCGCACACGGAATGGAATCCCCCAGCATTGACGTCCAGGGAACGAATCAACAATGCCCACCTCGGCCGGTCGGAGATGGTGCGGGAGGCCCTGGAAGGCGGCGGGGCGCGGGCCGCCCAGTTCAAGCGGGGAATAGTGGACGGCGTCCACTACCTTGAGCTCGTCGAGCCGATCAAGCAGCTGAAACGCGAGGACCGGTTGGAGGAAGCCCTTGCCCTTTGCTACAAAGCGATCGAGGCCGCCGAAGGCGATGCCGGCAGTCGGGAGCCGGCGCCCTGGTACACAGAGCAAGCCGCCATCGTCCACCGCAAGCTCCGCCAGCGGGACGAGGAGATCGCGGTGCTGAAGCGCTGGCTGGCCAAATGCCGCAAATCCCGCCGCAGCGGGAGCCGGATCGCGGACCGCCTTGCCAAGCTCGAGGGCGACACGGGACCGGCATCAGGTCCCGCTGCCTTGGCTCGAGAAGCTGTGCATGACTTTCCTGGGGATACTCGGTAGCAAATCGCCTACAGGGATCCGCTAGCTGCGCCTCGGAAGCCCGTTCGGAAAGTTACCTTTCCATCCTTGGCGCCCGGCGAATGACCAAACCCGGGACTCCGCCCACCAAAATGTCGGGCACCTTTGGTACGTTGCCTCCATCAGCAAAAGTCTGGGGGTGATTTACATGGCTGAACGAAATTCCTACCACGTCGTTCCGGGTTAAGACGGATGGAAGGCTGAGCGCGAGGGCTCATCCCGTGCCTCCTCTGTTCACGATACCCAGTCTGCGGCAATTGATGCGGCTCGTGGTTACCTGTCCCGTTCCGGAGGTGGAGAACTAAACATCCACGGCAAGGACAAGAAGATCAGGGCAAAGGACACCATTGCTCCTGGCAATGACCCACGCAATACGCCTGGATAGAGCTTGAGGTCCCCGCCGCAGTGCGGGGGCCTCAAGCCCACGGCGCCGGGGTAAAGAAGCAGCGTCGAACTCGCGCTGGCCACTACTCCCTGGAGCTCCCCAGCTTTACGGAACGTCGGTTATCGGCACGCGCCGGTTAGGGCCTCTTGATTACGATTCCCCAGCTCAAGCAGACATAAGTTGCGAGAAGTGATCCCTTTTGATCGTTTGCGATCCAGACTAGAGTCTTCCTATGGACATCACGCCGGCTGGATCAAATGAGTCAATCGGCGAAGAGGAGCGTCCCGCCGAATATCGTATTCGCGTGTGGACCGCGCCTTCGATGGCTAAATTCTCGTGGTTGGTGGACGAATGGGATGCCCGCGACGCTGAGGATGTTTTGGAAGCCGTTGGATGGGCGCAGCGCGAAGCGGCGGGTCGGCCGGTTGAAGTCTTCCTGAAATGGTCCGAGCAGAAGATTAATCGCAGCGGGGGGGTCGACGTCGTGCCTAGAATGACGCGAGTATTCGGCGCTCCGGGTGACGAGGATTCTACCACCGAGACCGTTTACTTTTACGAGGAGAAGCCGCAGGCGATACCTCCTGCGGCTTCTCCCGACAGCACTATTTGACCGGTATCTGGACGCGCTCGATGGTTTCGCTGGGTGGGTTAGCGGCGAGAGTTACTCCGCATGCGACACCGATCTATGGAGAGTAAATTGTGTTCGCTGTGTAGCGTGGATTAACGCCAGGAGGGGCCTGGATGACGTAGGAAACCCGCGTACGAAATGAGTCTGGCCCCTGGCTGCAGGAAGTAGCCGCATTACTCATCTCGTAGCTGCTATTGAAGTAGTCTCTGACGTTGCCGGACCAGTACTGTCCATTGCTCTTTTCGAGCGTCGTCTGTATATAAATTTCGGTCATCGTCATGGAGCAGGAAACTGTCCCCACCGTGTTGACTGTACCTGCAACATGGGTAGACCCATGAGGGTTCTGGGCAGTAATGGTACACAGTCCGACGACAACCGCCTGTGCGGGAGCGGCCGCGGCCAAACCTAGGCACGTCAAGACCAGGCTGATCAGAGCCGCATAAAAGGATCTCTTTTTCATATTTCCCCCATTGTGACGCGCGGATTGTTCCACGCGGTACCTAACTATCGAACTTTGGGGGCCTATAGACAAGACTTATCGACTTCTAATCCCACATCCTTCTTTAGCCTGCCTTGAGGAGACGAAACTAAAGACAGGGCCTGATTGGATCGAACTTACATAAGGTCCACTATCGGCGCTTAAACCACTCATACGGAAGGGTCTGAAATGCCGTCTAAACCTGCCGAAGAGGGGTCCGTCTGTCGACGGTTCCCCGAAGGGAGACTTGTGTCATTCTTGTTGCCGTCGGGTTCGCTGCGGGTGTCGCTGATGGTGGCCTAGGCGGCGCAGCCGGGAGCCTGCGATGTTTCGCGGAGGCGCAATGCGGACGCGGTCATCCGATACGCGGCTCTTCCTTCGAGCTGCCGGGGCTCCACCCACACTTCGTAGCCCTCTGCGGCGTCGATCAGGCCGCGGCTGGAGAGCCCTTCGGCGGCGATCCAGAGAGCTGAGGAATCTGGCATGACCGCGTCGACGAGCCCCTTGCGGACGAGTGCGCCGTCTTTCCTGATTTCCACGAATGCCCCCAGGAGGTGCTTCCAGTCGTCCTGGCGGTAGTGGGTCATGGGCGTTCCTTTTCGTTCAGCGGTGAGGACGCAGTTGTGTTCCTGGGTTTTTGAACTTTTAGCGGCGCGCCGGTTCAGCGGGCGATGATGACGTCGAGCTTCCGCGGCCCGTGGACGCCCTCGACGCGTTCGAGTTCGATGTCGCTGGTGGCGCTGGGGCCGCTGATCATGGTGAGCGGGCGGGTGCCGTCGATCCGGCGGAGGGCCTCGGGCAGGATGCCGGCGATGTCGGTGGCCTTCACGATGCAGATGTGATGGTCCGGGATGAGGCTGATCGCGCGGCGGCCCTGGTTGGGGCTGCCGTCCAGGATGATGGTGCCGGTTTCGGCGACGGAGATGGCGCTGCCGGTGACGACCGCGTCAATGCCATCGAGTTCAGAGACGCTCAGCGGTGTGGCGGCGGAATCGGTACGGCGCCGGCTGTCGCGATCAAGTTCGAGGTGGGTCAGCCAGCCGGTGTCGAACCCGGCGGGAACGACGTAGCTCCGGGCATCGGCGAGGAGTTCCGCGATTTGTGCCGGCACGTCGGCGGCGTCAACCACCGCCACCTGCGCTTTGTAGTCAATAAGGCGGTCCTCCAGGAGCTCGATCAGCGCTGCCTGGTCCAGCCCGGACGTTGACCGGTACAGCCGCGGAACCGGGGGTGCATCGGGGTTGTCCTGCAGGGCTGTGCGGATCCGGCCGAGAATGTCCTCGCGTGCGCTCATGGCTGGGATTCCTTGTTCTGTGCGGGTGTCTCCTGGGCCACGAAGGGGCCGCCGGCGGAGTCTGGTCTCTGGTGTTGTTTGGCCCACCAGTCGCGGAACGACTGGGAGGGCGGCGCCGGGATGTCCCTGCTTTGCGTCCACCCGGCGGCGATGCCGGGCAGTTTTTTGATCTTCTTGTCGGGGCCTGCGGCGAGGCGTCCCAGCGGCAGCCCCTTTTCGAGCAGTCCGAGCCGTTTGCCGGAGGACAGCGCCCAGGATGCGGCCTTCATGCCCGCGTCCATCTGGGTGGGGAGCTTCTTCTTCCCGCGTTGGCTGTCCACATCGACGCTGCGCAGGTGGACCAGGATGTCGGGGATGTTGATTTTCACCGGGCAGGCGTCATAGCAGGCCCCGCACAGCGAGGACGCGTAGGGCAGCGAGTTGTTCTCTTCCGCCTGGATGCCGGTCATCAGCGGGGAGAGAATGGCGCCGATCGGGCCGGGATAGGTGGAGCCGTAGGCGTGCCCGCCGGTGCGCTCGTAGACGGGGCAGACGTTCATGCACGCGCTGCACCGGATGCAGTGCAGGGCGGAGCGCCCCATTTCGTCTGCCAGGGCGGCGCTGCGGCCGTTGTCCAGCAGGACCAGGTGCATGTTCTGCGGCCCGTCGCCTTCCGTGACGCCGGTCCAGAGCGAGGTGTAGGGGTTCATCCGCTCGCCGGTGGAGGAGCGCGGGAGCAGCTGCATGAACACTTCGAGGTCCTGCCAGGTGGGCAGTAGCTTCTCCACACCCATCACGGTGATGAGGGTCTCCGGCAGGGTCAGGCACATTCGGCCGTTGCCTTCGGATTCGACGACGGCGAGGGTGCCGGAGTCGGCGAGGGCGAAGTTGGCGCCGGAGACGGCCACCTTGGCGGTGAGGAATTTGCGCCGCAGGTGTGACCGGGCGGCTGCGGCGAGGCGGGCCGGTTCGTTGGTGAGGTCCGGGTCCACGCCTTCCATTTCGCGCAGGAAGATGTCGCGGACCTCGGTGCGGTTTTTGTGGATGGCCGGGACCAGGATGTGGCTGGGCTTGTCGTGGTCCAGCTGGACGATCAGCTCCGCGAGGTCCGTCTCGAAGGCGGCGATTCCCTGCTCTTCGAGGTATTCGTTGAGGCCGATTTCCTGCGTCGCCATGGACTTGACCTTGACGACGTCGGTTTCCCCGGTGTCCCGGATCAGTCCGGCGACGATGGCGTTGGCTTCGTCCGCGTCGCGGGCCCAGTGGACGACGCCGCCGCGTGCCGTGAAGTTCGCCTCGAACTGTTCCAGGAGTTCGGGCAGCCGGGCCATCACGGATTCCTTGACGGCGGATCCGGCGTCGCGCAGCTGTTCCCAGTCGGGCAGCTCGGAGACCATTTTCAGCCGCTTGTCACGGATGGTGTGGGTGGCGTGGCCGAGGTTGGCGCGAAGCTGGGCGTTGCCGAGCTCACGGTGTGCCGCCTTCGGGAAGGACTGGGACGCGTGCAGGTTGCCCGTGCCGTAAGCGGGCAGGGCGGGCATGCCGAGGAAGGTGCTCATCGTGTGGCCTTTCCGGTGGAGACGAGGACGTCGCCGGTGACGGCCGCGGGGGCATCTTCGGTGCTGGCGAGGATTTCGGCAAGGTGGAGGGTAGTGACGGCGCTGCCCTGGCGGGACAGACCGCCGCCAATGTGCATGAGGCAGGACGCGTCCCCGCCGGCGCACAGTGTGGCGCCGGTGGCAGTGATGTTGGCCGTCTTGCCCTCAAGCATCGCGGAGGAGACATCAGCGTTCTTCATCGAAAACGTGCCGCCGAAGCCGCAGCACTGGTCAGCTTCCGGCAGTTCCGCCAGGTCGATTCCCTTCACGCTGGCCAGCAGCCGGGACTGCCGGTCCCCAAGCCGGAGCAGGCGCATGCCGTGGCAGCTGGGGTGGTACGTGACGCGGTGCGGGAAATACGAGCCGAGCTGGGCGCCGGCGTCGGTCACCCCCAGGACGTCGACCAGCAGTTCGGAGAGTTCGTACGTCTTGGCGCCGACGGCGTTGGCACGGGCTTCCAGGGATTTGTCGCCGCAGGAGCGGGCCACCATGGGATGCTGGTGCTTGACGGAGGCGACGCAGGATCCCGAAGGTGCGACGGCGACGTCGTAATCCCCGGTGTCGAAGGCCGCGACGTGGTTGGCCACCACCGGAACCGCTTCTTTGAGGTACCCGCTGTTGACGTGCATCTGCCCGCAGCAGGCCTGCCCGGCGGGGAACAGCACTTCGTGTCCCAGCCGCTCCAGAATCTTCACGGTGGCCTGGGCCGTGGCCGGATACATCGCATCCACAATGCACGTGGCGAATAAGGCGATTCTCATGACAGCCCTTTCGAGGAGCCTAGGATGATGTGGTCTGACCATAGTACAGCACGTGACGCCCGCCACCTTCAAACACTTTTATAAAGTGAACCCGGTCACACGCAATGGCAAACTATGCGCTACACTCTGATGGTCCGACCACAGTGGTCCGACCATAGACCCGTCGTCTCTCAACGTGGAGGAACTCGCGTGGACACTTTCACTCCCAGCACCGACCCGGTGCTTAACAGCGTCATGTGGTCGGCCCTGGTGGCCCTGCTGCCGCTCCTGACCTTCTTTATCCTGCTCGCCGTCGTCAAGACCAGGGCCCATGTCGCGGGGGCGTTCGCCCTCCTGGTGGCGCTCGTCGTGGGCATCGTGGCCTTCCAGATGCCGGCCGGCCTGGCGCTTCTCTCCGCAACCCAGGGCGGGGTTTTCGGCGCCTTCCCCGTTCTGTGGATCGTGATCATGGCCGTCTGGCTCTATCAGGTAACGGTGCTGAGCGGACGCTTCGAGGACCTGCGCCGGGTGTTCGACGTGATCGGCAAGGGTGATGTGCGCCTGCAGGCCGTGCTGATTGCGTTCTGCTTCGGCGGGCTGCTTGAGGCTCTGGCAGGGTTCGGCGCACCAGTAGCCATCACCGCCACGATGCTGCTCGCGCTCGGCCTGCCGCCACTGCGCGCCGCCGCGGCCGTCCTGGTTGCCAACACCGCACCAGTCGCGTTCGGCGCCATGGCCATCCCGGTCACCACCGCCGCCGGCCTCACCGGACTGCACGCGACGGACATCGCCTCCATCGTCGGCCGCCAAGCGCCGCTGCTGGCGACCATCGTGCCGCTGATCCTGCTCTTCATCCTCGACGGCCGCAAGGGCATCAAGGATTGCTGGCCCGCCGCGCTGGTGGTCGGCCTCTCGTTCGCCATCGCGCAGTTCCTGTGCTCGAACTACTTCTCCTACGAGCTCACCGACATCGTCGCCTCCCTCGTCGGCCTCGGCGCGGCCGTCCTCTTCTTCCGCGTCTGGACCCCCAAGGGCAGCGTTGCCGCCCGCGAACGTCTCGGCGTTGCCACTAATGCGGACGCGAAAAAGACAGTCGCCGCCGCAGGGGGCAGCTCACGCAGGGCGGCGGCAGTCACCACCGCCGAGGCTGCCGAAGACCGTTTGACCCCGACCCGCACCTGGCTCGCCCTCTTCCCGTACTTCCTCGTGATCGTCGTCTTCGGCATCGCGAAGCTGTGGAAACTGGGCGTGAACGTGCCCGCATTCCTCGCCTCCACCGATGTGAAGATCCCGTGGCCGATCCTCCACGACGCGCTGGTCGACGCCGCTGGGAAGCCCGTGTCCTCCACCGTCTACTCGTTCCAGTGGCTCTCCACCCCCGGCACCCTGCTGCTGATCACCGGCCTGATCGTGGCGTTTGTGTATTCGAAGTACAACGAGGGCGGCCGCTACAGCATCACGGTGGGGGACGCCGTCAAGGAGATCGGGCGCACCACCTACCGGATGCGCTGGGCAGGGCTGACCATCATCACCGTCCTGGCACTCGCGTACGTCATGAACTTCTCCGGGCAGACTGTCTCCATCGGCACCTGGCTGGCCGGCACCGGAGCCTTCTTCGCATTCCTCTCCCCGGTACTGGGCTGGATCGGCACCGCCGTCACCGGTTCCGACACGTCCGCCAATGCGCTGTTCGCCAAGCTGCAGCAGACGGCCGGGCTGAAGGCAGGCATTGACCCGAACCTCCTGGTGGCCGGCAACACCTCCGGCGGCGTGGTGGGCAAGTTGATCAGCCCCCAGAACCTCGCCATTGCGGCGTCCGCGGTCAGCCTGGAAGGCCAGGAATCGGTGATCCTGCGTAAAGTAGTCGGATGGAGCGTGGCTCTGCTGCTGGTGCTTTGCACCCTGTCCTACCTGCAGTCCACCCCGATCCTTGGCTGGATGCTGCCTTAGCGTCCGCCGCGCCGCTACGGGGAGTGCGGACCAGCGTCCGGCCCGCACTCCCGCTACTCGAAGGAAGTGCCCGTGACAGCCGCCGAAGCAGGAGCAAACCCCCGCCGCCGCACCCACGACGCGCTCCTGCAGGACATTGAAGCGGACCTCCGCTCGGGCAAGATCAAACTCGGGGACCGGCTTCCCGGTGAACGCACGCTGGCTGAAACCTACGGGATCTCCCGCTCGTCAGTACGGGAGGCCATCCGGGTTCTTGACGCCATGGGGGTGCTGCGCAGCTCGGTGGGATCCGGGCCCGCCTCGGGGGCCATCGTCGTCTCCAATCCCTCGGCCGGCCTGTCGTCGGCCCTGCGGCTGCACGTCGCCAGCAGCCGGCTTCCCGTCGAGGACATTGTGCAGACCCGCATCCTGCTCGAAACCTGGACGGCCACCGCGGGGGCGGCCCGGCCCGGTGGCGAGGAGGAGCTTGCGGAGGCAGCCCGGCTGCTCCAGGCCATGGACGATCCCGGCATTGACCGGCCCACCTTCCACGAACTCGACGCGCGCTTCCATGTGACGCTCAGCTCCCTGGCCGGAAACGCCGTGGTGGCCACCATGATGGAATCCCTCAGCGGCGCGATCGTCGGCTACGTCAAGGGAGCGATGGACGCCATGGATGCGTGGCCCGACGTCGTCTGCGTGCTCCGGGCCCAGCACCACGGCATATTCGACGCCGTCAAGGCACGCGACGGCCAACTCGCGGCCCGGCTCCTGCGCGAACACATCGAATGGTTCTACACCCGGGCGCACGAAGTCACGGCCCAGCCCGCCGCCTGAATCTCGCTCTAGTCGGGCGCAAGAAGATGACCCGACCCGTCGTTACCGTTTATCTCGGCTCTCGAATTCTTCGTCAAGTTCGTACCGCCGGAACTCTGTTTCCGGATTGGGCTCGCCGTCGGCCACGATCTCGTGGTCAAACTGGCGTTGGATCTGGCTGTCGAGCACCTGTAAGTCCTGGTCTGAGACCTGCTCCAGATGAACGGGAATGACTCTTCCGGGGTCAGATGGAAATTGTTGACATACTCAAGGGGGTCTTGGACCGTGTGGCGACGGCGGCGCAGGCACAGGTGGTGATCAGACGTCCTTCGCCGTGGCCGAGACCGGACATGACATGCCACGCAGCCCCCTCGGTGACGCTGAGTGTTTCACCGCTTGTCTTTTTGTCGAAGAGGACGGCGACGCCGGGGCTTATACCGACCTCCACGGCAGGGCAGTGCCGGCTAGGCACGAAGGACGGATTCGTGCACCGCCGTTCAGCTCCCCGCCGGCTGGCGAGAGGCCCTGGGTAAATCCTGTCACGAAGCGCTGGCCCGGGTGTGGATCGTCCGATAGGCGAACTCCACCAGGTAGTCGTTGAGGGCGTGGCTCGCCTTCTCGGCGCCCTCCGAGTCGCGGTCCAGAATTGCGTGGAGGATGCGGGCGTGGAGGCTTGAGCCCTGACTAATTTCAGCTTGTTCATCACGAACGTGGGTGATCCAAAACCTGCGTGAAAGGCCCTGAAGGGGCGCCATGGCATCGGCCAGGTACTCGTTGTGGCTTGCGTTGACGATCATCAGGTGGGTTTCCTTGACCGTTTCGAGGTACTGCCGGAGTGTGAATCGGTCAGCCTCGAGAAGTTGCACCATTTCCTGCATGGCCTCGCTGTCGTTGTTCGTTGCAGTTTGGCATGCCAGCCTCACGGCCAGGGCTTCCAGTACGCGGCGGAGTTCGAGCATGCGCAGCTGGGCTTCGACGGATGCAGGCGGCACGAGGACACCCTTGTTCGGGTGGATCTCAACGAGCCGGTTACGGGCCAACTGCTGAAGGGCCTCCCTGACAGGAGTCCGTCCCAGGCCCGTCTTTTCCATTAGGACCGCCTCGGAGACAAGCGAGCCAGGTGCCAGTTCCTGGAAGACGATGAGCCGCTCAATCTCTTCGTAGGCTTGCGCGGCCTTACCCTGCTGCATCATGAAACAACTCTAACCGACCCCATTGCACAACCGATATATTGGTTGCATACTGGTGTGACGCAGGCTACTCCGAAGCCTCCCAACTTTCTACAGATTCGAGGTCAGCAATGGCGAAGACCGTCACCGTTGAGCGGCGTTCCATTGACTTCATCCCACCCGAAGAACGGCACGGCAAGCCCCGTAGCCTGTTGTTCATATGGTTCGCCGCCAACACATCCATTACCGCGGTCGTGACAGGCGCTTTGTTCGTGATCCTCGGGAACAGTGCGCTGTGGTCCATTCCCGCCATCATCCTCGGTAACGCTGTGGGTGGCTTCTTCACTGCACTGCACTCAGCACAGGGCCCCAAGCTCGGGGTTCCGCAAATGATCCAGAGCCGGGCGCAGTTCGGCTACTTCGGTGCCATCCTGCCGCTCGTCCTGGCGCTGATGATCTATGTTGGCTTTTACGCCACAGGCCTGGTCCTTGGCGGTCAGGCTATCGGTACCCTGTTCGGGGTCTCCCCGCAGATGGGCGCCACGATCTTCGCGCTCATGTCGACCACCTTGGCGATCATCGGATACCGCTACATCCACAAGTTCTCGCACATCGCGGCGGTCCTGAGCGCCGTTGTGTTCGTGATCCTCCTGGTGCGCATCATCACCGATGGGAACATCGGCGCGGCCGTTGAGACGAACGCCTTTGACGGCGCTGCGTTCGTCCTTGGCATCTCCCTCTCCGCATCGTGGCAGTTGACTTTCGGCCCCTACATCGCGGACTACTCACGGTATTTGCCCGAAGACACCCCCAAACGGGCCACAATCGGCTGGACCTTTCTGGGCAGTGTCCTTGGCGGCTCTTTGGCCATGATCCTCGGCGCGCTGGCGGCGGCCCTTGGTGGCAAAGCCTTCGGCCATGATCAGGTCGGGTACCTCGCCGGGCTCGGCGGGGCGATCTGGCCGCTGGTCCTGCTCGCCGTGATCCTGGGCAAGCTCACTGGCAACACTCTCAGTTCCTACGGCGGGTACATGTCGCTGGCCACCATCATCACAAGCCTCACCGGACAGAACCGGGTCGGGCCGCGGCAACGCTCGCTCTACGTCGTGGTGATTTCCGCTGTCTCCCTGGCGATTGCACTAGCTGCCACCGCAAACTTCCTGACCAACTTCACAAACTTCCTGCTGTTCCTGCTCTACTTCATGACACCCTGGTCGGCCATCAACCTCGTGGACTACTACTGGGTCCGCAAGGAGCGGTACAACATTGCCCAACTCTTCCTCCGCGACGGCGAATATGGCCGCTTCAACAAAGGCGCTTTCCTCGCATACGCCATCGGCGTGCTCATCCAGATCCCCTTCATGAATAGCTCGCTATACGTGGGCCCCATCGCCAACCTGCTCGGAGGCGCAGAGATTGCCTGGCTCATCGGGCTCGTCGTCGCCGGCGGCCTCTACTACGCCGCGTCCCGAAACGTTCGCAACCAAACCGTCTCGGCCCCCGACTTCATCGCGGAACAGCGCCACGAAGTTGCTGTCCCCGCCGCCGCAACCACCTCAAAGGAAACCCCGTGAAATACGATCCCGCGCTTGAGAGCAGCCCGCTGCCATATTCACCCTTCAAAAGCTGCACCGTCCCCCGACCCATCGGCTGGCTCTCGAGCGTCAGTCCAGACGGTGTGGAGAACCTGGCACCCTACAGTCAGTGGCAGAACCTGACTTTCGATCCCCCCATGGTGATGTTCTCCGCCAACCAGTACCCGGACGGGCGGAGGAAAGACACCGTCCTGAACGCGGAGCAAACCGGCTGGTTCGTATGGAACATGGCCACCTACGACCTTCGCGAAGCGGTCAATATCAGCGCCATGGCCTTGCCATTCGAGGAGAACGAATTTGACCACGCCGGCGTCACAAAGCGCTATGCGGAGCTCTCCCCCACACCCATGGTGGCCGAAAGCCCGGTCCATTTTGAGTGCAGGTACCTCTCGACGCACCGAATGACGGGTAGCTCGAACGTTGGAACCATCGACATCGTCTTTGCACAGGTCGAACGGATTCATATCAACGACGAGGTCCTCACCGTCGATGGGAGGCTCGACATCCCTAAAATCCGGCCCCTGGCCAGGATGGGATATCACGACTACGCCTCCATCACGGAGACTTTCGAAATGAAAATCCCCCACGCATCCGACGACGAAGCCTACGGACTCGCCGGCCAGCCCGCCTAGGTACTTCTCCCCGAAGCCCCCGCTCAAGGACCATTGAGCGGGGGCTTCGGCCATGCCGTCCCGCTTCAGGGCCCTGCTGTACGAGCACGTCCGAGAGGGTGGGGTCTAGAGCAGCGGGCCGTCGTAGTCGGAGATGCTGGGTCTGACTTCCCGAAGAAACTGGGCCAGAGCGGCCTCGGGACGACCCGGGAACGCTGCCACGAGTTCGCTAAGCTTCTGGGTGTCCGCGGGGGTGCCGGAGGCCAGAACAGTTTCAATGATCGCTTCAGCCTGGCGTCGCACTGAATCTGCGGGGTCGCGTGAGCCCTGCGCATCCCTGTCATGCTCTTCCGGTTCCGGGACACCACGGTTCGAAGTAATGGTCGACATTCTATGCACCTGCTCGTTCGCGCCTCAGGAAGGGTCTGAAGCTGGCCCACGGCCATGCGCGTTCCACAGAGCAGGTGCCCATCACGGAGGACTGATAAGCGCGACGTTACTCAGGCCACGTCGCTCCAGGTAGGGCCATTGGATCCTTCCGTCGCCACCATTAGTGCGGTGTTAGGCCCTCGCATCCGGGAACCAGCCCTCCGGTGCCCGTTTTGGTTCGAGGTGTTCAGGGTCCCGGTGTTTCTGCATATCGCATTTATAGAACGGCCCGTGGGGGTCCAAGAGCACGCTCATGTGATGGTCGGCGTGGTCTCTGAACCAGACGCTGATCCCCGTCGCTCCGTCGAGTCGGAGGTGTTCCCAGGCGCGCCACAGAGCTTCTATCCGGCTGACGGCTTCGGGGTGGAAGTACCACTCGATGCACCATTTTGCGGCGCGGCCGTCGATGTCGCGGACGTAGGTAGGCAGGAGCTGCTCGTGAAGAAATTCCTCGGCCGAGCCGTACACCAGTTCCGGTGTCTTCTGGTCGTCGGCCGGAGCATCTGCGGGTGTCTCAGCCTTGAGTGAGCCGAAGCGGCCGATTTCGGTAGTCATGCCAGCCCCCTAACCCGCGAGCCAGGGATTGGACTTCGCAGCAGGGCCGGCCGGCACAGCTTCCTCTTCGGGGCGCGGGCTGTACTGCTTAATGGATGCCTCCACGGCGTCCTTGTGCGTGCCGGTGTACCAGGGCATGGTGCGGACGAGAGTGGCGGGAGCGCCGGAGGCGAGGACGACGGCGCGGCCGCGGTCCAGCTCGGCGAGGTTGGAGACGTCGAAGATCCGTTCCTTCCCTTCCTGACGGGACCGGCTGGACCCGGATTTGCCGGAGCTGATGGAAACGTTGGTGTAGCTGTAGTCCCCGATCAGGTCCGAGAGAGCACGGAGGAATCCTTCTTCGGCCACTCCCCCGCCGTAGACCTTGACGTTTGCTGCGGACCAAATTTTCCGCATATTCGCCTCCCCCCATAGTTCGACGCCCTGGGACCAGGACTGCAGGATGCCCATAACAATCAGGCCTTTGGAGCCGTAGTGGCTGAACTGGTCCGGCAGGCCGGCCCAGCGGACGACGTTTGCCAGCTCGTCCAGGGCGAAGAGCGCCGGTTTGGGCAGACGACCGCCGCTGCGCTCCGCCCGTTCTTCCATGGCTTCCGCGATGGCCACGGTCAGGGCTGTGGTGAGCGGAGCGGCGGAGCCTGCACCTTCCTTGGAGAGGATGTAGATGGTTTCCTGGGACGCGGCGAAGGCGTGAGGGTTGAACTGACGACGGGCGTCCAGGGCAACCGTGGCCTCTCCGGTGGGGGCGACCCAGCGGAGGGTGTTGCGGCTCTTGAGGCACTGGATCATCTTCTCGGCGGTGCCGAAGATGCCGTCGCGCTGCTTGTCCGCGAGCTTGAGCGTGGATTCCAAGCCGCGGTACTGCAACTCGTAGTCGTGCTCTTTCAGGATCTCGATTGGTTCCTGGCTGACCTGCTCCGTGACCCAGAAATAGACCTGCGTGATTGGCAGGTCCCCGAGGGCGGCGGCGAGGAAGTATGAGGAGAGAATGTCTTCGGCCTTGGGGTCGAAGTAAGCGTCCGGCTTGGAGCCCGGGACGCGGGAGCCGACTGAGAAGTGCTGGGTGAGCTTGTAGGCCTTCTCTTCGTCGGTGACGTAAGAGAGGGGGTTCCACCACCAGTCGGGCTCTTCCTGAGCGATTTTCTGCGGGTCAAAGACCCAGACAGGGGCGGTGGCTGCGCGGACGCCGCGGGTGCCGTCAACGACGTCGCGCTTGTTCGAGGTAGAGACCACAGCTCCAGGGGCGTCCAGGATCGCCGGCATGACCCGGGAGGTGGACTTACCGGTACGGGGGCCCCAGATATCGAGGCTGAGGTCTTCCCAGGACTGGATGAACGTTTGCCCGGTGGAGACGACCTTGCCGACAATGATGCCGGGTTTGCCGGCGACGCCCAGCCGGTTGGCGGTGGCTTGGGCGCCCTTTTGAGAGAACGCGGTGAGGTTCTTGCCGCGGCCGAGGTACCGGGCTGCTTTGTCGACCCGGGCACGCTTGGAGGCACCCTTCCGCCAAGCCCAGAAGACGACTGCGGCCAGGGCGATTACCAGGCCGGCCATGACCGCCACAACGACGGTCGCCTGGGCCGGCCAGATGACTTTGCCCTTCACCAGGCCGGCGATCAAGTCGATGGGGTGGCCCGGAGGCGTCGGCAGGCCGGCCATCCATGATCCGATGTGCACGGCGGCGTACGCGCCGCCGCCGACGATGACGATGAAGCCGATGGCCAGCCAGACCAGAATCGCGTCCCCCAGGCCCATGCCTTTACGGTTCGGTGCGCTCACAGTGCATCTCCTGTCGCGGGCAGCTCCGCGGCCGCGGGGTCCATCAAGGGGGCCGCGGGTTCGTGCCAGCGGGTGTTGGTGTCGTTCAGGCCCTCGGCCCGTTCGATGGAGGTCAAACCGATCTGGACCGGGATGCCCGGGCGGCCGCCGACCTTGATGAGGAACTTTCCCCGGCCCGGGGGTTCGACGTCGGCGCCGCGGGAGTTCCAGGCGGGCGGGTCCTGCCAGGAGATGAGCTTCTGCTGTTCCTGCCGCGAGAGCGGGATGGCCTGAGTCAGCAGCGGCATCTCGGAGGCCGGGAGACCGCCGCAGATGACCATGCCGGAGCGTTCCACGAACCCGCGGGCCTTCATCCGGTCCTCTTCGGCCGGCAGCGCCAGCAGGTCGGACATGGTGTGGGAGATCATGATCTGCCCGACACCCACGGAACGGTTCAACCGGGTCAGGGCGTCGACCCGGTCGACCATGCCCTTGCCCGAGCGCAGCGCCCGCCACAGCTCGTCCAGGACGACGAAGTAGTTCCGCCGAGGTTCCAGCCCGGCGTCAGCGAGGGCGTTGGCGACGTTGACCGTGCCGAAGCCGTAGGACCAGCACGCCAGCAGCACTGCGGCCTGCAGGTCTGTCTCGGTCTCGTCAATAGTCGAGACGTCGAACACCACGGCGCGGTCCCGGCTCATGGGGTTGGTGCTTTGGCGGGAGAAGATTTCGCCGAGCTTCCCGCCGCCGGTCAGGCCGAGCAGGGTGGCCTCCAGCGCCCGGGTTTCCTTCAGGTAGACGTTGATGTCGCCGCGGTCCAGCGCCACCTGGCGCAACTCGTCGGGGGCCGAGACAATGACGTCGAGCAGGTCCTTGAGGACAGGGACGCCGTCGAACCGGTCATCGAGCACGCGGAGGGCGCGGTCGAGAATGGTCTGTTCCTGGTCCGTGGGCGGGTTGTTCCGGCTGATAGTGATCAGGGAGACGACCATGTTCAGGCGTCGACCGTGGGCGTCGGCACGGACGCGGGTGGCAGCCTCGTGGTGGCCGGCCTCTTCGAGTCGCTGCGCGACCTCGACGGCCTGGCCGGGGTCAAGGATATTCAGGTACCCGACGCCGCGGCCGAGCTTAATGACCTGCCCACCAAGGGCCTGCACCGCTTTGACGTGCTCACCCTTCAGGTCACCCAAGACGAGGGCATTGACACCCTGAGCGGAGAGGCCAAGGAACATGCGGCGGACCAGCGTGGACTTGCCCAAGCCCGGCTTGCCGAGGATGAACGCGGACGGATTGGAAATCAGCCGGGCACGCTGAAACCAGCTGATCGGGTCGCAGCAGACGGTCGCCTGGGTTTCCTCGTGCCGACCCAGCGGCACACCGATCATGGGTGATGACGCGCCCGAGGAGAACGGCCACAGGCCGCAGACCTGAACAGTGGTGCCGCGGTATTCGGTGACGGAGGGAACGAGCGCGGCCATGCCGCCGCCGCGTCCGGTCCAGCCGCGTGCGCCCGGGCCGGCGTCCCGGGCGGGACGCTTCTCCGTACCCACCACTGGTTCCTTTACTGTCTTTGACTTCTTTGCAGTCAAAAGGCGCATGCGGGCCATTAGAGGGCGTCCTTAATCTCGGAGGGCACCATGCTGTGCTTGGGCAGGACCAGTCCCAGAGGCAGGGACGCGGCGAACGCGGTGTCCTGGGATCCGTAGGCCCGGCGCAGCAGCACCCGGGCGGTGCCGGAAGTCTGCTCGATGGCGGCAACGGCGTCCGCGAGGCGTTCCTTATCGGTCACGGTGGCGGTGACGACCATGCCGAAGTTCACCAGGCCGGCGCCCTGGGCTTCTTCTTGGGCGGTCTGCACGGCGGACCGGGCATCGACCAGGGCGCGGGCGGAGGGGCGGGTCCCGGAGGTGATGCGGACGTTGGCGTTGTTCTGGTCCCGTTCGACCACGGCCGCGGCGCGGGCCGAGTCCATCGGACGGTACAGCAGGGAGATGCGCTTGCGGTCGATGTCCCCGTGCGGGGCCAGGAGACGGGAAAGCACCGAGGAGTTCACGGAGCCGCGGGGTGCGCCGGTCATCGTCCAGGATGCGGAGAAGGCGCTGTCGTGGCGGTAGTCGTCCCAGCTGGCCTGTGTCGCGGTGGGGCCGACGTCGCCCCAGCTCAGGGAGACAGGGGAACCGGCGGCGTGGGCTTCATCAATGATCAGGGCCGCCGGCGGGTCATAGGCGATCCGGACGACTTCGCAGAGTTCCTGCGCGGACATGGGCCGGGCGATGCCGGCGCCGGTGGACTGGAGCCGGGCCGAGAGGCCCGGAATGCGGGAGGCAAGGTCGCGGGCGACGTCCTCGGGGGTGCGCTTCTTTGAACCCGACCGGAGGGAGGCGTTGAACGTCAGGGAAACCCAGGCCCGCACGGTGGCGGAGCCTTCCGGGTAGGTGTCCACGACCTCGCGCAGGATCGCCTGGGCGAAGGCAGGGGCGTTCGGGTCGATGTTCATCTCGACCTCGTTGCGGAGACGGTAGCCGGAGTCGGGCGCGGTTTCGACCGTGACTGCTGCGGCGTCCAGGCCGGCTTCGTCGGCGAGGCCGGCGAGCCAGCCGCCCCAGTTCGCCACCCACGCATCGACCTGTTCAGGGTCGACCAGGGACGCGCCGTCGGGTTCGGTGGAGAAGATGACGGTGAAGTGGTTCGTGGCCGGGACGTGCAGGAGGGCGAACGGACGCTTGTAGGAGTCGGAGAATTCGTACAGCGTGGACTTCGCGGCCAGTCCTGGCAGCTGGTACATGCCCCACTGCGTGACGCCCAGAGGGCCGGAGCGGTAAAGGTTGGTGCCCGAGCCTTTGGAGATCCGGAAGCTCAACCGGGTCGCGGTGCGGTCAACGACGGACTGGCCATGCTTGTCCTTGACCGTCAGCAGGAGGGCACTGATCCCGGCGACGGCGAGGACCGCGAGGCCCGGAAGCAGGCCCCAGATAGCGAAGCTCGTGATGCCCAGCAGCAGCCCGACCATGACGATGCCGGTGCCGATGGCACCGAGGTTGCCCAACCCGGCCGAGCGGGGCACGCGCCAGTTGCCGTAGGACGGTTCTTTGTATTCGGTGTTAATTGCTGCCACTGGGGCCCTCCATGGATTCTGATTGGCCGGTTGAGTCCTGTGCGGTTTGTTGGGCGGCCTGGGAAACCCGGGACGCTACTTGTGTTCCTGCGGCTACGGCCATACCAGCCGGGCCGGCTGCTGCCGTCGCACCCGACGCGGTGCCTGCCGCGCCAGCGGTGCCTGCCCCTGCCGCTCCGGCGGCACCTGCAGCTCCAGCTGCTCCTGCGGCTGCAGCTCCCTGCGCGCCTGCGGTTCCGGCCGATCCGGGGGTTGGTTTCCCGCCGCTGCCCTTGGGCCCGGGGGTCCCGTCGCTGCCCTTCGGGGTGGAGCCCGGCTGGTTGGAGCTCGCCGGCGTGGGGGCGGCATTGCCGCGTCCGCTGCCGCTGCGGCCCATGGACACGGCACCGGTGGCCATAGCACCGACGGCGGCGCCGGCTCCCGCGCCGCCGCCGGAGGCGACCGCTCCGACCATGGGGGTCACGAAGCGCATTAGCGCCGGCATGGCGAACAGGGCCACGACCATGAGCGTGAACCCGGTGATTGAGCCGATCAGCGCGTTCTTCCCACTGCTTCCCATGAGGAGGAATGCCACCGAGTACACGATTGCCGCGGCGGGTTTGTAGAGGATGAAAGCGATCATCCAGCCGATTGCTTTCTGGAACCACTGCTTGCCCATCTCCGTGTTCGTGAACGCGGCGGTCGTGGGCAGGATGCCGGCGAGGATTACCAGCATTCCACTCCGCACGACCATGAGCACGACCTGAACGAGGGAAGCCAGCAACCCGATCAGTCCCAGGATGATGAGGATGAAGACCCCGACGCCGGTCTGGTTGGTCATGACCAGAAGCTTCATTGCGTCCGAGAAGCCTTTACCGTCAGTCGAGCGGTTGATAATCGCGGCCGAGAACGCATCCGCAGCGACCACGAGGATGGAAATGACACCCAGACCCAACCCGGACACCAGCGTCAGCGTGACCAGGGAGCGGAGAAGGTCCTTTAGAGGCGCTCCCCGCTGCTCCCAGATCATGCGAATACCGCCGATGATGACCGCCAGGACGGCCAGCGCAACCGTCCAAACCATGAGCTCGCCGTTGACCATGGAAACAATCGGGCTGGCCGCAGTCCCGTCCTGGCTCGTCAGGTTCACCGTCGGCATGGAGACCCAGAAAGTCGACAGAGTCGTCACCATCTGGCTCATACCCTCCATGATTGCCTTCGCCATATTTCCCATGGCGTCGTTGACTGCGCCGGATGCGATGTTGCCCGCGACGCAGGTTATGTCCCCCAGCCCGCACTCAGCCATGTCAGACGCCAGACCAGAGGATGAAGCCGCTCAGATCGGTAAGTTGGGCGATTCCATTGAATACTTGCCCATCATCTGAGGCCTTCACTTTCCAGTCTCCAGCTACCCAACGTAGGGAGAGTACGGAGTGCGCCAGAGCGCCGTTGGGGAGTTTGATCGCAAGATCGACATCCGCTTCGGCGGGGCTGTAGGACTTGACCAGGAAGCCGCTGACTTGAGCGACCTCACCGCTTTTCGAAATTGAGGTCTGTGCCTTGGCTTGGGCCATGGCCGCATCGCGGCCGGGCCCAGGGACCACAAGCTTGTCGGCGAGCTTCAGCGAATCCTGTGTCGCTGAAGAACCAAGGGCGATCATGTTGACGGCGGCGTAGAGCGCTCCCGTCGGTGAATGGGCAAAGCAGGAGCGGAAGCCATCACCGTCAGTCAAACCAGGACCGAAAGTCTTTGGGTCGGTAGGGGCAGCCGTCTTGCCGACGAGCTCCCACTTGGACTTCGGCGCCGTTCCCAGTGCTGTGTCAGTGCTGGGGGGTAGCCCGCAGATGCTCTTGCCTCCCGCATCGACCGGAGATGACGGGGTTGCAGAGGCGCCGGAGGAGGGTGAAACGGGGGCCTGCTGGGCGGTGGCGTCGCCCTTGGGGAGCAGGAAGATGACGACGGTGGCCGCGAGGAGCGCCACGACCAGCGCCGCAGCGATGATGAACCCGGGTTTGGTGAAGGGGTTGGCCTCGGGGGTGCTTTCGGTGGACTGGCTCATGGTGAACCTCCCGTGTGGTGGTGGTTTAGACGAACGCGCGAACGATGCCGGAGGCGCCGGTGATGATGATGCAGCCCAGCAGTACCCAGCCGAGCTTGCCGATGGCCTGGGCTCCCTCGCCGCGCTGGAGCTGGATGACCATGCCGATACCGACGATGATCACGCCGAGCACGCCGAGGACCAGGCCGATACCGGAGGCCCAGTTCAGGATGGTGAGCAGGCCGCCGGCCTGGGCCGGGACAACGGGGGTCGGGTTGGGGATGAAGCTTGAGTCCAAGCGGGCCAGGGAGTTCATGGTGAGACCTTTCATTTGGTGGTGCTGGTGTCAGCTACGAGGGCAGCTATGTCGGTGGTGAAGCGTTGGTATTCGCGGGCCGAGGGGACACTGGGGGTGTCTTCGTGCCGCCACGCCTCGACCCAGGGCAGGGTCCAGAGACGGGGCGCTCCCCCGCCGACAATGGCGGCGAAGTCGCGAAGGGCTTTGGGCGTCTTGCCGGGGGCGTCGGCCAGGACGGCAAGACCGAGGAGGTCAACGGCCGGGGCAGCGCCGGAGGCCCACTGGGTGACGGCGCTGCGGGCCGCGGTCAGTCCGCGCATATCAGCGCGGCAGACCAGCAGCAGCTTCGGGGCGCTTCCGTCCTGCGGGACAGGCCAGCAGTGTCCGGAGGCTCGTGCGCCGTCCAGGATCTCCGCGAGCCGGCTTTCACCGGAGCCGCCGTGCGCGCCGGTGACCCAGAGGGCTGCGGTTCCGGCGACGGTCCGGCGGCCCAGCCGGTCAGCGGCGTCGGGTTCGACCATGCCCCGCAACGGGACGGTGATGGCCGCCGCCGGCGGGGCGTGTACCTCCGGTTCCGGCGTTTCCGTCTCGACGGCGGGGCGGCTGATCCAGGGGTTCAGGGTCTGCTGCATGGGTCCTCCTTTCGAATGTCCGTTGAGTGGGTGGTTAGAAGCCGGCGGCGACGGCGGCGGCCGCGGCGAGCCAGGCCCGCTGGGTGGCTGGCTGGAGGGCTTCGTACCGGATGGGTCCGTTGACCAGTGCCGGGTCGTAAGGGATGCGGACGACGGCGCGGACGAAGGGTTCGAAGCCCTTGGCGATCCGCTCTGCCTCGTCCTTGGCCCGCTTCAGGGCATCCCCGCTCATGGACCGTTTCGCGTCGGTGGACTCGGAGACGATCACGACCGCGTTGCGGGCCAGCTCCGCGTCGTGGCCGCCGCGGGATACGAGGGTCTGCAGCGTCAGCCGGGCGGCTTCGGCGCGGTCCTCGATGGCAGTGACGGGGACGACGAGCTGGTTGGTGTGGTCGATCATGCGTCGCCAGTTCGCGGCGCGGGCGGTGTTGCCCGAGTCCATGACAACTAGCCGGTAGTACCGGGTGAGTACCTGGTGGGCGATGTCGACTTCTTCGGCGGTGACTTCGTGGTCGCCTTCTTCGTTCTCATCGGAGCGGAGGACATCGAACTTGTCGGCCGTCTGGTGGTGGACGAACTTGGCGATTTCGGCCGCGTTCGTGGACGGGGACAGCAGCTCGGTCGAGGAATCGATCAGGTCCAGGACGCTGCGGTCGTGGGAGCCCTTTTCGGTTCGCCAGCCCAGCGTGCCCTGGGATTCGTTGTTATCCCACGCGACCGTGGCCGCGCCGCTGTAGCGGGCGAGGATGGCCGAGAGCATGACGACGGTGGGGGTCTTGTTGGCCCCTCCCTTGCGGTTGACCACGGCGATGGTGCGCGGGCCGGGCCAGTGCTGGCTGACCGTGCGGATGTCCTCGCGTTCGGAGAGTTCTTCATCGGAGGGGTTCATGCGGATGCCCAGGCGTGTGAGCGCACCGCGCCAGCCCTGGGTGGCCGGCTCGAGGACCGGGGCGCTGACCAGGAAGGAGGTGTCCTTCAGGCTGCGCCGCGTCGGAGCCGGCTCTTCCACTACAGCTTCGGTCACGGCCGAGGCCGCGGGCAGCCACGGCTGGGCATCGGCTACGGCAGCGTGAACCGGCGCTGTCTCTACAGGCTTGGCGGCGGGCTCCGGTGCCGTAAGAGGCGTGGTTTCGATGACGGCGGGGGCGGCGGTCTCCGGGGTGGTGGCGGGGGCTTCGGCCCGGCGGCGGGCTGTGCGGGGTTCGTAGGAGATGGATTCGATCTTGTTGTCCGGGTGGACGATGAGTTCGCCGTGGCCCTCGGGATCTTCGATCTGGACCCGGACGGGGCGCTGGAGCGTTTGCGCTTCACCGACGACCAGGGCCAGGGCGTTGTTGCGGAGGTCCTGCAGGGATTCCCCGGCGGGAACGATGCGGGAGTTGCCCGCGACGACGACCTCGGCGGTGCCGTTGTCGCGGACAATGGCCTTGATGCTGGGGAAGGCCAATACTTGCGTAGGGGTTGTACCCATCGGCTTGTTCCTTAGGTGTGAGAAGGGAAAAGGCGGTGACGTTCAGGATGCTGGCGGGGTGAGACGGTTGACCTTCCACGGAGCGTCCTTGCCCGTGCGGAGCAGGTGCAGCGTGTAGGTCCCGGCGTTCGTAGGGACCGAAGCGCTAGCGCCGTAGCCGTTGGCCTCATCGACGGACAAGGTGGCCGCTCCGGTGACGCGGGAGGCCGGGATATTCGAGGGATCCACGGAGGAATAGTCGGCCGTGGCCTGAGGCGTCAGCCAGCGGGCCAGATCGTTGGCCCACTGCTTCTCATCCAGAGTTGGCCGGGCGAAGTCGGTCATCGCGTTCTCGGCAACGTCCAGAGCGTCTTCCTTGCTGGCCTGGTCCCACGTGATGCCGATGGTGGCCGGTACCGTGCCGCCGGGTGCCTGGGGGCCGCTGTTGGCGCTCAACGAGACCGGGGCGGAAGCGGTGGGGCTGGCGCTGGAAGAGGACGCCGGCGCGGCCCCGGTGGACGCGGCAGGGGCGCAGGCCGCGCACAGCAGCGCCACCGCGATCAGGGTCAGGGGCTTCTTCACTTCGTCTCCTCTTGAATGGGCAGGTACAGGAAGGCTGAGGGGACCGTATTGGACACGGTCCGGGTGTAGTAGTTGTGGTCATCCGGGGCAGGGTTGCCGTTGTAGCCCTCTTCGACGTAAGTGCCGTTGTCCTTGACTTCCTTCACGACGCCGACGTGGCCGAAGTTGGGGTCCGCTCCCCCGGCACCTGGCGCGTACCAAACCACGGCACCGACCTTGGGTGCGCGGCCGGTGGGCCAGCCCTTGGCGTCCCAGCCGGCCTTCCACGTCAGGGCCGAACCCAGGCCCTGGCCATCGGGACGGAAGTTGCTGTTGAGGAACCTGAACGGTGCACTGGGGGAGCCCATCTGCTGGTTGACCCGCCACAGGGCGAAGTCCACGCACTCCCGGTAGTACATGCCCAGCGGTGAAGTGCTGGCCGCGTTGGCGCCGGCCTGCATCCAGGTCGGTGAGTTCTTCCACGGGTAGTCGTTCCCGGCGCCGGACTGGCCGGGGATTCCGCAGTCGCTTCCCTGCAGGGAGAACTTCGACGTCGAGAGGGCCTGGACGATTTTCACGGCCTCGGGCCAGTACTTCTGGTAGTGGTACGGGTCGGCGTTGCGCTGGACCTTGTTGGCCGCGATTGTCGGTTCCAGCAGTTCCCAACCCGCCACACCCTGCAGCGCCTTCATGAAGTTCGTGGCGCTCGTGGCCGGGTTCATGCGGTCCTTATAGGATCCCCACGCGCCGTTGCCGCGCTGCTGAAACAGGCCGCGGGAGTCGGGGCCGGCGGTATCGCCATTGTCCAGAACACGCAGGCCCGACTCCCCCAGGGCAACCATCACCGCGATCATCTGACCATTCACAGAAAGGTTCAAAGCCTTACCCGCCCCCATGATCAAAGCGGCATTCTTCAGCTGTTCCCGGGTGTAGCCGGCGACTTTGGTACTGGCATCCACGGAGACGGAAATTACCGGCCCGCAGTCGGCGGCCGCGGGCTTCGCAGGCCCCAAGAGCAGAAGCATCGAGGAAACGAGTCCTAGCAGGGCCACGGGGACAGCTACGGCTACGCCGGTGGCGAGCGGTTTGGCTTGCACGAGTGATCCCCCCTAGGTTTATCTAAAATATTGTAGCAATACTTTAAGTATTGCCCTAGCGACGGTCTAGGCCGCAGCTGCTAGCACTGCGCGACAAGTAGGATGTTCGATATGCCTCGACTGGTTAAGCCCGCCGACGCCGCCTGGAACGAGTCGGTAGCGACCGCTCAGGCGGTCTTCAGCAGCGGCATAAACCTGGCCCTGCTCCACCACTTGGCCGCCAGAGCTGTCCCGGCAACCCGGTCCGAACTTGCGGACGAGCTCAAGGACTTTTCGCCCGCAAGCCTGAGCAAGGCAGCGGGCGTCCTTGCCGCCGCTGGAGTTTTGAAGAAAACGCCCGTGCTCGGTCCAAGCTCCGGGCGCCTGAACCACGCATTCTCGGCAGATCTGCCTCGCATCGAGACGCTGATAGACAGCCTCCGGCGGTACGCGCTTGCGGCGGATAAGTAGCGCAGCGCATGGCTCGCCTCGTGGTGGTGCGGTAAGTAACGCTCCGTTGCTCTGCCGGGTTTAGCCTGCACGAGTGGTAGGTCATGACTCAAGGATAGCCAACCTTAGACATGTCTAAGGCACTCTCAGGAATCTAATCCGTGGATTTCATCTCTTCTTCGAGGATTTTGGCGATGGCCGAGGTGGCTTCAGGAGAAAGGTCCCCGAGAGCCCTGGCTGCAAAACTCCGGACTTCAGCGATTCTCATGGCTTTCAAGAGTTTGAGCTGAGCTTCCACTCGCGCCGGGAGAGTTGGATCTGAGTCGAGCAGGTAAGCGGGCGGGACGCCGAAGAACTCTGCGAGGGCGGAGAGGAGCTTTGGATCGGTTACGGTCGCCCCAGTTCCTTCGCGCATATAGAACCAGCGCGCCCGTGACAAGCCCACGCCCTTCTCGGCCAGGGCAGCTTGGATGTCAGCAAACTTGTACGGCTGGCCCCCTTCCGCAACCACGACGTCCATGAGGAGGTCCAGGCGGCGAGCCAATTCCTCCCGCCGCTGAGAGGCGTTGTCTTTGCGGTTCATGCGGCAGTCCTATCGGGGCTGGAGGGTGTTTGCGGCGTTTTCAGAGACTTCTCGGCATCAAGTAGTGCTGACTCATGTTGATTCCACGCTTCTTCCAAACCAACAGGGTCCACCAGGAGGCAGTCTCGCACCTCCGTGATGCGCCGCTGTAGCGCGGCATGCGGGTTGGAGCTCAATATGTCTTTGCCCGGCGACCCGCCCTGGTGGAGCACCAGGTTTGGGTTGCCGGCGGTGGAGGCCCTCCAAAGCGGCATGAGGCGAAACAGCCGCCACCGGGCGGACAGATCTGCTGATGTCGCCGCGGTAATTCCGACGAGCCGTGACGTAGAAAGTCCGGCAGCCACGCACACAACGGAGACAGCCTGACCGGCGCCATAGAACGGAGAGAAAGATTCCTGTCCCGCGTGGTCCGTTACCAGCTGCAGCAAGGACCGGACCGCAAGGAGCGAGATTGCACCGAAGCAACCGGCGCACACAAGAAAGAACCCGAGGCGGAAAGCGGAGGACATTTTGCTCAGGTGACCGATTACAGACCGGATGACACTAGCGCTTGTGTAGGCGATGAAGAACGAAGCGGCCAGCAGGAACGCGGTCATGCCGGGCTGGGACCCGTACGTGCGGATCAGCGAGGGACTGGTGACCGGTAGGTCGCTGCTTGAAAAGCCGACCACGACGATGAGCGATGAGGCGATCCAGGCGATCCTATGGCGTCGTTCCTTGCGCAGATCCTGCAGCCCCGAGGCCGGCCCAGCAGCGTTGGTTACTGCCGTGTAGAGCTGGGCGAACGCGGCCAGGACGCATAGGGAGAGAATCAGGCCAGCCAGGTTTCGGTTGCCTGTGAGGGAATCCACGAAGATGTAGACGGGTTCGATGTAAAGCGTAAAACCGGCTGTGGCGAAAGCCGACGCCAAAAAGGCTGGCCGGGCCGGCCGGTTCCAGAGGCCGGAGAGTCTGAGCAGGGTCAAAATCCCTAAGCTGACCGCAACCACAATGCTCGTCATCCGAATACCTCTGCAAACCTGGATGGCTCATCTAGCGGCCGCAGATGAGAGCGCCACATCCTGTCCATCACTATGTCCGCAAAAGTCTCCGCCCGCTTCTCCTCCGCCACTGTGAAGGTGGCGCAGCTCGCCGACCTTCGACGGCCTAGTAGCTTCGGCTCCGAAGCTTCGACCTGCAATTGGTTAGTGACCATCGAAGCGCCCAGGAGTGGCATTGGGCGGGTGACGTTTCCGCGGGCCTGTTCGTGGTGGCCCAAGAGAAGGTGTCCAAATTCGTGGCACACGAAGTGATCCTCACGCCGGCGCTCATCTGCGGGGGCGAAAAGGATTAGATCCACCGCTGCGTTGCAGTAGGTCATGGCGCATACCGGGCTGCCGGCAAGTTCTTCGGTTCGACGGACCACAAGCTTTCTCGCTCGTCGGGACGATACTGCCTCCCTCAGGACGTCCAGCGTCAGCTTCTCGGGCAGCCCGAGCTCGGCGATGGTCGACTGAACCGTCGCGACATAGCTCGGCATCATCAGCGGGGTCATGATTTCCCCGGACCCAGATCCTCCAACACGTACCCCGAGGGGTACTGCGAGGAGCCCGAGAGACCGGGCCGGAACCGCGGGGTCTGCCTCAGCGGACGAACCGCCGTGATGGTTGCCTTCAGCCGCAGTAGACCGCTCAGCACTGCCTTGACGACAGTATTGGGGCGAGGCAGTCCCAGAGCTTCAGACTGACGCGGATCGTCCAGCATCGCCGAGAGGAGAGTTTCAGTGGCCGGCCGGAGGGGTTTAGGAAGCCGAGCCCGAAGAACACCCAAGGTAGAGTCCATGAGTTCCAGCCCAGCCGGGCTGGCAGCGACATGCTTTCTCTCGTAGTCATCGAGGAACGCGGCGGCACCAGCGAAGTCGCTTGGGATGTCGTGAAGGCCCATGCGCTCTCCGAGGGCTGAGAAAAAATCAACAGCGGCCTGCTTCTCGGTGTCCAGAGATGCCCGCCAAGCATGGCGGTCGGCCCACCGGATCGGAACGACGAGCATCGTCATAAGGACATAAACGAAGTCTGCGTTGCGGCCGGGCACTCCCCTGTGCACATTGCGCAGGAGGGTGACCATAGCTGCGCCCCGTTCACTGTCTAGGCCGCCAGCGATGATTTCGTAGATGACTATCGCCGTGTCGTAGGAGCGCTTTTGCGGACGTGAACGGATCTCCCCCGTGGCGGCCAGCGTCCCGGCCAGCGAAGGGATGGAAAAGTTGCGGTAGTAAGCAAGGAAGAATCCCAGGTCCATATCCTCAGCCAGGTCGAAGAGGACGAATCTGCGATAGATCTCTTCAAACTGGCTGCGGCTGAGCGTCCCCTGGCGCTTGAGGCTTTCTGCTCGGCTTTTGTGCATCGAATCAAACTCCAGCAAGAGAGGCCACAGGTGCGAAAAGGCTGAACCCAGGCCGGACGTCAGTGCTCAAGATAGAGCACCCGCACCATGTGTAACCTTAGACATGTCCAAGGTCCGATTATAGTGGTTCACGGCCGAAGGTGGCCCGGGGGAGGTCTCGGCAACCGACACGCCGGGACCTAAATCCCACTTAAGGCAATCTGATTCATGTGTTCTTGGACTTGTAACTTCGGTCCTGGGAGGGAACATGCCACAGCGCAGCAAGGGAGAGCGACACGTCATAACGGCGCGGTTGCCGATTTCCGACGCAGAAAAGCTGGCCGCCGTCGTGGATGCGACGAAGGAGAGCCGGAGCGACCTCATCGCTCGACTCGTGCACGCCCACTTGAAGACTATTGACCTCGATCGACTCACCGGCCAGGAGGCCCTGCCTATTGCTAAGGCGAGTTAAAGACTGAAGGCCCGCACTAGGCGGGCCTTCAAAAAGTATGGCGTTCAGATCTCGTTCTTGGCGGGATTCGATCTGAACTTTCAAAAGCTCCCCGCGAGGGGCGCTCCATTTGCTATACCCCGAAGGGAGTAACTGTTGTCTATGGTACCTGCCGCTGTCGCGGCGTCAACAACTGACGTGCCGCTGTCGGCGCGTCAAGTCACGCCAGAGCTCGCGTGGCGTCTTGCCCCGCTGATTGCGGGAGCCCCGACGTACCGGCGGGGCCGATGGATTAAGGGCCGCTTCCAGTACCCAGGTCCGGCTGTGGCGCCGAAGATCACGGCCGCACTCCCCAAACAGCCGGCAGCTGTGCACGTTCACGGGTCGGACGGGTCCGTTGCCACCCTTTGTATTGACCTGGATACCTCCAAAGCTCTGCAGGAGGTTGTGGACGACGACGCCAGACGCCTCGGGGAGCTGCTGGAGAGCTGCGGGATCCGCTACGTTGCGGACTACTCCCCCAGCGGCGGCCGGCACCTGTACGTCCCGCTCGTGGAACGTGTCGGCGCGGCCGAGGCCCGCGAGGTCGTGGAAGCCATGACGCTACTGGCTCCCAGCCTCGACCCGGGCCCTCACCAGAACGTCACGGACGGCTGTATTCGCGTCCCGGGATCAGCTCATAAGTCCGGCGGCCACCAGATCCTCACCACTCCCCTGGCCACCGCGTACGACACGCTGCGGCGACGGAATGCGGCCGACACATGGAATGCCCTGCTCCGGGCACTGGCCCCGGAGCTGCGCCGCCGCCGTGACCTGAAGGCCCGCGAGGCCAAACTTGCCACAGTGGCCTCAGCCCCTGGCACCAGCTCGCTCTCCTTTGGCGGCAGCCAATCCCCCTTGCGCGTCCTCGCCCGCACGGGCCTGTACGACGCCAACCGCTACCCCAGCCCCTCAGAGGCCCGCATGGCGGTCCTGAACCACTTCGCCGCGTGTGGGTGGACCCTGGACCAGGTCCAGCGGGAGATGACCGGCCAGTTCCCCGGTCTCGCTGCCCTCTACAAGGACACCAGCCACCGCGACCGCCTCCTGGACAAGGAGTGGGCGAACGCCTGCGGCTGGGTCCAGAAAAAGCCGACCTCCAAAACTGGAGAGACTAGTTCCCTTATTAACGACACAAGCCAGCCAAAGCCCACAGGGGGGGCAATCAAACTAGCCAGCAAAGCTGGCGTGCACCAGCTCGTAAACGATCTTGAAAATGTGCTCTACGCAGCCCTTGACCACCGGCTCAAAGAACACGGCAGAGAGGGCCTAAGCCTGCGGCTACTCCTTCGCGCAGTCCTGGGCTACATGCGAACAATGGAAACGGAGCTGCTCGATGTTGGCTGCAGGACCTTTGCCAGCGCACTCGGCAAGCACCACGGCACCGTAGCCAGGCTCCTGCGCGTCCTGGAAGGCGCCTCAGACGGCATCTTGACGAAAGTATCCGACGCCCGGGGCCGCAACGCTGACACCTACCTGGTCCAACTACCACAGCACTACGAGCAACTGGCCCGGGACCTCTCTTGGCGGCGGGGGAAGATCTACGGCATCCGTCCCGTATTTCGTGTGCTGGGCGATGTAGCGGCCTTGTCCTACGAAGCCATCGAACGCGGCCGCTTCTCCCCCACTACGGCAGACATTGTCCGCTCGACAGCCCTAAGCCGGTCAGCCGTAGACAAGGCCCTGGCAGAGATGGCAGCCCACAACATGATCCAACGCACCGACGGATGCTGGTTCCTGGTAGCTGCCACCGGTCTCAACGACCTGGCACGCCGTCTGGGCGCCCTCGATGACGCTGCCGAACAGATCACAAGACACCGCCTGCAGCGCGCCCGGTGGCACGCATGGCTGGACAGGCACCTCTCCTCTGAGCTATCTGAGACCGAGCTGTACGACGCGGAAACCGAAACCCACTGGCTGCCACCGGATGACGACGACGACGCCTACCCCGGATATGTGTGGAAGGCAGCATGAGCCACCCGCATTACTGTCAATACACCTAATAACAGTAATGCGGGTAATGCTTGCAAAGACGGCAAAGACAGTGTTGACTGTAAAAACGGCTTTGACTGTATTAAAGTCAAATCACGTAAAGACAGTAATAACAGTAAAGACAGCAACGACAGTAGGGCGGGCAAGATGGCAGCTCCAGTAGAGTTCGACCGGACAGGCATGGAGCGAATCTGCGGGTTCGTCAACGGCAAGGGCGGCGTCCTCAAGACGACCCTGACGGCCAACATTGGTGCGCTGCTGGCGAGCTTTGGCTGGAAGGTTCTCCTCGTGGATATGGATCCACAGGGCAACCTTGGCCTCGACCTCGGATACCGGCACGAGTCCCAGGATGATGACGGAACGGGCCTCGCACAAAGCCTCGTCTTCGGCCAACCGTTGACCCCATTGAAAGACGTTCGCCCAAACCTCGACGTCGTGCCCGGAGGAAGCTCACTCGATGAGGCCGGCGCCGGCCTCATCTCCCAGTCCAGCCGTGACGGACGCAAGTCGAAGCTGGCCCTGGCGCGGTCTCTTGCCCCCATCGCCGCGGACTACGACATCATCCTCATCGACTGCCCGCCCGGCAATGAACCGCTCCAGGTCGCCGCCCTCGGCGCAGCGGCCTACGTTGTGGTGCCTACAAAAACGGACAAGGCCGGCCGAGAAGGGCTTCTCGGAGTGGCTAAGCGCTTGGATACAGTCCTGGATGTGAACCCCAACCTCGACCTCCTGGGCGTCATCATCACCGCCACTTCCTCGACGGCAACGAACGTCCACCGGACAACCCGGGAATCGATCACGGAAACGTTCGGCGATGATTCAGTGCTGTTCAAGGGCATGGTTCGTCACGCAGAAGCGCCAGCGCAGGCCGCCCGGGACAGGGGAGTGCTCATTCACGAGCTCGAGGAACAGGTTAAGGCTGCACCGAAGTGGTGGGAAGTTCGCAAGGGCACCGCGGAAGCGGGGCAGAGTCAGCCACGGTCCGCCGCTAACGTCGCAGAAGACCTCTACCAAGTCACACATGAACTCGTCGCCCGCCTGGAAGCAGCTGAGAAGAGGAACGCATCATGACCGAATCCACCCGCAACCCCATAGGCCCGCCTCCGCGCAGGGCCGCTGCTGCGCCCGCCGTCCAGAACTTGGTCAAGGCAAACAGGAATCCGGCACCCGCTGAAGCGGTGGCGCCGGCCCAGAAGGCTCAGCCGGCCTCGGCGTCCAAGCAGATCACGTTCTACATGGCCGCCGACGATTTGAAGAGGGCCAAAGCGGCGTATACCGCGACGAGCGGGCAGGAGATGGACCGGAGTTGGTCCGACTTCATCTCGCGCGCAGTCCTCATGGAGGTGGCCCGACGCGAGCGGGTCTATAACGAGGGCGAGAACTTCCCTGGAGGCACGCAGAACCTGGCCCCGGGCCGGCGAATCCAGCCCTAATGCCGTCAATACTGTCTTTGACAGTATTGACGGGGGAGGGCTACTGGTCGGTGCGGATCACGACGAGCTTGTACCCCTCGGGGATCCTTGCGTGCAGGGCTTCCTTGGCTTCCTCGTAGCTCCCACCTTGGACGCTGAGGTGGTCGTAGGTGCCGTCGGGAGCTTGGATGGTGCCGGCGATTTCCACCTGACCACCTTAGTCCCGGACAGCCTCTATGCACCCTCAAAGGCTTCGACTTCCGCGGCATCCAGAAGCACTGTCGCCGTCGCGCCCGTTGCACGGGCTAGGTCGTCGACGGCGTTGAAGTGGACCCTGGCGAGGGCGATGGCAACCAGCTCAAGGTATTCAGCGCCGTTGCGCTGTTTCAGGTCGCCCAGATAGCCCCGCATGCGCCCTTCCAGGGCGCCGGGGCCCTCCGATTCTTCTGCCGCGAGCCGTGTCAGCGTCAAGGCCGCCAGGGCCGGGCTGTCGTAGATGAGTCCCATGGGCCAACGCTACGCACGCGGGCGGCCCCGTCAAGGGCCGGCCCTAGTCCCAGCGGTGGGCTTCCAGAGCGCGGACCAGGGGAGCGGGGTCCTTCTCCAGCTGGTCGACGGGACGGGTCCCGGCCAAGGCCCGGGAGGGCGTGGCCATCCAGATCGTAAAGTAGTTGTGTGGCACCTTCAGGTCCATGGCCCGCTGGAACAGTGTTGTGACGACGGGCTGGAGCTGCCCTCCAGGGAGGAACTGAAAGCCCGGGCAGTACGTCCTTTCTCCGATGATCTGTTTACCGGACTAAGTTGACGGTTTACGGCGCGTGTCGCCTGCATGAGGCGAGCCCGTCAGCGTCATGCTTTGGTCATGGATCTCTCGGATCGCAGTTGGGATCGGCATCGAGCGGAGGGACTCACTGTCGCGAACGTCGGGCGGGTGATTCCTCGCCCCGGTGTTCCTGGCTTCGTGGTCCTCGACGCGATGGGAGAGGAGTTCGCTCCCGCCACGGAGTATCTGCTTGAGCTGGCAGCGACGGACCGTTCGCCTCAAACGGTACGAACCTATGCCTTGTCCTTGCTTCGGTTCCTTCGATTTTTGTGGGCTATCGGGGTCAACTGGGAGCAGGCAACGTCCCTTGAAGCGCGCGACTTCGTGTTGTGGGCGCGCCAGGCCGAGAAGTTCGTCGGGAATCGTAACGTCCCTCAGCGGCGGGGGAGCCGGAACCTTGTCACGGGAAAGAGGCATCTCGGAGTGCGTTACTCACCCTCGACGATCAACCACACGACGACCGTGTGTAAGGAGTTTTACGCTTTCCAGCTTCGGGTGGGTGAGGGGCCCATCGTGAATCCTTTCGAGCTGCGCCGCGGGCGATCCCATGCGCATCATGATCCTCAGCGGGAGTTTGCCCCGGTGCGGCGCCAGCCCTTGCGTCAGCGCGAGGCGCGCCGGGTGCCAAGATCAATCCCGGATGGGAAGTTCAACGATCTGTTTCGCCGTTTGCGGTCCAACAGGGACCGGGCGTTGGTGGCGTTTTATGTCAGCAGTGGTGCACGGGCGAGCGAGCTGCTCGGGATCACGGGTGACAGGGTCAACGTGGGTGACCAGCTAATCGGCGTTTACCGCAAAGGTGGTCAGCTGCAATGGTTGCCCGCTTCGCCTGATGCTTTCGTATGGCTTCGGCTCTATCAGCTCGAAGGAAGCGTCGCCGGCCCGGATGAGCCGGTTTGGCTCACGCTGCGGGGCGAGCCCCGTCCTCTGTCCTACGAAGCCATGCGCGCCGTACTGAGACGCTGTAATGACCTGCTCGGTTCGAACTGGACGCTGCACGATCTGCGGCACACGTTCGCGATCAGAGCGCTCGAGGGCGGGATGGGTCTTCACGAAGTCCAGGAGTTACTGGGTCACCAGTCGCTGATTACGACCACGGTCTACGCGGTTCCGCATATGGAGGAAGTTATCGCGCATTACCGGGCCCATCTCAGCAGCAGGAATGCCCCTGCTGCTGACAGTTCGCCGGCCGGTCAGCCCTATAACCCAGATGAGTTGCGCGTGCTTTGGGGGAACCAGTGACAACTCCGCCCAGCAATAAGATCCAGACCGCACGACGAAGCTGGAATGACCACACACCGCCACCACAGGAACAACAACCGCCTGCACTGCAACCCATCCCTGACGGACCGCTGACCAGCGCCAGCATTGAGGACATCATCAACAGCCTCAAGGACTGCCGTCCGTACTGGCCACATCTGGGTGATCACGGGGCGCGCATTAGGCGCCTCCTCACACATTTGAGGCAGTTGCCGGGTGAAACCTGGCAGGACCGCTGGGCGCTGTTCGAGGGCCAGGTCGGGGATGACGCTCTGACGTGGAGGCTCAGGATCGCCGGCGGCTCAAGCAAGAACACGAAGAATCGTAACGAGGTCGAAGGACTCAACGCGGCAATCGGACCGCTGCTGGCCCTGGATGTCATGCGCCCGTCCCACCGGTGGCTCGCGGGTCAGCGCTTTGCCTTCTGGAAAGCACTCAGCCGGTTCCGGGATGCCGCCCACACAGCTGAACTTGAGAACGCCCTCGTCCACGCGAAGGCTTCACCGGCCCAGGCCACTGCCGGGATCCTCACCCTGGGTCGCGTTCAGGCCCATACGGGCAAATCGATCCGCCAGCTCACAGCCGAAGACATCCTCGACCTGACAGCCCAGCTTCCCGGGAAGCTGATCGACGTCAGCCGCAGCGGGCTGACTGCCGTATGGCCGGTGCTGCACGAGAGGGGATGGATCAGACACGATTCCGGGACCCTGCCTACACGGCTCCGCGTCGGACCGAAAACAGTGGATGAGATGGTCGACTACTATGGCATCACTGGCCCCTGCCGGGAACCATTCATTCGCTATCTGCAGGTCCGGTCGGCTGGCCTTGACTACTCCTCGCTCTGTGCTTTGGGTAGGTATCTGGCAGGCCTCTTCTTCGCCGACATCGTCAGGCACTACCCAGGCCATCGCAGCTTCGCACTGACTCCGGACCAGGCAGCTGGCTGGAAAGCCAGGGTCAAAGTTAAGGCCGATGGCTCGCCGCGCCGGGAAGTTTACAGCGTCTTTTTCTCCGTCCGGGCGTTCTATCTCGACATCAGCCAGTGGGCACTCGAAGATGCCTACTGGGCGCAATGGGCCGCCCCAAGCCCCGTAACCTTCGCGGAGACCCGTGGTTACGTGAAGCACCGGCGCGCGACCATCGCAACGATGCAACAGCGGACCCGTGAACTGGCTCCCGTGTTGCCCCGTCTGGTGGAGGCTGCCGAACAGGCCCTCCGCGCAGCAGAAGCAACCCTGGCGAATGCCAAGACGGCCGGCGCCGGCCAAACTATCGACATGGACGGTGAGGCTTGGGAAGTCTTCCAGAGCAGTCAACATGCGCATGTCCGGATTCGGCGTAATGGAAAGGACCGGGACCTGTCCTTTGAAGAGGACAACGCCTTCTGGACCTGGGCGCTTGTTGAGACACTACGACACACCGGTGCACGGATCGAAGAAGTCCTTGAGTTGGTGCACATGAGCATCCAGCCATACAAGGTTCCAGGGACCGGGGAGACCATACCGCTGCTGCACTTCGCTCCGAGCAAGACCGACACTGAGCGTCTGATGGTGGCAGGCCCCGAACTCGTGCACGTGCTCTACCGGGTGCTGTCGCGTGTCACCAAGGACGCTGGTGGTGCACCGCTGACACAGCGATGGGACTCAGCTGAGAAAGTGCTGAGCTCACCTCTTCCGCACCTGTTCGTCCGCCGCCGTGGCGCCGGACCGCCGAACGTAATGACGACGGCCACCGTCTCCACGCTGCTCAATGACTTGGCGGCACGCGCGCATATCAAGGTCAGCGGTGCCGAGGTCCGGTTCACCCCGCACGATTTCCGTCGCATCTTCGCGACCGAGGCACTTGCCAGCGGGTTGCCTCCACACATCGTGCAGGTGCTGATGGGGCACGCCAGTCTGGCGACGACCCAGGGATACGCAGCGATTTATCCCAGGGACGTCATACGACACCACCGCACCTTCATCGAAAAGCGACGGGTCATTCGGCCCACCGAAGAATACCGCGAACCAACAGCCGCCGAATGGGACGAATTCGAGGCCCACTTCGTGCAACGCAAACTCAGCCTGGGAAGCTGCGGACGCGCATATGGAACAGGCTGCCAGCACGAACATGCCTGTCTGCGCTGCGCCCTGCTGCGTCCTGACCCGGCCCAGACAGAACGACTGCAGGACATCATCGACAACCTTCGTGACCGCATCACCGAAGCCAAACAGCACGGCTGGATCGGAGACGTTGAAGGCCTGCGGGTCACGCTGAGCAGCGCAGAAATAAAGCTGGCGCAAATGTTCAAGATGCAAAGCCAAAAAGACCGAACAACCGTAGACCTCGGAACCCCGCGAATCCGAGCCATAAGGGAACCAGGTCAAGCAAAAGAGGATAAGTAGGTTGGCAGCAACCGATCAACCGCGTGCCGTCGGTGGGTGGCAGGGGAAGTCCTTATACAGGGCCGGTCCCCTGCGGCACGCGAATCATCCGAACTTTCGCTATCATCGTTATATGACGATTGGTTCGATGGTTTCTGCTGATAGTTGTGCGCGGCTTGATCCCGCGGCGGCGCTGTTTCATTCCCTGAGTGATCCGACTCGGCTAAGCATTGTGAAGCGCGTGGCCGGCGGCGAGGTCCGCGTAGGTGACCTCACTGCAGAGCTGGGCCTGGCCCAGTCCACCGTATCTGCCCACGTGGCCTGCCTGCGCGATTGCGGCCTGGTGGAAGGCCGGGTGCAGGGCCGCAGCGTGTACTACTCACTGTCCCGCCCGGAACTGATGGACATGCTCGCCCAGGCCGAGATCCTGCTTGCCGCCACCGGCAACGCGGTCAGCCTCTGCCCGAACTACGGTGTTGGCAGCACCGGTGCCGCCCTGACGAAAGAGAACGAACGATGAGTGACGCCTGCGGCTGCAGCGACGAGAGGACGGAGACCGGCGAATCCGGAGAAGCGGAGGAAGCCGTAGGTTTCTGGCAGGTCACCGAGATCCGGGCGGCAGCGGTCTCCGGTGTGCTGCTTCTCGCCGCGTGGATCGCGTCCCTGCTTGGAGGGCCGCAGTGGCTGACCCTTCCCCTGGAGGTCATCGCGCTGCTGGTAGCGGCTTGGACTTTCGTTCCTTCCACTCTCCGTCGTCTGTTTAAGGGCAAGATCGGGGTAGGCACGCTGATGACGATCGCCGCCGTCGGTGCCGTTGCCCTCGGGGAATTCGAGGAGGCGGCCATGCTGGCCTTCCTCTACGCGATCTCCGAAGGCCTTGAGGAGTACTCACTGGCGAAAACCCGTCGTGGCCTGCGAGCCCTGCTGGACCTTGTCCCGGCTGAGGCGACCGTGTTGCGCGGCGGGGCCGAGGTCACCGTCGACCCGGCAGAACTTATCCCGGGGGACCGGATGGTGGTCCGGCCAGGGGAACGTCTGGCCACTGACGGTCGGATCATCACCGGCCGCACCTCCCTGGACGCTTCGGCGCTGACCGGTGAATCCGTGCCCGTCGAGGCCGGACCGGGAAGCGAGGTCTATGCGGGGTCGATCAACGGCACCGGACCGCTTGAGGTTGAAGTCACCAGCACTGCCGAGAACAACTCGTTGGCCAGGATCGTGCACATCGTGGAGGCCGAGCAGTCCCGCAAGGGCCCGGGCCAGCGCCTGGCCGACTCCATCGCCAAAAAGCTCGTCCCGGGCATCCTGATCGCCGCGGCCCTGATCATCGTCTTCGGCTTCATCGTCGGGGAACCGTTGTTGTGGTTTGAACGCGCCCTCGTCGTCCTGGTCGCCGCATCACCCTGCGCACTGGCCATCTCCGTGCCCGTCACCGTCGTCGCGTCCGTGGGTGCAGCCAGCCGCATCGGCGTACTGATCAAGGGCGGCGGCGCCCTGGAAACCCTCGGCAAAATCCGCACCATCGCACTAGACAAGACCGGAACGCTTACCCGCAACAAGCCTGCCGTGATCGATGTCGCGGCGACCGGAACCACGACCCAGGAACAGGTTCTGGCCCTTGCGGCCGGTCTGGAATCCCGCAGCGAACACCCGCTCGCCCGCGCCATCCTCGCAGCGGCCACGGACCGGGCGGCCGTCACCGATGTCGACACCGTCCCCGGCGCCGGTCTGGAAGGCCGGCTCGATGGCAGGACCGTCCGCCTTGGCCGGCCGGGCTGGATCAACGCCGGCCCGCTGGCCGCAGAGGTCGAGAGGATGCAGCACGCCGGCGCAACGGCTGTCCTGATCGAGGACGACGGCCAGGTCATCGGCGCCGTCGCCGTGCGCGACGAACTGCGGCCTGAAGCCCGGGACGTCATCGCCCGGCTCGCAGCCTCCGGCTACACCACGGCCATGCTCACCGGGGACAACCTCATCACCGCCACCGCGCTGGCTAAGGACGCGGGCATCACGGAGGTCCACGCCGACCTGCGCCCCGAGGACAAAGCGGAGATTATCCGCACGCTCAAGGGCCGTGCTCCCACCGCCATGGTCGGCGACGGCGTCAATGACGCCCCGGCCTTGGCGACTGCCGACACCGGCATCGCCATGGGCGCCATGGGAACGGACGTCGCGATCGAAACGGCCGACATCGCCCTGATGGGCGAGGACCTGAACCACCTTCCGCAGGTCCTGGATCATGCGCGCAGGACCCGGCGCATCATGCTCCAGAACGTGGGCCTGTCCCTGGCCCTGATCGCGGTGTTGATCCCGCTGGCGCTGTTCGGCATGCTCGGCCTGGCCGCTGTCGTCCTCATCCATGAACTGGCTGAAATCGTCGTGATCGCCAACGGCGTCCGAGCCGGCCGGATCAGCCGCAAGGACGGGTCCAACGCCGCCAAGCCCGCCCTGGCCATGGAACCGGCAGCGTGAGCGCCGTCACTGCTGTGCCGGACGCGCCCGCCCGGCAGGCCCGACGGTCCAGGACGGTGCTGCTTCTGGTGGCAGCCGTCCTGGCCGCGGCCGACCTGGTCGTTAAAGCCCTGGCCGAAGGGCTGCTCTCCACCGGCGCCACGACCGACCTGGGCCCGATCAACATCAAGCTCGTCTACAACCGCGGTGTCGCGTTCAGCCTCGGCGCGGACCTGTCCCCGTGGGTCGTCATCGCCGCCACCGGGCTGATCATTGCGGCCCTGATCTGGTACACCGTCTCCTCCGCGCCATCCACGACCGGCCTGTCCAGGGCAGGAGCAGCCCTGCTGCTCGGGGGCGCCGCCGGGAACTTCATCGACAGGCTCGACGGGCAAGGGGTCGTGGACTACCTGCACAGCGGCTGGTTCCCCACCTTCAACCTCGCCGACGTGTTCGTCACCACCGGAGTGGCGCTCATCATCCTCGGCACCATCATCGCCCGGCAGCCACCACCGACGGCAAAGCCCTCAGCATCACGGGAACACCCACCTTCTTCCTCGACGGCGAAAAGCTCACCCTGAACAGCGATGAACTATTCAGGCAGCTCCTTGAGGAGGCCGCCAAATAGCCCCCTTCCCAACAGGCCCGTACCGGCCGGCGGACCATGTCATTCTGCAGGAACATCGTGCAGGCCCACCAGATAAACGAAAGTTTGGAATAGCTCGTCGTCCTGCCACACGCCCACCGTCTGTAGTCCGGATAAGAAGACCCGCACCAGCTGACGCATGATGGGTTCGGGGTCTTCCATCAGCTCGGAGAGCCGGCGGCGAACCTGATCGAGCGAGGGCAGAGTGAACTCAGCCCGGATGTTGTCCCAGGCTTGTGCAGGAATGGTGTGAGCTGGCACGACTGGCTCTTACCTAGTCGCTGATGCTCTCAAGGAGCCATTGGGTTGCCAGAGGGTCGAGCCGAAGTGTGAAGGTGCGCAGCGCGGAGTTGGTTCCCAGCCGTACCTGCACCCGCCAGTATTCGACGCTTACGACGTCGCCGGTGCCCAGCGCTGCGGTCCGCCTGGTGTTCCACCAGTCGTTCCTGGCGAACCAGTGCACCGGGTCTGCGCCCACGGCCCAGATACGGCCGTCGAACCTGACGGCCAGGGGAGCGCCGGCCGCGGTAAAGCGGACGTCGACCTCGACGTCCAGAGTTGTTTCATTCGCTACTGCTGTCACGGTTTACGCGCTCTCCCAAGTTCCTGGTCATTCTGTCCTGCCGGCGGGTGACCGCCGAACTCCATACCCAGGTCCGATACGTGATCGGACCGTCTTTCCACATCACTTCGGCGGCCTTCGCCGTCCAGGCGTACACCTCGCCGTCGACCAGCTCGGCGCAGTTCGGGAACCGGATCCAGGCCTTCACCGGGATGCCGGGGAAGCCGTTCTTGACGGGGAAGTGCTCGAAATCAAGCTCTTCCACCGTCAGCCCTATCGGGCCGGCACGTCGCGCGTACTGCGCCTGCAGCCGGCTTGCCTGCTCCGGTCCCATACCACCACTTTAGAACATATGTTCGAATAGACACGCCATGAAAAAGCGGCCGCTTCCGACCGCTGAACTAATTATGGGCCACCCCTACGACAATCTTCGCCAGTGCGTTCCGGGCGCTCGGTTCCACAGCTGTGCGGAGGGCTCCACCTGACCCCAATGGGCACAACCGGGGCGCATGCTCGGTTAGGGGCGCGCAGCGCGGCCCCTCGGCCTTCCCTGCAGCCAGCCCGGGACGGCGGCGTCGAGCTGGGCGGCCTTGTCGGGGGAGAGGGTGCCTTCCCTGAGCTTCTGCCTTTGGATGTGGATCCACACCCCAAGGGTGTGTTCCTGCTCGGTGGCGTATTTCTGGTGTCGTGGCCAATCGCTGCCCTCGGCCCGGTAGCGCAGCAGCTCGGCCAGCCGGGCATGCCAGCGTGCTTCGTCCGCAGCTGTCCTGGCGTTGGTGTTCCAATCGGGGATCCGGGCCAGCCCGTCCCGGTAGGACGGATGAAGGGTCCCGGCAGCCGCCTCGCTGCGGCGCTGCCTGATCCATGCCTCCATGGAACGCTCTGCCTGGTCATCGGAACGGCCTCGCGGCAGCCGGCCCGCCGCGGTGACCCAGGCTATGACTTCTTCCATCCGCGCCACTGCGGCCGCAGACGGCGCTGCCCCTGCGGCCCGGTGTGCCGCTTGAAGCTGGGGGTCCTGGCGACGGGCCACGCGCAGGTGGTAGCCGACGGTCGCCGGCGCGGCACGGACAAGGGCAGCGATGCGGTCCCGGCCGAGGCCGAGCCGGTACATCAGCACCCACTCCGGGTACGGGGCCTTCCGCAGCAGTCTGTCCATGATGGGGCTCATCCTGCCACGAGGATCCGCGTCGCCGAAGGGAACCGGGCGTGTGCCGCGGCGTCTGGGAGGGACTGATTTCCGCTGCGCTCCAACCAGTTATCGGGCGTCCGCTGGCGCGGCCGGCTGTTGGGTCCAGTGCCTCCGTCGCAGAGCTCCGGCTGCCCTGGCCCTGTTGTCTACGTCTTCGACGTTTTTTGGCTGCTGTCCTTCGGATCGTACGTGCCCGCTCCAGCCCGTCTAGCCCCTCCGTTCCTCCGGGGCCTGCGGTGCAGGAAATGTCCCTCCGGCGCTCCTTCGTCGCTTATTTCCTCCGGGAATTTCCCGCCCCTTGCCTTCGGTAGACAGGCCTCCGTCGGGCACAGCTCCGCAAGCTCCGCCAGCAGCCAAAAAACAACGGGGGGAAAGGGGACGCTGGCCGGTCACCTGAGCCGCCCCACCCACCGAATCCTTGGGCAAAAAGGAGCAACACCATGAACGCAATCACCAAAAAGACGGTGACCACGCAGGACACCAACGAAACCATCGACGGCGTGACCGTCCTCGGCGACTACCACCTCAACGGCGGCTACGAGTGGATTGACCTGATCGGCGAACACGGCTGGGCCGTCATCCCCGTGTGGGGTGCTGACGGCTGGGACCTGGGCAACTGGCCCTACGTCATGGTCGCCGCGACCCGCACCGCCGACGAGATCGGGAACCTGTTCGGCGTCGCCACCTACTGCGAGGGCGACGTGACCTGCACCTACTACCGGACCAAAGCCCGCCAGTGGGACGCGATCACCGAGCAGGCCTTCTACCACTGGAAGAACGGACAGGCCCACGGCCCGGACGACCTGCCCGAAGCCGCCGCGGAACTCCCGTCCCGCTACCGGATGCCCTTCCGGCCCACCGCCGCTTAAACCACCGCCCACAGCCTGCCGGGCGGACACCGCCCGGCAGGCCCCCAAACCTCTTAGGAGCCAAGAACCATGACCACCGGCAAAAGCATCACCGAAAACCCGGCCCAGACCGTGGTGTTCCTCGAAACCCTGGCCGCCATCGTGCAGAAGTCCCCCGTGGCCTACAGCGCCGACGCGGCCGCCGACCTCGCCGCCCACATCCGCGGCATGGCCGAAGCCGTGACCACCGAGGCCCGCGTAGACCCGGGAATCCTCGACACCACCCGCCAGTACGCCGCACTGGACTGGCACAACAAAATCGTGGCCGTCCTCTTCGCCGCCGAACATCGCCCCGGACTCCACTAACCACGGCACGGCGGGCCGGACCAACCACAGAGTCCCGGCCCGCCCCCGGGGTCGGGCGGTCCGCCGCACGTGGCCGGGGAGCGTCGGTGGTCGCCGGCGGCGGACCGCCATTCACGGCCACGTCCCGGCCCTGGTCCCGCATCGGCCCGGCCCGTCAGGGCAGGTAGCCGGCAACGCGGGGGAGTGGTGCAACAGACCGGGGGAAGAGCATGCTCGCAGTGCTCGCACCCAAGCGGTCGTCCGCTGGCGCGTTCGCGCTTAGAAAGCTGGCGCCAACAAAACCGACAGTGCCGACGCCGCTGCCGGGGACGGTACGCCGGGGGATGCATTAGTACGCCGGGATCGCTGTTTCGTATCCCTGATCTTCCCGGGCCCCGGCGCTTTACGATTAACCCATGTTCGGTATCGGTGCAGAGAAGTTCTTTGTTCTGCTCATCATCGGGATTTTCGTGTTGGGGCCTGAACGAATCCCAAGTTACGCTGCACAGCTTGGCCGGCTCGTCAGGGAAGTGCGCCGAATGGCATCTGGCGCGCAAGAGCAGCTGCGCCAGGAGCTCGGGGACGACTTCGATGACGTGAAGTGGGGAGCGCTGGACCCCCGGCAGTACGACCCGCGCCGCATCATCCGCGAAGCCCTCACGGAGAACCCCGTACCCGAGACCCCGACGGTTAGGGCAGCAACAGCGGTTCCCCGGCCTGCCATCGAACGCCTCGCCGCTGGACACGCTGCTCCCTTCGATTCCGAATCGACTTGATCCCGCCGCTCCCGCCACCGGCCGGCGTGCTGATGCTCGACGATAAGGGCAGTGGGGTGCAGGAGTTGGACAGAGCGCTCCGGGCGACCGCGGTTTGGTGGCTAATCCGGGACTTGGAAGGACCTGAGCTCACCGCCCTCAGGAGGGCGGGCACCGCACGGTGTCGGCCGTTTCCATGACTGAGAAGTGGTCCGCGCGAATCGCCATGGAACGTCGGGCGGGAACCATCGATGGGGACCACCGAGCGCCTCGGAGATAAGCCTCCTCGCCACTGACGTCCGCGTTCGGCCGTTGAAGCGCGTGGCGTTAAGGTTCCGTTAAAGGACCCCGGGGAAGTTGGTGTGGCCTGCTGACGGGGCATAAGGTCAGTGCGTCGCAACACCTTGTTCGGTGAGGCTTCTGCATGGACACAGGCCACTGACCCTTCCTGTCGAAAGACACTCCCGGTCAGGACAGGTCTCCCCGGATTAAGGGGTGACCCCAAGTGGCTTCCCGTCGGCGTTAGGCCGGGTATGGGATTACGCCGTGCAGTGCCAAAGCTCTGACGAGGAGGTGTTAGAAGTCACCGGGCCAGTCTGTCGGGGGCTTTGCTCCTTGTTGCGCCGTGAACGGTGACTGATGGTTGCCTGCGGCCGGTGCCGCAGGTCGAGCGGGAGGAGGTGAGGGTGTGAAACCCGGGCCCCATAGATGCGTTTCTCTCCAACCCCTTTCTTCTCTTCCCCCCGTCGGATGAACGTCTGCCCTGCCTGAACAGGTGACATGCGTTTCCGTCGGCTTGTGTTTGCCCGGAGTCCGTCATGTCCTTATTTCGTTCCTTTCCCGGCGCCGGTGTCCTGCGCCGGCCGGCCCTTCGCTGGGTTGACCTGCTCGTCGGCGCTGCGGTACTGGTGCTGTTGTTCCTTCTGGTGCGGCTGAGCCCCTCGCTGAACACCCCCTTCGAGGTTGGATCGGCCCCCACCGAGGTTTCGACCGACCCGGCCGAGCTGCCCTATTACGCTGCCCGGTCCCTGCTGCGGATGTTCATCGCGCTAGGCGCAAGTGTGCTGTTCACCTTCGTTTACGCGACCGCTGCGGCGCGGATCCCACGCGCGGAGAAGGTCCTGCTGCCGGTGCTGGACATCCTGCAGTCCGTTCCGATCCTGGGCTTCCTCTCGGTGACCGTCACAGGGTTCATCGCCCTTTTCCCGCACTCCATGCTCGGACTCGAATGCGCTTCGATCTTTGCGATCTTCACATCCCAGGCCTGGAACATGGCCTTCGCGTTCTACTACGCCCTGGTCAGCCAGCCCAGGGAATTGGACGAAGCTGCCCGGTTGATGCGGCTGACGAAGTGGCAACGGTTCTGGAAGCTGGACGTCCCGGCCGGCATGATCCCGCTGGTATGGAACGGGATGATGAGCTTCGGCGGCGGCTGGTTTTTCCTCGCAGCCTCGGAGGCCATCTCGGTCAACAACCAGGCCTACGCCCTGCCCGGTGTCGGCGCGTACGTTGCCGCCGCGGTTGAACAGGGCCAGCTGGACCGGGTCTGGTGGGCCATCCTGGCCATGGCCGTGATGGTGCTGGGAACCAATTTCCTGTTCTGGCGCCCCCTGGTGGCGTGGTCGGAGAAGTTCCGGCAGGAAGAGACCTCCGCCGCTGAGAAACCGCGAAGCCTCGTCCTGGAGACCCTGCGCCGTTCCGTCCTCCCGCACGCCTTCGCCCGCGCTGCAGCCCCCGTAGGGCGGGCCTTGGACACCCTGACACGTCCGTTCGGGCTGGCCGAACACCCCCTGCACACCCCTGTGCTGGTCCGCCGCGGAACGGACGCGCTCTTCACCGCTGCCATTGGCGCGGTGGTGATCTTCGGCGCATGGCATGCCTTCGTGTTCATTCAGGACAGCGCCGGACTGGGCGCGTTCGGTGAAGCGTTCGCCCTTGGCGCCGTGACCTTCGCCCGGGTCGCCGTGATTCTGGTCGCGGCGACATTGATCTGGGTACCGGTCGGGGTCTGGATCGGGATGAACCCCCGCATCAGCCGCCTTGCACAGCCGCTCGTGCAGCTGCTGGCCAGTTTCCCGGCGAACTTCCTCTTCCCTTTCATCATCGCGTTCTTCGTCGCCAGCCATATCAGCCTCGATCTCGGCGGGATCGTACTGATGTCCCTGGGCGCCCAGTGGTACATCCTCTTCAACGTCATCGCAGGCGCCAGCGCGATCCCGACCGACCTGCGCCAGGCGATGGACAGCTTCGGAGTGCCCCGGCGGCAACGGTGGCGGCGGCTGATACTGCCTGCCATTTTCCCCTCCTACGTCACCGGCGGCATCACCGCCGCCGGCGGCGCCTGGAACGCCTCGATCGTGGCTGAAATCGTCACCTACAACCACCAGACCCTCACAGCGACAGGCCTCGGGTCCTACATCGCGGACGCCACCGGAACCGGAGACATGGCCAAGGTCCTGGTCGGGGTCATCGTCATGTCCGTCTACGTCGTGGGACTGAACCGCCTGTTCTGGCGCCGTCTCTACCGGCTGGCCGAAACCCGGTTCTCCCTCTAGCACCCGGCCCCGTTTCCAAACTCCACTTCCCGCAGCCCCAGGAGGCTTCGATGACCAACACACCCAAGACCAGTCCCGGCAGCGAGCTGGTGACCGTCGAGAACGTCGGAATGACCTTCGCAACAGACGGCGGATCCCTCACCGTTCTCGAGAACGTCAGCCTGACCCTGCACGAAGGGGAAATCGTGGCGCTCCTTGGCCGCAGCGGATCCGGCAAATCCACCCTGCTGCGCTGCATCGCCGGGCTCACCGCCCCCACCACCGGTGCAGTGAGATACAAGGGGACGGTCCTGAACGGTGCGAACCCCGGCGTGGCCATGGTCTTCCAGTCCTTCGCCTTACTGCCCTGGCTCACCGTGCAGGAAAACGTCGAACTCGGCCTCGAAGCCCGGGCCGTCCCGGCAGCCGAGCGCCGCGAACGTGCCCTGCGCGCGATCGACCTGATTGGCCTGGACGGCTTCGAATCCGCCTATCCCAAAGAACTCTCCGGCGGCATGCGCCAGCGCGTCGGCTTCGCCCGCGCCCTCGTGGTCGAACCCGATGCCCTGCTGATGGACGAACCATTCTCCGCCCTGGACGTCCTGACCAGCGAAAACCTCCGCGGAGAGCTGCTGCGCCTGTGGGCCGAAGGAGACATCCCGACCCGGACCGCCCTGATCGTCACCCACAACATCGAAGAAGCCATCCAACTCGCGGACCGCGTCATCGTCCTGGACTCCAACCCCGGACGGATCAAAGCCGAACTGCCCATCACCTTGCCGCAGCCCCGCGACAGGCGCAGCCCGGAATTCGAGGCCCTCGTCGACGAGGTCTACAGCATCCTCACCGGCCAGCCCAGCGCCGCCCGCCAGCCTGCCCCGCCTGCATCGTCAACGTCACCGTTCGGAGCTGAAGGCAGCGAATTCGACATCGCGCTGCCCCCGGCCAGCACCGGTGAACTCGGCGGCCTCCTCGAACTCCTCGCCGCACGCGGCGGCCAGGAAGGCCTGGCCGAAATCGCCGACGAACTCCGCTACGAACTCGATGACCTCCTGCCACTGGTCGACGCCGCCCACATGCTCAAACTCGCCTACGCCCGCAACGGCCGGTTGCACCTGAGTGAACAAGGACGCAGGTACGCCGCCGCTGACCTTCTGCGCGCCAAGGAACAATTCGCGACCCTCGCCGTCGAACAGGCACCCCTCGTGCGCAACATCGTCAGGATCCTGCGCCGAAGCGAGAACGGGGCCATCCGCTCCGAAACAATCCTCAATGATCTCCGCCGCCACTTCAGCGATGCTGACGCCCAAGCCCAACTGGACACCGCCATCGACTGGGGCCGGTACGGGGAACTCTACGAATACGACGCGGACTCGGACCGCATCCTTCTCCCTACCCACCCCGACGCGGCCATGGCAGGCCAAACCACAGGAGCCTCCGCATGAATCAGAACAACATCGACGCCCTCGCAAAAGCAACGGAACAGTTCGACAAGGCAGTCGAGATCCTCGCGACCGGCGTCGGCCACATCCAACAACGCCTCGCCGAGGCGGCCACCCGCAGCCGCCTGGACGAGAAAGCGAGCCTGAACCCCGCGCTCCCGCCGGATATATACGCCCTGCAGCAGGATCTTCTGGCCGCCATGAACACGGCACAGGACTCAGAACGGGGATCCGCCGCGGCCAGCGCGGGGGCACTCACCGACGATCAATGCATCATCCTCGGCCGCCGCATCCTCACAGCGTCCCGGACACTGTCCGAACTGGTCCGAAGCCAGTCGCCACGGACCGACGGAAGCGGAGGATAAATCCGGTGACTGGTTTTGCAGGATTTTCCGTAGTCAGGCAGTTACAGGGTTCCCCTAGAAAGCGTGGCCAAAGTGAGTCATAAGTTGCCGGAGCCGGGGTCCGGAAAGACCCCTTCTGTTCCGTACCCCGGTTATGGAACCCTGGTCGAGGGTAGCCGCGCTCTGGCGGTGCGGCGCCGACGTCCGTGGCTGAAGATTGCCGGCATCACCGCGGCCGTGCTTCTGGTGGGTGTGGTCGCGTTCGGCGGCTACTGGCTCTGGCGGCTCCAGTCCAACGTCAGCACCTCGGCGCTCGGCGCCGGCGGGGTCCGCACCGAGGGCCCGGTCAACGACAGCACGGACCGGTTGCAGATCCTGGTCCTCGGCAGCGACACCCGCAGCGGCAAGAACGGCCAATACGGGTCGACCGCGGACTCCTCCGGGTATGGCCAGTCGGATGTGATGATGATGCTGGACATCTCGGCGGACAACAACCACGTCAACGTCGTCAGTTTCCCGCGCGACCTGCTGGTGGACGTGCCCGCCTGCAAGGACAGCGCCACGAACGAACAGCATCCCGCCCGTTCGGGCGCCATGATCAATTCCGCGATGGCGGAGGCCGGCATCGGTTGCGCGGTGGATACCGTCAACAAGCTCACCGGCCTGGAAGTGGATCACTTCATGATGGCCGACTTCAACGCCGTGAAGGAACTCTCCAACACCGTCGGCGGCGTCGACGTCTGTGTCAATGCCGCGGTCTCGGACCCCGACTCCGGCCTGAATCTGCCCAAGGGCACCTCCCAGGTCCAGGGCGAACAGGCGCTGGCTTTCCTGCGGACCCGTCATGGTTTTGCTGACGGCGGGGATCTCGGCCGAATCAAGGCCCAGCAGTCCTTCCTGGCGTCCCTGACCCGGAAACTGAAGGACGACGGCACGCTCAGCGACCCGACAAAGGTGCTCAGCATCGCGGACACCATGACCAAGAACCTCACGGTCGACGACGGCCTCGCGTCGGTCCCGACCATGCTCACCCTCGCCAACCGGTTAAAGAACATCGACCCGGCCAAGGTCAACTTCATCACCGTTCCGACCGTCCCGGCCCCGTCGGATCCCAACCGCCTGGCCCTGGACGAGCCGGCGGCGGACAACTTTTTCGCCGCCCTCCGCCGCAGCCCGGACCTGTCCCAGCCCGCCCCGGCCTCCGCGGCGCCGGAGACCTCCAGCGCCCCGGCCGCCCCGGCCTATAACAAGGCACTGCAGCCGGTCACCGTGGCCAACGGCACCAACGTTGCCAGCCGCGGCAACGAGATCGGCACGATCCTCTCCGATGCCGGGTTCACGAAGCTCTCCCGCATCCCCGCCCAGGCGCGCCAGCAGACCATGGTCTACTACGGTGCCGGGTTCGAGGACGTGGCCGCCGACGTGGCAGCACTCTTCGGCCTGCCGGCCTCCAGCGTGCAGCAGGTCCCCGGGGTGCAGGGCGTTCAGCTCTACGCCGGCGAGGACTTCGCCACCGGTTCCAAGCCCGCGGCGCCGCCGTCCGAAGCCGGTGGTGTCGTTGCCCAAACGGCGAGCGATCAAACCTGCCAGGCCGCGAACTCCGGCGGCTAAGCCGCCTGTATTCTCACGATCGACAATCTTCGAGGTCCGGCGATGCCTTCCGTGCTACAGCAGCCTTGTCGCCCCCTAACTGGAATGAACCCGCCGCGGCTTGTCCTAGTTCCCGAAGACAGTCCGTGGAATTTGTACGTTCCTCCTGGCAACGGTCCCGACCCGGCGGCCGTCTACGGCGCCTCCGATTCGAAAGAATTCTTTAGGGGTTAGTTGCTTTGGTGCGTGAGGGTGGGCTGCGCTTCGAGGACTGGGAGATCGGGCCTGCGGGCCGCGTCGCTGATCCGCAGGAGCAGCGCGACGATGATCCAGTTGGCCAGCAGGGAGGACCCGCCCGCCGAGAGGAAGGGCGTGGTCAACCCGGTCAGGGGGATCAGCCGGGTCACGCCGCCCATGATGATGAAGCACTGGAGCGCCATCGCGAAGGAGAGCCCGGCGGCGAGGAGTTTCCCGAACGGGTCGCGGGTGCCGAGGGCGGCGCGGAAGCCTCGGGTGAACAGCGCGAGGTAGAGGGCCACGATGGCGAAGAGTCCAACCAGGCCCAGTTCCTCGCCCAGGGAAGCGATGATCATGTCGCTGTTGGCGAAGGGGACCAGGTCCGGGCGCCCAAGCCCCAGCCCCGTCCCGACCAGACCGCCGTCGGCCATTCCGAAGAGGCCTTGGACGATCTGGGAACTGCCGCCGGGAAAACGTCCGTAGACGTTCGGGTCAAAGGCGTTGGCCCACGCGTCGATCCGGAGCCGGACGTGGGGAAAGATGGTGGCCGTCGCGTAGCCGCCGACGCCCATGAGGACGAGCCCCAGGAGCAGCCAGGACGCCCTGCTGGTGGCGACGTAGATCATCACCATGAACAGGCCGAAGAACAGGATGGACATGCCCAGGTCGTGCTGGAAGACCAGGACGCCGACGGCGACGACCCACGCGGCGACCATGGGGCCCAGGTCCTTGAAGCGCGGGAACCGCAGGGGGCCGATCTTCCGTCCGGCCAGGAGGATCAGGTCGCGGTTCGTGGACAGGTAGCCGGCGAAGAAGATACCGAGGGTGATCTTGACGATCTCCCCGGGCTGGAACTGCAGCGGCCCCAGCCGGATCCAGACGTTGGCGCCGTTGATGTCGCCGGCGGAGACACCGGGGATCAGGGGCAGGACCAGCAGCACCGCGCTGACGGCCAAGGCAATATAGGTGTAGCGCCGCAGCAGCCGGTGATCCTTCAGGAACCACAGGACCGCGGCCGCGACAATGACCGAGACGACGGTCCACTTCAACTGGTTCCCGCCGGCATCCGCCCCCGTGGGCGTGTCCAGGCTCTGGATGACCGCAATGCCGATGCCGTTCAGCGCGACGACGGCGGGCAGGATCACCGGATCCGCGTAGCTTGCGCGGATCCTCAGGACCACGTGGAACACGACGGCGAGGGCGGTCAACGTCGCGGCCTGCAACCAGAAACCGGGCGGCAGCGCCTGGCCGCGGTCCAGGCTGACCAGCGCTCCGGCGCCCACGCCGATCGTCAGGGCGACGAGGAGCAGCAGGGCCTCGACGTTTCGGCGGGGCGTCGCAGCCAGGGTGGGTGTGCTCATTGCTCGTCTTCCTCGGGGGCGCGGTCCGTATCCTGCCGCGGCTGGGCACGGCGACCGTAGGAGCACAATATGATGATCCGCTGTTAAAAGCCCGGGAGTTTCCCGGTCCGCGGCGCGCTCGAGCTACCGTGCGGCCGCACTTGGATAGTGTCCGTGTTCGGCGCCGCGTCGGGTGAGACACGACGTCCCGATGGGCCGGCACGAACCAAGGAGAGCAGCGATGGGCACCCTGAGTAAGGTGAGGGACATCCTCATCAGGACACCGCATCCGCGACCTGTACGCACCGGGCAGGAGCCCGGCCGAATCCGCACCTGGATCGGGGAAGACTCCTCGGACCGGCAGCGTCCCATCATCCTGGCCGTGGTGCTGACGCTCGCCGCCATCGGGCTGGTGGAGGTGGCCTCCGCCTCCTCCGTGGAATCCGTTGCCGCCGGCGCGAACCCATACGACCTGCCGTTGAAACAGGGGATGTGGACCATCGCCGGGGTTGTCGTTATGCTCGCGCTGGCCCGGCTATCGGAGCGGCACATCCGGAAGCTTGCCTGGCCCATGCTCATCACCGCGGTGCTATCCCTCGTTCTGGTGTTCACGCCGCTGGGTATGACGGTCAACGGCAACCGCAACTGGCTTAGCGTGGGAGGTTTCACCGCTCAGCCGTCCGAGTTCGCCAAGCTCGCCCTCATCGTCTGGGCCGCCGACATCCTGACCCGCAAGCAGAAGCTCCTCGGCCAGTGGAAACACGCCGTCGTCCCCCTGCT
>NZ_JBFBKQ010000007.1:0-231787 GCF_040686595.1 Arthrobacter sp. NPDC080082 | reverse complement strand
GAAACGCCCGGTCCCATTCCGAACCCGGAAGCTAAGACCCACAGCGCCGATGGTACTGCACCCGGGAGGGTGTGGGAGAGTAGGTCACCGCCGGACATAATTTAGCGGCTCAGGCCCCGACACTAAGTGTCGGGGCCTGAGCTCTTTAACGGCCACAGCAGCAACGACGTAAGAGCCCCTCCCGTTGAGCCTGCTCTGGAGCCGGCAGCAACGGCGTAGGAGCTTACGCTGAGCTGGCTCTGGAAGCAGGATTATGCACGGGGTGGCGCCATCGACTGCCCTAGTAGAGTTGATGCCCATGGATAACCTCTTCAGCCACGCAGCTGCCGCCCCAGAGCCCGGGCCCTCCGAGGGTCTTGACCCGTTGGTGTGCACCGTCGTCGTACCCGGCGCCGTCGCCAGGGCATTCGTGGGTTTCACCGAGCACACGCACCTGTGGTGGCCGCTCGAGGAGCACGGCGTGTACGGGGCCGGATCCTACGTGGAGTTCGAGGAAAGCCTGATCCTGGAAACCGCGGACGACGGCCGCACCGCCATCTGGGGGACCATCGACGACTGGCAGCCCCCTCTCTCCTTCCACGCCAGCTGGCACCAAGGAACCCAGGCGCTGTGGTCCACGGAGATTCGCGTAGCGTTCCGGGCTGTGGATGCCGGTACCGAGCTCCGTCTGGTTCACAGCGGATGGGAAGGCGCAGAACACCCGGCAGTGACCCGTGACGAGTACGAAGGCCTCTGGCCCATGTTTCTGCAGCGCTATGTCCGGTTCATGGGCGGCGACCAGGGCTAACGGGGGCGTCCCCGTACCATCCTCCCCAGTTACTCGCCCAAGCATCACGGGAAGGAACCTAGGAAGGTCCACAATCCGGCCGCTGCGGTTGAGTAAGTGCTCGGGCTGCTGGAGTAACCGGGCAGGAACGTACGCCAGCCGGCGGTATTAGTGCAGCGGAGACGCGTCGGCCGGGGGCACGGCCGTGCTGGAGCGGATGACGAACCGGGTGGGGTATTCCATGTCCGCCGCGGCAGGCTCCCCGCCGCCGCCCTCTAGCCCCTCCAGGAGGCGCCGGACCGCGAGGGCACCCTGGCCGCGGGCATCTTGGTCGATGGTGGTGAGGCCGAAGACCTCGCCCAGCTCGTGGCCGTCGATGCCGATCACCGAAAGATCCTCAGGAACGCGAAGCCCGAAGTCGCGGGCCGCGAGGATGGTGCCGATCGCCATCTCATCCGAGGCGGCGAACACCGCCGTCGGACGCTCAGGGGAGCTCCCCAGCAGTTGCCGGGCGCTGGCGTAGGCGCCCTGGATGGTGAAGTCGGCGGAGACCAGCCACTCCGGCCGCACGGGAAGGCCGGCGCCGTGCATCGCTGCCGTGAAACCTGCCTGGCGGGTGCCCGGCAGCCGGAAGTCTTTGTCGTAGGCGGCGTCTCCGGTCATATGCGCGATCCGGCTGTGCCCCAGCTGGATCAGGTGCCGGGCGGCAGCCTCCGCCAGGCCCGAGTCGTTGATCCGTATGGTGGGAGCCCCGGGGAGGGGGCCGCCGATGCCAACGATGGGCCGGTGGATGGCCAGCAGCTGCTGGATTTCGGCCTCGCTGAGCTCCAGGGACACCGCAATGACCGCGTCCACCCGCTTGCGCAGCAGGAAGTCGTTCAGGACGCTGTGCCGCCGCTCCTCGCCGTCACTGACGTTGTACAGCGTGAGGTCGTAGCCGGCGTCGAGCAGGGTGGCCGAGACGCCCTCCACCACCGCCGAGAAGAACCAGCGGTGCACGGACGGAACCACGACGCCGACGTTGTGGTTCCGCCCGGACGCCAGGCTGGAGGCATGGTAGGAAAGCACGAACCCGAGTTCCGCGGCCGCGGCCTGGGCCAGCGCGCGGCTGCGGGGAGAGACATTGCCCTTGCCGCTCAAGGCGCGTGAAACGGTGGCGATGGAGAGGCCGGCCCGTTCCGCGACGTCCTTGATGCCGGGCATTTTCAGCTCTCCGTGTCCTCGATGTAGATTTCCAGCCAAACAGTTTCCCCTGAGCCTAACTGATGCTCCGGGGCGTTCATGCCGGCGGCTTGGGAGCTGCGGAGCAGCACGGTTCCGGCGGGCAGGTCGAGGGGTTCGTGGCCCACATTCATCAGCACCGCGACGGTGCCGTTCAGGTAGCCCAGCGAGGTGTCCGTGGACCAGTCCTCGAGCCAGGCCAGGGAGCCCTCGCCGAGGCGCAGCTGCCGGCGCAGTGCGAGCATGTTGCGGTAAAGGTTCAAATGCGACGACGGCGAAGCGGCCTGGGTGTCCCGGGCCAAGGCGCCGAAGCTTTCCGGCTGGGGCAGCCACGGGTCCGCGCCGGAGCCGAAGCCGTTGTTCGGTTCGCCGGCCCGCCACGGCAGCGGCACACGGCAACCGTCGCGGCCCAGCCGCTCGCCACCGGTCCGCCCGAAGGTGGGGTCCTGGCGCTGGTGGTCGGGGATGTCGATGCCGTCCGGCAGGCCGAGTTCCTCGCCCTGGTAGAGGTATGCCCCGCCGGGCAGGCCCAGCATGAACATCGTGGCGGCGGCGGCGCGGGCGCGGCCGAGCTCGGCGTTCGGCTGGGGATCGGCGGGACCGATGCCGTCGCCGTCGCGGGGTGCCGGGCCGTCGTAGCCGAAGCGGGTGGCGTGCCGGACGACGTCGTGGTTGGACAACACCCAGGTGGTCGGGGCGCCGACGGCGTCCAGGGCGTTCAGGGACTCGGTCACCACGCGGCGCATGCGGTGCGGGTCCAGGCCGGCGTGCAGGTACGGGAAGTTGAACGCCTGGTGCATCTCGTCGGGGCGGACCCAGTCGGCCAGCCGGGGGAGCGGGTCCACATTGGCCTCGGCGCAAAGGATCCGGTCCGGACCGTATTCGGCCAGGATCCGGCGCCAGGCGCGGTAGATGTCGTGCAGGGCCGGCTGGCCGAACATCGGCGCCTCGTGGCCGGGGAAGCCGTCGGAGCTGTTGCCGTCGGCGCGGCCGCCCCACGCCGGCAGGCCGGGGGCCTTGACCAGGGCGTGGGCGACGTCGACGCGGAAGCCCGAGACCCCACGGTCCAGCCAGAACCGCAGGACGCGTTCGAACTCGGCGTGGACGGCGTCGTTGTCCCAGTTGAAGTCGGGCTGGGAGGAATCGAAGAGGTGAAGGTACCACTGGCCGGCCGTGCCGTCGGGCTCCGTGATCCGGGTCCAGGCCGGACCGCCGAAGTGCGACTGCCAGTTATTCGGGGGAAGCTCGCCGGACTCGCCGAGTCCGTCGCGGAAGATGAACATGTCCCGCTCCGGGCCGTCGGCCGGGGCGGCGAGGGCGGCCTGGAACGCGGCGTGCTGGTCCGAGCAGTGGTTGGGCACGAGGTCCACGATCAGCCGCAGGCCCAAGCGCTTGGCCTCGGCCATCATGGCATCGAAGTCGTCCAAGGTGCCGAAGAGCGGGTCCACGTCGCAGTAATCGCTGACGTCGTAGCCGGCGTCGCGCTGCGGGGAGCGGTAGAAGGGGGAGAGCCAGACGGCGTCGACATCCAGCTCGGCGAGCTGCGGCAGCTCTGCTGTGATACCGGCGAGGTCGCCCACGCCGTCGCCGTTCAGGTCGCGGAAGGACCGGGGGTAGACCTGGTAGATAACGGCGGACCGCCACCAGCCGGGCGTGTGGTCTGCGGCGTGCACCAGGGTCAACGGGCCGGCAAGGGCGGCGGGGACTGTATCAACTGACATGCCGGTAATCGTAAGGCCGAAGACACCGAAATGAAAACGCTTCCAGAAGTTTCGGTCACCCGCCTCTCCCGGCACCGGGGCGCCTCCGTCGGGGTAGTGATGCGAATTTGCTTGTAACGCCGGGCCAATCGGCGGCCTGAGGAGCCCTAAGGGCCAGCCGGAGGGGCCGGCGCCCGCGACACGCCCGGCAAATGCCGACTTCCCAAACCACCTACCGGCGTGTAACTTGGAAGCGCTTGCAGCTGTGAGCCACATCACCGACGATGCCACCAGGCCCGACTCGATCCGATCGGGCCTCACGTGTGGATGCAGGATCTTTATGAAAGGGACACCAATGAAGGTGCAGAACACCCTCACCACCGGCACCAGCCGCCGGGTTTTCACGGCAGGTGCCGTCTCCGTCGTGGCCGCGCTGGCCCTCAGCGCCTGCGGCGGCGCGGCAGCCACCTCCCCGGCCTCGCCGTCCGCCACGGCCAAGCCGGACCTCAAGGCCTCCGGTGCCAGCACCATCACCATGTGGGTCGACGCCGAGCGCTCCCCGGCGCTGAAGGACATCACCGCCAAGTTCCAGGCCGACACCGGCATCGAGGTCAAGCTGGTGGTCAAGGACTTCGCCGCCGTCCGTGACGACTTCATCACCCAGGTTCCCACCGGCAAGGGCCCGGACCTGATCGTCGGACCGCACGACTGGGTAGGCAAGTTCGTCCAGAACGGCGTGATCGCCCCCGTCGAACTCGGCGACAAGAAGGGCTCCTTCCAGGATTCCTCGATCAAGGCCATGACCTACAACGGCTCGGTCTACGGTGTCCCGTACGCGATCGAGAACATCGCGCTGCTGCGCAACACGGCGATCGTCTCCGATTCGGCCAAGACCATGGACGAGGTCATCAGCAACGGCAAGAAGGCCGTCGCCGACGGCAAGGCCAAGTTCCCGTTCCTGGTGGGCATGGACCCCAAGCAGGGCGACCCGTACCACCTGTACCCGCTGCAGTCCTCGATGGGCTCGCAGGTCTTCGGCAAGGCTGCCGACGGCGGCTACGACCCCAAGCAGCTCCTCATCGGCGACGCCGCCGGCGTCGCATTCGCCAAGAAGCTCGCCGCCTGGGGTGACGCCGGCGAAAAGATCATCAACTCCAACATCACCGGTGACATCGCCAAGGAGAAGTTCCTGGCCGGCGAATCCCCGTACTACCTGACCGGCCCGTGGAACGTTCCGGACGTGCAGAAGAAGGGCATCAAGTTCGCTGTTGACCCGCTGCCGACCGCAGGCGACCAGCCGGCGCAGCCGTTCATCGGCGTCAACGGCTTCTTCATCAGCTCCAAGAGCGCCAACGCCCTGGCCACCAACGAGTTCGTCACCAACTACCTCACCTCCGAGGCAGCCCAGGACTCCATGTACAAGGCCGGCGGCCGCCCGCCGGCACTGAAGGCCTCCTTCGACAAGGCCGCCAGCGACCCGGTCGTCGCGGCGTTCGGCAAGATCGGCGCCACCGGCGTCCCGATGCCGGCCATCCCGGAAATGAGCGCCGTCTGGGCTGACTGGGGTGCAACCGAACTGTCCCTGATCAAGGGCCAGGGCGACCCGGCCGCCGACTGGGCCAAGATGGCTGCCAGCATCAAGACCAAGATCGGGGGCTAGCCCCCGCCCCGGATCCCGCCGCCGCGCACAGCCGCGGCGGGATCCGGACAGCTCCGAGCCGGGCGGCACCACACCGCCCGGCCCGTTCCTGCATCACCCTGCTTCTCCCAAGGACTGAAGAGCCATGCCAGATACAGAACTCCGCGAGGGCACCGACCCCTCCGCCGCACCGCCAGCCCCTGGCGCGGGATCCCGCACAGGCAAGCGCACGGGACGGCAGGCCGGGTCAGCCCGCCGCCGCACCTCCCCGGACGGGACCAAGGGCATCATCGCCAAGATCGTCCTGCTGGGCCTGGTCGATGCGCTGGCCGTCTTCGTCCTGACCATGCTGTTCCTCAGTCACTCCTGGACTGTCCTGGTTGTCTCCGCCGTCGTGGTCCTGGCGATCAACTGGATCTACCTGCGCAAGGGCGGCCTCCCGGCCAAATACCTGGCACCCGGCGTGCTGTTCCTGCTCATCTTCCAGGTCTTCGTGGTGGTCTTCAGCGGCTACATCGCCTTCACCAACTACGGCGACGGGCACAACAGCACCAAGGATGACGCGATCTCCGCCATCCAGCTCACCGCCCAGAAGCGCGTCCCGGACTCCCCGGCCTACAAGACCTCGGTCCTGGCCAAGGGGGATTCGTTCTACCTGCTCTTCACAGACCCGGCCGGCAAGGTCTCCCTCGGCAGCACGGACAAGCCCCTCGAGGACGCCGCCGGCGCGGTCAAGGACTCCACCGGCAAGGCCAAGTCCCTGGACGGCTACCAGACCCTGAACTTCCAGGAGATCGTCGCCAACCAGCAGAAGATCCTGGCCCTCACCGTCCCCGTCTCCGCCGACCCGGCCGACGGGACCCTGCGCACCGCGGACGGCAGCAACGCCTACCAGTTCAAGCCCTCGCTGAAGTACGACGCCGGTGCGGACACCTTCACGGACACGGACAGCGGCGCCGTCTACCGCGACAACGGCAAGGGCGCCTTCGCCGCGGCGGACGGGCAGACGCTGTCCACCGGCTGGAAGATCGACGTCGGCTTCGAAAACTTCTCCCGCGCCTTCACCGACCCGAGCCTGCGCGGGCCGCTCGTGGGCGTCATTCTCTGGACCTTCACCTTCGCCATTGCCTCCGTGGCGCTGACCTTCGCCCTGGGCCTGTTCCTGGCCATCGCCTTCAACCGCGAGGACCTCAAGGGCAAGAAGGTCTACCGGATCCTGATGATCCTGCCCTATGCCTTCCCCGCCTTCCTCACCGGCCTGGTCTGGTCCGGCATCCTCAACCCGGAGTTCGGCTGGCTGAACCAGACCCTCCTGGGCGGCGCCCATATCGGCTGGCTGACGGATCCGGTGCTGGCCAAGATCAGCGTCCTGGTGGTCAACCTCTGGCTCGGCTACCCGTACATGTTCCTGGTCTGCACCGGCGCGCTCCAGTCCCTGCCCTCCGAACTGGACGAGGCTGCCCGGATGGACGGCGCCAGCGCCTGGCGGGTATTCCGGTCGATCAAGCTGCCGCTGCTGCTGGTCTCGATCGCCCCGCTGCTGATCTCGTCCTTTGCGTTCAACTTCAACAACTTCAACGTCATCTTCATGCTCACCGGCGGCGGCCCGCGCTTCGCGGACACCACACGGGACATCGGCGCCACGGACATCCTGATCACCCTGGTCTACAAGGTGGCCTTCGGGCAGGGCACCGGCCGCGACTACGGGCTGGCCAGCGCCCTAGCCATCATCATCTTCATCATCGTGGCCACCGTATCGGCCATCAGCTTCAAGCAGACCAAGGCACTCGAGGACGTGAACTCATGAACGGGCCAGCACCGCGCACGGCATCGTCGGCGACCCCGACGGACCAGGCCACCGGGACGACGGCGGAGCCGGCAACGGGGGAGGCAGCCCGCGCCACCGCCGCCGACGTCGAACGCCTCAAGTCCCTGCACCGCAGCCGCCCCTTCGGCGTCTGGTTCGCGGACAAGGGCTGGCGGCACCTGGTGGGCATCGCCGTGACCATCTTCGCGGTCTTCCCGCTGCTCTACGTGCTCTCCGCCGCGCTGAACTCCACCGGCACCCTGGTGGGCTCCAACGCCCTGTTCAGCAAGATCGACTTCGGCAACTTCACCGCCCTGTTCAACATCCCGTCCCGGCCCTTCGCCCGCTGGTTCCTGAACACGCTGGTGGTCGGCGGCATTACCTCCGCGGCCACCGTCTTCCTCGGCGCCATGGCGGCCTACGCCTTCTCCCGGATGCGCTTCACCGGCCGCCGGGTGGGGCTGCTCAGCCTGCTGCTGCTGCAGATGTTCCCGCAGCTGCTCGCCGTCGTCGCGATCTTCCTGCTCCTCAGCGGCATCTCCGAGGTTATCCCGGCCCTGGGGCTGGGCAGCCAGCTGGGCCTGATCATGGTCTACCTGGGCGGCGCCCTGGGCGTAAACACCTACCTGATGTACGGGTTCTTCAACACCGTGCCGCAGTCCCTGGACGAGGCGGCCAAGATCGACGGCGCCAGCCACACCCAGATCTTCTTCGGCATCATCATGCGCCTGGTCACCCCTATCCTGGCCGTCGTGGGTCTCCTGACCTACATCGCCATCTCCGGCGAGTTCGTCATCGCCTCCGTGGTGCTCACCGACCCGGACAGCCAGACCCTCGCCGTCGGCCTCTACTCCTTCGTCGCCCAGCAGCGCTCGGAGAACTGGGGCGTCTTCGCCGCCGGCGCCGTGATCTCCGCCCTGCCGGTCATGGCCCTGTTCCTCTACCTGCAGCGCTACATCGTCAGCGGCCTCACGGCCGGCTCGGTCAAGGGCTAGAGTGTCCGGCGCCGCTGCCGCCGGGCTCCTGCCGCACCACGACGGGTCCGCGCTCCACGCCCCTGACGGCGTGGAGCGCGGCGGCCCGGTCCGCCTGCGGCTCCGGATCCCCGTCGGGTGGGGCGAGGCGTCCCGCGTCTGGCTCCGCTCCCTGCACGACGGCGAACCACGCTACGATCCCTGCGACCTCCTCGGGATCGCCGACGGCTGGGCGTGGTGGGAAGCGGCGACGACGGCCACCAACCCCGTCCTCCGCTACCGGTTCCTGATCGAGGCCGGCGGCCGGAACTGGCAGCTGAACGCCCAGGGCCTCTTCGGCCGGGACGTCTCCGACTACGCCGACTTCCGGCTGGGCACCTACCCGGCCGGCCCGGACTGGCTGCGGACCGGGACCATGTACCAGATCTTCCCGGACCGGTTCGCCCGCTCCGTCCAGGCGGACACGCACCCGGCACCGGACTGGGCCGTCCCCGCGGACTGGCACACCACCGCGGTGGAAGGCGCCTCCGCGGTCACGCCCTACCAGTTCTACGGCGGCGACCTGCCCGGCATCACCGAACGGCTGGACCACATCCAGGCGCTCGGGGCGGACATCATTTACCTCACCCCTTTCTTCCCGGCCCGCTCCAATCACCGCTACGACGCCGCCACCTTCGCCACCGTGGACCCGCTCCTCGGCGGGGACCAGGCGCTGGTGGACCTCGTGGAGGCGGCGCACGCCCGGGGCCTCAAGGTGATGGGCGACCTCACCGCCAACCACTCCGGCGACGCCCACGAATGGTTCCGGAACGCCCTGGCCGGCCCGGCCGCGCCCGAGGCCGGCTACTACTACTTCTCCCCGGACCACAGCAGCTACGAGGCCTGGTACGGCGTGCCCTCGCTGCCGAAGCTCAACTGGTCCTCCGAGGCGCTGCGTGACGCGTTCGTCCGGGATGAGGACTCGCCGGTGGCGCGCTGGCTGCTGCCGCCGTTCAACCTGGACGGCTGGCGGATCGACGTCGGCAACATGACCGGACGGCTCGGCGCGACGGACCTCAACCAGGATGTGGCCCGGCTGATCGCGGACCGGGTCCGCGGCATCAACCCGGAAGCGGCGCTGCTGGCCGAGTCGACCAACGACGCGGCCCCGGACTTCAGTGGCGAGCACTGGAACGGCGCCATGACCTACTCGAATTTCACCCGCCCGCTCTGGGCCTGGCTGGCAGGCGAGGCCCGGCACGTGAACTTCTTCGGCACGCCACTGCCGGGCCCCGGCCGGATCGACGCCGCCGAGTTCCTCGCCACCCACCAGGACCTGGCGGCCGCGTTCAGCTGGGACGTCCGCCGGCAGAACATGAACGCGCTGAACAGTCACGACACCGCCCGCGCGGCCACCGCCATGATCGACGGCGGCCAGCAGCTGGGCGCGGTGCTGATGTTCACCCTGCCCGGCGTGCCGGTGCTCTACGCCGGCGACGAATTCGGGCTCACCGGGGACAACGGCGAGTTCTCCCGGACCCCCATGCCCTGGGACCGACCCGACCGGGTCCGGCACGACCTTCGCGGCCTGTACGCCGCTTTGTCCGGGCTGCGCCGGGACCAGCCCGCGCTCACCGCCGGCGGAGTCCGCTGGCTCTACGCCGACGGCGACGTGCTGGCCTTCATCCGCGAAACCGCCGGGGCCACGGTGCTGGTGGCCGTCACCCGGGCCGCCGCCGACGCCGGATTCGACCCGGCCCTGCTGACCGCCGCACAGTGGAAGGGCCTGGTGGGTGCCCCCGCGCTCGTCGTCGGGGAGTTGGTGTTCGATGATGCCGGCGGGTTGGCTCCCGGCGGCTTGGCCCGTGACGCCCAGCCGCGGCTGCGCTCCGCCGGCCGGGCGGCGGCCATATGGGTGCTGCCTGGGGTTGCCGTCCCGGGCGCCTAGACTGGGTCCGATACAGGGCGGGTTCAACGGCGAACGGGAGCGGCACATGCGCGGCATTATTGGGGATCTGACGGCGGCCCTGGGGGCGGACAAGGTCGTGACGGAGGATCCTGCGCTCGCCGCCTATGCCGTGGACCAGGCCCCCGTGCTGGACTATCAGTTGCCGCAGGCCGTGGTCTTCGCCGAATCCGTCAAGGACGTGCAGGCCGTGGTCCGGGCCTGCGCCGCGCGCCGGGTTGCGCTCGTGGCCCGCGGCGCCGGCACCGGCGTCTCCGGTGGAGCCCACGCCAGCGAGGGTTGCGTTGTCCTCAGCCTGGAGAAGATGAACCGCATCCTGGACCTCAACCCGGATGACGAGACCGCCGTCGTCGAACCCGGGGTCGTCAACGCCGACCTCAACGCGGCCGCCGCCGTCTATGGCCTCATGTACGCGCCGGACCCGGCCAGTTATCGCAGCTCCACGATCGGCGGCAACGTCGCGACCAACGCCGGGGGCCTGCGCTGCGCCAAGTACGGGGTCACCCGGGACTCGGTGCTGGCCCTCGACGTCGTCCTGGCGGACGGTACCCTGATCCACACCGGACACCAGACGTTCAAGGGTGTGGCCGGCTACGACCTCACGGGGCTGTTTGTGGGCTCCGAGGGGACGCTCGGGATCGTCGTGGGGATCACCGTCCGACTCAAATACCTCCCGCGCGAGGTGCACACCATCGCCGCGTTCTACCCGGACTTCCGCAGCGCCGCGGCCGGGGTGCTGGCCGTGGGCAAGGCCCGGGTACAGCCCGCCATCATGGAGCTGCTGGACAGCGGCACCCTCGTCCAGCTCGACGCCATACACGGCTCGACCCTCTCGGCCCGGGGCGCCTCGCTGCTGCTGCTCCAGACGGACGGCTTCGGCGCCGCCGCCGAGGCCGCCGCCATCCGGCCGCTGCTGGCCGCCGGCGGCGCGGTGGTAACCATGGAGGCGGACGCGGAAGCCGAGGCTCTGGTGGAGCTGCGCCGGCACAGCCGCGGCGCCGAGGTCGACGACGAATACCGGGTGGGCGAGGACGTCGCCGTCCCGCGCTCCCGCTTGGTGGACTACGTGGCCGAACTCGAGGCGATGGCGGCCCGGCACGAGGTCCAGCTCAAAGTGGTGGCGCACGCCGGAGACGGCAACCTCCACCCCACGTTCTGGGTGGACCGGGACGGCGACGGCGTGGACCCCGGCGCGATGGAACGGCTGGGCGCCGCCCTGGACGAGTCGGTGACCGTGGCCCTCGCGATGGGCGGCACCATCACCGGCGAGCACGGCGTGGGCCAGTACAAGCTGCGCTGGCTGGGCCTGGAGCAGAAGGAACCGGTCCGGGAGTTGCAGTACCGGATCAAGGAACTCTTCGACCCGGCCGGGATCCTGAACCCCGGCAAGGCCATCTAGCCCGGCTGTGCTTCAACCGGCCTAGTCGTCCGCGTCCGGGTACTCGTCTTCGTCGCCGGGGGTCTCGTCGCCGTCGTAGCGGGACTCCTCGGTCTCGACCTCAAGGATCTTGAGCAGCTCGGTGTCCGGGTTCAGCATGATCGCGGCCTCGTCGCGCCGGTGCCGCAGCTCGGAGTCGATGTAGGACTGCACGGCCTCGGCCAGCGGGATGTGCCGGTTTTCCTTCTCGGACATGTACCAGCGGTGCTCCAGAATCTCGTGCACGGCCTCCGCCGGTTCCAGCTTGCCGGACAGGTCGCGGGGGATGGCGCGGACGATCGGCTCGAAGATCTGGCTGACCCACAGGTGGGCGCTGTACTCCTCGTCCATGCCGGGGTTGTTGTCCGCGCGGAAGGAGTCCATGTCATTCAGCAGCCGGCGGGCCTGGTTTTCCTGGGCGTCCAGGCCGGTGAGCCGCAGCAGCCGGCGCTGGTGGTGGCCGGCGTCGACCACCTTGGGCTGAAGCTGGATGGTGGAACCGTTCTGGGTGGTCTTGATCGCGTATTCCTCGACGTCGAAGCCGAGTTCGTTGAGCCGCCGGATGCGGGCGGCCACCCGCCAGCGCTCGCCGACCTCGAAGGATTCCTTCTCCGTCAGCTCGGTCCAGAGCCGGCGGTAGCTCTCCATGATCAGCTCGCTGGTGGCCACGGGGTCCACCTTCTCCTCGATCAGCCCGCCGTCGAGCAGGTCCATCAGTTCCCCGGCGATGTTGACCCGGGCGATTTCCAGGTCGTACTCGCGCTGGCCGGTGGACAGGTCCGGGTACAGCTCGCCGGTCTCGGCGTCCACCAGGTAGGCGGCGAAGGCGCCTGCGTCGCGGCGGAACAGGGTGTTGGAGAGGGACACATCGCCCCAGTAGAAGCCGATCAGGTGCAGGCGGACCAGCAGGAGGGCCTGGGCGTCGATCAGGCGGGTGAGGGTGTCCTTGCGCAGCATCTGTGAGAACAGGGCGCGGTAGGGCATGGAGAACTTCAGGTGCCGGGTGACCAGCACGGGGTTCAGGGGTTTGCCGTCCGGGGTGGTGCGGCCGGTGATGACCGCCACCGGCTCCACGCAGGGGACATCCAGGCGGGCCAGCTTGCGGAGCATGTGGTACTCGTGCCGGGCGATGTGCTCGGAGGTTTCCTTGATGGCGATGACCGAGCCGCCCAGGTGCGCGAACCGGACGATGTGCCGGGAGATGCCGCGGGGGAGTGCGGCCAGGTACTCTGCGGGCCAGTCCTCGAGGGCGATGTGCCAGGGCAGGTCCAGCAGCTCCGGCTCGGTGGCGGCTGCTGTGATGCTCAGCGAGCTGGAGATCGCCTTGTCGTCATTGGCGCTCGCGGGCACGTACCGGGGCAGCTTCCCGATCTGGCCGTAGTCAGTGGGTTCGTCGTGCCACTGGGCACCGTTGTCCTCGCTCATGCGGTTCTCCTCGGTCATGGGGCAATTCTCCCGCACCCGGCGGCGGCGCGCCTAAACAAGGGGCGGTTAACGGCCGACGGCGGCCCTCCCGCAGGAGGACCGCCGTCGGTTGAAGACTGCGTCAGTCGCCGAGGCGCTCGCCGGTCTTGGTGTCGAACAGGTGCACGTGGCCGGACTGCGGGCGGACCCAGATGGTCTCACCCTTCATCGGCGGGCGGCGGCCGTCGACGCGGGCCACGATGTCGTGGTCCTTGCCGTCGAGCGTGGTGTGGCCGTAGACGTAGGCGTCGGCGCCGAGTTCCTCGACGACGTCGACCTCAACCTGCAGGCCCTCGCCCTGGCTGGCGGTCTCCAGGTCCTCGGGTCGGCTGCCCAGCGTGACGGTGGAGCCGGAGGCGTCCTCGAGGACATCGCGCGGCACCGGGTAGACGGTTCCGCCGAACTGCACGCCGCCATCGACGACGGGCAGTTCCAGCAGGTTCATGGCGGGGGAGCCGATGAAGCCGGCGACGAAGACGTTTTTCGGCTTGTCGTAGAGGTTGCGCGGGGTGTCCACCTGCATTAGCAGGCCGTCCTTGAGCACGGCGACGCGGTCACCCATGGTCATGGCCTCGACCTGGTCGTGGGTGACGTAGACGGTGGTGACGCCCAGGCGGCGGGTCAGCGACGCGATCTGGGTGCGGGTCTGGACGCGGAGCTTGGCGTCGAGGTTGGAGAGCGGCTCGTCCATCAGGAAGACCTGCGGGTTACGGACGATCGCGCGGCCCATGGCGACGCGCTGGCGCTGACCGCCGGAGAGGGCCTTCGGCTTGCGGTCCAGGTACGGCTCGAGGTCCAGCAGCTTGGCGGCTTCGCGGACGCGCTCGGCCCGCTCTTCCTTGCTGACGCCGGCGATCTTGAGGGCGAAGCCCATGTTGTCCGCGACGGTCATGTGCGGGTACAGGGCGTAGTTCTGGAACACCATCGCGATGTCGCGGTCCTTGGGCGGCATGTCGGTGACGTCGCGGTCACCGATCAGGATGCGGCCGGAGTTGACGTCTTCGAGGCCTGCGAGCATGCGCAGGGAGGTGGACTTGCCGCAGCCGGAGGGGCCGACGAGAACCAGGAACTCGCCGTCGGCGATTTCGATGTTCAGCTTGTCGACCGCGGGCTTTTCGGTGCCCGGGTAGAGCCGCGTTGCGTTGTCAAAAGTAACTGTTGCCACAGTTTTCAATCCCTTCACCGGCAGGTACGTGCCGGACGATCCGTTGTGAATGGTCTTTTTATTCAGTTGTGAGTCTTGCGCCTGCTCCCCGGCCGAAGCCGAGGAGCAGCCAGCGACGCCGCACGGTAGCTGTGCGCCACATCACATACAGAGTATGTCAGATGGATCGCGAATGGGGGAAAAGGTTACGGATGTCACTGGTGATCCCTACCACCCGTGGCCGTGCGGCGCTGTGTAGGCTGTGCGCATGACGGCCCTCCAGATCTACGTGAGTTTCCCCGGTACCGCGCGCGAGGCGCTCGGGTTCTACGCCGATGTCTTCGGCGGTGACCTGGCCTTGTTCACCTACGAGCAGTTCAACCGCACCGACGGTCCGGCCGATGCGATCGCCCACGGTGAGCTGAGGGGTGACGTGCGCCTGGCCGGCTCCGACGCGGCCGAGGGCGAAGCCACCGTCCGGTGCGAGGGGCTGATGCTCTCGCTGTTGGGGACGGCCGAGCCCGCGGTCCTGCACCGGTGGTTCGACCGGCTGGCCGACGGCGGACGCGTGGTGGACCCGCTGGGCCCGAAGCCCTGGGGTGCCTCCGACGGCCAGGTGGTGGACCGGCACGGACTGCACTGGCTGATCGGCTACGAACCCGAGTCATCCCCCAACTGACTGGCAGGTAAGGCCGTTATGGGCGCTCAAGACGGCCTGAGCTGCGAGTCAGTGGGGTTGGGTGGCGCGGTCAGCTGCCGACGGCGGCCTTCCGCTCGCGCAGCAGTGCCTCCAGCAGTTCGGACACGTGCGGCGGGGCTTCCACCCGGAACTCCGCCTGGGTGAAGTCCAGGCCCACCTTCACTCCCAGGTCGCCTGAGACCAGGCTGCGCAGGGCGTCCTCGTCCGTGGTGTCGTCCCCGGCGAAGACCACCGCCGACGCGCCCGTGGCCTGCCGAAGGAAGGACACCGCCTCGCCCTTGGAGGCGTGGACCACGGAGGTCTCCAGGACCCGGTTGCCGGTCTTCAGGTAAACCCCGGCGCGGTCCTTCAGGGCGGACTTCGCCGCGGCCACGGCGTCCTCGGCCACGTCGTCCGCGGCCAGCCGGGTGTGGAGCACGACGCCGGCCGGCTTCTCCTCGAGCAGGGTGCCGGGTGCCACGTGGACGATCTCCTCCAGGACGGCCCGCACGTCGGCCAGGAGCCGGCGCTGGTCCTCGTCGAGCTGAAGCTCGGCCGAGCCCGGACCCATCCAGATCTCCGCGCCGTGGCTGCCGATCAGCAGGGTCTTCTCCGGCGGGGACGCGACCGAGCGCAGGCTGTCCAGTGCCCGGCCGGAGATCAGCGCCGTCGTGGTCCGCGGCAGTTCGGCCAGGGCGGCAAACGCCGCGGCCGAGCGGGGGAGGGCGCGGGAGTCCTCCGCGTGGTCCACCAGCGGGGCCATGGTGCCGTCAAAGTCCATGGCCACCAGCAGCTCCTCGGTGCCGGCGATACGCCGCACCGCCTCGAGCAGCTCGGGGGACAGGGAGAGCTTGGCGTCGGGCTCAGGAGTCATCACGCACCACCTTTTCCTGCAGCGCGCGGAGGAAGTCTGCGGACCAGAGATCGACGTCGTTGGTCAGGATCTGCTTGCGCATGGCCCGCATTCGGCGGGCAGCCTCGGCGGGCTCCATGTTCACGGCTCGCATGATGGTGTCCTTGAGCCCGTCGATGTCGTGCGGATTCATCAACAGGGCCTGCTTGAGTTGGTCCGCGGCGCCGGCGAACTCGCTGAGCACCAGCGCGCCGTCGTTGTTCGTGCGGGCCGTGACGTACTCCTTGGCGACGAGGTTCATGCCGTCGCGGAGGGCGGTGACCAGCATGACATCCGCGGCCAGATAGAGCGCCACCATCTCCTCGATGGGGTAGCTGTGGTGCAGGTAGCGGACGGCGGTGTTCTGCATGGTGTCGTAGGTGCCGTTGATGTGGCCTACCGTGCCCTCGACCTCTTCGCGCAGCAGTCGGTACTGCTCCACGCGCTCGCGGCTGGGGCTGGCCACCTGGATCAGGGACGCGTCCTCCACCGTGACCTTGCCGTCCTCGAGGAGTTCCTCGTAGGCCTTGAGCCGGTGCCGGATCCCCTTGGTATAGTCCAGCCGGTCCACGCCCAAAAGGATGGTCTTGGGGTTGCCGAGGTCGCGGCGGATCTGCTTGGCCCGCTCGATGACTTCCGGCTTTTGCGCCAGCTCGCTGATCTGCTTCACGTCGATGGAGATGGGGAAGGCCTGGGCCCGGGCGATGTGGGTGGTTTGGCCGTCGGCGCCCTTGACGTGCACCTGCTGCTGCTTGACGCTGGCGCCGAGGAAGCGGCGGGCGGAGCGCATGAAGTTCCCGGCGTCGCTGCTGCGCTGGAAGCCGATCAGGTCCGCGCCCAGCAGGCCGTCGATGATCGCGCGGCGCCAAGGCAGCTGGGCGAAGATCTCCGGAGGCGGGAACGGGATGTGGTTGAAGAAGCCGATCTTCAGGTCCGGTCGTTGCTCGCGAAGCATCCGGGGGACCAGCTGCAGCTGGTAGTCCTGGACCCAGACCGTGGCGCCCTCGGCGGCGTGCCGGATGACGGCGTCGGCGAACCGCTTGTTGACCTTCCGGTACGTGTCCCACCAGGCGCGGTGGAACTCCGGCGGGGCGATCACGTCGTGGTAGAGCGGCCACAGGGTCGCGTTGGAGAAGCCCTCGTAGTACAGCTCGACGTCGCGGGTGCTCAGCTGCACCGGTATCAGGTCGATGCCGCCATGGCTGAACGGTTCGAGGTGCTCGTCCGGGGCGCCGTGCCAGCCCACCCAGGCGCCGTCGGTCTTGGTCATCATCGGCGCAAGCGCCGTGACCAGGCCGCCGGGGGAGCGGCGCCAGCCGTCCTCGCAGCCGGGCTCGTCCGCGGAGCAACGGTCCACCGGCATGCGGTTGGACACCACCATGAAATCGAAACGGTCGACGTCGTCCGTCCCGCCCTTGTGCCCTCCGCCCGCGGGTTGCACGTCCGCTTGGTGTGCTGCGTGCTCGGTGCGCTGCTCGCGCTCGGTTGCTTGCATTAGTGCTCCCTGGGGTCGCTTGTGGCTTGTGTTCACCCTATCGGGGCGGAATCTTCCGGGCTATTCGTCCGTTGGGCACACGGGAAGAAACTTGAAAGCGCAAGCTCCCCAGCTTTCTCACCTAAAATGATGACCGTGCCACCCGCTGGCGCAGTCCAGGCCGATCGACACGAGGAACCAATGAGCCCCGCAAACGAACCCCGTCAGTCCAAAGCTGAGCGCACCGCCGCGGCCCGCGAGAAGGCCCGTGAGATCCGTGAGGCCCAGCTCAAGAAGGACAAGCGCAACAAACTGCTCATTGGCTGGGGCATCGTCGCCGCCGTCGTCGCCATCATCGTGGTGGTGGCCCTCGTGGTGACCTCCAACATCAAGAACAACGCCCCCGTTGCTGACTCCGGGCCCACGCCCGCCAACGGCAACGTCCACGGCGGCGTGACCCTGCTGGCCAACACGGAGGTGGCGAAGACTGACGCCGCCACGGTCAAGCTCTCCGATGTTCCCGCAGCCCCGGCCACCCCGCCGGCAGACCTGAAGGCCCCCGGCGCCGATGCCGAGGCCGGCAAGCCCGTCAAGGTTGTCCTCTACATCGACTTCATCTGCCCGGTCTGCAAGAACTTCGAGGCGCAGTACAACGACACCCTGACCAAGCTGCGCAACGACGGCAAGATCACCGTCGAATACCGTCCGCTGGGCTTCCTGGACACCCGCTCCACCACCAACTACTCCTCCCGCGCCGCCGCCGCGGCGGCCTGCGTGGTGAACGAGTCGCCGGAGAAGTACGCGGCCTTCGTGGACGCCCTGTTCGCCAAGCAGCCCGCCGAGGGCAGCGCCGGCCTCTCCGACAACGAGCTGAAGAAGCTGGCCACCGACACCGGTGCGCAGAACATCGACAAGTGCGTGGATGACAAGACCTACCGCCCGTACGTGAAGTACACGACCCAGGAAGCCGCGGCCATCGGGGTCACCGGCACGCCGACGGTCTTCGTCGAGGGTAAGCAGTGGGGCAAGGGCGACAGCGCCAACACCCCGTTCGACCAGTACCTGCAGGCAGCGGTGGACGCCAAGAAGTAAGCGCCACGTCCGCTGGTGCGGCCCGGTCCCGGAGTTCTCCGGGGCCGGGCCGCTTTCGTGTGGCGGAGGATTTTTTACCGCCGGGCATCGGTGGGCTACCCTTATCTAGCCGTTGTCCTCCTGCGCTTTCCGCCGGATAAGACGACGGCGGATTGCCTCCTTAGCTCAGTTGGCCAGAGCACCGCTCTTGTAAAGCGGGGGTCGTCGGTTCGAATCCGACAGGGGGCCCAGTGAAACCCCTCCGTTCCGGCGATTCTGCCCGGGGTGGAGGGGTTTTTTCCCGGCGGGAAGGCTCAGGGCCCGGTGATCCGGACGCCGGCCACCGCACCGGTCCACGGGCCGGTGGGATTTCTTCGGGTCAACTGAACGCTCACGGGGCCGGGCAGGAGGCTCACCGTCCGGGACACAGGCGCCGTGCAGTCCACAGCGATGGACGTGGGGCCGGTCGGGGTTTGGTCCTGGAAGATGATGACCTGCGAGGCGTCGACCCCGACGCAGGCGGCCGTGACCTGGTAGTCGCCCGCGGTCCTGACCCGTCCCGCCTTCTGGAAGCCGACGCCGTTGCCGTCCGCCGGTCCTGAATCTGCGAGCACGACGGGCCCCGTCGCCCCCGCGAGCAGCCGCTCCAGTGCGGCCTCGTTCCGCTGCTGCGCGGCCAGAACATCGGGTGATGGGCCGGCCGGGATGGTGCGGCCCGGCCTGGGGGTAACCGCCGACGTCGGTGTGGCAGGTGGCCGCCCGCCGTCGTCGTCCTCGTAGGTGCAACCGGCCAGCGATCCGGCCGCCAGGCACAGCAGCACGGCCCCGCTCACCACGGCACCGGTCCGGATGGTCCTCGTTCCCCCACGACGTGGCATGGGGCCGAGTCTAATCGCTAGGTACCGGGGAGGGCTGCCGCGGGGACACTTCCTGGGCCCGCTCGTAGAACCACTCGATGTGCTCGCGCAGCAGCCGGGCCGCGCGCTCGCCGTCCTGGTCCCGGACGGCTTCGTAGATCCCGTGGTGCTGGGCACGCAGGACCGCGAGGACCTCCGGCCAGGACTCCATCGCGTCCATGGCGCCCTTGACGTAGTCTACGATCGCGCCGCTGAGCGACTCCATCATGGTGGCGACCACCGTATTGCCGGCCAAAGAGCTGAGCGCGACGTGGAACCGGGCGTCGAGTTCGTGGAAGGTGGGCCGGTCCAGCTCCGGATCGTCCATGGCCGCCAGGAGCTGGGCCGCCTGCTCCAGACCCGCATCGCCCTCATCGCGGAGCCGGGTGGCGGCGGCCTGCGCGGACCAGGTCTCCAGCAGGATGCGGGTCTGCACGATGTCCTCCACCGGCAGCCGGTTGCTGGCCACATGCAGCCGCAGGGCCGAGGACAGGCCGGCCGACGGGTTCGAAATGACGATCGCCCCGGAGGTGGGACCGGACCCGACCGAGCTGCGCAGCACGCCCATCGCGTCCAGGATGCGGATGGCCTCCCGCACCGAGGCGCGGGAGATCCCGTAATTCTCGGCGAGCGTGCGCTCGCCGGGCAGCCGGTCGCCGAGCTTGATCTTCCCGGAACGCAGGTCCGCCTCGATGTCCTGCAGCAGCGCGTCGTAGGTACGACGGCGGGGTGCGGCGTCGGCAGCGGTCACGGATGGTTCCCTTCGATAGCGGATGCTGGCGTGGGTGGCCGGTAGCCCAGGGCGGCGCTGGCGTCCCGGGCGGCGCGGGCCACCATGGGGCCCAGCCGCGGGACGTCCGCCGCGCTGACCCGCTGGGTCGGGAAGCCCACGCCGAGGACGGCCGCGAGCTGCCCGTCGTAGCGGAAGACGGGGGCGCTGATGGACCCGACGTCGCTGTTCCGTTCGCCGAACGCGGCGAAGAAGCCCTGCTCGCGGGCCTGTTCCGCCTGCGCGTCAAGCTCTTTCCAGCTGACCGGCGTGATGTCGGTGAACCGGGTCAGTTCGGTGTCCTTGAGGGCCTCCCGCGCTCCCGGGTCGAAGGCCAGAAAGATCTTGCCCGGTGCGCCGGCGTGGATCGGCATCACCTGGCCCACCAGGAAGGGCCGCATCACCACGTGCCGGGTTTCGGCTACGGCCACCACGGTGCGGTACTGCCCGTCCCGCATGTAGACGCACGCCGTCTCACCACTGTCGTCGCGGAGCTGCTGGATGATCGGGTGGAGCAGCCGGACCACGTCCAGGCCCAGGGTGCCCGGCGCGGCCCACTGGACCAGCCGCAGGCCGATCCGGTAGCGGTCTCCGTCGCGGTCCAGGAATCCCTCGCGCACCATGTTCTGCACCAGCCGCTGGCAGGTGCTCGCCGGCAGGCCAGTAGCCCGGGCAATCTGCTGCAGTGTCGGTTCGGGCGCATCAATCGAGAAGCAATTCAGGATGTCGCTGACCTTGCCCAGCACAAGGATGGGGGTCGTCCGGTCACCCTGCTCTTTTGCCGCCGCGTTGCCAGCTGCCACCTGCCACCGTCTTTCTCTACGGGTGTCCATCATAGCCAGCGGGTCCCGGTGTCCTGACGGATTACGCGCCCCGCGATCGTCGGCTAAACCTCCGAGTTTCCATTGACAGCATTAGGCTAAACCCGCAATATGGGTTGCGAAACCATATTGTGGGTTTTGCACAAAGGGTGAAAAGGGCCAGGAGCCCGCGAGCACCCGGCAACGCCTCCATCCAAGCAAGGGCATTGGGCCCAGCCGCGTCATAACAACGGAGTGATGATGACAGTTCAGGCAGTAACCCGAGAGCAGGCCGCACGGCGGGCAACCGTCGCCAGCGTCGTGGGCACCACCATCGAGTGGTACGACTTCTTCCTCTACGGGACGGCGGCGGCGCTGGTCTTCCCGCAGCTCTTCTTCCCGGGACAGTCGGCCTTCGCCGGCGTCCTGGCCGCCTTCGGCACCCAGTTCGTCGGCTTCGTGGCCCGCCCCGTCGGCGCCGCCATCTTCGGCCACTACGGCGACCGGATCGGCCGCAAGACCACCCTCATGGTCACCCTCTTCCTGATGGCTTTCGGCACCGTGCTGATCGGCTTCCTCCCCACCTTCCAGGCCATCGGCGTCGCCGCCCCCATCCTGCTGACCCTGCTGCGCATCATCCAGGGCATCGGCGTCGGCGGCGAATGGGGCGGCTCCGTGCTGCTCAGCATGGAATGGGGCCACCAGCAGCGCCGCGGCTTCTCCGCCAGTTGGCCGCAGATCGGCGTGCCGCTGGGCCTGGTGCTCTCGACCGGCGTCGTCCGCATCACCTCCGGCATCACAGGCACCGAGGGCTTTGCGAGCTTCGGCTGGCGCATCCCGTTCATCATCAGCATCCTGCTGATCGGCGTCGGCCTCTTCGTCCGGATGCGCGTGATCGAGAGCCCCGAGTTCGAAGCCATCCGCAAGTCCAACAAGGTCGTCCGCAACCCGCTGATCGAGGTCATCAAGCGCCAGCCCAAGGAAATCCTGCTCTCGGCCCTGGTCCGCATGTCCGAGCAGGCACCGTTCTACCTCTTTATCACGTTCGTGATCACCTACGCCGTCAAGCACCTGCAGCTCAACAGCAACTCGATCCTGGACGACACCCTGATCGCCGCCGCGCTGGGCCTGGTGAGCGTGCCGTTGTTCGGCCGGCTCTCGGACCGCTTCGGCCGGCGCAGGGTCTACGGCGTGGGCATCGTGCTGACCGCGCTCTTCGCCTTTCCCTACTTCGCCCTGCTGGACACCCGGGAACCCTTCATTGTGGGCGTCGCGATCGTGGTCAGCCTGATCCTGCACGACATCCAGTACGGCCCGCAGGCTGCGCTGATAGCGGAGAGCTTCGACGCCGACATCCGCTACACCGGCGCCGGCCTGGGCTACCAGCTGGCCAGCGTGGTGGCCGGCGGCCCCGCGCCGCTGATTGCCGCGGCCCTGCTGGCCCAGTACGGGAACTCGACGGCGATCGCGCTGTACATCATCGCCTGCTGCGCCGTCGCCATGGTGGCACTGATCTTCCTGCCCAAGGCCGGCCACCGTTTCCAGGCCAGCGCCACCACCAAGACGGAAGCCACGGTATGAGCCTGACTGACACGGCACCCCGCCAAGAGGCAACGAACGACGCCGGGGCGGCAGCCCCGCAGACGGCAGTGCCGCAGAAGGCGGGCCGGCCGGAGACCACGGACGCCACCGGCCCGCTGAACGACTTGCTGGTCCTGGACCTAAGCCGGATCCTGTCCGGACCGTTCGCCACCATGACCCTTGCGGACCTGGGCGCCGACGTCATCAAGATCGAACAGCCCGGTTCCGGCGACGACACCCGCCAGTGGGGCCCTCCGTTCCAAGGCGAGGAGGCCGCGTACTTCCTCTCCGTGAACCGGAACAAACGCAGCCTCGCCGTCGACCTGAAGTCCCCTGAGGGACTCGAGGTGGTCCGGGAACTCGCCCGCCGCGCCGACATCGTGGTGGAGAACTTCCGCCCCGGCACCGCCGCCCGCCTGGGCCTGGGCTACGAGGAGCTCTCCAAGGACAACCCCGGCCTGGTCTACGCCTCCATCAGCGGCTACGGCCAGACCGGCCCGGACGCGCTCCGGCCCGGCTACGACGCGATCGCCCAGGCCCGCAGCGGGATCATGAGCGTCACCGGGGAGACCGACGGCCCGCCCGTTCGGGTGGGTGTCAGCAGCGCGGACCTGGTCGCCGGGATGTGGGCCACCATCGGCGTCCTGGCCGCCCTGCATGAGAAGCAGCGCACCGGGCAGGGCCAGTGGGTGGACATCAGCCTGCTCGACGGGTCCGTCTCCTGGCTGACCTACGTCTCCAGCGGCTACTTCGCCAGCGGAGAGGTTCCGCGCCGCTACGGCTCGGCACACCCCACGATCGCCCCGTATCAGGCGTTCCCCTCTGCGGACGGCTTCGTCATGGTCGCCGTCGGCAACGACGGGCTGTGGCGGCGCTTCGCGGACGCCCTCGGCGACGCGGCGCTCGCCGGGGATCCGCGGTACTCGAGCAATCCGTCCCGCGTCGCCCACCGGGAGGAGCTGATTCCCGCGATCGAGGCCATCATGCGGAGCCGCACCACGGAGGACTGGGTGCGCACCCTGGACGAGGCCGGTGTGCCGGTAGGACCGATCCAGACTGTGGACCAGGCACTCGCCGATCCCCAGGTCCTGGCCCGTGGGATGGTGGCCGAGCTGGACCACCCGACCGCCGGACCCATGAAGGTGGTGGGCTGCCCGGTGCGGTTGACCCGGACGCCCGCCTCGGTGCGGACCGCCCCGCCGGTCCTGGGCCAGGACACGGACCAGGTGCTGGCGTCGCTGGGCCTGGACGCGGACCGGATCCACGCCCTGCACAGCAGCGGCGCGGTGCAGTGACGGCCGCGGTGGGGCACGCCCCGGGAGTCCGGCTGGATATCGACGACGACGGCGTCGCCGACCTGGAGGTGGGCACCGGCGAACGCTTCAACGCCCTCGACTCGGACCAGTGGCGGGCGCTCGCGGCGGAGGCCCGGGCGCTCGCCGCGGACCCCGCCGTCCGGGCCGTGGTGATTCGGGGTGCCGGCGGGACCTTCTGCTCCGGCTCGGACCTGCGGGAGTGGCAGGACGCGAGCGGGGACCAGGTGACCGGCGCCTTCGGTGCCATAGAGGAGGCGTTGCAGGCCGTGGAGGCCATCCCGGTGCCGACGGTGGCCCTGGTGCAGGGTGTCGCCACAGGCGCGGGCTGCCAGCTGGCGCTCGCCTGCGACCTGCAAGTGTTGGAGGAGAATGCGCGGATCGGGATGCCGATCGCCCGGCTGGGGATGCTCATTCCGCCCACCTTTGCCAACCGGATGTCCCTGCGGATCGGGCCGTCCCGGACCAAGGATCTGCTCTTCGGCGGCCGGATCCTCTCCGCCGCTGAGGCCTACGCGACGGGACTTGTCAGCACCCTGGCGGGCCCCGGCCGTGGTCCTGCCGCGGTGGCTGGGCTGACGGAGCAGTGGGCCGGACTGTCCCTGGCTTCGCTGCGGGCGTCCAAGGCGGCGGTTAACCAGGGACTGGCCCCGGTGGAACAGCCGGCCAAGGCGTTGCCGCCGGGTCCGGCCGCGGATCCGGTGGAATTCCGGGCACGGGTCAACCGGTTCCTGCACCGCAACCGCCGTCCGGCAGCTTCCTAGGGGCGCGTCCTAGGGTCGCGGGGGAGTTCCCCGCGGGGGACCGACCGGGGGCCAATCTGGGGTCCAACCGGCCCTTGACCGGAACCGTGGGGCGCGGGGAGGGTGGCCGTATGAACGAACACCAGCCCCACGCCGCCCCGGAGATCACCGTCAGCGACCGGCAGGAGCAGCCCACCGCGGTCATCCACGAAACCGTGCCGATGGCGGACCTGCGGGACTTCTTCGACCGGGCATACCGTTCCGTCATGACCGCCGTCCAGCAACAGAACGTCCAGCTGGCCGGCCCGCCGTTCGCGCTGTACCGGGGGACACCCACCGACGTCGTCGATGTCGAAGCCGGCTTCCCCCTGGCCGGCCCCTACCCGGGAGGGGGCGACGGCGCCGTCGTCGCCGGGACCCTTCCCGGCGGCCGGGCGCTGGAGGCCACGCACGTTGGCCCGTATGACACCCTCCCGCAAACCTACGGAGCCGTCATGGCAAAGATGCAGGCGGACGGGCTCACCCCGGGGGAGGCCATGTGGGAGTACTACCTCACCGACCCGGCCGCGGAGCCGGACCCCGCCACCTGGAAAACGCTGGTGGTATGGCCGGTCGCCTGAGCCGTGCAACAGCACCATAAAAACTGACATCTTCCGCGCCATCACGGGGATTTTTTGCCCCGGATGTCGCCTTGCGCACACTATTCTTCAACTTCTGCGATGATGCCCTAAACTGCTTCACTGAGGTGCCTGAAATGGCGCTATGCAGCAACGAAAGTGAATCCCGTTATGGCTACCGATTACGACGCCCCACGCAAGACAGAAGAAGAATCTCCCGCTGAATCGCTGGAGGCCCTTCAGGCGTCCCGTGGCGGCGGCGCCCAGACTGCTGTTATCGATGTCGACGAGAACGACACCGCCGAGGGCATCGACCTTCCCGGAGCCGATCTTTCCGGCGAAGAACTGACGGTGATCGTCGTTCCCGAACAGTCCGACGAGTTCACCTGCTCCTCCTGCTTCCTGGTCCGTCACCGGTCCCAGGTCGCCAAGGAAAAGAACGGCCTGAAGTACTGCCGCGACTGCGAGGGCTAAACAGCCTTACCGTCGGGCCGGCACCACGGCCCGTACCAGTTTTTACCGCCTGAGCGCCCGGCGCCGACTCCCTTGGGGAGCGGCGCCGGGCGCTTTTGTGTACTGCATTCCTATACTGGCGTTACCTGCGGTTGATGACGGGTCACGCTTGATGGACCGCCGGACCTTGGGCCCTCCCCGTCCGGCGACAGCGGGCCTACGCTGGAAGAATCCGGGAAAAGCATGAAATCCGGGTGGCCCGAGGGGTGGCAGTGATGACTCGAATCCGTTCACGGAAACCTGCAGGCTGGCTGATGGCCCTGCTGCTCGCGGCCGGGTTGCTGTTGGCGGCTCCCGGGGCCGCCGTCGCAGCGCCGTACTGCGGGCAGGTCTGGGGCTCGCTGGCCAAATCGGATCCGGCGATGGGCCGGGCTCCGGTGACGAACGTCCGGACCGGCCAGCATTACTGTTACGACCGGCTGGTGGTTGACCTCAGGGGGCCTGCAGGCGGGTACACCGTGCGGTACGTTCCGCAGGTGGCGCAGGAGGGTTCCGGGATGCCGGTACCGCTGCGCGGCCAGGCGTTCCTGCAGATCACGGTAAATTCACCGGCCTACGACGACGCCGGGCAGGCCACGTATTCGCCGGCCAACAAGAACGAACTGACTGATGTCACCGGATACCGGACGTTCCGCCAGGTCGCCTGGGCGGGCAGTTTCGAGGGGTACAGCACCCTGGGGCTCGGGGTGCGGGCCAGGTTGCCGTTCCGGGTGTTCACGCTGCCGGGTCCGGACGCCGGTTCACGGCTGGTGATCGACGTCGGGCACTACTGGTAGGCGCTAAGCCGGGCCGGTTACAGCTTTTAGGCGGCGCCGAGGACTGCCCGGAGCGGATACTCCCTGCCGTCCAGCACCAGCTGGGTGCACTTGCGGGCGGTCTCGTTCAGCACGATCGGCGCCATCAGGTTCACGGTGGTGCCCTCGGGGGAGTGGTTGACCACCACGAGCAGGCGGGGCGACTCCCCGTCGGAGAGCTCAAGGGCCTCCAGCGCGGGGCGCGGCAGGCGGGGGCTGTAGTCGGGGACGAACACGGCGGCGTCCGCCAGGAACAGCCGCACGGGCGCGGACTCCGATTCGAGGGCGAAGAGTCCGGGGGCGCTGTCGATGCTGCGGAGCGCGAAGTCGTGGACCGCTTCCAGCCCCGGCATGGGGGCGGTGAAGGTCACTGGGGTGCTGCTCAGGACGGAGTTCATCGCAGGAAGTCCATCAGCGTGGGCTGCAGGACCCGCGCCGTGGCGGCCAGGGCCACCTGGTAATTGGTTTCCTGCAGCTTCAGGTCCATGATCACGCTGCCGAGGTCAGCTTTTTCAATCCCGGTCCGCTGGGCGTCCAAGGAAGCCTCCATTCCTGTGTTGACGGTGCCGGCGCGGTCCAGTTGCGCCTGGCGCGCTCCGACGTCGGCGCGTCCGTTGACGATTTTCTTGTAGGCGTCGTCGATCTCGCTCACGCGCGGCATGGTGTCGGCGCCGTTGCGCAGGTCCGTAGCCAGTTTATTGACGGTATCGAAGACCGAGCCGGTACCGCTGCCGAAGATCGTGCCGCCGTCGGCGTCCACCCGCACGGTCTGCGTCTCGCTGATGCGCCGTTCCACCGGGCTGGTCCCGGCGGCGACGAACGTCGGCGGCATTGCGCCGTCGAAGGGCGTTGCCTTGTCTGAATTGCCCGCGAAGATGTTGCGGCCGAGGTGTTTGGAATTGGCAACGTTGATGAGGTCCTGGTTCAGCGAGTCCAGTTCGTTGGCAATCGCGTCCTTGCCGGACTGCGGCAGCGTGCCGTTGCCGGCCTGGACGGTGAGGTCCTTGATCCGCTGCATCACGTTGCTGGCCTGCTGCAGGGCGGAGTCGGCCGCCGATAACCAGGTATTGCCGTCGTCGATGTTCCGGCCGTACTGGGCATTCGCGGCCTGCAACGCCCTGGTTTCCAGTGCCTGCGCGGTGGCGGCTGGGTCGTCCGAGGGGCGCGAGATTTTGTTGAGCGTGCTCGCTTTGTCCTGCAGGTCGGCCAGCTTGGACTGCTGCGTCTGCAGGGTCCGCTGCGCCGCCGCGGTCATGGTCAGGTTTGTAACGCGGTTAAGCATGGTTCTACCTTCCTACCAGGCCGGTGCGGTTGATCAGGACATCCAAGGCCTCGTCGACGGCGGTCATGACGCGTGCCGCCGCCTGGTAGGCGTGCTGGTTGGTGAGCAGGTTGACGTTTTCTTCGTCCAGGCTGACGGAGGTCTGGGATGCCCGGCCCGTCACCGCGGAGGCTTGGGTTGCGGCGGCGAGGTCCTCGCGTTGCTGGGCTCCCCGGGATTGCACCCCGATGCCGGTGACGATGCCGGACCAGAGCTTATCCGGGGACGTGGAGCCGGTGCCCAGCTGGGACATGGCGTCGGCGACACTGGTGTCGAACGCGCCGGCGCCTGACTTGCCGAGGGCCACTGCAGAGGTGGAGATCGGTCCCTTGATACCGAGCGCGGCCGAGGGGCCGGTGACGGTGAAGAAGTCCGTGCCCGTGGTGCCGCTTCCCGTGGTGCCGGTCTGGTGGACAGCGTTGACGGCTGTGGCTAAAGCGCTAGCAAACCCGTTGTAGGAGGCGGCTGCCTCCGCGATTGCGCCTCCGTTGCCGCCGGCCGCCGGGGCAAGGACCGAAAGCGCTCCGGCGATTTCCCCACCATCGGTTGAGGCGACGCCATCAGGGTTTTTCCAGAGCAGCTGCACGGGCGCGCCGAGGGCGTCCGTCGACTGCCCGGACAACGCCAGGGTACGGACGGAGGTGCCCATGACCAGGGCGTTCCCACCGATGTGGACATCCACGGTGCCGTCCGGCTGCTCCCGGACAGTGCCGCCGGCCAGGCGGGCGATGGTTTCAGTGAGCTTTGCGCGGGCGTCGATCAGTTCGTTGGCTGTGCCGCCGGCGGCGACCGTGGAGCGGATGGTCGCGTTGTAGGCCGCGACCTGGCTGGCGGCAGCATTGACGGCGTCCACGGCGTCGGAGGCCTTGGCGCGGACGCTGCTCCACTGAGCCTGCAGGGCCTGGTACCCGGTCGAAATTTTGTCAGTGAGGGAGTTGGAGGCAGTCAGCAGCAGGCCCTTGGGCCCGTCGTCGTCCGGCTGTCTGGCGGCTCCCTGCCAGGCGGCCCAAAAGCCCTGCAGAGCTGTGGAGATGCCATTGTCTCCGGGCTCTTGGAGCACGCCTTCAATTCCCTGGAGCGCGGCGGAGCGTGTGCTGGCGTAACCGGCTTGTGCACTGGCGGAGCGGACGCTGGCGTCCAGGCTGGTGTTGCCGAGCCTGGCGATGGAGTCGACGGAGACCCCCTGGCCCACCTCCGGGCGCCCCGAGCCGTTCAGGCCCTGGGCGGGCGCGGCGATGGCGGACTGCTCGACCCGCTGCCGGGTGTAACCGTCGGTCGCGGCGTTGGCGATGTTCTGGCCGGCCACCGTCATGGCCTGCTGTGCGGCAGTCAGCCCGCGATAGGCGGTATTCAGGGCGCCGAAGGTACTCATGGTCGCTTCCTTAGAATCGCTGGTCGAAGATGCGTGAGCCGGCGGAGTTCCCGGTTTTCCCTTGGGCGTCGTAGGTGCCGGCTGCGGCCGGTCGCAGATCCGCCAAGGACTCCTGGGTGGATCGGACGGCAGAGCGCAGGTACTGCTCGTTGGCGTCCCGGAGCTCTTTGATGAGGGACGTCTGTCGGGTCAGTGCGGTCAGGTGCGCCGTCAGCACCTCGGCCCAGGCGCCCTCCGGCGCGGCCGCTGCCAATTCGCTGAGCGTCGCGTCCGTCGGAAGCCCCCACGTTTCTGCGACTACCGCGGCCTCGATGGTCCGGGCCAGGCTCGCCTCGGACAGGTGTCCGAGCACCTGCTCGACTTCCTTGGTGCCGTGCGGCAGCCAGCGTGATTTGCCGGACGTCAGGAGCAGTTGCTCCTCTTCGAGCTTAAAAGTCAGTACGTCCAGGAGTTCACGCTCCCGCCAAAGCAAGGCAGAAAGTTCGTGGATGGCCATGATCCGGACGGCTCCCTCAGTGGTGTCGATGATGCGCGGGTTAAGCGGTACCTACTGCGGCGGTGTGCAACGTGCGGACGGTGCGGACCGCAGCAGGGTTCGTACAAACTATCGGCAGGGTTTTCGCAGGTGTTAGCAGGAATAAGGCTGATAACTGCTGGGGTGACGTCGGCGGATGTCGCCAAAAAGAATTTTCGATTTCTCCTTACCAGCTTCCCCTCCGGGGCGATAACTACTCCTGAAGGCCCACGGATGGGCCATCGCTTACAGTCCCAACTCACGGAGGAAATACCATGGGCTTCGTTATCAACAACAACCTCGCGGCGAACAACTCGTACCGCAACCTGAACGCTACTCAGAGCGACCTTTCCAAGTCCCTGGAGAAGCTGTCCACCGGCCTGCGCATCAACCGCGCCGGCGACGATGCGGCCGGTCTGGCTATCTCGGAGGGCCTGAAGGCCCAGGTGACCGGTTCGGCCCAGGCCGCCCGCAACGCGCAGGACGGCATCTCGGTCATCCAGACCACTGAAGGCGCCCTGACCGAGGTTCACTCCATCCTGCAGCGCATGCGTGACCTCGCTGTCCAGGGTGCCTCGGATACGAACAACGCCGACGCCCGCACCGCCATCAAGAACGAAGGCGATTCCCTGGGCCAGGAGCTGGACCGCCTCACCAAGGGAACCAACTTCAACGGCATCGACCTGCTGAAGGGTGCAACCGGCGCGGGCGTTACCGCCACGGCGACCCCGGGCTCCCTGGAGATCCAGGTCGGCACCGGCGGCACCTCCGGCACCGACAGCATCAAGATCAAGGTCGGCGACGTGTCGACTGCAGTCGGTGCGCTGTCCAGCGCCACGACTGCCGGCGACTTCCTTGTGGACACGGCCACCAACGCCCAGGCCACGATTGGCAAGATCGATACCGCGATCAAGAACATCTCCGCGCAGCGTGCCGACCTCGGTGCCGCGCAGAACCGTCTTGAGCACACCATCAAGTCGCTTAACGTTGCCGGTGAGAACCTGCAGGCCGCACAGTCCCGCATCGCCGACGTCGACATGGCGTCGGAAATGGTCAAGTTCACCAAGGCGAACATCCTGTCCCAGGCAGGCACCGCCATGCTGGCCCAGGCCAACCAGTCCAGCCAGGGCGTTCTTTCCCTCCTGCGCTAGGCCTGATCCGGCAGGCTTCTAATTCTTAGGAGCCTTCCACCTGGTCGGACGAAGATACACCCCCGATCACCGCGAAAGGGCCGGATGATGGCATAACCATCGTCCGGCCCTTACGTGCAACACCAATACCCCAAAAAATAAGCGACAAAGACGAACTTCTTCAGCAAGGAGAGGCAGCGATGGGAATTTCCCTCGACGGACTGGCCAGCGGACTGGACACCACCGCCCTGATCAGCTCGATCATGCAGACCGAGGCGCTGCCCCAGACCCTGCTCAAGAACAAGTCCTACGACGTCCAAAACATGGTGTCGGCCCTTCAGGGGCTGAACAGCAAGGTCGCCGCCCTGGCCACGCAGGCAACTGCCGCCGCCAAGCCAGCAGCTTTGGACCTCTATACCGCCACCACGACCAGCCCCAACGTCACGACGACGACGTCCAGCGGTGCGAAGCCCGGTTCCCTCGACTTCCAGGTCACCCGGCTGGCCCAGACCCAGGTCACGGTGACGCCCATGGTGAACGGGGTGACAGGTTGGCCCTACACCACCTTGACCATCAACACCGGCGGCGCGAACTACACCGTCACTCCGGCATCCAACAGCCTGGATGACGTTGTCAGCGCGGTGAACGCCTCCGGCTCGGGCGTCACCGCCAGCAAGGTCGACGTTGGCGGCGGAAATTTCCGTCTCCAGTTCACCGCCGCCAAGTCCGGAACGGCCGGCGCCTTCACCATTACAGACCCGGGCACCACCTACACGGACGTCAAGACCGCACAGGACGCGCAGGCGACCCTCTGGCCGGGCTCGGCCGTCGCGCAGACTGTGACCTCCTCGACGAACACCTTCACCAACCTGCTCCCCGGAGTGACCATCACGGCCAAGGACGTCACCGCCGGAACCGCGACGCTGACGGTCGCCAGCGACAACGCAGGCATCACCAAGATGGCCTCGGACCTGGTGGACGGTGTCAACGGAATTTTTGCCTATGTGGCCAGCCGGACCGCCGTCAGCACCAGCACCACGACCACCGGTACGACGACCTCCGCCGGAATTTTCTCCGGCGACAGCACGGTTCGCTCCGTGAATCAGGACATTTTGTCTGCCGCTTCGTTGCCTGTCGGCACGCCGCCGACATCGCCGTCGGACATGGGCATCAGCATCACCAAGACCGGCACGATGGAATTCGACGCCACCAAGTTCAGTGCGGCCCTGGCCGCCGACCCGGCAGGCACGAAGGCCAAGGTGCAGGAAATTGCCGGGCGGATCGCGGCGGCTGCGAAGGCTGGCTCGGATCCCTACACCGGCTCCCTGACCACCACCATCAAGGGCCAGCAGTCCGAGGTCAGTGACTTGGCGAGCCAGATCAGCGACTGGGACACCCGGCTCGCGGACCGCCAAGCGACGCTCAAGAGCACCTACTCGGCCCTTGAAGTGGCCATGAGTAACATGAAGGCTCAACAGTCCTGGCTGTCCTCGCAGTTGGCAGGCCTCTCCACCGGAAGTTCCAAGTAATGACAAGCAACCCCCTCGGCGGCTTCGGTGCTGGCTACGGCACCAGCCAGCGCAACCAGTACCTGGAGGACTCCGTACTGTCTGCACCACCGGCCCGACTGCTGACCATGCTCTACGACCGTTTGCTGCTGGACCTTGGCCGCGCAGAGACTGCGCAGCAGGCCGCCAACTGGCAGGTCGCCTCCGAAAACCTGCTCCATGGCCAGTCCATCATCGCGGAATTGATTTCCTCCCTGAAGACCGACTCCTGGGACGGCGCGGATGGGCTGCTGGGGCTCTACAACTACGCCTTCACGGCCCTGGTCAACGCCAACATCCAGCGGAACCCCGAGCTGACCCGGGAGGCGATCGACCTGCTGGAACCCTTGCGCCAGGCCTGGCACGAGGCCGCGGCAGCGATCCCCGCGGCACAGCCTGCCCGGACCGCGGCGGCGCCGTCGTCCTTCGCCGCCGCAGGTTCCTGGGCTGCCTCCTCCGGAGCGGGAAGCGGGAGCCTGGGCTTTGGCTGAACAAGATTCCTTGGGGGAGGGCAATCGCACCGGGCAGCCGGATGATCCCGCAGCTGCCGCATGGCTCCTGGTGCTGGACGTCCTGGAAATGGCCGTGACTGCCGCGGAGAGAACCTTGAATGATCCGCTCGGGCCGCTCTCGGCGCCGCTGCACCAGCCGGAGTCAGCGCTGCCCGTGCAACGCTGGAGCCCGCCGGTGCTCAGCGGACCCCTGCCTCCCGAGGCCCGGCGCCGCGCCATGGCCCTCTCCGCCGCGCAGGAGCGCGTCGCCAAACGCCTGGAGGCGGCCAAACAGGACGTTTCCCGCCAGCTCCACGCGCTCAGCACCGTCCCGAGCCTGAGCTCCCCGTCGCGGGCCGTGTACCTCGACGTCCAGGGCTGATTTCCGCCGCCAGTCCCGGTCGCCGGCGTTCGGCAAAACCCTCCCGACAAAGTTGTTTCAAATTTCCCTAACGCGGCCCTGAGCTGTGCCGATAACCACAGTAAGAGCACGGATCGCTCGTTTCCCGGCCACGGATCGGCCAAGCCCCACCCTTTCCCAGGCAGGACTCTGTGCTCGAATCCGTGACTTCCGCCGCCCTGGCCAGCGCCCTCAACGGGTTGTCCCAGCGCCAGCGCGCGATCGCGAACAACATCGCGAACGTCAACACGCCGAACTACCACGCCCAGCGCGTCAGCTTCGAGGATGCCCTGGCCCAGTCGGTGCAGTCCGGCGACGGCCGGGTGCAGGCCACGACGGCGTCCTCCCTGGAACCCACCCAGCTCAACGGCAACAACGTGAACCTGGATACCGAGACCCTTTCCAACATCGACACCGTGCTCCGTTTCCAGTTCGCCTCGCGGGCGATCGGCTACGAGTTCAGCGGCGTCCGTTCGGCAATGAGGACCAGCTCATGACCTTTGACGCCATCGGCATCGCCGGCTCCGCCCTCACGGTCCACCGCAAGTGGCTCGACGCCGTCTCGGACAACCTCGCGAACATGAACAACGTCTCCGCCACCTCCGGCAACGCCTTCCAGCAGAAGTATGTGGAGGCGGCCGAAAACACCGGCGGCGAGGGTGTCTACGTCAAGAGCACACCCCTGGGCAGCGGCGCCGGCCGGATCGTCTACCAGCCGGACCACCCGCTGGCCGATGCCAACGGCAACGTCAAATACCCGGACATCGACATGGCCGAACAGATGGGTTCCCTGATCGTTGCCCAGCGCGGCTACCAGGCCAACGCCCAGGTGGTGGACCGCGCCCGTGAGACCTACATGGCTGCCCTTGAGATTGGACGATCCTGATGCCTGTTTCCCCCATCGCCCCGGTCCAGGGCGTCATGCCCACGGACTACGTGGGCGGCGCCTCGGCCGTGTCCGGCACCGACGGTTCCGGCTTCGCGGCGTCCCTCACCGGCGCCGTCGATAACCTCCAGCAACTCCAGTCGACGTCGAACCAGCTGGCCGTCTCCGCCGTCACCGGCAACCTCAACGACATCCAGGACGCCACCATCGCCGCTACCCGCGCCCAGGTGACCCTGGAACTGGTCGCGTCCCTGCGCAACAAGGGCGTTGACGCGTTCAACGAGATCATGAGGATGCAGGCCTGATGCCTCCGCAGATCACCATCTTCTTCCAGCGCTTCGGCAACGGACTCAAAAGCTTCACCACCGGCCAGCGCACCCTGGCCGTCATCGGTGCCGCCCTCCTGGTGGTAGGCATCGTGGCGCTCTCGGCCTGGTTGTCCAAGCCCACCCTGACGCCGCTGTTCTCCGGGCTGAAGAGCGCCGACGCCAGCGCCGTCGTTGACCAGCTGAAAAAGGACGGCGTCCCCTACGAACTCAGCGACGGCGGCGCCACCGTCCTGGTGCCGCAGGAAAAGGTCTACGACGAGCGGCTCAAGGCAGCCTCCGCGGGCCTGCCCACCGCAGCCGCAACCGGCTACTCGCTGCTGGACAAGATGGGCGTCACGTCCTCGGAGTTCCAGCAGTCGGTCACCTACAAGCGCGCCCTCGAAGGCGAACTCGCCAGCACCATCGGCGCCATGGAGGGCGTGAAGACCGCCGCTGTCCGGCTGGCCATCCCCGAGAAGACCGTCTTCGTCTCCAAGACCCCGGACACCACCGCCTCCGTCTTCATCGAGACCGCCCCCGGAGTGACCCTCTCCAGCGACAAGGTCCAGGCGATCGTCCACCTGACCTCCGCCGCGATTGAAAACCTCAAGCCCTCCAACGTCTCGGTCGTGGACTCCCAGGGCAACGTCCTGTCCACGGTCGGCGGCACGACGGCGGGCAGTTCCTCCAAGCAGGCGACGGATTATCAGCAGCGCACCGGCGACGCCGTCCGCGCCGTCCTGGACCGCGTGGTAGGCCCGGGCAACTCCACCGTGGCCGTCGCCGCCGACGTCACCGGAGAATCCGCACAGCAGAAGAGCGAGACCTTCTCCAACACCGCCGGAGCCCTGCCGCTGAGCGAGTCGTCCAAGACCGAGAAGTACACCGGAACCGGGGGAGGCGCCGCCGGCGTTCTGGGCCCGGACAACATCTCCGTGCCCGGCGGCAGCAGCGGCAACGGCAACTTCGACTCCACCACGGAGACCAAGAACAACGCCGTCAACAAGGTCACCGAGGACCGGACCATCCCGCCGGGAGCCATCAAGCGCCAGACCATCTCCGTGGCCGTCAGCCAGTCCGCCGCCGGCGGACTGAACATCGGCTCCCTCACGGCCCTGGTCACCTCCGCCGCCGGCGTCGACAAGAACCGCGGCGACGTCGTCACCGTGGAGGTCATTCCGTTCAGCACAGCGGCGGCCGACCAGGCCAACGCCTCCCTGGATGCCGCCAAGGCCGAGATCGAGGCGCAGAAGCAGCAGGCGTTCTTCGGCACCCTCGTCACCGCCGGCAGCATCCTGCTGGGCCTGTTGATCCTGGCCCTCATCATCACGATCATCCTGCGCCGCCGCCAGAAGCGGGAACCGGTGGACCTGGGCGAACGCCTGGACCTGCTCCCGCCGGTCCCCACCGTCACCGCGCTCGATCCCGCACCGGCCACCTCCGCCATCCCGCTGATCGCGCGGCCGCTGGAGCCCTTGCCGCTGCCCGCACCGGCCCCGGAGGTCCTCGAGGCCGAGCGCCGGATGCAGGAAATCGACGCGATGGTGGCCAACAACCCGGAGAAGGCCGCCGACTACCTGCGGGGCCTGATGGATGACAGGCAGCCGGCATGAAAACCGGTGAGGCCCTGACCGGCACGCAGCGCGCCGCCGTCGTCCTGATGCAGATGAGCCCCACCAATGCAGCCCTGGTGATGGCGCAGCTGACCGACATGGAGGCCGAGGAGATCGCCGCGGAGATCGTCCGGCTCCGCAAGGTGGACCCGGAGACCGCCGAGAAGATCATGAAGGACTTCCACGAGGCAGCCCTCAGCAGCCCGCGCTCCGCCCGCGGCGGCCGGGAACTGGCCGAGGGCCTGCTGGAGGCCTCCTTCGGTTCGGAGAAGGCCGCCGGCCTGATCAACCGCCTGACGGTGAACATGGCCGGGAAGTCCTTCGAGTTCCTCGAAGACATCGAGCCGGTGCAGATCCTGGCACTGATCGACGGCGAACTGCCGCAGACCATCGCCCTGGTCCTGGCCCACCTGAGCCCCCGCAAGGCCTCCGCCGTGATGTCCGGGCTGCCCGGCTCGCTGCGCGCCGACGTCGCCCTCAGCATCGCCACCATGGGCTCCGGGGCGCCCGAGGCCATCGGCATCGTCGCCGACACCCTGAAGCTCCGCGGCGGCGCGGCCGTCTCGCAGCAGGCCTCCAAGGTGGTGGGTGGCATCCAGCCGCTGCTGGAGATCATCAACCGGACCGACGCCGGCACCGAACGCTCGGTCCTGGACGGCCTCGATCTGCTGGACCCGGACCTGGCCGTGGAGATCCGCGCGCAGATGGTCACCTTCGACGACATCATCAAGCTGGAACGCCGTGACGTGCAGCTGGTGCTCCGCGGCCTGGACGCTTCCGTCCTGGCCGTGGCCATGAAGGGTGCCACCGAGCAGGTTCTGGAAACCATTACCACCAACGTCTCCGGCCGCAACCTGGAGATCCTCGAATCCGAGATGGCAGCCCTCGGCCCGCTCCGCGCGTCGCAGATCGAGGAGGCGCGCGCCGCCGTCGTCCGCGCCATCCGGGAGCTCGTCGACGAGGGCCAGATCGTCATCCACCGCGGGGACGAAGAGGACTATGTTTACTGACGGGCGGAGCGCCGCGGGCGCGACGACGGCGGGCGCGACGACGGCGGGCGCGGCGGGGGAGGCCCCTGCCCGGATCGTCTTCCCGTCGCTGCGCTCCACCGGCCCCGCCAACGAACAGGCCGGCTACACCGAGGGCCACGCCGCCGGGTACGCCGCCGGCGTCCGCGCAGCCGCCAAGGAACAGCGCCGCTGGCGTGACCGGATGGCCGCCGAACAGGCAGCTTCCTTGGCCGCCGGGCAGCAGGACCTGGACCGCGCCGTCCGTGCCTTGGCCGTCGCCCGCACCGACTTCGCCCACCGCAACGTCCAGGCCCTGCACGACGCAGAAGAGGTGCTGGCCCGCACCGCCCTGGAACTGGCCGAGGCCATCCTCGGCTACGAGCTGGCCGAGGGCACCCGGACGGCCCGCGCCGCGCTGGCCCGCGCCCTCTCCGGGTCCGACGCCGCCACCGTGCTGGCCATCCGGCTGCACCCGGCCGACATCGAAGTCCTGCGCCGCGAAGGCCAGGACGAACCCGGCGGGCTGCCGCTCGTGGCGGACCCGTCCCTGCAGCGCGGCGACGCCAAGGTCGAATACCAGCAGGGCTGGCTCGACGCCAGCCTCGGCACCGCCCTGGCCCGGGCCAAGGCTGCCCTGCTCGACGACCACCAATACCCCGCCGCCCCTCCCGCCCCGGGAGCCCGGCCATGAAAACCCTGTGGCGGCCCCGCGCCGCGGACTTCGAAGCCGCCCTCGCCGCTGCCGCCCCGCAGCGCGTCGGCATCGTCACCTCCGTCATGGGCCTGGGCCTGGAGGTCTCCGGCCTGGACTGCGCGCTCGGTGACCTGCTCACGGTGGGCGAACACCCCGGGCTCGACGCCGAGGTGGTCGCCGCCCTGGACGGCTCCGTGCGCTGCATGCCGCTGGGACGGCTTGCCGGCATCGCCGCCGGGGACCCGGTCCGTGCCAAGGGCGGCAACGTCCTGGTGCCTACCGGCCCGGGGCTCTTCGGCCGCGTCGTCGACGGCCTGGGCCGGCCGATCGACGACAAGGGACCGCTGCTCAGCGGCCCCCGCGTGCCGATCGACAACGAGGCGCCCAACGCCATGAAGCGCGCCCGGATCGACACCCCGCTGCAGACCGGGGTGCGGGTCCTGGATACCATGACCACCCTGGGCAAGGGCCAGCGCATGGGCCTCTTCGCCGGCTCCGGCGTCGGCAAGTCCTCGCTGCTCTCCATGATCGCCCGGGGCACCGACGCCCAGGTGTCCGTGATCGCCCTGGTGGGGGAGCGCGGCCGTGAAGTCCGCGAATTCCTCGAGGACGACCTCGGCCCCGAAGGCCTGGCCCGCTCCGTCGTCGTGGTCGCCACCTCCGACGAGCCGGCTCTGATGCGCATGCGCGCCGCGTTCACCGCCACCCGGATCGCGGAGTCCTTCCGCGACGCCGGGCAGGACGTGGTGCTGATGATGGACTCGCTCACCCGTGTCGCCATGGCCCAGCGCGAGATCGGCCTCTCCGCCGGCGAACCACCCGCCACCCGCGGCTACCCGCCGTCGACCTTCTCCATCCTGGCCCGCCTGCTGGAGCGTGCCGGCACCGCCGAAACCGGGTCCGTGACCGGGATCTACACGGTCCTGGTGGACGGCGACGACCACAACGAACCGATCGCCGACGCGGCCCGCTCCATCCTGGACGGGCACGTGGTGCTCGACCGCAAGCTCGCCGTGACCGGTCACTTCCCGTCCGTGGACGTGCTCGGCTCCGTCTCCCGCGTCGCGTCCAAGGTCAACGCAAGGCCCCACCTGGCGGCCGCCGCAGCCCTGCGCAAGGTCATGGCGGCCCGCAAGTCCGCGCAGGACCTGATTGACGTCGGCGCCTACCAGTCAGGCACCAACCCGCTCGTGGACGCGGCACTGGCCAACGAAGACGCCGTAGCCGCGTTCCTGCAGCAGCCGATGGAAGAGTCAACCCCCCACCCCGAGTCCTGGCGCCAGCTGGGCCACCTCACGTCGATCCTGGGAGCCGCAGCATGAGCCGGCAATTCTCTCTGGCCGGGTTGTTGCGCCTGCGCCAAATCCAGCAGGACCAGGCCGCCTCCGGCCTGGCCCGCGCCCGGTCACGATCCACTTCGGCGCGCGCCCGGGAAGCCTCGGCCCGCCGCCAGCTGGCGGACACGGACCCGGACATCGTCAGCTCGGCGTCGATGCGCGCCGTCGCGGCGGCCCGCTCGGCATCGCACAGCATGCTCGCGGACCTGCAGACCCTGAGCCGCGTGGCCGAAGCCGACGAGATGGCAGCACGCGAGGAGTTCATCGCCGCGCGCACCCGCTCGGTGGGCCTGGAGAAGCTGGCCGCCCGCCACCACGCCGAGGTCGCTTCCGAGGAGCTCCGCGCCGAACAGTCCGCCCTGGATGAAATCTCCTCCACCATCTGGCACTGGGACGAACAGCAGGTGCGCTCATGAGCATGGCGGAGGCCCTGGGCCGGATGCAGGGCATCCAATCGATGATCGCGGAACTGACCCGTCCCGCGCAGACCGCGCAGAGCACCGCCGCGGCACAGAAAGCCTCGGCCGCGTCGACGCTGGCGTCCGGCACCGGAACCGCGAACTCCGCCGCGTTCACCGACGCGCTGACGGCGGCCCTCGGCGGCACCGGCGGCACCACGCAGACCGACCTGTCCTCCCTGACGGGGGCCGCCCCGGGGCTTGGCCTGGGCGCCCTCACCGGGCTCGCCCTCCCGACTACCCCCGCAGCAGCGCCGGTCGCGCCGGGCAGCGCCACCGGCACCGACGTCGTCGCCATGGCCAAGAAGTACATCGGCGTGCCGTACGTCTGGGGCGGGACCAACCCGGCCACGGGCATGGACTGCTCCGGCTTCACCCAACGGGTCTTCAAGGACCTGGGCGTCGACATTCCCCGCGTCGTCAGCGACCAGATGAAGGTGGGTACCCCGGTGGCGTCCCTGGCGCAGGCCAAGCCGGGTGACCTGCTGATCAGCTTCGGCGGCAACCACATCTCCATCTACCTCGGCAACGGCAAGGCGATCGACGCGCCCGTCCCCGGCAAGACCATCCAGATCCGTGACGCGTGGGAGCAGCAGTCCAACCTGACCGCGATCCGCCGGATTGTCCCGGCCGGGGCGGGCTCGTGAAGGCCCCGGCCACGGCGGACCTTGCCTCCGCCCTCACGAAGACGGCGGCCGCGGCGCGCGGCGCGCAGTCGGGTTCCCGTGCCGCCGCCGGCACGGGGGAACGCTTCGGCAGCGCCCTGAACGACGCCGTCGGGGCCGCCACGCGCAGGTCCCAGCCGGAAACCACGTACGACGCCGGGGCCCGGGCAGGGCGCCCGGCGCCGGCTGCCGCCGGACCACGTTCCGGGCACGACCGCGGCCCGGACGGGCACGCCGCCGGCCACGCGACCGGCAAGACTGCGCGCCGCGGCGTCGCTTCCACTCCGAGCGATGAGGCCGCCGGCGCTGGTGCCGGAGCCTCTGCCGCTGCCGCCACGGCGCAGCCCGCTTCTCCGCAGGCCGTAGCCGCGCAGCCCGGGGCCTCGCAGGCCGGTGCGACGTCTTCCGATGCGGCTCAGGCCGCTGCGGCCACACCTGATCTGACCGGACCGGCGACTGCCGGCATTGTGACTGCTGATCCCCGTGCCGCGCAGTCCGCCGTCGCAACCGGCGGGGAAACGCCAGCCACCTTGCCTGCCCCGACAGCCGTAGCCGCCGACGCGCTCCGCCTGCCGGGGGCGCTCGCGCGCACCCTTGGCCAGGCCGCAGCACCGGCAGGACGCCCCACCGCAACCGGAGGGCAGGCAGCCGAACCTATCGCTGGCCTTGACGCTGCAGCGCCCGGTGCGGCGCCCGCGGCTCAGCAGTTCGCGTCAGCCGCTACCGCTGCCGGGGAGGCAGGTGCCCGTCCCGGCTCCGCAGCCCCGGGTCACCAGCCGGAGAGCGCTGCCGCCGGAGCCGTTGCCGCGGATCCTGCCGGCGGGGCCACCACCCAAGTGACCGCACCGTCCAGCCTCGGCGCGGGTCAGGACCGGACCGGCGTCGTGAGCGCCGCAGGAGTGGCCGCGGCCGCGCCTGCCGGGGCCCCGGCGGGCGCCGCATCCGCGGCAGTGCCGGCCGCCGTCGCCACGGCAGTGCTGGCTGCGCAGCCGGTTCCCGCGGCGGCTGCCGCCGCCGGCGCACCCGCCGCACAGGACGCTTCCGGAACGCCGGCCGCCGTGGCTCCCGCCGTCGACGCTTCGGCCGCTGCAGCCTTCGCCGGTGCAGCCTCTGCCCCCGCCGCGCCGTCCGCCGTCCCGGCGTCGGCAGCACCCGCTCCCGCCCCGCCCGCCGCGCCGCAGCCGCCGCTTCTGCCCCAGCTGGCCAAGCCGCTCTTCACCCTCGCCGCGGCCGCGCCCGGGCAGCACATCATGACTCTGAAGGTTTCCCCCGAGGACCTGGGGCCGCTCACCGTCCGCGCCCACATCGACGCGGCCGGCGTGAGAATCGAACTGTTCGCACCGGCGGAGGCCGGCCGCGAGGCGGTGCGTAATCTCCTGCCGGAACTGCGGAAGGAACTCGCAGGCGCCGGCTTCGGTGCCAGCCTGAACCTCTCGAACCAGAGCGGCCCGCCGGCAGGGGGCCAGGACGGGGCCCAGCAAAACCGGCCCGACGCCTGGCTGGGCGGGGGACAGGACCCCGGCCGCAGCGGATATGGGTCCGGTGGAGGCCAGGACACCCCGGGCGCCCGCCGGCCGGGCCACCGGTGGGACGACCTGGCGGACGAATCCTCGCTCCGAACCGCCCGGATCCTGAACGGTCCCCAGACCACCCTCGACATTCTCGCCTGACACGAAGGAACGCGACCCATGACGATCCAGCCGATCACCCCGCAGTCCGTTACCCCTCAGCCGGTCACCCCGCAGGCTGTCGGGGGAACCTCCACACCGGCGTCATCCGTGCGCTCACCCGTCCAGACCATGGACGCCAATGTCTTCATGACGCTGCTGGTGGCCCAGATGAAAAACCAGAACCCCAGCGCCCCGATGGACACCAACCAGATGATGAGCCAGACCATCCAGCTCTCCATGATGGAAAAGACCACCGAGATGACCACCAACAGCAAGGAAGCGTTCTCGCTGCAGATGCGCTCCGCCGCCGCACAGCTGGTGGGTCACAACGTTGATTACACCCTCAGCGACGGCACCACCGGGACCGGCCTCGCCGGCTCCGTGTCATTCGCAGGCAGCGTGCCGACCGTCAAGGTTGGCACCCTCTCCATTCCGCTCGATTCGATTTCCGGCATTACGGCGCCAGCCGCCTCCTAATCAGCTCTTCCCCGTAGAAAGGCAGTTCCCATGCTCCGCTCGCTGTACTCCGGAATCTCCGGCCTCCGTGCCCACCAGACCATGCTCGACGTCACCGGCAACAACATTGCCAACGTCAACACGGCGGGCTTCAAGTCCTCCACCACCCAGTTCCAGGACACCCTCTCCCAGATGACCCAGGGTGCCTCCGCACCGCAGGGCCAGACCGGCGGCAGCAACCCGGCGCAGATCGGCCTGGGCGTCCGCGTGGCAGGCGTCAGCACCAACTTCTCCCAGGGCTCCTCGCAGAGCACCGGACGCGCCACGGACATGATGATCTCCGGCGACGGCTTCTTCATCACCAACAAGGGCGGCCAGCAGCTCTTCACCCGCGCCGGGTCCATGACCTTCGATGCGAACAGCCAGCTGGTCAGCCCCGACGGCGCCATCCTGCAGGGCTGGACCGCTAACGGCGGCACCGTGGACCCGGCCGGTCCGATCGGCAACATCACGCTGAACCCGAACACCATGGTGGCCACGGCCACGAAGAAGGTCACTCTGGACGGCAACCTCCCCAGCGACGCGGCAGTCGGCAGCCCCGACCTTGAGCGTGTCGTCAAGGTTTACGACGCCACCGGCGCTGCCCGCGACGTGACGCTTACTTTCAGCAAGACCGCAACGGGATGGAACGCCTCCGGGGCAGACAAGAATGGCGCGACCGGCAGCATCACGCTCAACCAGAACACCGATGGCACCCTGACGCCCAGCGGTCCCTTCCAGCTCGGCGCAATCTCCATCGATCTGTCAAAGGTCTCCGGATATGCGACGATGAACTCCCTCACCGTCGCAGGGCAGGACGGCTCCGCGGTCGGCAAGCTCGAATCCTTCACCCTGGGCAACGACGGCTCCCTGATCGGATCCTTCAGCAACGGCACCAAGCAGGTGCTCGCCAAGATCGCGCTGGCCAAGTTCACCAACCCGGCGGGCCTGGAGAAGGCGGGCGGTTCCTCTTACGTCGCCACCGCCAACTCCGGCAACGTCCAGCTCGGTGCGGCCGGCGACCCCGGCATCGGCACCCTGGCCGGCGGATCCCTGGAAATGTCCAACGTGGACCTCTCCCAGGAGTTCACCAACCTGATCGTCGCCCAGCGCGGTTTCCAGGCCAACGCCCGCATCATCACCACCTCGGACGAGGTCCTGCAGGAGCTCACCCAGCTCAAGCGCTAGCATCGCCGTCGTCGTTGCCCTATCACTTACCGCGGCCAAACCGGCCGGATAACAGCGGCAGGTGATAGGGCAACACGGCGTTGCCGGGCGGTCGAGCGCACGGGGAGCGGGGTCCGGGAACGCCCCTGCCTAACGAACGGGCCCCGCCGGCCGACAGTGAAGGGAGAACACCCGTCCCGCCTGTCCGCCCCGGCCAGGCCGTCCCCAAAGCAGAATCGGCCCATGATCGTCGTCACACGCCTCAACGGAACGCGCTTCGCGGTCAACCCGGACCTGATTGAACGGATCCACGAGAGCCCGGATACCCATCTGGTCACGCTCGACGGCGCCGCCTACGTGGTGCTGGAAAGCCTGGCCGAAGTGGTCGAACTGATCGCCGACTACCGCGCCTACGTGTTGAGCAAGGCCCGGGACTTTCCCGCGGTGACCGGCTATCCGCTGAGCCTGGTCCCGGACGCGGAGACGGACGACGACGCCGGCTCGCCGGACCCCGAAGCACCGAGGAAGTAACCCATGGATCCCGCAACAATCATCGGAATACTCCTCGCCTTCGGTGCCGTGATCAGCATGGTGTTCATCGAAGGCGGCAACATCACGTCGCTGCTGCTGCCCGGGCCCATGGTCCTGGTGTTCGGCGCCACCCTGGCCGTCGGCCTGGCCGGCAACACGCTCAAGGACGTCATCCAGGCCTTCAAAGCCGTGCCGGCAATGTTCATGGGCAAGACCGCCAAACCGCAGGAAAGCATCGACCAGATGGTCCGCTTCGCGGAGAAGGCCCGCGCGGAGGGCCTGCTCTCCCTCGAGGAGGAGGCCGCCAGCCTCAAGGACCCGTTCCTCGCCCGCGCCCTCCAGAACATCGCCGACGGAACCGACGCCGAAGACCTCCGCGTGCAGATGGAGGACGAGATCGACACGAAGACCCGCAGCGACCACGCGTCCTCGAAGTTCTTCGCCAGCCTGGGCGGCTACGCCCCGACCGTGGGCATCGTCGGCACCGTCGTCTCCCTGACCCACGTCCTCGAGAACCTCTCCAAGCCGGACGAACTCGGCCACATGATCGCCGCGGCCTTCGTCGCCACCCTGTGGGGCCTGCTCTCCGCGAACTTCATCTGGCTGCCCTTCAGCTCCCGCCTGGCCCGGCTCTCCGAACTGGAAATCGAACGCATGACCCTGGTGATGGAGGGCATGCTCGCCGTCCAGGCCGGTGCCCAGCCCCTGCTGCTGGCCGAACGGCTCCGCTCCATGGTGCCCGAACACCAGCTCAAGAGCGCCGGCTCCGGCAAGAAGGCCCCCAGCGGCGACGGGCTGGCCGCCAGCCTGGACGACGCGGCGTGAGTTCCCGCCGTCGCGGGCGCAAGAAGCCCGAGGCACACCACGTCGACGAACGCTGGATGGCCTCCTACATGGACATGGTCACCGTCCTGATGTGCCTCTTCATCGTGCTCTACGCCATGTCCACAGTGGACGCGAACAAGTTCGAAAAGCTCCGCAACTCCCTGGCCACCGGCTTCGGCACGGTCGCCACCCAGACCGTGGACACCGCGGAGGGCACGGTGGTGCCGCCCGACTTCGTCGACAAGAACCTCGAGGCCTTCGCCGCCGCCTCCAGCCCGGCGTCGGCCCCGGCCTCCACGCCGCCCTCCATTCCCGCGACCGCGCCGGCGGACCAGGCCCAGCAATTGGAGGAAGCCAAGAAGGAAGTGGACCGGCTGCGCGCCCTGCAGGAGAAGATGAAGGCCGGACTCTCCGCCGCCGGACTGACCGAGAACGTCGAGTTCCAGATCGATCAGCGCGGGCTGACCGTGAAGCTGATCGGTTCGCAGGCCTTCTTCGCCCCGGACCGGCCCGAGCTGACCGACCGTGCCACCCAGGTCCTCAAAATCATCTCGCCCATCCTCGCCCCGGCCGGGCTGGAGATCATGGTGGAGGGCCACGCCGCCAACGGCATCACCGCCTACCCCTCCACCTGGGAACTATCCTCCGCCCGGGCCGTCAACGTGTTGCGCTTCATGGTGGACCGCGGCAGCATCCCGCCCGAGCGGATCGGCGCCGTCGCGTTCGGCTCGGCCCGGCAGGTCAACGACGACTCGACGCCGGAGCTGATGGAACGCAACCGCCGCGTGGACATCGTGGTCATCTCGAACGAGCCGGAGACCGTCCGGGCACTTATCCCCGAGGCACTGAAACTCACCGAGAAATAGGCGCCGCCGCAGCCTTACCGGCCCGGTTCCCTTGCCGATAGTGGCATCCGTGAGTGTTATGGATGAACGGGAAGTGGCACGGGAGCGGACCGTCAGCGTCTATGACTTCCGGCGTCCCGCGACGCTGGCGCGTGAGCACAGCAGGGTCCTGGAGCTCGCCTTCGAGACTTTCGCCCGGCAGTGGGGTACCCAGCTGACCGCCAAGGTGCGCGTCAAGTCGGTGGTCCGGCTCGAGGACGTGCGGATGCAAAGCTACGACGAGTACGCCGCGTCCCTGCCGGCGGTGACCGCCATGGTGCTCTGCGCCGTCGACACCCAGGACTCCAAGCTGGTGGTCCAGTTCCCCGCCCCAGCCGCCCTGGGCTGGATCAACCGGATGCTGGGCGCCTCCAATGACACGGCCATGCCGGACCGGAAGTTCACCCAGATCGAGCAGGCGCTGGTCAAGGGGCTGATGGATGAAGCCCTTGAGGACCTCGGCTACTCGCTGGGGCCGCTGCTGAGCGAAGCCATCAAGGTGGACACCGTCCAGTACAACTCCCAGTTCGCCCAGGCCGCCGCGCCGAGCGAGCTGATGATCGTCGCCGCGTTCATCATCAACGTCGGCAACATCAGCGCTCCCGCCACCCTGGCCGTCCCGGCGGCGCTGCTGCTGGGCCGCTTGAAGAAGGTCAACCCCACGGACAACCGCGGCGACGCCGCCGCCAGGGTCAGCTCCCAGCTGGAGCGGGTTCCGGTGGAACTTTCCGTACGGCTCGCCACCTCCTACGTCACCCCCAGCCAGGTGCTGGGCCTCGCCGTCGGCGACGTGCTGACCCTCCCGCACCTGGAAAACCGGCCCTTTGACCTGACCCTGGACGGCACGCGGCTGGCAACGGCCGCTCCCGCCCGCAACGGGTCCCGGGCCGCTGCAGTCATTGTCACCATCGAGGAGAACCACCAATGAGCATGACCCTGACCAAGCACGAATCGTCGGCGGAACGGCTCGTCGAGGAGCTGCCCAGCCCGGTGGCCCTCAAGGTAACGGCCCTCGTCCCGGCGCGGGCCGCCGTGGCGTACGCCCGGCAGGCCGTCACCGCTACCTTCGTCGGATCCGTCACCGCGGACCTGGCCCTGATGCTCAGCGACCGCACCTTCCTGGACGAGGCGGCGGGCGGGATGGCCGGCGGCCGCGGCGGCGTCGTCTCCGTCACCGACGTGCTCCGCCCCGCGATGGAGGCCGCCAGTTCGGTCTTCGGCGCCGGCGTGCTCTCCGACCTGCGGGAATCCGACGCCTCCGGCCTGCTCACGGACCCGGACACGGCCGTGTTCGAACTCTCCGACGGGACCAACCCGGCCGCCTGGTTCGCGGTACGCCTGCGCGAACACGGCGGAGGCCAGGACCGCGGCGGCGACCTCTTCGGCGGCGGCGACACCGTGGCCGGCCGCCTGGGCCGCATCAACAACATCGAAATGGCCCTGACCGTGGAGATCGGCCGCACCCGGATGTCCGTCCGGGACGTGCTCTCCCTCGAACCGGGCAAGATCATCGAACTGGACCGCTCCGCCGGTGCCCCCGCCGACGTCCTGCTCAACGGCCGCCTGATCGCCCACGGGGAGGTCGTGGTCCTGGACCAGGACTACGCCGTGCGCATCACCCGGATCCTCGACGTGGCCGAGGGACTTAGCTGAATGGACTCGCTGATCCTTGGGCTGCGGGTAGTCGTAGCCCTGGGCGCGGTGCTGGGCCTGATCTCGGTGCTCCAGCGCCGCCTGGGCAAGGGCCCGGGACGACGCCGGGCTGACGCCACCCTGAGCGTGGTGAGCCGCCAGAGCGTGGGCCAGCGCGCCTCCGTGGTGGTGGTCGACGCCGGCGGGCAGCGCTTCCTGCTGGGCGTCACCGACCATGCCGTCAACGTCCTGCACACCGGGGAGATCCCGGAGGAACCGGTGGAGGCGACCGACGCCGAACCGCGCCGTGGTGCCGCCGGCGCCTTCGCCCAGATCCTCGCCGCCACGGGTGCCAATGGTGCCACCGGGGCCGCCGGCGCAACCGCCGCGCCCGCCGCAACCGTCGCCGCGGACGCTCCCGTCCCCGGCGTCCCCGCCGCGGAGCTCCCGCTCTCCCGCCGTAGCTCCATGCACCGCGACGGCCACCCCCGCACCGCCGCCGGCCGCCCCACCCCGGGCACCACCCACCCGCCGCTGCAAGGGTCGATCCTCTCCGGATCCACTTGGAAGCAGGCCGCCGCCGCGCTCAGGAGCGGACGCCGCAATTGATCCGCCCGCTCACGTCCTCCACGCTCCAGCCCGCACCCGCCGCCGTCGACCGCTTCCAGAAAATCCTGGCCCTCGGCCTGGCCGCCGTGCTCCTGGCCATCCTCATCCTGTGGCTCAACGCCGCCGCCGGCCACGCCGCGCCGGTGCCGCCGACGCCCCCGGCAACCCCCTCCGCCCCGGCGACCCCTGACACCGGCAGCGTCAACATCGAGATCAACGGCATGGACGGGAAGCCCTCCAGCGCCGTCCTGACCCTGATCGGCATCACGCTGCTCTCCGTGGCACCGGCGCTGCTGCTGATGATGACCTCTTTCACCAAGATCTTCGTGGTGCTGGCGATGACCCGGAATGCGCTCTCGCTGCCCTCGATCCCGCCGAACCAGGTCCTGGCCGGGCTCGCCTTGTTCCTCTCAATCTTCGTCATGTGGCCGGTCATTAACGAGATGAACACCACCGGCGTGCAGCCCTTCCTGAACGGCACCATCGACTTCAACGGCGCGCTCAACGCTGGTTCCGTGCCGCTGCAGCACTTCATGCTGGCGCACACCCGCGAGGAGGACATCGCGCTAATGACCCGGGCCGCGGGGATGGAGAACCCCGCCAATCCGGACGCGGTGCCGCTGCAGACCCTCATCCCGGCGTTCATGATCTCCGAGCTGCGCGCGGCCTTCATCATCGGCTTCGTCATCTTCATCCCGTTCCTGGTAATCGACCTGGTGGTCTCCGCCGCCCTGATGTCCATGGGTATGATGATGTTGCCGCCGGTCATGATCTCGCTGCCGTTCAAGATCCTGCTGTTCGTCCTGGTGGACGGGTGGGGCCTGATCATCACCTCGCTGATCCAGAGCTACGCGGGATCCGGATGAACGCCAACGCCGTCCTGGACATCTGCCTCCAGGCCATGATCGTCGCCGCCAAGCTCTCCGCCCCGGTGCTGGTGACCGCGCTGGTGGTGGGCCTCGCCATCTCGCTGCTGCAGTCCATCACCCAGCTGCAGGAAGCCACGCTGTCCTTCGTGCCCAAGCTCGCCGCCGTCGCCGTGGCCCTGCTGGTCTGCGGCCACTGGATGATCACCGAGATGGTCTCCTTCACCAACGACCTCTTCGCCAAGATCCCCGGACTGCTCGGGGGCATGTGAGGTGGGCATCCCGATCGACCAGACCTGGCTGGAAGTCCTGCTCCTGGCGAGTGTCCGGATGACCGCGTTCCTGGTGGTGGCACCGCCGTTCGCGCACGCGGCCTTCCCCGCGCGGATCAAGGCGATGCTGGGCGTGGGCCTCGGCCTGGCCGTCACCAGCCGCGTCTCCGGCAGCTACACCGCCAAGGACACCGCGGGGTTCTTCACCGCCGTGGTCCTGGAACTGGCCACCGGTCTGGTCCTGGGCTTCCTGGTGCTGCTGGTCTTCGCCGCCGTGCAGTCCGCCGGCAGCCTGATCGACCTGTTCAGCGGCTTCCAGATGGCCCAGGCGTTCGACCCGCAGATGATGGTCAACGGCGCGCAGTTCACCCGCCTGCTGCAGATGGCTGCCCTGGCGCTGCTCTTCGCCTCCGATGGCTACCAGCTGGTCATCGCCGGACTCACCGGCAGCTTCACCGCGCTGCCCCTGGCCGGCGGGCTCGATCTCGCCCAGCCCGTCCAGGCCATGACCTCCGCCGTGACCGGGATGTTCCTGGCCGCGGTGCAGATTGCCGGGCCGCTGCTGGTGGTGCTGTTCCTCGCCGACGTCGGGCTGGGCCTCCTGACCCGCGTGGCGCCTGCCCTGAACGCGTTCTCGCTGGGCTTCCCGCTGAAGATCATGCTCACCCTCTCGCTGGCCGCCTTCCTCTTCCTTGCGCTGCCGCGGATCGTGTCCACCCTGGCCGGGCAGGCCGCCAAGACGGTGCTGGGGGTGGGCTGATGGCTGATTCACAGGAAAAAACCGAGCAGGCCACCGACAAACGGATGCGGGAAGTCCGGTCCAAGGGCCAGCTCTCCCGCTCACAGGACCTCACCGCCTGGCTGGCCGTCGGCGCGGCCGCCGTGATGATCCCGGCCACCATCCAGAGCGGCGCCAACTCCGCCGTGGACCAGCTCTTCAGCGTCCGCTCCGTCATGGCGGACCCGGACCCGGCAAAGGCGCTGAAGGCCCTCACCGACGGACTCGGCTCCGTCACGGGCATCATCACCCCGATGCTGGTGGTGGTGTTCCTTGCGGTGCTGATCGGCTCCGCCCTTCAGGGCGGCATCCACGTCAAGAAGTTCAAGGTCGACTTCGAAAACTTCAACCTGCTCAACGGGCTCAAGCGCAGCTTCGGCACCCAGGCGCTCTGGGGCGGGGCGAAGGCGCTGCTCAAGGTCGCCGTCGTCGGGCTGGTGCTCTACTCCGTGGTGCAGGGGCTGATCCCGGTGCTGCTGACCGCCGGCGGCCTGCCGGTCTCCGGCGTCGTCGCGGCGGCCGGCGGCGGCGTCGCCTCGCTGGTGCAGTTCGCGGTCTTCGCCGGCATCGGCCTGGCGGCGGTGGACTTCTTCGTGGTCATGCGCCGGAACCGCAAGAAGACCCGGATGTCCAAGAAGGAAGTCCAGGACGAGAACAAGAGCAGCGAGGGAGACCCGCTGATCCGCTCCCAGCGCCGGGCACGGCAGCTGGCGATGAGCCGGAACCGCATGATCGCCGCGATCAGCGACGCCGACGTCGTCCTTGTCAACCCCACGCACGTCGCCGTCGCGCTCAAATACGAGCCCGGCAAGTCAGCCCCGCGCGTGGTGGCCAAGGGCGCCGGCCACGTCGCGGCCCGCATCCGCCAGGAAGCGGAGGACAAGCGGGTGCCGATGGTGCAGGACATCCCGCTGGCCCGGGCCCTGCACGGCGCCTGCGAACTGGGCCAGGAGATCCCGGTCGATTTCTACCACGCCGTCGCCGGCGTCCTGGCCTTCGTCATGTCGCTCAAGGCCCGCGGCTCCGCCGCCGGGCTGCACCGGATGGCGGGAGCCACACTATGAACCCTCGTTGCTGCGCACGCCCCAGTGAAAGGACCGCGTCATGAACAACAGGCTCGCCCGGCTGGCGGTGCCCATCGGCATCGTCGGCATCGTGCTCCTGCTGGTGGTCCCGGTCCCGGCACCGCTGCTCGACTTCCTGATCGTCTGCAACATCCTGCTGGCGCTGCTGGTGCTGCTGACCAGCATCTTCGTGAAGAAGCCGCTGGACTTCTCCGTCTTCCCCTCGCTGCTGCTGGTGGCCACCCTGTTCCGGCTGGGCCTGAACGTGGCCTCCACCCGCCTGGTCCTGGGCAACGGTTACGCCGGCCAGGTCATCGAGGCCTTCGGCAAGGTCACCGTGGGCGGTTCCATGATCATCGGCGCCGTCGTCTTCCTGATCCTTGTGGTCATCCAGTTCGTCGTCGTCACCAAGGGCGCCGAGCGCGTCGCCGAGGTGGGGGCCCGCTTCACCCTCGACGCGATGCCCGGCAAGCAGATGGCCATCGACGCCGACCTCAACGGCGGCCTCATCACGGACACCCAGGCCCGCGCCCGCCGCGCCGAGGTCTCCGCCGAGGCCGACTTCTACGGCGCCATGGACGGTGCCTCCAAGTTCGTCAAGGGCGACGCGATCGCCGGCATCATCATTATCATCATCAACTTCGTCGGCGGCATCGCCATCGGCATGCTCCAGCGCGGCCAGCAGATCGGCGACGCGCTGGGCACCTACGGTCTCCTGACCATGGGCGACGGCCTGGTCACCCAGATCCCGGCGCTGCTGATGGCGGTCTCCACCGGCATGATCGTGACCCGGTCCAACGCCGAGGCGGACATGGGCCGGACCGCGTCCACCCAGCTGCTGCAGTCCCCGAACGCCCTGATGATCGCCGGCGTGGCCGCGATGGCCATGGCGCTGATCCCCGGCATGCCGCCACTGCCGTTCATCCTGGTGGGCGCCGGCCTGGTGCTGGCCTCGCGCCGCACCGTCGCCGCGCAGCGGCAGGCCGTCCAGGCCAGTGAGGCCGAGGCCGCCGCCCTGAGCGCCCCCGAACAGGACCCGAACGAGAAGCTGCTCGAGGAGATGCGGATCCACCCCGTGGAGATCCTGCTGGCCCCGGACCTGGTGGACATGGTCTCCGGCGCCTCCGACGACCTGCTGGCCCGGGTCCGGTCCCTGCGGCACAAGATCGCCATGGATCTGGGCCTGGTCATCCCGCCGGTGCGGACCCGCGACAGCGTGGACCTGCCCCCGGCCACCTACGCCATCCGCATCGCCGGCGTGGAGGCCGGGCGGGGGAGCGCCCCGGCCGGGCAGATGCTGGCCCTCGGCGATTCCCTGGAGTCCCTGCCGGGCGTGGCGATGATCGAACCGGTCTTCGGCCTGGCCGGCAAGTGGATCCCCGCCGAGATGCGGCACAACGCGGAGATGACCGGCGCCACCGTGATCGACCGCGTGTCCGTGCTGGTCACCCACCTGTCCTCGATCGTCACGGCCAACGCCGCCCGGCTGCTCTCCCGCGAAGACGTCCGGGTTCTCACCGAGGGCGTGCGGAAGCAGAGCCCGTCCGCCGTCGAGGAACTTACGCCCGCGCTGCTCTCCCTCGCCGAACTGCAGCGGGTCCTGCAGGGCCTGCTGGACGAGCAGGTTCCGATCAACGACCTCGCCCGGATCTACGAGGCGCTCACGCTCCGCGCCAAGGTCTCCACCGATCCGGAGTCCCTCGTGGAGGCGGCCCGCCAGTCCCTGGGCCCGGCACTGACCGCACGGTTCATGGACGGACCGGTGCTCAACGTGATCATGATCGACCCGCTGCTGGAGCAGTCCATGCTGGAGGACATGCGCCCGGCCGAGGGCGGCAGCCAGATCGTCATGGGCCAGGACCGCCTCGACGCCGTGCTCCGCTCGGTCCAGAACGCCATGGACTCCGCGGCGGCCGCCAACCGGCAGCCCGTGCTGGTCTGCGCACCCGCCCTGCGCCCGGCCATCCACCGGCTGATGGGTGCCCAGCCCGGGTCCCTCCCGGTGCTCTCCTACCGGGAGGTCACCTCCGCCAATGTCCGGATCGAGACCGTAGGAGTCGTGCGCCATGCCGAACCGCTATCGGCTTAAGGGGGCCTCGCTCGAGGAAATCCAGGCTAAGGCCCGGGCCCAGTACGGCCCCGCGGCGCGGATCGTCTCGGCCGAACGCGTCATCAGCCCGGGCATCGCGGGCATGTTCGCGGCCAACCGCTACGAGGCGGTGGTCGAGTTGCAGCCCCGGCACGACGTCGTCACCGGTGAGGTGCTGCCCGACGCCGACGTGTTGAACGCCGACGGCGACGGCGCGCCGGCCGCCACCGTCGACAGTGTCCCGGCGGCCCCGGCCCCGGCGTCCGCGACGTCTGCGGCGCCTGACTCGTCCTCGCCGTCGGTGCCGGCCGCTCCGTCCGTGCCGGGCGCCCCGGCCGCTGCACCTCAACCGGCGTCGACGGCGCCGAGCGCGTCCCCGGCAGCCCCGGCTGCCGAGGAGCCCGGCCGCAAGTCCCGCCGCAAGGCCGCCAAGGCGGCCAAGTCCGGCCGGGCAGCGAAGACTGAGCCCGCCGGTTCCGCCACGCCGGCGCCGCCGGCGGGCGCCGCCGGGGGAGCCGCCCCGGGGCCCGCCGCTTCTGCTGCCGCCCCCGGCGAGCAGGCCCGGGTATCCGCCCCCGGCCATGCCCTGCAGGGCGGCGCCATCGCGGCCCTGCTGGCCGAGGCAGATGCCGCCGAGATGACCATGCACCGCCCGGCACAACCGGCACTGTCCACGGAGACGCCCGGCTTCGCCGAATTGCTGAATCAGCTCGGCTCCGGGCTGCAACCGCCGTCGGCCGCCGCCGCTCCGGCACCCGCGCGGGCGCCGCAGCCCGCCGGCGCGCCGTCAGGCGCACCCGCGGGATCCGCACCCGGCGCCGCGGCAGCCGGTGCCCGCACCGCCGCCGTGAGCCTGCTCGGGCCCGCCGAACCGGCCGAAAGTGCTCGCCGCACCGAGGAACGGTCCGAGGCGCCCGCGGCTCCCAAACGCATCCCGGCTCCGGTTCCACTGCGCGGCACCGGAGACCTGGTGGTTCTGGTGGGCCTGGGCGACGACCCGCTCGACACGGCCCTGGACATGTCCATCGCCGCGGGCGGCGCGGACGTGCGCACCGCGGGCGAGCTCAGCGCCTACGGCCACCTGCACCTGGACGGGCGCCAAAGCGCGACGGCGGCCCGCGCCCACGCCGTGGAAACCGAACAAACGGTCATTGCGGCCTTCGGCCTCGGCAAGGGCCGGCACGCGCTGGCGCGGCTCCAGGCCCTCGCGGCCCTTTCCCCGGACCAGGTCTGGGTGGTGGTGGATGCCGGCCGGAAAACCGCGGACACTGCCCGCTGGATCAACCTGGTCCGGTCGCGGCTGGAGATCGACGCCATGGCCGTCGTTGGCGCCGCCTACACTTCCTCGCCGGAGACCGTCGAGGCACTGAACATCCCGGTGGGATGGATCGACGGGAGGCCGGCCGGTCACCCGCTTCCATGGGCCGCCGCAGACGGCAGCGAAGGGTAGATTGAGAGCATGCTGGTACTCACACGCAAGCCGGGCGAACAGATCATGATCGGCGACGGCATCGTCATCACTGTTCTGGAGGGCCGCGGCGACGGCGTCCGGATCGGCATCGAGGCACCCCGCGGTGTCCCGATCCAGCGCCGTGAAGTCATCGAGGCGATCGCCGCGGCGAACCTCGCGGCCGCCCAAGCGGGAGCCGACGACGGGTCCGGCACCGAGGACGCGCTGCGCGGCCTGCTCGCGCCGGCTCCCGCACCCGCCACGGCGGTTCCGTCAGCACCGGTTCCCGCCACACCGGTACAGTCCAACCCAGCCACACCGGCATCCGATGCCGAACCCGTTGCCGGCGCCAACGGCTAGAGCGAGTTCGCGTCGTCCCCGAGGTACTGGGCCATCAGCGGCTGTGCGGCGCGCCGGGTGATGGTCAGGGCACGTTCGATGTTGGCGGCCAGCGTCAGCTGGTCGAGCATCGCCTCGGAGCTCGCGGCCGCCGGCGGTTCAAGCCCCAGGAGAGCAGTTTCGTTAGTGGCGGAGGCAGCGGCGAGCCGCCGGAGCAGGGCCCGCAACCCGTCGAGGTGATCTTGCAGGACCGCGGGCCACGCGCCGGGCGGCGCGGCGGCGATCAGCTCTACTAAGGTGGCCTGCGCCGGGAGGCCCCACTCACCGGCCACGGCCGCGGATTCGACGTTGCGGGCCAGCGCCTCGAAGCGGAGCCGGTCCAGCACGGCTTCGATTTCGGACGAGGTGAAATTCAGCCAGGCGAGGTTGCCGGCGGCCAGATGGAGGCGCTGCGTTTCGAGCCGGAACAACAGCAGCTCAAGCTGCCGGCGTTCCTGCCACAGCGCCGCCGAAAGATCCCCCGCACCCATGGGCCCCATTCCCTTGCCATCCCGGCCGTATGACGGCTTTCCGCATTTTCGGCCAAGCTTTTTCCTGAGGGTACACGCAGATTCCGGATCAGGTGATAGGTTTCGATCTGGGTGCTGCACCCGACCGTCGAAGACCGACTCCCATGGGGGGAGCACGGGGCCGTTTGGGGATGCGGCTTCCGCTGTTTTACAGCTCCTGAACCGGTCTCATGGGGGGACACACTATTGAATCGCGTGGAACGCAACGAGATGGTCACTCAGCACCTTCCGCTGGTTGGCTACCTCGTCTCAGATTTGTGCTCGAAGGCGTCCCACCTCTCGCGCGATGACCTGGCGTCGGCTGGTGCCGTAGCCCTGATTACCTCGGCCGATTCCTTCGACCCCGAGCTCGGGGTTCCCTTCGGCGCGTTCGCCCGCCGCCGCATCCTCGGCGCATTTGCCGACGAGATGCGTGCCTCTGACTGGGCGACGCGCTCGGCACGCCGCCGGATCAAAGAGACCATGTCGGTTCAGGAGACCCTGGCCTCCGCCCTCGGACGGACCCCCACCGTCGACGAGATCGCCGCGGCCCTCGGTGTCCAGCAAAGCGTCGTGGAGGCAGCGCTCGCGGATGCCTCGCGCACCCTCACCCCGCTGGACGACGCCGTCGTCGATACCCTGGCCGCCGAAACGCTGTCCCCGGAGAGCTCGGTCCTGGCCGACGAGCGGCTCCAGTACCTGCGCGCCGCCGTGAAGTCGCTGCCCGAGCGGATGCGCTACGTGGTGGAGGAGATCTACTTCGGCGACCGGACCGTCAAGGACCTCGCCGCGGAACTCGGCTCCACCCACGCCGCCGTCTCCCAGCAGCGCGCCGAAGCCATCCGGCTGATGCGCGACGGTCTCACCGCGCACTACGCCGACGACCCGGACCGCGGCTTCGAGCCCGAATCCCGGATCACGCCTCGGCGCCGCAACGACTACCTGGCCCAGCTGTCCGAGGCCACCGCCGGCGGGATCACGCGGGCGATATTCCCGCAGGGACCCGCGCTGAATCAGGCCGTTTAGACCCCGAATCCAGCTTAGTAAGTTCACTTACTAAGCTAATCGTGAAAACCCTCCCTGCCGTCTCCTGCCTGCGGTAGCGTCTGTGGCATCAGCCCGTCCAGACGCTCCACCAAGGAGGATTCATGAAAGCAACACCCACCCTCGCAGGCAATATGCAGGCCGTGCTCGTGGACCTGATCGAACTGCACGTCCAGGGCAAGCAGGCGCACTGGAACATCGTCGGCACCAACTTCCGCGACCTGCACCTGCAGCTCGACGAGATCATCGACGCCGCCCGCACCTTCGCGGACGAGATGGCCGAGCGCATGCGGGCCCTGCATGCCCTCCCGGACGGCCGCAGCTCGACGGTGTCGAAGACCACCGCCCTGCCCGAGTTTCCCACCGGCCTGATCAACACCAAGGACGCGATCGAGAAGATCGTGGCCGCGCTGGAGGCCGCGGTCGGCACCATGCGCAAGGTGCACGACGAGGTGGACGAGGAGGACCCCACCACCGCGGACCTGCTGCACGCCTTCATCGCCAAGCTCGAGCAGTTCGCCTGGCTGGTCAACGCCGAAACCATGCGGGCCACGGCCTCCGTCACGACGCCGGACGCCGGCAACTAAACCGGAACACACACGGAGCAGCGTCCGGCCCCGGGAGTCCGGCGTCGGACGCTGCCGTTTTTTGGGCTGGCGCCGGGCCGCTGGTGTCCTCTGGGGCGTCCGAGTCAGTGGGCGTGGGTCAATGGGCCCGGTCAGTGCGCCCGCGGCACCCGGCGGAGGACGACGGCGGCTAGCACGGCGGCGCCGGCCATCAGGACCAGCGCAATCGCCGCGGTGATGTGGACACCCGAATCGAACGCCGCGCGCGCGGCGGTCATCACGGCGTCGGCCAGGGGCCCGGGCAGCGTCCCGGCCAGCTCCGCCGCCCCGGCCAGGGTTTCCCGGGCCTGGCCCACGGCGGCCGCGTCGGCCTGGGGGAGGCCGGCCGGCAGGACCAGATTCCGCTGGTAGGACGCGGTCAGGATGGAGCCCAGCACGGCCGTGCCCAGCAGCGACCCGACCTCATACCCGGTCTCCGAGATCGCCGACGCGGCGCCCGACTTTGCGGCCGGGGCGGCGCCGAGGATCAGGTCGTTGGAGATGGTCTCGGCCGCCCCCACACCCAGGCACAGCACCAGGAGTGCCGCCAGCAGCATAGCGGGCCCGGAACTGTGGCCACCGAAGGCCACCAGCGCGTACCCGGCGGCGCTGAACAGCAGGCCGCCGGCGACGACGAACCCGGGCCGGACCTTCCGCACCAGCGGGACCACCAGCAGCCCGGCCGTCACGGTCGCGGCCAGCGCGGGCACCATCGCCAGCCCGGACTCGGACGGTGTCTGTCCCTCCAGGAGCTGGAGGTGCTGGGCAAGGAAGAGGATGAAGCCGTTGTAGGAGAACAACGCCAGGACGTTGGCCGTGATGGCCGTGCTGAACACGGGATTGCCGAACAGGCCCAGATCCAGCAGGGGAGCGGTGGTTGCGCCCGCGGCAAGCCTGCGCTGCCGCCGGACAAAGGCGTACCCCATGACCAGCCCCGCGCCGAGGGCCGCCAGCGGCACCGGGCCCGCACCCTCCACGGCCAGCATCTTGATGCCGTAGACGGTCGGCGCCATGGCCAGCATGGACAGCGCGATGCTGGGCAGATCCACCGGCCCGGGGTTCGGGTCCCGGGATTCGGGGATGAAGGAGGGCCCGAGCAGCAGCAAGGGCACGATGATGGGAACCGCCATCAGCAATACCGCGCCCCACCAGAGGTGCTCCACCAGCCAGCCGCCCAGCACCGGACCCAGGGCCGCGCCGCCGGAGAAGCCCGCTGCCCAGATGGCCACCGCCAGGCGACGCCGGTTCGGTTCCGGGAAGATGTTCCGGATCAGCGACAGCGTGGAGGGCATCAGCATGGCCCCGAAGAACCCCAGAGCCGCACGGCCGGCCACCAGCCACTCGGGGCCGGGGGCGAATGCCGTCGCGGCGGACACTGCCGCGAAGCCGGCTGCGCCGGTGAAAAGCAGCCGCCGGCGGCCGATCCGGTCCCCGAGGCTGCCCATCGCAACCAGCAGGCCTGCGAGCACCAGCGGGTACACATCGACCATCCAGAGCAGCTGGACGCCGGTGGCATTCAGGTCCCGGGCGATCGCGGGCAGGGCAAAGGTCAGTGCGGTGTTGTCGACCGCCACCAGGAGGACCGGGAACATCAGCAGCGACAACGCCAGCCAGTCCCGCCACGGCGCCCGGGAGCGCGTCGCGGGATGCCCGGCATCAGGAAGCAAGGTCTTCATCCGAATAACTGTACCGTCTGGACGGTATAGTTAAGAAATCCGGCGCCCACCGGGCATGATGGGAGCCATGCCCAGGAAACCCGTCGCCCGCGAGGCCGTCCTCGACGCCTTCGAATCTTTGCTCATTGCCGAGGGGGAGCGGGCCGCCACCCTCGACGCGGTGGCAAAGCGGGCCGGGGTCTCCAAGGGCGGCTTGCTGTACCACTTCCCGAACAAGGAGGCCATGATCGCGGTCCTCCTGGAACGGCTGGACCGGCTGCTGGCCGAGGACCTGGCCGCCATGGCCGCGGCGCCGGAGGGCGCCGCCGCCTACTTCATTAGGTCTTCGGTCTGGGCTGATACCGCCCTGGACCGGGTCTTCGTCGCGGCCACCCGGCTCGCCGAGGTGGCGCACGCCGAGACCCTGCGCCGCATGGCCGGTGTGCAGGCCAGTTGGCTGGAACTGCTCGCCGCCGACGTCGGGCCCGGAATGGCCAAGGCTGTGCTCTACATGGGGGACGGGCTGTATTTCAACGCCATGCTGGCCCGCAGTGCGGGTGCCACGCCGCTGGCGGTGGACGACGACGTCGAGAGCCTCCTCGCCGCCGTCGACCGCCTCCGCCCCTAAGGACGCTCCCTCACGTCCGGCACCTCTCCAGTGGACGATCCCTCACGTCCGGCGTCACTCAACGGGACGCTCCCTCACGTCCGGCGGCACTCCAGCGGATGCTCTCTCACGTCCGGCGTCACTCCAGCGGACGCTCCCTCAGATTTGGTGCTTCTCCGGCGGTCGCTCCCTCACGTCCGGCGTCACTCCGGCCGACGCTCCCTCACGTCCGGCGTTCATTTGAGGGACGCACCCGCAAGTCGGGTGAGCGGGCTTTCTGGAATTAACCTCCGAACCTGAGGGAGCGTCGTGGAAATGTAAGCCGGAGGTGAGGGAGGGTCGCGGGAAACCGCGCCGAAAGTGAGGGAGCGTCGGGCGGGGAGAAATGAAGTTTGCGGAGGCGGGCTCCGGCGTAGGACAATGAATGCTGTGACCATGGTCACGAGCAACTGAATATGCCTTTGATCTGCGGCGGGAGAGTCCTGCCAGTAGTACACGCAGGCGCCGTAGGAGCAAATCCTCCCCAGGAATCTCTCAGGCCCATGTACCGCCGCGGCGAGGCCACTCTGGAAAGCAGCGCGCCACAAGTCCCCCGGGATGCCGCGCTCACCGACGGTGCAAGCGGGACCCCGCCAAGGGTCCCGCGGAAACTCTCAGGTCCAATACAGAGCGGGGAGGAACCCGAATCACTGCGGCGTACCCTGCGCCGCCTTAGTTATGGAGTTCCTTGTGACCGTTACCTCAGCCTCCACGTCCTTCGTCGACAGGCATATCGGCGCCCGCCGCCAGGCCGACGTCGAGACCATGCTCAAGGCCGTCGGCTACGACACCGTTGACGCGCTCGTTGACACCGCCGTTCCCAAGGACATCCGTCAGGACTCCGGCCTGGCACTGACCGCCGCGCTGAGCGAGGTGGAGGTCCTGGCCGAGCTGCGCAAGCTCGCCGCCAAGAATAAGACCGCCGTGCAGATGATCGGCCAGGGCTACTACGACACCGTCACCCCGGCCGTCATCCGCCGCAACATCCTCGAAGCCCCGGCCTGGTACACCGCCTACACCCCGTACCAGCCCGAGATCTCCCAGGGCCGGCTCGAGGCCCTGCTGAACTTCCAGACCATGGTCCAGGACCTGGTGGGCCTGCCGATCGCCAACGCCTCGCTGCTGGACGAAGCAACCGCCGTCGCCGAGGCCGTGCTGATGATGCGCCGGGCCAACAAAAATAAGGACGCCCGCGACGGCAAGACCGTCATGGACGCCGACTGCCTGCCCCAGACCATCGCGATCGTCAAGGGCCGCGCCGAGGCCCTCGGCTTCGAGGTTGAGGTCGCCGACCTGTCCAAGGGTCTCCCGGAGGGTGCCATCAACGGCATCGTGCTGCAGCAGCCCGGCGCCTCCGGCCGCGTCCTCGACCACTCCGCCGTGATCGCCGAGGCCAAGGAACGCGGCGCGCTCGTCACCGTCGCCGCTGACCTGCTGTCCCTGACCCTGATCACCCCTCCCGGCGAGCAGGGCGCGGACATCGCCGTCGGCTCCGCCCAGCGCTTCGGCGTACCGCTGTTCTTCGGCGGCCCGCACGCGGCCTACATGGCAGTCCAGAAGGGCCTGGAGCGCTCCATGCCCGGCCGCCTGGTAGGCGTCTCCAAGGACTCCGCCGGCATCCCCGCCTACCGCCTGGCCCTGCAGACCCGCGAACAGCACATCCGCCGCGAGAAGGCCACCTCCAACATCTGCACCGCGCAGGCGCTGCTGGCCATCGTCGCCTCGTTCTACGCCGTCTACCACGGCCCCGACGGGCTCAAGGCCATCGCCGAGACCGTCCACGGCCACGCCCGGACCATCGCCGCATCGCTGAAGGCCGCCGGCCTGGACGTGCTGCAGACCTCGTTCTTCGACACCGTCACCGTCTCGGTGCCGGGGAAGGCCGCCGAGATCATCGCCGCCGCCGACGCCAAGGGCATCAACCTGCGTTCCATCGACGCCGATACTGTCGGCATCTCCGCCGATGAGGCCACGACGACGGCGATCGTCGCCGACGTCGTCGCCGCCTTCGGCGCGAGCGTGGCCGACCCTGCCTCAGGCACGGATACTGCCTTCGCCCTGGACTCCGCCGTCGAACGCAGCTCCGACTACCTCCAGCACCCGGTCTTCAACACCCACCGCTCCGAGACCCAGCTGCTGCGCTACATCCGCCGTCTCTCGGACCGCGACCTGGCCCTGGACCGCACCATGATCCCGCTGGGCTCCTGCACCATGAAGCTGAACGCCACGGCCGAGATGGAAGCCATCTCCTGGCCGGAATTCGCCTCCATCCACCCGTTCGCCCCGGAATCCCAGACCGCCGGCTGGCGCGAACTGATCGATGACCTCGAAGCGCAGCTGACCGAGATCACCGGCTACGACCAGGTCTCCATCCAGCCGAACGCCGGATCCCAGGGCGAGCTCGCCGGCCTGCTGGCCATCCGCGGCTACCACCTCTCCCGCGGCGACGAGCAGCGCAACGTCTGCCTCATCCCGGCCTCCGCGCACGGCACCAACGCCGCCTCCGCGGTGCTCGCCGGCATGAAGGTCATCGTCGTCGCCACCGACTCCGACGGCACCATCGACCACGCCGACCTGCAGGCCAAGATCGAGCAGCACAAGGACGCCCTGTCCTGCATCATGATCACCTACCCGTCCACGCACGGGGTGTACGACGCCGACGTCCGCGAGGTCTGCGACGCGATCCACGCCGCCGGCGGGCAGGTCTACATCGACGGCGCCAACCTCAACGCCCTCGTCGGCCTCGCCCAGCCGGGCCAGTTCGGCGGGGACGTCTCGCACCTGAACCTGCACAAGACCTTCTGCATCCCGCACGGCGGCGGCGGACCCGGCGTCGGCCCGGTCGCCGCCAAGGCCCACCTGGCACCGTTCATGCCCGGCAACGCGGCGGATCCGGCCAACGGCGCTGACAACACCCCGATCTCCGCCTCCCGCTACGGCTCCGCCGGCGTCCTGCCCATCTCCTGGGCCTACGTGAAGCTCATGGGCGGCGAGGGCCTGACCGAGGCCACGAAGTCGGCGCTGCTCGCGGCCAACTACATCGCGGCCCGCCTGAACGACTCCTTCCCGGTGCTCTACACCGGCGAGGGCGGCCTGGTGGCGCACGAGTGCATCCTGGACCTGCGCGAACTCACCGCCAAGACCGGCGTCACCGCCGAGGACGTCGCCAAGCGCCTGATCGACTACGGCTTCCACGCCCCCACCCTGGCGTTCCCCGTGGCCGGCACCCTGATGGTCGAACCCACCGAATCCGAGGATCTCGGCGAGATCGACCGGTTCATCACCGCGATGATCGCGATCCGCGCCGAGATCGACCAGGTCGCCCACGGCGACTTCACCGTCGAGCACAGCCCGCTGCGCAACGCCCCGCACACCGCGGCCGCGACCATCAGCACGGACTGGGACCGTTCCTACTCCCGCGAGCAGGCCGTCTTCCCGGTCCACACGCTCAAGCAGGACAAGTACTTCCCGCCGGTCGGCCGGATCGACGGCGCCGCCGGGGACCGCAACCTGATCTGCTCCTGCCCGCCGCTGTCCGAATTCGAAAACTGAGGCCACCGATGACTGAGAACTACACCGCCCTGTACGAAGAGCACAAGAAGCTCGGCGCCTCCTTCACCGACTTCGGCGGCTGGCAGATGCCGCTGAAGTACGGCTCCGAGCTCGCCGAACACCACGCCGTCCGCGCCTCCGCGGGCCTGTTCGACCTCTCCCACATGGGCGAGGTCTGGGTCACCGGCCCCGAGGCCGCGGCCTTCCTCGACTACGCCCTGGTTGGCAAGATCTCCGCCATGGCCGTCGGCAAGGCAAAGTACTCGCTGATCTGCAACGAAGACGGCGGCATCATCGACGACCTCATCACCTACCGCCGCCCGGCGGGGGCCGACGGTACGGACGCCTTCCTCGTGGTGCCCAACGCCGGCAACGCCAAGGTCGTCGCCGCGGCCCTGGCGGAGCGGGCCGGTTCTGCCCGGGAGGGCGGCTTCGACGTCACGGTCCGGGACGCGTCCGCCGAGATCTCGCTGGTCGCGGTCCAGGGCCCCAAGGCCGAAGCCATCCTGCTCCGCCTGGTTCCCGCCGCCCAGCACGAACTCGTCACCGGCCTGAAGTACTACGCCGCCGTCGAGGTGCCCTTCATGGTTGCCGGCGCCGGCAAGGACCTGCTGCTCGCCCGTACCGGTTACACCGGCGAGGACGGCTTCGAGATCTTCGTGGACAACGACGACGCCGCCGCCCTCTGGCAGGCGTTGATCGCCATCGCCGAGGAGGGGGAACTGACTCCGGCCGGGCTCGCCTCCCGTGACTCCCTGCGGCTGGAGGCCGGCATGCCGCTCTACGGCAACGAACTCTCGCTCCAGGGCGATCCCTTCGCCGCCGGCCTCGGCCCCGTCGTCGCCCTCTCCAAGGAGGCCGACTTCGTCGGCAAGGCCGCGCTCGCCGCCAAGAAGGACGCGGGCGCCGGCACCACCACCGGCCGCCGCCTCGTCGGGCTCAAGGGCCTCGGCCGCCGCGCCGGACGCAGCCACTACCCGGTCCTCAAGGACGGCGCCGTCGTCGGCGAAGTCACCTCCGGCCAGCCCTCACCCACCCTGGGCTACCCGGTGGCCATGGCCTACGTCGACGTCGCTTACACCGAACCCGGCACCGCCCTGGACATCGACCTGCGCGGCAAGCCCGAACCGTTCGAGGTCGTCGCTCTGCCGTTCTACAAGCGCCAGAAGTAACACTCCGTGGGCGCGCCCTCCAGGGGTGCGCCCACACGTTAGGCTTTTTACCCTCTAAACTTAGGAATTTTTCATGGCAAAAGTAGCTCCTGAACTGCAGTACTCCGACGAGCACGAGTGGGTTGCCCGGGAGGACGGCACCGACGTCGTCTCCATCGGCATCTCCGCCGTCGCGACCGACGCCCTCGGCGACATCGTCTACGTCGACCTGCCCGAGGTCGGCTCCACGGTCACCGCCGGGGAGACCTGCGGCGAGGTCGAGTCGACCAAGTCCGTGTCCGACCTGTACGCCCCCGTCACCGGCGAGGTCACCGAGACCAACTCCGCCGTCGTCGACGACCCGGCCCTGATCAACAGCGACCCGTACGGCGCCGGCTGGCTCTTCAAGGTCGCCGCCGTCTCCGACGGACCGCTCCTCTCCGCCCAGGACTACGCCTCCAAGAACGGCGGCGAACTGTGAGCGCGGCCGCAGGCACCCACACCGCAGCGTTTGAACAGGTTGTCTCCCCGTCCCTGGACGCGGACCTCTCGGAGCTGGACCCGGAGATCGCCGCGAAGATCGACGCCGAACTCGCCCGCCAGCGCGACGGCCTGGAGATGATCGCCTCCGAGAACCACACCGCCCGCGCGGTCATGCAGGCGCAGGGCTCGGTCCTGACGAACAAGTACGCCGAAGGCTACCCGGGCAAGCGCTACTACGGCGGCTGCGAGCACGTCGACGTGATCGAGCAGCTCGCCATCGACCGCGTGAAGGCCCTGTTCGGCGCCGAATTCGCGAACGTCCAGCCGCACTCCGGCGCCCAGGCCAACGCCTCCGTCATGCACGCCCTGATCCGTCCGGGCGACACCATCATGGGCCTGAACCTGGCCCACGGCGGCCACCTGACCCACGGCATGAAGATCAACTTCTCCGGCCGGCTTTACAACGTCATCCCGTACCAGGTGCGCGAGGACGACCACCGGATCGACATGGCCGAGGTCGAGCGCCTGGCGCACGAGCACAAGCCGCAGCTGATCGTCGCCGGCTGGTCCGCCTACGCCCGCCAGCTCGACTTCGCGGAATTCCGCCGGATCGCCGACGCCGTCGGCGCCTACCTGATGGTGGACATGGCGCACTTCGCCGGCCTCGTCGCCGCCGGGCTGCACCCCTCCCCGGTGCCGCACGCGCATGTCACGACGTCGACCACGCACAAGACCCTCGCCGGTCCGCGCGGCGGCATCATCCTCTCCAACGACGCCGACATCGCCAAGAAGATCAACTCGGCCGTGTTCCCGGGCCAGCAGGGCGGGCCGCTGGAGCACGTCATCGCCGGCAAAGCCGTCGCCTTCAAGGTCGCCGCGTCCGCCGAGTTCAAGGAGCGCCAGGAACGCGTCCTGGCCGGCGCCCGGATCCTCGCCGACCGTCTCACCCGCGACGACGTCGCCGCCAAGGGCATCTCCGTGGTCTCCGGCGGCACCGACGTGCACCTGGTCCTGGTGGACCTGCGCGACTGCGAACTCAACGGCCAGGAAGCCGAGGACCGGCTCGCCGCGATCGACATCACCGTCAACCGCAACGCCGTACCGTTCGACCCGCGCCCGCCAATGGTCACCTCCGGGCTGCGGATCGGCACCCCGGCCCTGGCCACCCGCGGCTTCGGCGAGGCGGCCTTCACCGAGGTGGCGGACATCATCGCCGAGGCCCTCATGGCCGACGCCGACGCCGACCTCTCCGGGCTCCGCGATCGGGTCCAGGCCCTCGCCGCCGCCCACCCGCTCTACCCGTCGGTCACGAACCTGGGCTAACTCGCCCCTCGTTCTCCGTCCCCCGGTGCAGGCTGCCGTTGCTGGCTCCCGTGCCTGCTTCCGTGGTCGGCTCCGGGGCCGGCGGACCGGACTTTTCACGCGTGCTCGCTCGTACCTCGCTTAGACGCACGCTTTCGAAAAGCCCGGCTCCGCCGCCCCCTCGGGGGACGCTTGCCGTTGGCATCACTCAAATGGGCGTCCGGGACCACAGCGCAAAGGTGACGGGCCAAGGGAGGGTGACGGGCATCCGGCAGCATGCGTCAAAGCGACGAAGGAGCAGCATGCAGAGGATGTCCGGTGCACTCCCACCCAAGCCGGCCCGACGGCGAAGCTCACTTAAGCAGTGTTTAGTTAGGATTTAGTAATGGCTGTAGGCGTCTTTGATCTGTTCTCGATTGGGATCGGGCCCTCGAGTTCGCACACCGTGGGGCCGATGCGGGCCGCTGCGGTGTTTGCCGAGGAGCTGAAGGCGTCGGGCGACCTTGAGCGGGTGGCTTCGCTGCGGGTGGATCTGTACGGTTCGCTGGCCGCGACCGGGCACGGGCACGGCACCATGACCGCCATCCTGCTGGGCCTCGAGGGCTACCACCCCGAGAAGATCCTCCCCGACGAGGTCGAGGAGCGGCTCGCCGCGATCGCCGGGACCGGGACGCTGCAGCTGGCCGGCGCCGTCGACCTTCCCTACGGGGTCAAGGACATGGTCCTCCGCCCCCTCACGGTACTGCCCCGGCACACCAACGGGATGACGTTCACCGTCTCCGACGCCGACGGCGGCGTCCTGCACCAGGCGACCTTCTTCTCCGTCGGCGGCGGCTTCATCGTCCGCGAGGGCGAGGAAGAGGCGGCGCAGCAGGAACTCGACGAATCCAAGAAGGAACTGCCCCTGCCGTTCCGCACCGCCGCGGAACTGCTCGAGCACTGCCGGAACACCTCCCTGCGGATCAGCGACGTGATGCTGGTCAACGAGGAGGACAGCCGCACCGCCGAGGACATCCGCGCCGGCCTGCTGCACATCTACTCTGTCATGGAGGAATGCGTGGCCGTCAGCCTCAAGCGCAAGGGCCTGCTGCCGGGGGGCCTGAACGTCCGTCGTCGCGCCCCGGACTGGCACGAACGGCTGATGAAGGAAAGCTGCGAGGAAGACCCCGACTTCCGGGACCCGAAGTACTGGCAGGAATGGGTGAACCTGATCGCCCTGGCCGTCAACGAGGAAAACGCCTCGGGCGGCCGCGTCGTCACCGCACCCACCAACGGCGCCGCCGGGATCATCCCCGCCGTGCTCTACTACGCGCTACACTTCGCCCCCGGCATGGACAAGGCCACCCAGCAGGACCGGGACGAGACGGTGGTGAAGTTCCTGCTCGCCGCGGGTGCCATCGGTGTCCTCTACAAGGAACAGGCCTCCATTTCCGGGGCCGAGGTCGGCTGCCAGGGCGAGGTCGGGTCGGCGTCGTCGATGGCCGCCGCCGGCCTCGCCGAGGTCATGGGCGGCACCCCGCAGCAGGTGGAGAACGCCGCGGAAATCGCGATGGAACACAACCTCGGCCTGACCTGCGACCCGATCGGCGGACTAGTGCAGATCCCGTGCATCGAACGCAACGCGATCGCGGCCGCCAAGGCCATCAACGCCGCCAAAATGGCGCTCTGGGGCGACGGGTCGCACCGGGTCTCCCTCGACGAGGTAATCGTGACCATGCGCGAGACCGGTAAGGACATGAGCTCCAAATACAAGGAAACCGCCATGGGCGGCCTCGCCGTCAACGTGGTGGAGTGCTGAGGCGCCCGCTCAGTTGGTGACGGCCGCCCACAGGTTCAGCGTCGAGGCGAAGACCACCCACGCCAGGTAGGGGACCAGCAGCAACCCGGCCGGGCGGCTGATCCACCGGAAGCGGACCAGCGTTGCGGCCAGGACCACGGCCAGCGCCACGATGATGGCCAGGGCAATCCACAGCGCCGGCGTGCCCAAGGCCGGGTAGAGGGCGAAGAAGGCCGGCGTCCACAGCAGGTTCAGCACCAGCTGGACGGCGTACAAGGTCAGCGCCCGGCGGGTGCCCTCGGCGCGGGTGCGCCACACCAGCCACGCCGCCACCGCCATGGCGGTGTAGAGCAGCGTCCAGACCGGTCCGAATACCCAGTTCGGCGGCGACCACGGGGCCTTGTCCGCCCCGGCATACCAGCCGTCAACGTTGCTGGCGGAGGCCAGCCCGCCGAGTCCGGCCACCAGCGCGGAAGCGGCGAGCAGAACGAGCAGGCCCAGCACCTGGGCGCCGGCTCCGCGGTGCGCCGACGCGCCCGGGCCGGCCGGGCGGGAGGCGCCTAGTTCCGGCTGTGGTTGCATGCCTTCAGCCTAGCCCGGGCGCCGGTGGCGGCCACAGGGTCGGCGCCCCGGCCACCCGTGACGCCGATAGACTTGGTGGTGCATGCCAGCCATGCCGCCGAAGCTCGTCCCGCAAAGATTGGATACCGCACCCTTGCGAGAATTCACCGCCCGCTTTGCCTCCGCCGAAGAGGTCGCCACCTGGGACGCCCGCGTCACCGCGAATCCCAACGGCGGGAACCTGCTGCAGTCGGAGGCCTTTGCCGAGGTCAAGCAGCACTACGGCTGGAAGCCCCTGCACCTGGTGTACGAGACGGCCGACTACACCAGTTACAACCTGGTCCTGGAGAAGAGCTTCCCCGTGCTGGGCAAGCTCTGGTACATGATCAAGGGACCCGGCGTCGCCTCCGTCGAGGACATTCCGGGGATCGCCAAGGCCAACGCCGACTTCGTCAAGCGCGCCCGGCTGGGCGTCTTCGCGATCAAGATCGAGCCCGACGTCGTCCTTTCCGACGACGCCCGTCGTGTCATCGCGGGCGCGGGCCTGGTCAAGACGCACAACCTGCAGCCCAACGATTCCACCGCCCTGCTGGACATCTCCCCGGAGGAGAACCAGCTGCTGCGCAACCTGCACTCCCGCGGCCGGAACGCCGTCCGCCGCGCCATCCGCGAGGGCGTGGAAGTGCACAACGTCGAGCCCACGGAGGAGAACTTCCGGGCCATGTACGGCCTGATGAGCACCACCGTCGAGGCCAAGTCCCAGGTCCGCGTCCGGGATTTCGGGTACTACCAGCGCTTCTGGACCAACTTCCTCAAGCGCGGCCAGGGCCGGCTCTTGTTCGTCTACGAAAACGGTGTCCCCTCCGTGGGTGCCTTCGTCATCAACTACGGCCGCAAGGGAACGTACAAGGACGGCGGCTCCCTGCAGCAGCGCGGCCAGTACGGCGACTCCCACCTGGTCCAGTGGACCGCCATCAACCAGCTGAAGGAGCTCGGCTGCACCGAGTACGACTTCTGCGGCACCCCGCCGAGCGACAAGCTCAAGGACACGTCCAACCCCTTCCACGGCCTGGGCCTGTTCAAGACCAGCTTCAGTAAGACCGTCACGGACTTCGTCGGCTGCTACGACCAGGTCCTCAGCCCGTTGAAGTACAAGGCCTGGACGGCAGCGGGGGAGCGGGTCGCCCGCCAGCTCTACACGCGCCGCACCGGCCAGCAGTTCTACTAGACCGCCCAGCAAGGTGAAGTGAGATGGCCGGGATGAACAAGACCCCCGAGGGCCGCCGCGGACCGCAGACGGACGGCCTGCCCCGCACCGAACCGATGTCGGCCATGCAGGTGCGGCAGAACGCCGCCGCCCGGCGCATGCTCCGCCGCCTGGTCCAGGGGGAGAACCCGCCGACGGCGCCGTTGAGCATCGTGGATCGGCTCGCCGGCAGCCCGTACGCGAACCCGATGATCCAGGTCGGCGGCGTGGACGCGTCCGCCCGGAAAACCATTGACTTCGCGCTCAAGCTCGCGGAATCGATGTTCCGGTACGGCGCCGGCGCCCTCGAGGTGGAGACCAGCATCATTGCGGTGACCGCCGCCCTGGGGTTGAAGAACATCGAGGTGGACATCACCAACCAGTCGGTGGCAATCAACTACGCCCCGAAGGACCAGACGCCGCTCTCCCTGCTGCGCGTGGTCCGGTCCTGGACCAACAACTACGCCGGCCTCGCCGAGGTGCACCAGCTGGTGACCGACATCGTCGCCGGCGGGGTGGGCCGCGAGGAGGCCGCCCGGCGCCTCGAGGAGATCACTCACAGCGCCAAGCCGTTCCCGCGCTGGATGGTCACCGTGGCCTTCGGCGTCTTCTCCGCCGTCTTCGTGGCGGTACTCGGCGGCGGCATCGCGGCGTCCGGGATCGCGTTCCTGTCCAACCTCCTAGTCAGCCTCCTGGCCCGGCAGCTCGGCCGCTGGCGTACCCCGGACTTCTTCATCACCGCCTCCTGCTCCTTCGTGGTGACCATCATCGCCCTGCTGCTCTGGCGGTTCGGGAGCCCGGTGGGGATCACCATCGCCCCGGCGATCGTGGTGGTGGGCGGCATCCTGCTGCTGCTGCCCACGGGACGGCTCGTGTCCTCGGTGCAGGATGCCATCAACGGCTTCCCCGTCACCGCCGCCGGCCGGTTCCTCTCCACCATGCTGACCTTCGGCGCCTTGGTTTCGGGGATCGCCGTCGGCTTCGTGGTGGGGGCGATGACGGGCATGCAGTCCATCGACGTGACCGAAACATTCCCGCCGAGGTATCCGCTCTGGGTGCTGGTGCCGCTGGTGGCGATCGCCGTCGTCGCAATCGGCGTGACGGAGCAGACTTCCCTGAAGCTGCTGCTGCCGACGGCGGCGGTCGGCGTCGTCGGCCACCTCGTCCTGATCGGCGGCACGGAACTGGGCATCGGGCCGCGCTTCGCCCCGGCCCTCGCCGCCGTCGTCATCGGCCTGCTGGCCCGGGTGGTGGCCCTGAGGATGGGTGCCCCGCAGCTGGTGGTGGCCGTGCCCGCGGCGCTGATCCTGCTGCCCGGCCTGACCATATTCCGGTCCATGTATGTTTTGACCATCGAGGAGCAGGAAATCCTCATGGGCGCGGGCGGGATGCTGAACGCCGGCGCCATCGTGCTGGGCGTCGCCGCGGGAATCGTCCTCGGCGACACCCTGGCCCGGCCGCTGACCCGCAGCCTGGCCAGCAACGAACGGCGCCGGGCCCGCCGCCGCTAGGCCAGCAACGAACGGCGCCGGGCCCGCCGCCGCTAGTCCGTCCCCGCCCGGCGGCAGCGGCCGTCAGCGGGCTGCCGGGCACTCAGATCTTGCCGATGGGGAGTTTCTTCTCGGCTTGGAAGTCGTCCTCCACCCGGCCGCGGGCCCAGTAACCGGAGAGGGAGACCTGCCCGCGTTCCAGCCCCCGCTGGGTGAAGAACACCTCCCGCAGGGCCTTCATGGCACCCCGCTCACCATGCGCGAAGACCGAGGGGCGTCCCTCCGGCCAGTCGGCGGACCCGACGGCGTCGGCCAGGCGGCGCTCGTCGTCGGCCCCCGTGTTGTTTCCGCGGAAAAGCCAGCGCAGTTCGACGCCGGCGGGGGCGGCCAGGGCCAGGACGTCCGCCGCGGAGCCCACCTCCAGGAAGGCCAGACCGCGGGCATCGCGGGGGAGAACCGCCAAGGCCGCGCCGATGGCGGGCAGCGCCGATTCGTCCCCGGCGAAGAGGTGCCAGTCCGCCTGCGGGTCCGGGTTGTAGCCGCCGCCCGGGCCGGTGAAGATCAGGGCGTCCCCCTCCCGCGCGGACGCGGCCCAGGGCCCGGCGAGCCCCTCATCCCCGTGGATCACGAAGTCGATGGCCAGCTCCTGCGCCGCCTCGTCCACCCAGCGGACCGTGTAGGTGCGGGTGTAGGGCCACTGCTCCCGGGGATGGGTCTCGCGGACGGCCCAGAGATCCAGCGGCTGGGGGTAGTCCACGCCGGGCTGCGGGAAGGCGATCTTGACGTAGCGGTCCACGTACACGTTGTTGCGGTAGTCCGTGAAGCCGGGGCCGCCGGCGATGATCCGAACCATGTGCGGTGAAAGCTGCTCGCGCCGCAGCACCGTCAGGGTGGTCTGGGGCCGGGAGTTCCGGTTGGCGGAGGTGGCGGCGGGTACAGAAGTCATGCGGCTAAGCCTAGCCAACCGGACCTCCTTCTTGTCTGTCCAGGGGCGCCGGGACCGCCGTCCCCGGACAGCCGGGAAGCTGGGGTGGCGCCGGGCTCGGGAGGCTCTGGGAAGGCTTAGGGCAGCGGCGGCAGTTCCCAGTCGACGGGTTCCGCGCCCTGGGCGACCAGCAGCTCACTGGCCCGGCTGAACGGCCGGGATCCGAAGAATCCCCGGGCGGCCGAGAGCGGGCTTGGGTGCGGGCTGCTGACGACGGCGGTCCCTCCGAGCAGGGGCCGGACGGACTCCGCGTCCTTGCCCCACAGGATGGCGACCAGCGGGACCGGCCCGCCGTAGGCGTCCGTGCGGGCCGCCACGGCGCGGATGGCGGCGGCCGTGACCTCTTCCCAGCCCTTGTTCCGGTGCGATCCCGCGGCGCCGGCGCGCACGCTGAGCGCCCGGTTCAGCAGGAGCACGCCCTGCCCCGTCCAGCGGCTCAGGTCGCCGTGGATCCGCGGCGGCAGGCCCAGGTCGGCGTGGAGCTCCTTGTAGATGTTGGCCAGGCTGCGGGGGAGGGGACGGGTGTGGCCCTCGACGGCGAAGGACAGCCCGATCGGGTGGCCGGGGGTGGGGTAGGGGTCCTGGCCCACGATCAGCACTTTGACGCTGGCGAGTGGCTGCTGGAAGGCCCGGAGCAGCCGGTCCGGAGCCGGCAGGACCTGGCGGCCTGCCGCGGCCTCGGCGGCGACGAACTCCAAGGCCCGGCGCAGCTGCGGCTCCACGGGTTCCAGGGCGGCAGCCCAGTCCGGGGCCACCAGCTCGCCCAGCGGGCGCTGGACCAGCGCGGCAAAACCGCCGACGCCGCCGTCGTCGGAGCCCTGCGGCGCCCCAACGGTCGGGCCGGAAACGGCATCCAGGGGAAACAGCGCTTCGGCCTGCGGGAATTCGCTCACCCCTTCATTCTGGCAGGCGCGAGCGGTGGCGTTTCGGGCCGGCGATCCGGGCAGACCTCCGGCGCGGCACGGCGCCGGCCGAATGACAGGGCTGTTATTCGCCCGTAGCATTGGGGAGGAATCCACAACAGCGAGCAGGGAGTGAGCCGTGGCCGAAGCAGTGCCGGAGAACGCGACGGCGGACGAGGTTCCGGTCGACGCAGGCCACGGGGAAGCCGGACCGGACGAGTCCGGGCTGAGCAGCCGCGACAAGGAAATGCTGGGCCTCGAACGGCAGTGGTGGAAGTACGCCGGGGCCAAGGAACAGGCCGTCCGGGAACTCTTCGACCTGTCCGCCACGCACTACTACCAGATCCTCAACGCCCTCATCGACACCGAGGCCGCGCTGGCCCATGACCCGATGCTGGTGAAGCGATTGCGTAGACTACGTACGTCACGACAACGTGCCCGCACGGCCCGGCGCCTGGGTTCGGACGCCTGAACCCGCCGGGTACGCCCCGGGCAGAACGCGGCGCCGGAGTCCCGGAATCTGCACCGGTTCCGGCCGCGGACCACTAGAAATCAGCAAGGACAGCGCTTCACCATGACCAGATACCCACGGGATGAATTCGACCGGGTCCCGGAGACCTCCACGCGCCAAGGGGTTCACCGCACCGTCGCGGCCGCCAGGTCCCGCGGACTGGCACCCATCCTGTCGGTAGGAGCGTTCGCCCTGGCCGTCGGCCTGGTTGCCTTCCTGCTGCTGCCCCGGCTGGGCTTTGGTCCCGCCGGCGGAACGGCGATGGCCGCGGATAAGAGCAGCGCCACGGCAGCCGCGTCCGCCACCGCGCAGCCCACCGCGGCCCCGACCGCGCAGCCGACAACGTCGCCCACCAGCGACCCGGGCAGCACGGTGGCTGCCGCTTCCTCCGGCACCACCCCGGCCCCGACGGCAACCGCGGCCGCCGTCGACAAGACGCAGCCGGTGGCGGTCTACAACGGCACGACGACGGCGGGCCTCGCCGGCCGCGTCGGCAGCACGGTCACCTCCGACGGGTGGGTCTTGGGCCCGCTCGGCAACTGGACCGGCCCGCGGCAGCAGACCTCCGTGGTCTACTACAACGGCGCCGCGCAGAAGGCCAATGCCCAGGAACTCGCCGCCCTGCTGGGAATCGCCACCCTGGTCGATTCGGCCGATTTCAAGATGCCCCTGGTCGTCGTCCTGGGCCCCGGCTACCGCTGACCCGGTTGCTGGCCGGGCCGGTTACGCCTGCATAACGTTCCGGCCGACCCCCTGACGCGCGGACCGGCACGCCCGGGACCGGCGGGTACAGTGGCCGGAGTTCATGACCGCTCCGCGGCGCACAGCGAGGTGCACCGCGGCCAAGCTAGCTGAAAGTGTGGAAACGATGGCTCTGGGCACCGTCAAGTGGTTCAATGCGGAGAAGGGCTACGGCTTCATCACCGTGGACGGCTCGGGCATCGACGTCTTCGTCCACTGGTCCGCCATCGCCGGCGAGGGCTACCGTGCGCTGGCCGAGGGCCAGAGGGTGGAACTTGAGGTAGGCGAAGGCGAAAAGGGCCCCCAGGCCGAGAGCGTCAGGCCCGCCTAGTGGCCCGTCCTGACTCAACGCCGACCGCCGCGGCGCGGGCCACAGCCGGCCGACGAACAGCCAGCCGACAAACGGCCGGCGGCGCCGCCGTCGTCCTGTCCGCCCTTCTTGCCTCCGCCCTGGCCCTCACCGGGTGCTCCGGTGCCACCGGCAACGCCCGGACGGACGCCGCCGAGGCCAGCGGGGACGGAACCCTGCGGATCGGTGTGCTGCTGGACAACACCGGGGACCAGAGCTTCCTCAACGCCCCGCAACTGGCCGCGGTGAAACTCGCCGTCAAGGAGATCAACGCCGCCGGCGGCCATAAGGGCAAGCCCGTGGAACTGCTCCCCGAAACCATCAGTGCGGACACCGCCGCCCAGGCCAAGGCCCTCGCGGCGGCCAGGGCCGACGTCGTCATCGGCCCCACGGATTCCAGCCACGCCGCCGCCGCGATCGACGTGCTCTCCAAAGCCAAAATCGCCATGATCTCCCCGGCCACCGCCGCACCGGGACTCAGCAGCTACCGGAGCGGAGGCTACTACTTCCGAACCGCCGCCGCCGACGTCGCCCAAGCCTCCATCCTGGTCAAGCTCGCCAAGGACGGCGGCGCCAAGACGCTCGCCGTCCTGCACGAGGCCGGAAGCTACGGCAAGGAGGTCTCCGTGGCGGTCTCCGCCGCGGCGAAGTCCGCCGGCCTCGGCACGCCCATCGACGCCGAATTCCCGGCCGGCCAGGCACAGCAGGCGGCGACCGCGGCCAAGGCCGCCGCGCCCGACGCCGTGGTCCTCATCGCCCGGCAGGGTGCGCAGGGCGCCATCGCCGAACTCAACAACGCCGGACTCGCGGGGAAAAAGCTGGTGCTCTCCGACGGCGCGGTGGGCCAGTACGGCCAGGGCCTGGGCTCCCACGCCCTGGACGGTGCCCGCGGAGTGCTCCCCGGCACGTTCCCCAGCGCGCAGTTCCAGGCGGGCCTGGTCGGCATCGATCCCGGGCTCAAGGACATGACCTTCGCCGCGGAGGCCTACGACGCCGTCAACCTCGCCGCCATCGCCGCCGCCGCGGCGCAGGACGACGCCGGCACCTCCATCGCCTCCCGGCTCATCGCCGTCTCCGGCGGCACCGCGGGCTCGGGCGGGGCAGTGGCCGGCGAGCCCGCCGACTGCCACAACTACAAGGAGTGCGTCGACGTCCTCCACGCCGGCAAGCGCCCCAACTACGAGGGCCAGTCCGGCCCCGTGAGCTTCGATAGCAATGGCGACGTGACCGCCGCGGCCTACATGGTGTACACCTACGGGCCGGACAACACGGCGAAGATGACCGGCAGTGAAACGGCCCGCAGCGGCGGGTCCTGATCGCCCTCGGCGAAGCGCTCCGCGTGGACAGGCCCCGGAGCGCGAAGCCTTCTTGCACTCTCCCCGGGGGAGTGCTAATTATGGAGTTAGCACTCCCGCTCATCGACTGCTAACGCCGGGCCCCGGTCCGGGCGCAGCATCGGTGCCGCGGGAGCAAAGGAAACACCTGGCTGGGTGAGATCCCGGTCCGGCGGCGTACAGAGGCTGCCGGGCAGGTATCGTCCGTCGCGGGCACCGACGCCAAGGTTCATTCTTTAACGACTGTCCCGAAAGGACTACTGCCGTTATGGCCAAGATCATTGCATTTGATGAAGAGGCACGCCGCGGTCTTGAGCGGGGTCTGAACATCCTCGCCGACGCCGTCAAGGTCACCCTCGGCCCGCGTGGACGCAACGTCGTCCTCGAGAAGAAGTGGGGCGCCCCCACGATCACCAACGATGGTGTTTCCATCGCCAAGGAGATCGAGCTGGACGACCCGTACGAGAAGATCGGCGCCGAGCTGGTCAAGGAAGTTGCCAAGAAGACGGACGATGTCGCCGGCGACGGTACCACCACCGCCACCGTGCTGGCCCAGGCCCTGGTCAAGGAAGGCCTGCGCAACGTCGCGGCCGGCGCTGACCCGCTGTCCCTCAAGCGCGGCATCGAGAAGGCTGTCGACGCCGTCACCGCCGAGCTCCTGGCCTCCGCCAAGGAAATCGAGACCAAGGAAGAGATCGCCGCCACCGCGTCCATCTCCGCCGGCGACAACGAGATCGGTGCCCTCATTGCCGAGGCCCTGGACAAGGTCGGCAAGGAAGGCGTCATCACGGTCGAGGAGTCCAACACCTTCGGCCTCGAGCTGGAGCTCACCGAAGGCATGCGCTTCGACAAGGGCTACATCTCCGCCTACTTCGTCACCGACGCCGAGCGCCAGGAAACGGTCCTCGAGGATCCGTACATCCTGATCGTCAACTCCAAGATCTCCAACGTCAAGGAACTGGTTGCTGTCCTCGAGAAGGTCATGCAGTCCAACAAGCCGCTGCTGATCATCGCCGAAGACATCGAGGGCGAGGCCCTGGCCACCCTGATCGTCAACAAGATCCGCGGCACCTTCAAGTCCGTCGCCGTCAAGGCTCCGGGCTTCGGCGACCGCCGCAAGGCCCAGCTGGCCGACATCGCCATCCTCACCGGTGGCCAGGTCATCTCCGAGGAAGTCGGCCTCAAGCTTGAGACCGCCGGCCTGGAGCTGCTCGGCAAGGCCCGCAAGGTTGTTGTCACCAAGGACGAGACCACCATCGTCGAAGGTGCCGGCGACGCCGACCAGATCGCCGGCCGCGTGTCCCAGATCCGCGCCGAGATCGAGAACTCCGACTCCGACTACGACCGCGAGAAGCTGCAGGAGCGCCTGGCCAAGCTGGCCGGCGGCGTTGCAGTTATCAAGGCCGGTGCCGCAACCGAGGTCGAGCTCAAGGAACGCAAGCACCGCATCGAGGACGCCGTCCGCAACGCGAAGGCTGCCGTTGAAGAGGGCATCGTCGCCGGCGGTGGCGTGGCCCTGATCCAGGCCGGCGCCAAGGCGTTCGCCAACCTGCAGCTCTCGGGCGACGAGGCTACCGGTGCGAACATCGTCCGCGTTGCCATCGACGCTCCGCTGAAGCAGATCGCCTTCAACGCCGGCCTCGAGCCGGGCGTTGTGGTGGACAAGGTCCGCGGCCTCGCCGCCGGCCACGGCCTGAACGCCGCCACCGGCGAATACGTCGACCTGCTGGCTGCCGGCATCAACGACCCGGTGAAGGTCACCCGCTCTGCCCTGCAGAACGCGGCCTCCATCGCCGGCCTGTTCCTCACCACCGAGGCCGTCGTGGCCGACAAGCCGGAGAAGAACGCTCCGGCCATGGGCGGCGGCGACGACATGGGCGGCATGGGCGGTATGGGCGGCTTCTAGCCACCCGGCCACCCGGCCCACCCCGGCCGGTAGTCCGCTGCAGGCCCCGGTACAACGACGACGGCGGTCCCACCTTATGGTGGGGCCGCCGCCGGCGTTTAAGCCGCCCGCGCCGGGGGTGAGGGAGCGGTGGAGGCAGGCAGGTCTGGCAGGATAGTGCAGTGACGATTACAGCTGCGGCCGACGGTTCGGCCCTTGGAAACCCCGGTCCGGCCGGATGGGCCTGGTACGTGAACGACAACTGCTGGCACGCCGGCGGCTGGCCGCACGGCACCAACAACCAGGGCGAGCTGATGGCCGTGCTGGACCTCTTCCGCTCCACGGCCCACCTCGCCGACGAGGAGCTGCACATCCTCTGCGACAGCCAGTACGTCATCAACTCGGTCACCAAGTGGATGCCGGGCTGGAAGCGGAAGGGCTGGAAGAAGTCCGACGGCAAACCTGTGCTCAATGTGGACCTCCTGAAGGACATTGACCGGGCCCTGGTCGGCCGCAAATACCGGTTCGAGTGGGTCCGCGGCCACGCCGGCCACGAACTAAACGAGGCCGCGGATGACCGTGCCCGCGGCGCCGCCATGGCCTACCAGCAGGGTGTCGCCGTCCGGCAAGGCCCCGGCTTCGTCCGGCCCGGCACCCCGGCGGCCCCGCAGGCAGCGCCCTCGCAGGCAACCGCCCCGGCAGCCGCGTCACCCGCGACACCCGTGGCCTTTGACGAGCCCACCCTCTTCGGCGGCCCGGACGGGTACGCGGAACCGGACCTGTTCAGTGAGCTGGCGGACCAGACCGCGGCCGCAGCGACGGCGCAGGAGCCGGAGCGGATCGTGGAGGCCCTGGAGCGGGAACTGCTGCAGCCGGAGACCAGGGCCGACCTGGGCCGGACCGGGGTGTTGCTGCACCCGGAGTTCACCGAGATCGGCAGCTCCGGGCGGCTCTGGACCCGCGACGAGGTCATGATGGCGCTGGAGGAAAACCCCGGCCCCCACGCGGCCCTGGAGACGCTGGCGGCGGAGCGCATCGGCCCGGACACCGTCCTGCTCACCTACCGCAGCCGGACCCGGGCCGGAACGGTGCTGCGCAGCTCGCTCTGGGTCCTCGACGGACACCAGTGGCGGCTGCGGTTCCACCAGGGCACCGCCGAGGCCTGATCCCTAGCCGAAGCGCTGCGCGTTGCTCAGCTCGGTCTGGTCGTAGTTCGCGGCCGCCGAACTGAGGGCGTGGTTGATCGAGGCGAGGGAGGCTTCCACCTTCCCCTGCGTCAGGGACCACTCCACGACCAGCGCCTGGAAGTTGGTGGCGGCGGCGCCGCGCCAGCTGGACTGAAGTTCCTCCAGCCCGCGTTTCATCGCCTGGACGTCGGCGCTGATCCGGTCGACCGTGGCCTGGACGGTGGCGGACTTGAGCTGCAACAGTTCGGTATCGACGGAAAGAATGCTCACGGTGCGGCCTTTCGAGGGGCAGGCAGCCGGGCGCCGGACCGGTAGGGGCGGCCACAGGGAGGGCCGTGCGGCGGGCTCCCGGCTGCCTGCGGTGGAGGGTCCGGGCTTTCCGGACTCCTCGAGCCTACGAAGGCGCCGCCGTCGGCTTCCACGCCGCAAGGTCGCTATGTGGATAACCCGGTTCCCTGGCTGCCGCCCGCGGCGCGGTCCGCACCACCGATTGCAGCAACTTCGTCGGCGGGCCCGTCAGCCGGCGCGGCCCGGTCGGTGCCGTCGCCGAAAGCCGGAAGAACCTCCGCCGTCCCGGGCTCCTCTGACGGCGCCTCGTCCAGGTAGGGCAGGCTTACCACCAGGGTGGCGCCGCCGCCGTCGGTCGGCTGGACCCGGACGCTGCCGGAGTGGGAGGCGACGATGGCGGCGACGATCGCCAGCCCCAGCCCGCTGCCGCCGGTCTCCCGGGTCCGGGAGGTATCGGCGCGGTAGAACCGCTCGAAGATCCTGACGGCCTCCTCCTCGGAGACGCCGGCGCCGTGGTCACGCACCTCGATCACCGAGCGGCGGCCGCCGTCGGCCTCGGTCCGCACCCCCACGGCCAATTCGATCGGGCTGCCCTCCGGCGTGTAGCGCAAAGCGTTGCCCACCAGGTTGCTGATCACCTGCCGCAGCTTCGCCTCGTCGCCCAGCACAGGCGCCGGGGACGCGGCGCCGCCGTCCAGCCCGCGCAGCGAGACGACCCGGCTGCGGTCGGCAACCTGGGTGTCCACCACGGCGTCATGGCCCAGCAGGAGCAGGTCAATGGGTTTCTGCTGCAGCGGCCGTTGCTCGTCGATCCGGGCCAAGAGCAGGAGGTCCTCCACCATGGCGCCCATGCGAATGGCCTCGCTCTCGATCCGTCCCATCGCGGTGGCCACGTCCTCGGGGGTGGCCAGGGCGCCGTGCCGGTACAGCTCGGAGAACCCGCGGATGGTCACCAGTGGGGTGCGCAGCTCGTGGGAGGCGTCGGCGGCGAAGCGGCGCATCTTGGCCTCGGAGGCCATTCGCGCGGCAAACGCGGTTTCGATGTGGGCCAGCATGGCATTGAGGGAGCGGCTAAGCCGGCCTACCTCGGTGTCCGGATTCTCCACGTCCACGCGCCGGGACAGGTCCCCGGCGGCGATCGCGGCCGCGGTCTTCTCCACGCGGGACAGAGGACGGAAGGACCGGCCAACGGTCCAGGTGGCGATGAAGAAGGCCAGCACCAGCGTCAGCAGTCCGACGCCGACCACCACCAGGGTGGCGTGCTCCATGACGGAGTCCACCGGGTAGAGGGGCAGGCCGATGACGACGACGGCGTTGCGCCGGTTGGCGTCCAGGACGTTGACCGCCACCACCCGCCAGTTCCGGCCGTCGGTGCCGCGGACCTGGAACGGAACCTCCGCGCGGCTGCGGGCGTCCTCCGGGCTGATGCTGCCGATGGCAGGCCGGGGACCCTTGCCGCCGAAGATGATGGACGGCTGGCCGGGGGTGAAAAGCAACAGCGAATAGTCGGTGGGGACGTTGGGCCCCTGGTCCTGCAGCTGCTCGAAGGACTGTTGCTGGTGGGCCGTTTCGACGGCGACCTTGAGCCGGTCGTCGACCTGGCCCTGCAGGTAGCTGTGCAGCAGGGCCAGCGTTCCCGCGCCGGTGGCGGTCAACGCCACCAGCATCAGGGCCATCATGATGGCCACCAGCTGCGAGCGCAGCGAGGCCGCCTTCCACCGGCGCAGCAAGGTCAGCGCTTCTCGGCCGTCCGCAGCACGTAGCCGACGCCGCGCTTGGTCTGGATCAGGGCGGCGGCACCGGGGTCGGTGTCCACCTTGCGCCGCAGGTACGAGATGTAGGACTCCACGATCGAGGCGTCGCCATTGAAGTCGTACTCCCAGACGTGGTCCAGGATCTGGGCCTTGGAGAGCACCCGGTTGGGGTTGAGCATCAGGTAGCGGAGCAGCTTGAACTCGGTGGGGGAGAGCTCGATCACCGTGCCGCCGCGGCGCACCTCGTGGGCGTCGTCGTCGAGCTCCAGGTCATCGACGCGGATGACGGCGTCGTCGTCCTGCAGCGGCTGGGTGCGGCGCAGCACCGCGCGGATCCGGGCCACGACCTCGTCGAGGCTGAACGGCTTGGTGACGTAGTCGTCGCCGCCGACGGTGAGCCCGGTGACCTTGTCCTCGGTGTCGTCCTTGGCGGTCAGGAACAGCACGGGGAAGTGCTTCCCGGCGGCGCGCAGGCGCCGTGTGACGGTGAACCCGTCCATGTCCGGGAGCATGACGTCCAGGACGGCCAGGTCGGGGGAGTGCTGGTCGGCGGCTGCCAGGGCATCGCGCCCGGTGCCGGCCGAAACAACCTCGAAGCCTGCGAAGCGCAGCGAGGTGGACAGCAGCTCGCGGATGTTCGGTTCATCATCGACGACGAGCAGCTTGGCTTCGGGACCGTTCTTTTTCATGATTCCCATCTTGCTCCCAGACTCTGTGAGTTTTCTGGACGAATCGTGTGTGTTGCGTGATCATCTCCGGGTGCCCTTCCGGAGAGAACCTTGGCGAAGCCATTCCCGTGCGGCGGGTCCCGGATTAGAGTTGGCTAACGGCCCGGTTCCAGCCGGGAGCGTCACTCTACGACTGGAGTAAACGATGTCTGAAGCGACAATTCCACAGTCCGGCGGGGCGGACTCAGCGGCCAACCGTTCCATCCGGGACTGGGCGGATCTTGCAGAGGAAATGTGGTCCTACCTGACGGGTAAGGGCGCCGCGATCAACTACGAGTTCGTCGACATGACCGTAGAGGTGCCGCGTGACATCGGCCCGGATGCGCCGCGGGCCACGTGGAAGCTCAACGGCAGCCTCCGCGTGACGACCAGCGACCGCGATGCGGCGGGGTCCGACAAGAACAGACGCTGACATGGGACCCCGGTTCAGGGTCGACGCCGACCTGGAGTTCTCCGTGACGGAACCCTCCGGTGGGGGTACTTCCGGCACGCTTCAGGCGGCCGGCACCGAGGTGAAGGTGACGCTGGGCAGCCTCGACGCGTCGTTTGGCCAGCGGATGCCATCCCTGCAGCAGCTGCGCCCGCTGGCTAAGACCTTGGCCGAGCAGGGACTCACCGTAGTGATCGAGGGACCGCAGGGTCTCATCGCATCCCTGGGGTCGGTCCGGACGGGCCGGGCCCAGCGGCTGCTGACCCGGTCCCCGCATATCCGGCTCGGCAACGTGCGCACCGTGGCTCCGCTGGCCCGGCGCGGCGGGCGGACCAAGGACGTCGGGATGTCCCTGCTCCCGCCGGAAACCCCGCTGCCGCTGCTGCCCACGGTCAAGCGGCGGATCGTGCGCAAGGTGACCACGACGCACCACACCAGGGGCAGCGGGCGTCCACGGCTGATCTTCGTCCAGGACTCGGCAACGTGGGACGGCCAGGTGCCGCGCGAGTTCAATCTCTCCGGGGAACGGATGAGCATCGGCAGCGGGCCGGACGCCGACCTGCAGTTGGACGGCCTCGAACCAATCCATGCGGAGATCGTCCACAACGAACGGGACGAGTACGTCCTGGTCCGGCACGGGGTGGTCACCGGAAGCTTCGGCCCCGCGGACAGCTCCATCCTCCGCACCGGAGCACGGCTGCAGATGGGTCCGTGGTGCCTGGCCTACTTCCGGGAGGAGTTCGCCGACCACGGACGCCCCTTCGGTGGGCGAAGCGGCGGGGAGTTCGCCTACCAGAAGCCGCAGCTCGATCCGCGGACCGGGTTGATGGAACAGGACGGCTCCACCGGCGTCACCTAGGCGGCGAGGCAGGCAAGGATAACGGCGGCCCGGGACCGTCCGCTGCGGCGGCGGGACCGGGCCGTTCCGCGTCCGGGAAGTGATGCGGCTAGTGCGACAGGGGAGCGGCGGGGCCTAGTCCCCGGCGCCGACGTCCTTGGCGTCCATGATCCGGTAGGCGTAGCCCTGCTCGGCCAGGAACCGCTGGCGCTTCGCGGCGAAGTCCTGGTCCAGGGTGTCCCGGGCCACCAGGGAGTAGAAGCGGGCGGCGCGGCCGTCCTGCTTGGGCCGCAGCAGCCGGCCCAGCCGCTGCGCCTCCTCCTGACGGGACCCGAAGGACCCGGAGACTTGGATGGCCACGGACGCCTCCGGCAGGTCGATGGAGAAGTTGGCCACCTTGGACACCACCAGGGTGCGGACCTCGCCGGCGCGGAAGGCGTCGAAGAGGCGCTGGCGTTCCTTGACGGAGGTGTCGCCCTTGATCACCGGGGCTTTGAGGCGCCCGCCGATCTCGTCCAGCTGGTCGATGTACTGGCCGATCACCAGCAGCTGCTCGCCCTTGTGCTCGGCAACCAGCCGCTCCACGATCCCGGTCTTGGTCTCGGACGTGGCACAGAGCCGGTACTTGTCGGCGTCGTCGGCCATGGCGTACGCCACCCGCTCGTCCCGCGGCAGGTCCACCCGGACCTCAACACAGTCCGCCGGTGCGATGTAGCCCTGCGCCTCGATGTCCTTCCACGGGGCGTCGTAGCGCTTGGGGCCGATCAGGCTGAAGACCTCGCCCTCGCGGCCGTCCTCGCGGACCAGGGTGGCCGTGAGCCCCAGCCGGCGCCGTGCCTGCAGGTCCGCGGTCATCCGAAAGATCGGCGCCGGCAGCAGGTGGACCTCGTCATAGATGATCAGGCCCCAATCGTTGCCGTCGACCAGTTCCAGGTGCGGGTACAGGCCGCCGCGCTTGGTGGTGAGCACCTGGTAGGTGGCGATGGTCACCGGCCGGACCTCCTTGACGGAGCCGGAGTACTCACCGATCTCCTCCTCGGTCAGGGAGGTGCGCTTGAGCAGCTCGTCCTTCCACTGCCGGGCCGAGACGGTGTTGGTGACCAGGATGAGCGTGGTGGTGGAACTGGTGGCCATCGCGGCGGCGCCCACCAGGGTCTTGCCGGCGCCGCAGGGGAGCACGACGACGCCACTGCCGCCGGCCCAGAAGTTCTCCGTGGCCAGCCGCTGGTAGGGCCGGAGCTTCCAGCCGGTCTCGTCCAGCATGATCGGGTGCGGGGTCCCGTCCACGTAGCCGGCCAGGTCCTCGGCGGGCCAGCCGAGCTTCAGCAACAGCTGCTTGAGCTGCCCGCGCTGGGAGGAGTGGACCACCACGGTGTCCGCGTCGATCCGCGGGCCGAGCAGCGGCGCGATCTTCTTCGCGCGGCTGATTTCCTCGAGGACCGGGTAGTCGGAGGTGCGCATGACCAGGCCGTGCTGGGGGTCCTTCTCCAGCCGCAGCCGGCCGTACCGGGACATGGTCTCCTCGACGTCGATCAGGAGGGCATGCGGCACCGGGAAGCGGGAGTACTTCAGCAGCGTGTCCAGCACTTTTTCGGCGTCCAGGCCCGCGGCCCGCGCGTTCCAGAGCCCCAGCGGCGTCAGGCGGTAGCTGTGCACGTGTTCGGGGGCGCGTTCGAGCTCGGCGAAGGCGGCGATGGCGTGCCGGGCCTCGGTGGCCAGCTCGTGGTCGACCTCCAGCAGGATGGTCTTGTCGCTCTGGACGATCAGTGGTCCGTCATTCACGGGAGCAGTTCCTCGGTGGCCTCGACATCAATGATCCGGTGGACGGACAGGACCCGTTCGGTCTCCCTCGCGGGGTCGAACACACGGACCCGTCCACCACTCACTGCAAGCGGAACAACGCGCTCGCGGGTGGCATTCCCGAGGCCGTCGACCACGTTCATCATCACCGCCTGCTTCAACCGGATCGCCCGGTGCAGGGTCTCCAGCCCCAGCTGGGTGCTGGCCTCGGCCGCCGTCCCCGCGGCGCCGGGACCGCCCGGACCGTGGGCGGAGCCGGGTCCCGCGCCGCCGGCCGGGTGCCCGCCGCGGAGCACCGCGAGCTGGGCGTCGACGTCGGCGTCCTCGGGGGCCGAGCGGGGCGCCGTGTAGACGGGGCGTGCGCTGCCGGGCGCGGCGGCGCTGCGCCGCAGCCGGACGACGGCGGACGCGGCGTCATCGAGGGAGGGCGTCATGCCCAGTCCGCGCATCACCTGGGCCGCGTCCCGGGGAGCGGCCGTGGAGACCAGGACCGTCGGGGCGAGGCGGATGAGGCCCAGTCCCGCGGCGGCGGGGGCGTTGAGTAGTTCCAGGAGCGCCGTCTCGTCCTCGCTCTGGATGAAACTGGACGCCGGGCCCACCCGCAGCCGCGCGTGGCGGGACGCGGTGTCCTCGATCAGGTACTCCAGCGGCTGCGGCACCGCGGTGGCCGAGTGCGTCCGGAGGAATTCCAGCAGGCCCGCGGCGTCTTGGCCGGCGTCGAGGGCGCGCCGGATGGAGCCGACCGAGAACCGGTAGATGGTCGCCGGGCCCTGGCCCTCGGCGTCGGCCATGGCGAGCAGCTTCCCGCTTAGCTCCGGGTCCAGGTAGCCGGGTGCGACGGCGGTCAGGTCGGCCTGAAGCAGCACGTGGTTCACGGCCGCCGGAAGGTGTTCGCCGAGGATGCCGAGCGCCGTCTCCGGATGGTCCAAGGCGATCTCGGCGCCGATCTGGCTCAGCGCCCCGGAACCCACCAGGCCCAGCATCTCCGCCTCCGCCAGCACGCCGCGGATCAGCGAGCTGAAGCGGCGGGCCATGCGCGGCTGCGACCAGTCGGCACGTTCCAGCACCGCCGCGGCGTCCAGTACCGGTGCCTGGCCGTCCGCGGCACCGGCCTCAATGGTGAGCTCCTGCAGGATCTCCAGGATCCGTTTGCGCACCACCGGAGCGTCCGGCCGCTGGGCCTCGGCGGAGAGCGCGTTGATGGTGCCTGCGGCCCCCGCGGCCCGGCCCGACGGGGCGGACGCGCCGCCGGCCGGCTGGCCCACGAGGGAGGGGACGCGTTCGCTGGAGAGCCAGGCGTTGACCAGCCACAGCCACTGCTCCTGCCGCGGCAGGGTCAACCATTCCAGCTGCTCGGGCTGGACCCAGGCCGAGCTGTCCACGTCGAGCCGGAGCAGTCCGGCCAGGGCGCACAGTTCCACCAGCACCCCGGCTTCCGGCAGCCCGATCCGCAGCGTGTCCGCGAGCCGCTTCATTTCCCGGACGCCGACGCCGCCGCTGCGGAGCGTGACAAGCGGCTGGGCCTGGACGGCGTGCAGCAGTTCGCCGGCCAGCCGGAGGGTCTCGGCGATCGCGCCGAGCGCCGCGTTCCGGCGCAGCGCGGCGCTGGTCAGGCCCAGGTTCGGCACCGGCGGGGCCAGGGCGAAGTGGTCGATCACGTACCCGCCGCGCAGGGCCAGCCCCACGCTGTGCGGCAGTTCCACGTGCGCGGCGTCCAGCGGGACCAGCAGGCCGCGGGCCAGCAGCCAGTCGACCGGCCCGGCGTCGACAGTCTCGGTCAGCACGGACACGCGGCGCTGCGCCTGCGGGACCGCGCCCATGGCCCAGTTCCCGAACCGGTCCAGCAGCGCGGCGGTCCGGTCCGGGGCGCGGGAGAGCAGGGCCTGCAGCGCCTCGGGCGAGCCGGTCCAGTGCTGCAGGGCGAGGGCGGCGTCCATCGGGGTGTCCGCCGGCGCGATCCCCGCCCCGGACTGGTGCAGCTCGGCCACCAGCTGGACCACCCGCTGCGCGAACGCCGGCTGCAGGCGCACGAGCTCGGTGTAGCTGCGGCCCAGGCCCGCCGGATAGATGCCGATGACATCCTTCAGGCTGCCGACCGGCAGGTAGTGGCGTTGCCGTGCCGCCGGGGCCCCCGTGCCGTGCGGCGGATCGGCCCGGTGCACGAGGGCCAGGTCCTGGAGCGAGGCCAGCAGCCGCTCCAGCGCCGCCACGGTGGAGCCCTTGATCAGCCGCTTGAGGGTTGCCGCCGAGGCGCTGTGGCCGGTGTCGGCGTTGGTGCACAGGTGCAGCGCCTCCAGCACCTGCATCTGCGGCCGGTTCAGCCGTTCCAAGGCGCGTTGGACGCTGACGCGGCCGCTGGCCCGAGCGGCCAGGGCGGCGAAGTCGGGGACCGCGGGGATCATCAGGTCCGGCCGCGCGGCGAACAGCGCGCGCAACGACTCGTCGCTGCGCGCCTGCAGGTCCTCGCCGAGCGCGCGGATCTGGGACATGGGGTCTCCGTCAGCCCCTGCCGAGGCCGCGGGCACGGCGGCGGGCGATGACGGCGTCGAGCACCAGGAGGGCCATCAGCAAGAACGCGGCCGGCAGGCCGTACAGCGCGGCCGAGGTCAGCCAGACCGGCGCCAAGGCGTTGCCGGCGGCCAGGGCGATCACCGCGCCGAAGGCGGCCAGGGAAAGGACGGCGACGGCGGCGGCGAGGATCAGCAGGGAGCGCCGGAGACGCTGTGGAGTCATGACAGCAACGCTAACAGTCCGCCTGCATCCGCGCCTCAAGCGCTCAAATCTGCCCGGGCACGATAACCTTGAAGGAACAGACCAACACGGTCGGGGCGGTCATACCCTGAACCCGCACATCGGTGCGGATGCGGTGACCGCCGGCCGCGTCCCAGCAGAACGAAGAAGGTTGATTACGTGCCTACCGGCAAGGTCAAGTGGTATGACAAGGAAAAAGGCTTCGGATTCCTCGCGGGCGAGGACGGCCAGGAGGTCTTCTTGCCCAAGTCCGCATTGCCCGAGGGCGTCGTTGAGCTGAAGGCCGGAACCCGGGTTGAGTTCGGCGTGGCCGACGGCCGCAAGGGCGCCCAGGCCCTGGGCCTGCGGGTGCTGGACAAGACTCCGTCGATCGCCAAGGCAAAGCGGCCCAGCGCCAAGGACCTCGCGCCCCTGGTCCAGGACCTGGTGACGGTGCTGGACAACCTCTCCGGCACCCTGTCGGCCGGCAAGTACCCCGAGGGCAACAAGGCGAAGGCTATTGCCGCCGCCCTGCGCAAGGTTGCCGACGAGCTGGACGCGTAGGGTCCGGCCGATGACTGCGGAACCTGAAGAGACCGGCTCCCCGGTGCCCGACTCCGGACGGAAGCCGGCGTCCAAGGCGTCCGCCGCCGGAGCGAAGGGCACGAAGTCGGCGGCCAAACCGCGCTATGGGGTGCCCGTGTGGCGGGTGGGCAAGCCCGACGCCTTCCTGGCCGCGTCCGTAGACGTAGCCCGTGCCGCGGTGGAGGGCATCGCCGAGCCCGGGCAGGTCGGCCGCCACCTGGCCGCCAAGAGCGAGGGTGACCGCCTGGTGACCCACCTGTTCGAGTCCAAGCTTCCCGGCTACGGCGGCTGGCAGTGGTACGCCGTGCTGACCCGCAACTCCCGCTCCAAGGTGGTGACGGTGGACGAGTTGGGGCTGCTGCCCTCGGAGGACTCCATCTTGGCCCCCGAGTGGGTGCCGTGGGCCGAACGCGTCCGGCCCGAGGACGCCCAGCCCGACGACGGTCACGAGGACACCGGGGCTGAGCACCGGAACCAATCCGAAGCCGAGTCCGACAACGCGGGCAGCCCCGACGCCGCCCGGGACGACGCCGTGCGGGACGCCGCCCAGGACGAGTCGGGCCAGGATGACGCTCCCGCGGAGTCCGGGACCGGCGCGACGGACGAGCCCGGGGACGAACCCGACGAACGCGCAGCGGACGCCCGGTCCGTCGCCGGGACCGACTAGCGGTTTGGCGGCGTTCAGGGCGGAGCAGCGGGAGGACCTTCCATGAGGTCCACCTTCAAATCGCTGCACATCCTGAACTACCGCATCTGGTTCCTCGGGGCCCTGGTCTCGAACATCGGCACCTGGATGCAGCGGACCGCCCAGGACTGGCTGGTCTTTGATCACCTCAGCCACCAGGACGCCGGCGCCATGGGCATCACCATGGCCCTCCAGCTGGGACCCCAGCTGTTCCTGGCCCCGGTCGCCGGACTGGTGGCCGACCGCTTCAACCGCAAGACCCTCCTGAACCTCACCCAGTCGTCCATGGCGCTGCTGAGCGCCCTGCTGGGCGCGCTGGTGCTCTCCGGGGCGGCGCAGCTCTGGCACGTGTACATCTTTGCCCTGCTTTTGGGCGTCGTCTCGGCCGTCGACGCCCCGGTCCGCCAGACCTTCGTCTCGGAGCTGGTCAAGGACGACTACCTGCCCAACGCCGTCGCCCTCAACAGCGCCTCCTTCAACGTCGCCCGGATGATCGGGCCCGCGGTCGCCGGTGTCCTGACCGTCGCGATCGGGCCCGGCTGGGTGTTCCTGGTCAACACCCTGACCTTCGTGGCGCTGCTGGCCAGCCTCGCCCGGATCCCGACGGCGTCGCTGCGGAAACTCCCCAAGGCGCGCGGCGGCAAGGGCCGGATCCGGGAGGGACTGCGCTACGTACGGCACCGGCCGGACATTGTGGTGGTCCTCGTGGCGGTCTTCATCGTCGGGACCCTGGGCCTGAACTTCGTGCTCTTCATCGCCGCGATGGTGGGCACCGAGTTCGGCCTCGACGCCGGTGCCTTCGGGCTGATGAACTCGATCATGGCCATCGGCTCGGTCGCCGGGGCCCTGCTCTCGGCCGGCCGCGGCCGCCCGCGGATGCGGATGATCTTCGGGGCCGCCGGGGTTTTCGGCATCACCTCCGGGCTGGCCGCTCTGGCCCCGAACTACTTCTGGTACGGCGTGGCCCTGGTTCCGGTGGGCCTGTGCGCCATCACCATGATGACCAGCGCCAACGGCTACGTGCAGACCACCACGGACCCGGCCATGCGCGGCCGCGTGATGGCCCTGTACATGGCGATCTTCATGGGCGGAACACCCATCGGGGCGCCGTTCGTCGGCTGGGTGGCGAACGTCGCCGGCCCGCGCTGGTCCATGGGCGTCGCCGCTGCAGCCGGCGTGGGCGCGGCCCTGATCGGGATGGCCTGGATCATCCGGGCACGCCACCTGCGGATCGCCTTCAACCGGCGGGCCCGCGGCCTGCGCTTCTTCCGGCTGGTGCCCGGCGGGGCGATCGGCACGGCAGACGACGACGGCGTCGTCCGGGCGGTAAACCCCGACGACGCCGCCAGCCGCTAGGCCGCCCCGGAGGGCGGCCCCGGGCCTACTTCGCCAGCTCTGCCACGACGTAGTCGATGCACTCCAGCAGGGCCGACACATCGTCCGGCTCGATCGCTACGAAGGTCGCGATCCGCAGCTGGTTACGGCCCAGCTTCCGGTACGGCTCGGTGTCGACAATCCCGTTGGCGCGCAGCACCTTGGCGATCGCGGCCGCGTCGACCGACTCGTCGAAGTCGATCGTGGCGATCACGTTGGAGCGGTCGGCCGGGTCCGTAACGAACGGGGTGGCAAAGCTGGACGCCTCGGCCCACCGGTAAATCCGTCCGGCGGAGTCGGCGGTGCGCGCCGCGGCGAAGTCCAGGCCTCCGCTGGCGTTGAGCCAGCGCACCTGCGCGTCCAGGGTCACCAGGGTCGCCAGCGCGGGGGTGTTATAGGTCTGGTTCAGCCGCGAGTTGTCGATGGCGGTCTGCAGGTCCAGGAAGTCCGGGATCCAGCGGCCGGAGGCCTTGACCCGGGCGGCCCGCTCCAGGGCCGCGGGGGAGAACAGGCCAAGCCACAGGCCGCCGTCGGAGGCGAAGTTCTTCTGCGGCGCGAAGTAGTAGACGTCGGACTCCGCGACGTCGACATCCAGGCCGCCGGCGGCGGAGGTCGCGTCGACCAGGACCAGCGAACCCTCCTCCGCACCGGCCACCCGCCGGACCGGGGCGGCCACGCCGGTGGAGGTCTCATTTTGCGGCCAGGCGTAGACGTCCACACCGGCCTCCGCCCGCGCCTCGGGCCGGGTGCCCGGCTCGGCCTTGATGATCGAGGACTCGGCCAGGAAGGGCGCCTTGTTCGTGGCGGCGGCGAACTTGGAGCCGAACTCGCCGAAGGAGAGGTGCTGTGCCTTGTTCTCCACGAGCCCGAAGCTGGCGATATCCCAGAACGCCGTCGAGCCGCCCACCCCCAGGACCACCTCGTAGCCCTCGGGGGCGCGGAAGAAGTCGCTGAGGCCGGAGCGGACCGAGCCCACCAGGTTCTTGACCGGGGCCTGGCGGTGGGAGGTGCCGAGCAGGGTGGTCGAGGCCGACGCCAGGGCCTCCATCTGTTCCGGGCGGACCTTCGAGGGCCCGGCGCCAAACCGGCCGTCCTTGGGAAGAAGGTTCGCGGGAATGGTGATGCTGGTGTCGCTCACAATGGCTCCAATGGTCGGCTGGGTGCGAGAGGTGGCTGGTCGGCCGGTAAGGACCGCTTCCATTCTGCCCGACGGCGGCCCCGGTGCCGGAAAACGGGCTGTCATAGTCCGGTCAGGAAGCCGGCCCTCAAATTATCCGGAGTAATTCACAATAGGCTAGGCTGTCCGGAGCGTATGGCGGATCCCGGGTGGCCGCACCCCGCACGCTGTACGGTGGAATGACGCAAGGACGGCGCTCAAGGAGCTGAGCTGGATGACGGATCTGATCGACACTACGGAGATGTATCTTCGGACCATTTTGGAGCTTGAGGAAGAGAACATCGTCGCGCTCCGGGCCCGCATTGCCGAACGACTCCGCCACTCCGGACCCACCGTCTCCCAGACCGTCGGCCGGATGGAACGCGACGGGCTGGTCGTGGTCTCCGGCGACCGCCACCTGGAACTGACCGAGGTGGGTCGGCGGCGCGCCACCGAGGTGATGCGCAAGCACCGCCTCGCCGAACGGCTGCTGGCCGACGTGATCGGCCTGGACTGGGCCTATGTCCATGAGGAAGCCTGCCGCTGGGAGCACGTGATGAGCGAACGGGTTGAGCGCCGCATCTTCGAGATGCTGGACCACCCCACCGTCTCCCCGTACGGCAACCCCATCCCGGGCCTCGCCGAACTGGGCGGTCTGCCGACGGCGGAACAGGCCGACGGCGTCGTCAACCTCCTGGACGCCATGGCGGGATATGCCGCGGACTCCAGAATCACCGTGAGCCGGCTTGCCGAACCCATCCAGGTGGAACCCGAGCTGCTGGTGCAGCTGGACGAGGGCGGTATCCGGCCCGGGGCCACCGTCTCGCTGGAGCGGGTGGGGGAGTACATCTCCGTCCGCGTCCCCGACATTGAGGGCGCGCTCGAGCTGCCGCCCGAGGTCGCCGCCCACGTTTTCGTTACCCGCGGGTAGGGCGACGCGGAAGCATACCGTAAGTGTGCTGTTTACTAGCCCGTCTAGGAGATAACGAAATTATTACTACGGGTCTTAATCCCCTATAGTTATCGACTAGTACCGAGACTAAAGCGTTACCTGATCCGAAGCCGAGCTCTGCCAGCGGATCAGGGTGCGAATCACCTTCTGGCAGAGGCGGGGGAACCACTACCGGCCGGTAATTCCGGCCTTGGGGTGAAGTCCGCTAGCGGCAAGCGAACTCTCTGAGGACACCATTTCCGGGTGCCTCTCTGCCTGGATGCTTGCATCGGCGGACCGGGTCTATGCACTCTCTGACCCGAATCCGACAGCTAACTTCGCAGGCTTTTCAGAGAGGAACCACTTGAGCACGCAGACCGTCCGCGGGCGCCGCCGCGCCGCCGGCCCGGCTCCGGAGCCGCGCCCCGCCGTCGACGTCACCGCCCCGCGCCCCCGCGACGCGCACCGGGACGAGCGCCGCAGCCGGCGCAGCCCGCTCCGCCAGGTCGCAGACTTCGCCGCCGTCACCGGCATGGGCCAGAAGGCCGGCATGACCCTGGCCGCCGCTGGCATCGCGCTCACCGTGGCCGTCCCCGTTACCGGCCCCGCTCTGGCCGTCGACGCCCCCACCTCGGGATCTGTCTCCGCGGCGGCCCAGCCCGAGGTCAAGGCCGCCGCGGCCCAGATCGACTTCAACCGCACCGCCGTCACCACCAAGGGCGACCCGGACGGCAAGCTCAAGCAGCTGCTCAGCGCGCAATCCGTCGGCTCCATCACCCGCGCCGCATCCGCGGGGACGCTCGGCGCCCCGCTGGACACCATGATCACGGCTTCGCCCTTCGGTTACCGGATCAGCCCCATTACCGGCGCGGTGGGCGAATTCCACCGCGGCCAGGACTACGCCGCCCAGTGCGGGACGGCCGTCCATGCCGCAGCAAGCGGCACCGTAACCTTCTCCGGCTGGCACCCCTACGGGGGCGGCAACCGGATTGTGGTCGACCATGGCAATGGCCTGGAGACCACGTATAACCACTTGTCGTCATCCAGCGTCCACGTCGGCCAGAAGGTCTCCCGTGGCGATGTGATAGCGATGAGCGGAACAACCGGTGCCTCCACCGGCTGCCACCTCCACTTCGAGGTGATGGTCAATGGGGACGTCGTTGATCCGCTGGGCTGGCTCTAGAAGAGCCCTTCGCAATGCTCACACTTCCGTGACACGCCGTGATCTGAATGTGACATTGAGTCCGAACTGTTGTACCGTATGAAGCACGCCAACTTCACCGAAGTTGGCGCTCTTGAGTGGATTGCCTAACTCTGCCACCGCTCAAGGTCCGTTCGCATGACATCGTCTGGCAGGGGCGGGGGAACCAATTTTGGTCTTCGCAAGAAGGCCTAGGGGTTAAGTCGCAAAGCTTCCCAGGAAGCGGAGCGGCCGGGTGACTCCCATCCGAATCCGACAGCTCACCTCGTAGGCATTGGGAGAGGCTACTTTCGTGTCTTCACGCCACAATGCTGCGCGTTTTCGCGCCGGCGAGGCTCAGTCGAGCCCGCTGATTACCATGCACCGCGTTGCCCTTGCCGGCGCCCGGGATGGTTCACGCAATGCAGTTCCTGCTTTTGGCGCGTCTTCGCAGTACACCCTTCGCTAAAGAAACCCGTTTCGGGGCGATCCGGCGTACCCCCAAGATGCCGGAGCGTCCTTAGTCCCGCCTGTTCAAGAGCGCGGACACAAAGGATCACGAAAGAGAGAACTAAATGACTACTCGTGCAACCATTGCACGCCACCGCGCGGAGGTCACCAAGACCAACTCGCTGGCTGTCATTGCCAAGGCCGTCGGCGACAACGCCGGTGGCATGGGTCGCCAGGCCGCGGTTATCGCTGCTGCCTCCGGCCTGGTCCTGACCAGCGGTATCGCGGCCAACGCCGCTGAGACCAACGTTCAGCGCGAATCCACCTCTGCTTCCGCCACCGAGGTTCAGTCCACCGCTCCGGCCACCATCTCGGCGGCCTCCAGCATCGCCATCTCCTACGAGAAGCCTGCTGTGACTACCGCGGCCGCCCCAGTCGTCGAGGCCCCGAAGCCCGTCGTCAAGGTGCAGGAAGCAGACACCACCGCCGCAGCCACCCCGGCCGCCGGCACCGCGGTCAACGCGTCCGTCGCCACCAAGGCTCCGGCCGCCACCAGCGGCATGGGCGCCTCGATCGCCGCCGCCGCTTACGCTCAGATCGGCGTGTCCCAGGACTGCACCATGCTGGCCACCAACGCCCTGGCCGCCGTCGGCATCCACTACCACGGCTGGCCGGCAGGTTACCTGTCCCTGGGCCGCACCGTCAGCGCCGCCGAAGCGCAGCCGGGTGACCTCGCGTACTACCAGAACGGCGGCATGGGCATGGCCCACATCGCCGTCTACGTCGGCAACGGCATGGCCGTCCACGGCGGCTGGAACGGCGGCACCACCGCCCTCTACAGCGTCAACGTCGGTTCCGGCCCGGTCTTCATCCGCGTCGGCGGCTAAGACCGCCGCTTCCCGCGAAGCTTCGAAAAGGACCCCTGCCACCGGCGGGGGTCCTTCTCTGTTAACCGCCTGGATTGGTGCCGGAACCCTCCGGTGCCAGACCGGCCCGGGATCCGCCACGGATGCCCTGGGGCCCGAAATTCGGTAATCCGGGCCACCCGTGTTTACTCTTGTGGTGTCGATCCTTAGCCTGACCATGCAGAGGGCAGCCGGCCCTCGTGCCACTGGCGGGTGCGGCCGTGAAGAGGGATGCGGATGCGCACACTCGTTCTGAATGCTGGATATGAACCGCTGGCGGTAGTGACCTTCCGCCGGGCACTGGTGCTCGTGCTGACGGGCAAGGCCAGTGTCGTGGCCGAGGGGGACGACCCCGTGGTGGGGCCGCAGGACATCCTCGGCCGGCCGAGCGTCATCCTGCTCAACCGCTACATCCGCCCCCGCTACAACACGGTGACCGCGGTCAGCCGCCGCGGAGTGCTCCGCCGGGACGGCCACCGGTGCGCGTACTGCGCCAAACCGGCCCACACCATCGACCACGTCCAGCCCAAGTCCCGGGGCGGCGCCGACTCTTGGGAGAACCTGGTGGCCGCCTGCCTGCGCTGCAACAACGTCAAGGGCGACCACACCCCGGCCGAGATGGGCTGGAAGCTCGGTTTCACTCCCGGTCCGCCGAAGGGCACCATCTGGCAGATCAAGGAGCTGGAGAAGCCTACCCCCGCATGGGACCCGTTCCTGCTGCCGGAATCCGCGCACTAGCACCGTCGGCCGCCCGCAGGCGGCTAGGCTGGGCGGGTGGAATTCGACGCCGTCATCCTCGCCGGGGGCAGGTCCTCCCGGCTGGGCGGAACCCCCAAGGCCGCCCTCCGCTTTCGCGGGGACACCCTGCTGGAGCGGTCGCTGCTCGCGGCGGCCGGGGCACGCAGCGTCGCCGTCGTGGGCCCGGAAGCCGGCAGCCTCCCGGGCGGCATCCTCCTGTGCCGTGAAGACCCGCCCTTCGCCGGACCCGCGGCAGCCCTGGCCGCCGGGCTCGAGGCCCTTGCCGGCGGCGGGGCGGCGGGCCGAAACCCCGCGCCGCTGACGCTGGTCCTGGCCTGCGACATGCCGCTGGTTGCCGACGCCGTCCACGCCCTCTTCGCCGACCGCTCCCGGGCGCAGCCCGGCTCGGAAGGCAGCGTCGCCGTTTCCGCGGACGGCCGGATCCAGCCGTTGGCCGGTCTTTATGACACGGCCGCGCTACAACGATCGGTGGCGGACGCGGCACGGCACGGCACGCTGGTGGGCGGATCGTTGTTCGGCCTGCTTGCTAGTCTGGACCTGCGGACGGTTCCCGTGCCGCCCGGGTCCACCGACGACGTCGACACCTGGGCGGACGCCCAGGCCCTTGGGGTCGCGCGTCCCGGCGTGGCCGGGAACGGAAGCGGCCGCCCGCACACGACATGAAAGGCCCACCGTGAAGAGCCAGGACGAAACCCTCGAGGACTGGTGCCGCGCGCTGCTCCAGGCCCTCGAGCTCGACGGCGTCGACATCGACATCAACGAGGTACTGGGACTCGCCGGGGTTGCCGCGCACTCCGTGATCCGCCCGGCCGCACCGCTGACCACCTTCATCGCCGGTTTCGCCGCCGGGCTGGCCTCCGGCACCGGCCAGGCCACCGACGAGGTCTCCATGCGGGCCGCCATGGGCGTCGCGCGGAAACTCGCCAAGGAATACGCCGCCGAGGCCCCCGGGGAATGACGTCCGAGCCACCCCGCGACGACGCCGACGACGCCCGGACCGAGCCCGCCGCGCACCGGCACCTGGCCCACACGTGGCAGGAAGCCCGGGAGCTCTCGTTCGACTGCGCCAGCCCGATCCCGCCGGCCCCGGTGGCCCTGCGCCGCGCCCTCGGCCGCACCCTCGCCGCCGACGTCACGGCCCTGCACGACATGCCGCACTACGCGTCCTCGGCCATGGACGGCTGGGCGGTGAACGGCAGCGGCCCCTGGATCCTGGCCGAGCCGGGGCAGCGCCTCGCCCCTCACCAGGCCAGTCCCATTGTCACCGGCGGGTTGATCCCGGCCGGTGCGAAGGCCGTGCTCCGCAGCGAGAGCGGTGTGATCGGCCCCGACGAGGACCAGTTGCCGGTGCTCAAGCTTGGCGGCGGCGCGAAGCCGGGGGAGCCCCGCAACGGCGACCACATCCGCAAAGCCGCCGAGGAAGGGGCCGAGGGTGAGGTTCTGATCCCCAAGGGGACCGTGCTCAACCCGGCCCACCTGGCCCTCGCCGCCCTCGCCGGCCACGACGCGCTGCCCGTGCTGGGGAAACCGGTGGTCCGCCTGGTTTTCACCGGCTCCGAGGTGGTCGCCAGCGGCGTGCCACAGCCGGGGGAGGTCCGGGACACCTTCAGTCCTCAACTGTCCGCCGTCGTCGACCTGCTCGGCGGCGTCCCCGCCGGCGAGATCAAGATCGGTGACGGGGACGGCGAATGGCTCGCCGCCCTGGAGGACCCCGAACCCGTGGGCGACGACGAGGACACCCCGCCCGCCGACGTCGTCATCACCACCGGGGGGACCGGCCGGTCCGGAACCGACCACCTCCGCCGCACCGTCGAGCAGTTGGGCGGCAGGCTGCTGATCGACGGCATCGCGATGCGTCCCGGGCACCCCGCGGTCCTGGCCGAACTGCCCGACGGACGCTTCATCATCGGGCTGCCCGGCAACCCGCTCGCAGCCATGATGGCGCTCTCCACCATCGGCGGACCACTCCTGGCCGCGCTGGGTCACCGGCCCCCGCCGCCCGTCACGGAGGTCCCGTGCGGCACGATGATCGACGCCGATCCCGGCCGCACCCGGCTGATGCCCTTCCGCATGGTCTACGGCATGGCCTCCCCGGCCCAGCACACCGGCCCCGGCATGATGCGCGGACTGGCCGCCGCCGACGGGGTCCTGGTGGTCCCGCCGCACGGGGCGCAGCTGGGCGAACCCGTCCCGGCGTTCGCGCTGCCCTGGGGGCGGCCGCTGCCCGAGCCCGACGCCGGCAAGCCCGCACCGAAACCCTCCGCGCGGCGCACCCCGAAGAAACCGGCCGGCAACGGTCCGGTCGACTGGAGCGCCCTGCTTGGCTGACACCGGCCAGACGTGGCCCGGCGTGGCTGGCGCCCGCTTGGCTGGCACCACGGCCGAGTTCAGAATGGATCCAGGGGCGGGAACCGGCCGCAGGCCGGGCCGCCCCACCGCACCGCTGATGAGGAGTACCGAATGGGCCGCGTGACGCAACGCCGCAAAGTGCACAAGTTTGTCCTGGACGGATCCCCGCAGGCGCGTGAGTTCCCGGTCCGGTACCGCGAGGACGTGCTGGCGGTGGAGGAACCACTGGAGGTGCGGCTGGGCAGCACGTCCTTCTCCGTCACCATGCGCACCCCGGGCAACGACTTCGACCTGGTGGCCGGCTTCTTGGTCTCCGAGGGGATCATCTGGTCCGCCGACCAGCTCGTCTCGCTGCGCTTCTGCGCCGGCGAGGACGAAGACGGCGTGCAGACCTTCAACGTGGTGGAAGCCCAGCTCCGGCCCGATGTCGTCCGCCCCGACACCGGACGGAACTTCTTCACCTCAAGCTCCTGCGGGATCTGCGGCACCGATTCGATCGAGGCCGTCGAGAAGTCCTCGCACTTCAGCCCCGCGGGGGACCCGGTGGCCGTGCCCGTCGAGACGTTGGCCGCGCTCCCGGACCGGCTGCGTGAGGCCCAGGCGGTCTTCGACGCGACCGGCGGCGTGCACGCGGCGGGGCTGTTCCGCATCTCCGACGACGGCGGCGCCGAGCTCCTCTGCCTGCGCGAGGACGTCGGCCGCCACAACGCCGTCGACAAGGTGGTGGGCTGGGCACTCCGGGAGGGGCTGCTGCCCCTGCGCGGCACCGTCCTGCAAGTCTCTGGCCGCGCCTCCTTCGAACTCGTGCAAAAGGCCTCGCTCGCCGGAATTCCCGTCCTGTCCGCCGTCAGCGCACCCAGCAGCCTGGCCGTGGAACTCGCCGAAGCCAGCGGGATGACGCTGGCGGGCTTCAGCCGGGGCACCAGCCTGAACGTGTACGCCGGCCACGAACGGATCGGCGTGCCGGCCGCCCTGCCCTCAACCGGACGGCTGGCCTAAGCACCCGTGGCGCCGTAGATTAATCCAACGACTGGATTCAGGCCTGCGCCCGGTTCCTCCGCACCAGAGCAAAAAGAGGTTCACTGTGCACGACGACCGCCGTCTCACGGAAGTCCGGCTGGACCGCTTCGTGCGCGAACGCATCGTTCCGGCCATTTACCCCCGCACCGTCCCGCTGCGCCTGAGCAGCTGGACCGCGCCCGGGGAACCCGTCCCGGCCCTGGAAGCCCTGCAGCAGGAGGACTTCACCCCGCAGGACCCCGGGGCACCCTGGGGCGGCCCGTGGTCCACCACCTGGCTGCGGCTCCAGGGCGAGGTGCCGGAGACCTGGGGCAGCGCGCCGACCGCCGTCGAGGTCCTGGTTGACCTGGGGTTCAGCGCGGACCTGCCGGGCTTCCAGTGTGAGGGCACCGCCTGGCGGCCGGACGGTACCGTGATCAAAGCCATCTCGCCGCGGAACCAGTACATTCCGCTGAAACTCCTCGGCAGCGGCATGACGGTGGACTTCTACGTCGAGGCGGCCGCGAACCCCGACCTCTCACAGGGCTGGACCTTCGCCGCCACGCCGCTGGGGGACAAGGCCACCGCGGGTACCGAGCCCCGCTACCGGCTGGGCCGGATCGTGATCGCCGAACTGGACCAGTGCGTCTGGGAACTGCACCAGGACATCTGGACGCTGCGGGGGCTGATGCACGAACTGCCCACGGAGCTGCCCCGCCGCCACGAGATCCTCCGCGCCCTGGAGCGGATGCTGGACACCATGGACCCGGACGACGTCGCCGGCACGGCCGACGCCGGACGCGCGCAGCTCGCCGAGGTGCTGTCCCGCCCGGCCTACGCCTCGGCCCACCAGCTGCTGGCCACCGGCCACGCGCACATCGACTCGGCCTGGCTCTGGCCGGTCCGGGAGACCATCCGCAAGTGCGCCCGGACCTTCTCCAACGTGGTGGCGCTGATGGACGAGGACCCCGATTTCGTCTTCTCCTGCTCCTCCGCGCAGCAGCTGGCCTGGATGAAGGAGTTCTACCCGGAACTGTTCGAACGCATCCGGGACAAGGTCCGCGCCGGCCAGTTCGTCCCCGTCGGCGGGATGTGGGTCGAGGCGGACAGCAACATTCCCGGCGGCGAGGCCATGGCGCGGCAGTTCCTCGAGGGCAAGAGCTTCTTCCTGGCCGAGTTCGACGTCGAATGCCACGAGGCGTGGCTGCCGGACACCTTTGGCTACTCCGCCGCGCTGCCGCAGATCGTCAAGGCCGCCGGCAGCCGCTGGTTCCTGACCCAGAAGATCTCCTGGAACCAGGTCAACCGGATGCCGCACCACACCTTCGAGTGGGAGGGAATCGACGGCACCCGCCTCTTTACCCACTTCCCGCCGGTGGACAGCTACAGCTCCGAGATCAGCGGCCGCGAACTGGCCCACGCCGAGCGCAACTACCGGGACCACGGTCGCGGCAGCATGTCCCTGCTGCCCTTCGGCTACGGCGACGGCGGCGGCGGACCCACCCGGGAGATGCTGGCGGCCGCGCGGCGCACCGCTGACCTGGAGGGCTCGCCGCGGGTGCGGATAGGCTCCGCGGCGGACTTCTTCAGCGAGGCGGCGGAAGACTATCCGTCCCCGCCGGTGTGGGTGGGGGAGCTGTATCTGGAGCTCCACCGCGGCACCTACACCAGCCAGGCCAACACCAAGCGGGGGAACCGCCGCTGCGAGCACCTGCTCCGGGAGGCGGAGCTCTGGTCCGCCACCGCGGCGGTCCGGGCCGGCGCCGCCTACCCGGCGGCCGAGCTGAAGCGGCTGTGGCGCCTGGTGCTGCTGCAGCAGTTCCACGACATCCTGCCCGGCAGCTCGATCGCCTGGGTGCACCAGGACGCGGAACGGAACTACGACGCCGTCGCCCGTGACCTTGAGGCGATCATCGCGGCCGCGGCCGCCGCCGTCCTCGGGGACGGGGACCGCGATATCCTGCTCAACGCCGCCCCGCACGCCCGCGCCGGGGTCCCCGCGCTCGGCGCGGCCGAACCGGAACCGGCCGGCGCCGCCGTGAACGCGACGGCGGCCGACAGCGGCTTCGTGCTGGACAACGGGATCATCCGTGCCGTAGTGGACGCGAACGGGCTGCTGGTCTCGCTCCGGGACCACGCCAGCGGACGGGAGGCGATCGCCCCCGGCGCCGCCGGCAACCTCCTGGAACTGCACCGGGACACCCCCAACGAATGGGACGCCTGGGACATCGATTCCTTCTACCGGCGCAACGTCACCGCCCTGACCGAGGCCAGGTCCGTGACCCTGGAGCGCGACGGCGGTGATGCCGTCGTCGTGATCGAGCGGATGGCGGGCGGCTCACCCGTGACGCAGCGGCTGAGGCTGGCGCCGGGGTCCGCGTCGCTGGAGATCGCCACGGCCGTGGACTGGCGGGAGCGCGAGAAGCTGCTCAAGCTGGGGTTCCCCTTGGACCTGCGGGCGGACCGTTCCGCCGCGGAGACTCAGTTCGGCCATGTCTTCCGGCCCACGCACGTCAACACGTCCTGGGAGGCGGCGAAGTTTGAGATCTGCGCCCACCGCTGGATCCACGTGGAGGAGCCCGGGTATGGCGTGGCGGTCAGCAACGCGGCCAGCTACGGCCATGACGTCACCCGCCAGGTCAGGGACGACGGGGGAACCACCACCACGGTGCGGGTCTCGCTGCTGCGGGCGCCGAAGTTCCCCGACCCCGGCGCAGACCAGGGGCCGCACGAGCTGACCGTGACGGTGCGGCCCGGTGCGGGCATTGCCGACGCCGTCGAGGAGGGGTACCGCACCAACCTTGCGCCCCGCATGGTCAAGGGGGCGCACGGGGCGGAGCCGCTGGTCGCCGTGAGCAACCCGGCCCTGGTGGTGGAGGCGGTAAAACTGGCCGAGGACGGCTCCGGTGACGTGGTGGTCAGGCTCTATGAGGCCCTCGGCCGACGCTCGCGTGGGGTACTCTCGGCGTACTTTGCTGTGTCCCGGGTCTGGTCTGTGGACCTGCTGGAGCGTCCGGCGGACGCGCCCGGCGTCGAAATCCGCGGGGCCGATGCGGTGCTGGAGCTGCGCCCGTTCCAGCTGGTGACCCTGCGCCTGGCCTGCTGAACCGGGTCTTTCCGGCGGTTCCGGCAACCTGCGGGCGGCCGCGGGGCGGAAAGTGGCCTTAAACCAGGCTGAGTGGGAGCGGTCCTTGCGGACCGCTACCACTCATCCCCCCAATGGCGCTTGGACGACCGCCGGTCCAATCAGACTGAATCCCCATTCAAGGGACCGGGCGGCGTTTTCACACATTCATGATTCTCTCACGGTCTAATGATTTTGTGAATGCATGACGTTATTTTTCCCGGAACGTTGCCGGAGCGTTATCTTGCGGCCGGGACAGGCGCCCCGACAACCAGAAGAGCAGCAGACCCAGCACGTAGCCGAGGACCGCCGCGTAGTTCACCACGATGCGTGCGTCGTCCCAGGCGTCTGGCGCAAAACTAACGGGGACCGTGAGGATGGCGGCGACCGCTCCGGCGGCGGTCAGGCCCGCGCCGCTGCGCACCAGCCGGGGCAACTGTGCCCGCACCGCGGCGAGAAGGGCGGGCAGCAGGACCAGCGAGATGTAAGCAGGGTAGACGCGTCCGAAGCCCGCGTACATCGGCGCGAGTGCGGCGTTGCGCCCACCCCGGTCCGGCAGCGCCTCCAGCCCCGCCGAGGAGCCGCGGGTGTCCATCAGGAAGAACGTCACCGCAAGCGCCACGCACGCCGCTGCCATGGCCAGGCGTCCCCACCGGCCCGTCACCAGTTCCCGGGTACGGGCGCCGCCCAGGGCCCGGGATAGGCGCAGCCCCACCAGCAGGACCATGGCACAGACCAGGAAGCGCAGGACGAGATTGGTCAGGTTGATCCCGCCGAGGGCGCCGTCGACGGCGGCATAGGGGCCCGGGAGGCTGAGCAGGCTGCAGAGGGTGGCCAGGAACAGGATGCCAAAGACGGTCCGGTTCCGGCCGCGGACGGCGTCGGGCACACGGAGCAGCAGAGCCACGCCGCAAACAATCAGGGTTCCCCATCCCAGCAACGTCATGATGCCTCGTTTCTAGGGGGAGAAGCTGCTCTCGGATGAAGGCAGCGGATTTCGGCGCCGGGCCTGCGCCCTGATTTTGTCCGCCCAGACGGCGGCCAGGCCCAGGACGTAGCAGAGCACGGCGGTGTAATTGACGATGAACCGGATGAATCCCATGCCCGGTGGGATGATCGGTGACGACAGACTGAGGACCAACCCCACCGCGCCGACCGACAGGAACACCGCCGCGAGCCGGATCAGCACAGGGAGGCGGCTGCGCACGGTACGGATCATGGTCGGCAACAGGACCACCGCGATGTAGCAGGGGTAAAGCCGGCCGAACGCGCCGTAAACCTCTACCAGTGCGGCGTTACGAGCGTCCTTGGCTGCAATAGCTTTGAGGCCCGCAGAGGACCCTTGGGTGTCCATCAGCAGGAAGGTCACGATGACGGCGGCGCAGGCCAGGGCCAGTGCGGTGACGCCCGGCTTCCCGGCAATCCATGAGAGCGCCCGCCCGGCGCCGAAACCGCGGGCGACGCGCAGCCCGATCAGCAGAATGACCCCGAAGATGACGAACCTGAGCACCAGGTTGGCAATGTTGGTGCCGCCCAGGAGCTGGTCCACCGCGACGTAGGGCGCCTCCATGCTGAGCAGGATGGCGAGCGTCATCAGCAGAAAGATCCCGAACATGAGCCGGTTCTCCCCGCGGAGGGCGCTAGGGATGCGAAACACGGCCAGGAGTGCGCAGACGCCCAGCGTGGTCCATTGCAGGATGTCGATCACCCCAGGTTCTCCCAGATCTTCTCGGTCTGGGCCTGTTCCTGTTCCTGCCGCCGCAGGGTGCGGCCCAGGGCCTGGAGCCGGTCACCGCCGAGGGAAACGAGGTCACCGTCGGACAGGGCGTCGAGGGCTTCCTGCCGGGCTGAGGGGGACCAACCGGCCTCCGCCTCCGTGATCAGGCCGGTAGCCACAAAGCCGGCGCTGAAGCCGACGCCGGCAGCCCGCGATGTGGCAATGGCCAGTTCCGGGGACAACCGGTTGGCGGTCAGCTGCGCCGAGTAATTTTGCGGGGCGACGCCGGAGGCGGCCGACACCCGGTGCCGCAGTTCGCCGTCGTCGACGGCGTCCACCCAGTTCCGCACGGAGGTGGCGTGGGGCGGCGGGCTCAGTGTCAGTCGTCCGCTCCGGCCCGAGGAGCGCGCCACGACAGCCTCCAGGAGGTCCATGGTGGCGATCTGGCTCACGAGTTCCGCGGAGGTGGGAGGCCGCCTCAGCTGCTTGAGCTCGGCGTACTGATCGAAAGAGGACAGGGCCTCGGCGGGGTTGATCCCCAGTGCCCGGCTGATGCTGACCACGGAGGTTTCGGCCACCTTGCCCCGCACCAACTGCTGCGCCAGGGTCGTCCGTTTCAGTCCCGAGATCCTGCAGATGTCAGCGGTGCTTGCCGCGGGCGCAACACCATGGAGCCAGAGTTGGAAGGCTTTGGCGGGTAAGGGCATCTATGACTTTCTGCGGATTCGTACCGGAGCGGGTTGGCAGGGCCTCACAGCACTAACGGTACGCCGCCGACGATGGCCGGCACCCCCCAATGCTGAGAACCATTATAGGTCGCTCTTGCCCGTCTTCGCCGGTCCCGCCATGCGGGATTCGTGGGAATTCTTCAGCCCGGAGCCCACGGACCGCCGGGCGGACAGCCGTCCCAGCCAGATCAGGGCCAGTCCCAGTACCAGCCCCAGGACGGCAGCCGAGCTGATGTAGTACTGGAGGAAAGTCAGGCCGCGGGGGACGAGATCGCTGAACGGCATCACAACCATGGCGATAGAACCCAGCGTCAGGAGCGCCGCCCCTCCCCGAACCAGCCCCGGGAGGCGGGACCGCAGCGCGTGGATGGTTGCCGGCAGGAGGCAGGCGGCCACGTAGGCGGGGTAGAGCCGACCGGCCAGGGTGTAGAGGGCGATGAGCTGGCGGTTGTGCTCGCTTTGGTCCGGCAGCGTGGCCAGTCCTACCGAGGTGCCGGCGGTGTTCGCCAGCAGGAATGGCACGGCGGTGGCCAGGCAGATCAGCGCCAGAGCGGTCAGCCCGACCGGGCCCAGCAGGAGCCGGAGGCTCCGTTTGTTCTCGAAGCCCTTGGCGATCTTGTAGCCGGCCAGCAGCACGGTGCCGTAGATGACGAACCGCAGCAGCAGGTTCGCGTAGTTTTGAGACCCCAGTAGATGGTCGATGGCGTTATAGCTTGCCTGGATGCTGAGCACCATGGCCACGGTGGCCAGCAGGAAAATGCCGAACAGGGATCGGTTTTCGCCGCGCAACGCAGCGGGAATCCTAAGCACCGTGATGACGGCGCAGACCGCCAGGACGCAGACCAGGAGAGTGGTGATCACGGGCTGGTTCCTCTTTCGGCGTGTTCGCACCTGCCCCCGCTGTGCCCTGTCATGAGTCCGGACCCTGACGCCGGCGATTTTGCCGGCGGGCCCGAATCAACTATGCTAGTTGCTCGAACCCGCTGGTCCGTACACCCCCCAAGTCCGGACCAGCGGGTTCTTCTATGCCCGGCCCGCTGCGAGCCGGAACATGCCCCCGCAGCCCCGTCCGGGCGGCCGGTGAGAGGATGGATTCATGACGGCAACCCTCGTTGCGAAAGACCTTTCCGGCGGCCACGACCACCGCACTCTTTTCTCCAAACTCTCCCTCACGGTGGCGCCCGGGGACGTGGTCGGCGTCGTCGGCGCGAACGGTGCCGGCAAGTCCACTCTCCTCCGGCTGCTGGCCGGCGTCGACGAACCCCAGGAGGGAACGGTCAGCCTGGCCCCTGCGGACGCATTTGTTGGCTGGCTGCCCCAGGAACACGAACGGATCCCCGGCGAAACCGTCGCGGGCTACATTGCCCGGCGGACCGGCTGCGCCCAGGCCACGGTAGAGATGGAGTCCACCGCCGAGGCCCTCGGCTCCGGTGCACCCGGCTCCGACGACGCCTACGCGGCCGCCTTCGACCGCTGGATGGCCTCCGGCGCCGCCGACCTGGACGACCGCATCCCAGCCGTACTCGCGGACCTGGGCCTGGAGGTAGGCGAGGACGCGGCCATGACCGGGCTCTCCGGCGGCCAGGCGGCGCGGGTGGCGCTCGCGGCCCTGCTGCTCAGCCGCTTCGACATCGTGCTGCTGGACGAGCCCACCAACGACCTCGACCTGAACGGCCTGGCCCGGCTGGAGGCCTTCGTCCAGGGCCTGCGCGGCGGCGTCGTGCTGGTCTCCCACGACCGCGAGTTCCTGGCCCGCTGCGTGACCACCGTGGTGGAACTGGACCTGGCCCAGAACGCCGTCGCGGTCTACGACGGCGGCTACGAGTCCTACCTCGAGGAACGCGCCGTCGCCCGCCGGCACGCCCGCGAACGTTACGAGGAGTTCGCCGCCACCAAGGCGGACCTGGTTTCACGGGCCCGCACCCAGCGGGAATGGAGCTCCCAGGGCGTCCGGAACGCGATGAAGAAGAGCCCGGACAACGACAAGATCCGCCGCGCCGCGAACACCGAGTCCTCGGAGAAGCAAGGCCAGAAGGTCCGCCAAATGGAGTCCCGGATCGCCCGGCTGGAAGAGGTCGAGGAACCGCGCAAGGAATGGCAGCTGCAGTTCAGCATCGGCGCCGCCCCGCGCTCCAGCGCCGTCGTCGCCACCCTGCGCGACGCCGTCGTCCGCCAGGGCGACTTCACCCTGGGCCCGGTGAACCTGCAGCTCAACGCCGGCGAGCGGATCGGCATCACCGGCCCCAACGGGGCCGGCAAGTCCACCCTGCTGCGCCTGCTGCTTGGCGTGCAACGGCCCGACTCCGGGGACGCCTCGATGGGCGCCTCCGTGGCCGTCGGGGAGATCGACCAGGCCCGCGGGCTGCTGGCCGGACACCTTAAGCTCGCCGACGCCGTCGAGGCCGTCCTGACCGACCAGACGGCGGCCGAGGTCCGGACCCTGCTGGCCAAGTTCGGGCTCAAGGCGGACCACACCTCCCGAACCGTCGACTCCCTCTCGCCCGGGGAACGAACCCGCGCGGCGCTGGCGCTGCTGCAGGCCCGCGGCGTGAACCTGCTGGTCCTGGACGAACCCACCAACCACCTCGACCTGCCCGCGATCGAACAGCTGGAGCAAGCGCTGGAAAGCTACGACGGCGCCCTGCTGCTGGTCACGCACGACCGCCGGCTCCTGGAAAACGTCCGCCTCGACGTCCGCTGGAACGTCGTGGACGGCACCGTCACCGAACTGCTGGGCGCGAGCGCCCCGAAAGGCACCAACACATGAGTATGGACCGGGTCGCCTGGAGCTCCCTCTACAACATCACCCGCGGCGCCGACGGCTCCAGGAGCTTCTCCAAGGCCCTGGTCAAGCGCGTCTTCGGTTTCGCCCGGCCGCACCGCAACCGGCTGATCGCCTTCGTGCTGCTCTCCATCGTGATGGCGGTCCTGGCCGTCGCCACGCCGGTGCTCGCCGGCCAAGTGGTCGACGCGATCATCGCCAAGACGGACGCGGGCACGGTCATCTGGCTGGCCGTCCTGATCGCGATCGTGGCCGTTGCCGAGGCCGGCCTGGGCCTCGTGACGCGGTGGCTGTCCTCGACCATCGGCGAGGGCGTGATCCTGGACCTGCGCACCCGGGTCTTCGACCACGTCCAGAAGATGCCTATCGCATTCTTCACCCGCACCCGCACCGGCGCCCTGGTGAGCCGGCTGAACAACGACGTCATCGGCGCCCAGTCCGCGTTCGCCGGCACCCTCTCCGGCGTGGTCAGCAACGTGGTGGCCCTGGTCCTGACCCTGGCCGTGATGCTGAACAAGTCGTGGCTGGTGACGGTGCTGGCCATGATCCTGCTGCCGATCTTCCTGATCCCGGCCCGGCGGATGGGCTCCCGGCTGGCCGAGCTGCGGCGTGAGGCGGCCGAACACAACGCCACCATGGGCACCCAGATGACCGAGCGCTTCTCGGCGCCCGGCGCCACCCTGGTCAAGCTCTTCGGCCGCCCGGACGAGGAATCCCATGAATTCGCCGTGCGCGCCGGCCGGGTGCGGGATATCGGCGTCCGCACCGCGATGCTGCAGTTCACCTTCGTCACCGCCCTGACCCTGGTCTCCGCGCTGGCACTGGCGCTGGTCTACGGCCTGGGCGGCTGGCTGGCGCTCGGCGGCCAGCTCGCCGCAGGCGACGTCGTCGTGCTGGCCCTGCTGCTCACCCGCCTCTACGCCCCGCTCACCGCGCTTTCCAGCGCCCGGGTGGAGATCATGAGTGCGCTGGTCAGCTTCGAGCGGGTCTTCGAGATCCTGGACCTCAAGCCGCTGATCCAGCAGAAGCCGGACGCCGTGGCATCCCCGCGTGGACCGCTCTCCGTGGAATTCGACAACGTCCGATTCTCCTACCCCTCGGCCGACAAGGTGTCCCTGGCCTCACTCGAGGACGTCTCCACCCTGGACACCCGGGGCGGCGAGGAAGTCCTGCATGGCATCAGCTTCCGGGTCGAACCCGGGCAGACGGTGGCCCTGGTGGGGTCCTCCGGCGCCGGCAAGTCCACCATCGCCCAGCTGCTGTCCCGACTGTACGACGTCGACTCCGGGGCGGTCCGCTTCGGCGGCAGCGAACCGGGCACCGGCGTCGACGTCCGCGACCTGACCTTCGATTCGATGCGCGAGACCCTGGGCATGGTGACCCAGGACGGCCACCTGTTCCACGAGAGCATCGCCTCCAACCTGCGCCTGGCGCGCCCGGACGCGACCGAGGAGCTGATGTGGGACGTGCTGCGCCAGGCCCGGCTCGAGGACATGATCCGCTCGCTGCCGGACGGCCTGGACACCATCGTGGGGGAGCGCGGCTACCGGCTCTCCGGCGGCGAACGCCAGCGCCTCACCATCGCCCGGCTGCTCATCGCCCAGCCGCGGGTGGTCATTCTCGATGAGGCCACCGCCGCGCTGGACTCGACCAACGAGGCCGCGGTCCAGGACGCGCTCGGTGCCGCGCTGGAAGGCCGCACCGCCGTCGTGATCGCCCACCGGCTCTCCACCATCCGCGCCGCGGACGCGATCCTGGTGATCGAGGGCGGCGTGGTTGTCGAGCGGGGGACGCACAGCGAGTTGCTGGCCGCCGAGGGCCGCTACGCGGAGCTGTACCGGACGCAGTTCGCCGAGGCCACCGCGGTCGCGGCCGACGCGCTGCCGGACGCCTAGGCCGGACGCAGAGGGCCCGGCCCGCAGGGGACCCGGGCCCGGGCCCGCCTAGGCCCCGGCGTCGCGCGCCGCCGCGAGCAGAGGCAGCACGTGGTCGGTCAGAAGCGGGGCCAGGTCGCCCGGAAGCTCGCCGGCCAGGTCCAGCCAGCGGATCTCCGCGATCTCGGCCGACGGCGCCGCGGTCCAGGTCCCGGGCGCGGTGAAGACCGTCGCGTCGATCCGGGTGGCGGCCTCGTTGGCGGCGTCGGCCAGCCACCGGCCCAGGGGCTGCAGGGCCTCGGGCGGCAGGACGATGCCGACCTCCTCGGCCAGTTCGCGGGCCGCGGCCTGCGCCGCTGATTCCCCGGCTTCGGGCTTGCCGCCGGGGTGCATGAACTTGTCCGTCCCGCGCTTGCGCACGGTGAGCAGCCGGCCGCGGGCGTCGTAGACGCAGACGGCGGAGACCACGATGTCCGGGTTGGTGCCGGGCGGCGGTGCGGAGCCGGAAACGGGGTCCCGGCGCAGTTCCGACTCCAGCAGCAGGTCCTTGGCGGGGCCGGTGACATCCCAGGTGTAGTGGAAGGCGTCCGGGCCGAGCCGGGTGTAGCGGACCCGGTACGTGTCCGGATCGCACCAGTGGCTGTCGCTGGCGGTGTCAGGCCCGAAACCCATCCGGTGGAAGGGGCGGCCGTCGGCGAAGTGCATGTCCATGACGCCGGGGGCGGCGGTGGGGCGGAGCAGGTACTCGCGGCTCGCGGGCCCGGTGAAGGGCAGGGCGCCGGCCGGGTTCCAGGTCACCGTGCCCTCTTCGCGGAAGCGGAGGCCGCCGTCGTCCGTCGCGGTGAAGCGCACGACGCCGGCAAAGGAGCCGCGGGTGCCCGTAGCGCGGTCCAGCATGGTGCGGGCCACGGTCCAGGTGCCCGCGAGGTAAGAGTGCATGTCCTCGACCGCCCCGTGATGACCGGTGGCGTGGCTGCCGGCAGAAGTGCCGGGGCTCTGGGAATCCACGTGCCCTCGATTGGAATCGAACCAACGACACCGGCTTTAGGAGAGCCGTGCTCTATCCACTGAGCTACGAGGGCGGGCGTCCGTCGCGGCCGGCCACAGCCGACCCGTCCGAACACGGATACCAGCATACAAGGTGGGGCCGCGTACTACGCTCAAGGCATGACCGCCCCCGCACGCGCAGCAGACCGAGAGCTCCTCTACCTTCCGGATGTGGCGTCCACGCGGTTCTACGCCGGGGCGCTGGCCAAACTGAGTGTCCTCCAATATTTCGTGGCCGAGACCGCCGTGATCGGCGCCTGGGCCGGCAGGGAGGCCTACAGCCGCCGCACGGGCTACATCAGCGACCTCGGGGCCCTGCACTGCGGCACCTACTCGGGCCGCGACGTCTGCTCCCCGGCCCACCTGCTCATGAACGCCTCCTTCATCGTTCAGGGCATCGGCATGATGGTGGGGGCCATGCTGCTCACCTCCGCGGTGATCGGCGTGGCGGCCCGTGCCGGCGAACGGCTGCCCCTCACCAGGGGCCGGCGCCCGGCGTCCGTGCCGGCGTTCATCGCCCGGGCTCTCACCACCATCGCCGGTGCCGGGACCGTGGTGGTGGGGCTGGTGCCCGAGGACGCCGGCTCCCCGTGGCATTACATCGGCGCCGTGGCGTACTTCTCGGCCGGCGGCTTGGCCCTGGGGTTGATCGGCTGGCTCTGGCGGCGCCGGACGCCGCTGGGCTGGTTCATCCTGGCCTGCGGTGCAATGGGAATCGCCGCCCTGATCACCGGTGGCATCACAGGGATGGCCGTCCCCGAGCCGGGAACCCTCGAACGGCTGATGGGCTACCCGATCACCATCGGCACCGCGGCGGTGGGTCTAGTCGTGGCCCAGCGGGTGCGGAAGGAACGGACGACGCGCAAGGCGCAGACCCTGCGTTCCAGAGGGTAAGCGGCCGGCGGGGCGCTGGCCGGCTGGAGACTGGCTGGCTGAACGCTGGCTGGTTGGACGCTGGCTGGTTGGACTGCGGGCGGCCGGGACGTCCAGGCGACGGGGTGTCGTGCATCTCATTCGGCCGCTGGCGTGCACTATCATGGGGTCATTCGCCGGAACGCCGGGATTCTTGTGCCGGGTTCCATTCGGCGCATGCGAAATCAACGACTGAGCAGTGCTGGGGACGAATGTCTGAACCAAGGGTTGTGCCGGTCACGGCAGCGACGGCATTTGGCGACCCCGCCCCCGCCTGCGGGCGCGTAGTTGTTGCGCCGGAGGGACGCCCATGACGGCAGCACCCCCGGTGGCCCCGCCGCTGGATATCTCTCCCGAAACGACGACGTCGGAGATCACCGTCACGCTCGTCACTCCGTCGCTCGTTGAATTGGAAATGCCGCGCGACGTCGAAATCGGCGGCCCCGAGGCGCGGCGGGCTGCCGCCGCCGTCCAGGCGATCGCGGGACGCAACCGCGTCGGCGTCATGCTCAACATCTCCGGTGTCATCGGCGTCAGCCCCGAGGCCCGGCACGCCTACTCCGAGTCGATCGCCGCCCGCGCCGTCGCCATCGTTGGGGAGGGCCCCGTGGACCGGGTGATCGCGCACTACCTGCTGCGCTCCCGCAGCGAGAGCATCCCGGCCCAATTTTTTCTTTCCCGTCCAGCGGCCCTCGAATGGTTAAGGCAGTACACCGAGTGAAAAGTGAACCGGATCCCAGGCTCCATAACCTGGTCGAGGGCATTGTCCGGATCGCCAGCGGCGATCTGAGCACCCGCATTCCCCACTCGGGCGCGCGGGACGACGTCGCCGCCGTCATTGCCGGCATCAACCTGATGGCCGATGACCTGCAGACTATTTACCAGGAGCTGGAAGAGCGGGTCGACAGCCGGACCGCCATGCTCCGCGAAGCCCAGGTGGAACTCGAGCGGATGGCCCTGACGGACCCGCTCACCCAGCTGGCGAACCGCACCGCGTTGAACTCCGTCCTGAGCCACGCCCTGGCCGAGACCTCCCGCGGCGAGGCCCCGCCCGCGTTGCTGATCCTTGACCTGGACTCCTTCAAGGGCATTAACGACACGCTGGGCCACAGCGCCGGCGACGACGTCCTGCGGGTCATCGCCCGACGCCTCCAGGACGCCGTGCGCGTCACGGATACCGTCGCCCGGCTGGGCGGCGACGAGTTCGCCGTCATGCTGCCCAAATCGAACCTGGTCCGCGCCCGCCGGGTGGCGAACCGGATCCTGAAGGCACTGAACGAAAGCCTGGAGATCGGCGACCTGCGGATCACCTGCGGCACCAGCATCGGCGTGCGGGTAGCCGAACCCGGCCAGTCCGTGGACGACCTGGTGATGGAGGCGGACACCGCGATGTACGCGGCTAAGGCCCAGCCGCACAGCGGGATTAAGGTCTTCGAACCGGCGCTGCTCTACGCCCGCCGGCTGCAGAGCCTGATGGTGACCGAGATGCGCACGGCCATCCTCGAGGACCAGCTGGTGCTGCACTACCAGCCCGTCGTGGAGCTCGCGACCGGCCGAATGGAGGGCGTCGAGGCGCTCGTGCGGTGGAACCACCCCGAGCGCGGACTGCTGATGCCCGACCAGTTCATCCCGCTGGCCGAAGAGACCGGGATGATTGTGGACCTGGGCCACTGGGTGCTCAAGACCGCGGTGCGCCAGCTGCGGACCTGGCAGGAGGAGCTCCCGCTGGATGAGGACTTCTCCATGCGGGTCAACATCTCCACCACCGAGCTGCAGAACCTGGAGCTGATCGAGCACGTCCAGGACATTCTCCGCGAGACCGGCGTGGGTGCCGCCAACCTCATCATCGAGCTGACCGAGTCCATGGCGGTGACCGGCGGCGACGTGGACAAGTACTCGCTCAGCGGCCTGCGGCAGTTGGGTGTCCAGCTCGAAATCGACGATTTCGGCACCGGCTACTCGTCCATCAGCTACCTGCGGCGGTTACCGGTGAATGTCGTCAAGATTGATCGGAGCCTCATCGATGGGCTGGGTACCGACGAGGAGCAGGGTCGGTTTGTCGAGGCCGTGCTGCACCTGATTCACGCCTGCGGGCTGCGGGCCGTGGCGGAGGGAATCGAGACGGTGGAGCAGGCCGAGGAACTGGTGCGGCTGGGCTGCTCCAGCGGCCAGGGCTATTACTTCAGCAGGCCGGCCCCGGCCGAGACCGTTGCGGAGAACATTCTTTCCTGGAGTGCGGCCGCGGAGTAAGCCGCTACTTTCTTTCGGGAGAACAAAACAAAAGGCGGGTGCCGGATCGAGATCCGGCACCCGCCCTCAGCGGCTAACCCGAGTGTTAGTTCTTCGGGGTGGAGTTCGGCCAGTAGCCGACTGCCTCGACGGAGCCCGTGTTGGAGCCGTTGGCGGACACGGCGGAAGCCGCGGAGACGCCCGCTGCAGCCAAGGCGCCGGCGACGAGGAGGGTTGCAAGGGTTTTCTTCATGAAGGGCTCCTGTTACGTAAGTGGCTGAAGTGACTCATGTGTAATGCAGGTTCAGTATAGGGGTACCGGACACGCCGCACAGCAAGAATTCGTGGATCTTTTTAAATACTGTGCTAATCGTGCGTTGCGGGTGGTCACGAGACGGCATAGTTCGCGTGCCGCGTTCTCTTTTTCTTCGGATGCACTCGATACTGGTCTCATGCACTCCGTATCGCCGCTGTATGCAGCCGCTGAGCTCCAAGCGCACGAGCATCGGAGCAACCACGCCTTCGCTGAGGCGGCGGACAGCGCGCGGCAGGCCGCGGAGATCGCGCACCGAGAAGGTGACCACACTTCCTCGTGGAATATGACGTTCCTTCAAGCCGAGAATCTCCTTGACGCCGATCGGTTCGAGGACTGCGCGGCGTTGGCTGCCCACCTGCTCTCCGACACGACGGGTCCCAGGCAGCCGCACGACGTAGCGCGGGCACACATCCTTATGGCCCGTGCCAGCCAGGGCACGGGTTTGCTTGAATCCGCTGCACAGGAGGCCCGGGCAGCGGTCATGCTTACTGACGATGAAGCTCACATAGATATCAACGTCAAAGCACGCCAGGCTCTCATCGCCGCCCTGGCAGATGCCGGACAAATGGAAGAGGCATGGAGCGAGAGTAAAAGTCTCGCCGCAGTCATCTCCGATGAAGTTGATGACCAGCAGGCTGGGAAGGCCTACTGGGTTATCGGTAATGTGGCTTTTCTTTGCGACAAGGTTTCAGAAGGACTGCGGTATCACGAGCTGGCAGCGGCGACTTTTTCACCGGCACGCGACCTCGATATATGGGCCAAGTTCAACAAGGCATCTGCTGCCATGCGGCTTGCGGCCAACATTGCCGACGGGGAAACGCTTCGGTGCATAGAGCGAGCCGAGCTGGCCACTGACATCACCGGCGGCAGCGAAAACGACCTGCTTCTTCTGCGCCGCAACCGAGCACACTGGACCCTCCTGGCGGGCGACCCGCAGGCGGCTGCCGAAATGTTGCAGGACCTCTGCCGCAGTGGGGGCATGACGCCGCAAAATACCGGTGATGCCTGCTTCCTGCTGGGAAGGGCCTATTTGGAGAGCGGTGACGAGGCCGAGGCTAGGCGGGCCCTGGAAGACGCCGCCGACCACTTCGACCGGGCCGGCGCGACATTGCGCGCCGAGCAGACCCGGGAGTTCATCGCCGTCGAACTGGGCCCCGTGTCCCTGTGGTCACGGCTGTGGCGAGCGGCCGGCTTCGGCCGGCACTAGACCGCGGCAGCTCCGCGCGCCGGGGCCGACTTCCGGTTCAGGAACACGGCCCCGCCGCCGGCGAGCAAGTTGAGCAGCAACAGGACCCACCCGGCCACCGTGAGTGCCGAAGCCAGCGCCACCTGGCCGCCGTCGAGGGTGCTGGCCGACATCATGCCGTCGATCGCGGCATTCCCCCAGAGCCGCACCACGGCAAACAGCAGCGGCAGTGCCCAGAACGCCCAACGCAGCGGCTTCCTGGCCACGTTCACCCCGACCAACAGCAGCCAGGTGAACCCGAAGATCAGCGGGAAGAGCGTCCCGGCTGTCTTATGCACATAGCTCAACTGTCCGCGGGCGTCGTTATCCATGGCCGTGCGAAGTTGGTCAACGAACCCCTGGTCAAAGCCGCCGATCAGGGAATCGGGCATCGGCAGTCCGCCGCTGAGCTGAGTCAGCTGGTTCAGGGTCAGCAGATGCAGGTACCAAAACAGGAAAAGGCTCGCCACCACGCCGGCAATCAGGATCAGGTTGCCGTTGCTCTGCGCCTTCTGCGGCGTCCGGGAGGTGCTGGGGTTGATCACCGGAGGCAGCTGATGCTGGGGGAGGGCAGCGTTGGCGCCGTGTTTTTTGAGCCGCTGGGCGGGTGTTTTGGCCATGGACCCATTATCGCCCCTGCACCCCGCCCCGGTGCCCGGCGCCGGTAGGCTGAACGAATGAGCGAAACAGGCAGCAATGACTTCGGCCACAGCAACGATCCCGGTCACAGCGAGCTCGGCCGGCACCGGCTCGGACGGCACAGCGCCGCGGACCTCAGCCCAGACCTCGACGACGCCGAGTTGGCCGCGACCCTAGTCCGGGAGGCCGGAAACCTGGCCCTGCTGATGCGCCACGCCGGGCTGGAAGGCCACCAGAAGACCTCCGTGTCCGACGTCGTCACCGCCGCCGACCACGCCGCGGAAGCCTACGTCCTCGAACAGCTCCAGCGGTGCCGGCCCGAGGACGGCATCCTCGGCGAGGAGGGCGCCGCCAAGACCGGCACCAGCGGCCGGACCTGGGTGATCGACCCCGTGGACGGCACCTACAACTTCCTGCACGGCTCCAGCTACTGGTGCTCCGCCCTGGCGCTCAAGGACGCAACCGGGCCGATCCTCGGTGCCATCTTCCAGCCCGAGGCGGACAAGCTCTGGCTCGGCGGCACCGACCACCCCGCCACCCTGAACGGGGAACGGTTGACCGGCTTCGCCCCCGAAGGAGTAGCTCCGGTGCGGGACCAGGCCCCCCTCGCGGAGCAGGGCGCAGCCACCTACATCCACCCCACCTGGCTCGCGGACCCGATGTGCGCCATGCCCTGGCACGCGGCCGCCGTCTCCGCGGCATCGCTGCGGATGTTCGGATCCGGCTCCTGCGACCTGGCCCGCGTGGCCGACGGCGAACTCGACTGCTGGTTCCAGCACAGCTGCCCGGAATGGGACTGGCTGCCCGGCCAGGCGATCGTGCGGGCGGCCGGCGGCAGCACCGACGTCGTCCGCGTCAACGGCCTCGAGTGGTTCATCGCCGGGGGAGCGACGGCGGTGCGGGAGCTCCGCGCCGCGCTCCAGCGGGGGTCCGTGCAGTAGCCCCGAACCTCACCGTCGGTGGCACCACCTAGACTTGTTATCACCATGGATATGTTGTTTGACCCCTATGCCGACGGACCCTTCCAAGCAGCTGCGACCCCAGGCGCGCCCGCGAAAGCGGCGGCTCACGCAGGCGCCGGCACCGGGATGCCCGCCCTGGCGCACGGGCACGGGGGCGACGGCGGACAGGGCCACGCCGACGGCGAACGGCACCGGCTGCCCAGTGCCGAGGACCTCCTCCAGGGCCTGAACCCGCAGCAGGAAGAGGCCGTCAAGCACGCCGGCGGCGCCCTGCTGATCGTGGCCGGAGCGGGGTCCGGAAAGACCCGGGTGCTCAGCCACCGCATCGCCTACCTGATCGCCACCCGGCGTGCGCACCACGGCGAGATCCTGGCCATCACCTTCACCAACAAGGCCGCCGCCGAGATGCGCGAGCGGATCGAGGCACTCGTCGGCGGCCGGGCAAAAACCATGTGGATTTCCACGTTCCACTCCTCCTGCGTCCGCATCCTGCGCCGCGAGGCCGCCAACGTAGGCCTGAACTCCAATTTCTCCATCTACGACTCGGCCGACTCGCTCCGCCTGATCACCCTGGTGGCCAAGAACCTGGACCTGGACCCCAAGAAGTTCGCGCCCAAGGCCATCCAGCACAAGATCTCCGCGCTCAAGAACGAACTGATCGACGCGGACAGCTACTCCTCCAGCGCCAACCACAACGACCCGTTCGAACAGGCCGTGGCTGAGGTTTTCAAGGGCTACACCCAGCGCCTGCGCCAGGCCAACGCCATGGACTTCGACGACCTGATCGCCGAGACCGTCTACATGTTCCGGGCCTTCCCGGCGCTCGCGGATTCCTACCGGCGCCGCTTCCGGCACGTGCTGGTGGACGAGTACCAGGACACCAACCACGCCCAGTACGCCCTGGTCCGCGAGATCGTCGGCGAGGGCGACGGCGCGGCGGAACTGACGGTGGTGGGCGACTCGGACCAGTCCATCTACGCCTTCCGCGGGGCGGACATCCGCAACATTGTGGAGTTCGAAAAGGACTACCCGGACGCGCGCACCATCAAGCTGGAGCAGAACTACCGCTCCACCCAGACCATCCTCAGCGCCGCCAACGCGGTCATCTCCCGCAACCCCAACCGGCCGGAGAAGCGGCTCTGGACGGCCGAGGGCGACGGCGAGAAGATCGTCGGCTACGTGGGTGAGAACGAGCACGATGAGGCCCAGTTCATCGCCAAGGAGATCGACCGGCTGCAGGACGAGGGCAACCTCCGCCCCGGCGACGTCGCGATCTTCTACCGCACCAACGCCCAGTCCCGGTCCATCGAGGACGTCCTGGTCCGCGTCGGCCTGCCCTACAAGGTGGTCGGCGGCACCCGCTTCTACGAGCGCAAGGAAATCAAGGACGCCCTGGCCTACCTGCGCGTCCTGGTGAACCCCGACGACGACGTCAACCTGCGCCGCATCCTCAACGAGCCCAAGCGCGGCATCGGCGACCGGGCCGAGGGTGCCATCGCCTCGCTGGCCCAGCGCGACCGCACCTCCTTCATGGCCGCCGCCCGCCGGGCCGACGAGGCGCCCGGCATGGCCACCCGCTCCGTGAATGCGGTCCTCGGCTTCGTGAAGATGCTGGATGACCTGGCAGAGGTGGCCGCCGGCTCCGGTGCGGCCGCGGCGCTCGAGGCGGTGCTGGAACAGACCGGATACCTCGCCACCCTGCGCTCCAGCACGGACCCACAGGACGAATCCCGGGTCGAAAACCTCGCCGAACTGGTCGCCGTCGTCCGTGAATACGAACGCGACAACCCGGAAGGTTCGCTCGGTGCCTTCCTGGAGCAGGTCTCTTTGGTGGCGGACGCCGACCAGATCCCGGACGCCCCCGGGGCGGATATTGACGCCGCGGTCGCCGAGGCCAAGCGGCTCGGCGTTGTCACCCTGATGACGCTGCACACCGCCAAGGGCCTGGAATTCCCGGTGGTGTTCCTGACCGGCATGGAACACGGGCTGTTCCCGCACCAGCGTTCGGCCACGGACCCCAAGGAACTGGCGGAGGAACGCCGGCTCGCCTACGTGGGCCTGACCCGGGCCCGGAAGCGGCTCTACCTCACCCGCTCCGAGGTCCGGAACATGTGGGGGCAGAGCCAGTACAACCCCGCCAGCCAGTTCATCGAGGAGATCCCGGCCGAGCTGGTCGAGTGGAAACGCGAGGGCACCAGCCGCCAGGCGGCCAGCTGGGGCGGCGGGTCCATCGGCTCCAGCCGCTACAGCGGATCCTTCTGGGGCGCGGGCACAGCCCGCGGTACCGGGGCCGACTCCGCTGCCGGTTTTAATGCGGATGTCCCGGCGGCGATCGCCCGGAACCGGGTCCAGCCGCAGAAGGAGATCGTGGCCGTCAGCGTGGGGGACCGGGTCAATCACACGAGTTTCGGCGACGGCACCGTGCTGGCCGTCGAGGGCGCCGGGGACAAGACCGTCGCGAAGGTGACCTTCGCGGTGGGGGAGAAGCGCCTCCTGCTCCGCTACGCGCCGCTGACCAAGATCACGGCCTGACCGGCGCCACAGTCCGGCGGGGCTTCGCCCGGCGCCGGCTCCCGTGATTGGCATAATGAAGCCCATGCGTCGAACCAAGCAGGCCGCCCTCGCCGCCCTGGTGCTGCTCGCGGCCAGCGGCTGCAGCGTCACCCGGCAGGACCCGGACTACGTCCCGCCGGCGCCGTTGCCGGTCCTCGAGCAGCTCCGCCAGGCGCCGCTGACGGACCCGGCCACCCTCGGGGCGGCCACGGACGCCGTCAGCTTCGTGACTGCGGACCACACGGTCGCCTGCAGCCTCACCTCGGCCCGGGGTACCAGCATCAACCTCCCCTACGAGCCCAACAGCTTCACCGCGCCGGCCAACGCCAAGCTGGCCACCGTCCCCGTTGCGCACTGCGAACTCTCCGCCTACCCCCGCCCCGCCGCCCAGGACATCACCGATGACTGCGCCGGCACCGGGCTGGGCTACCTCGGCGGCACGGCGCTGCTCATCCCGGACAAGGCCGTCTACGGTGAATGCCGCTCAGGCGTCACCGCCCAGGAAGCCGAATACGGGCCAAAGGGGAGCCCCACCGGGCCGATCTCCCAGCTGGCGGTCCTGCCGGAGGGCGGCAACGTGGAGCGGAACGGCCTGCGCTGCTCCGCCTACGACGGTGGCGTGGCCTGCGGAAACGTCTCCGCGCAGGTCGCTTTCTTCGTTTCCCGCGACCGTTACGAGCTCATTAAGGGACCCGGCGCGACGCCCTCCGCGGCGGCTCCGAAGGCCTCAAAATCCCCGTAATGTAGGGGTTTTTCTACGCTCAATAGAATAGTGTCGTTACTCACATAACCTGTACTGTGGGTCGGGCTGCCCGCTCCAAAGGACTAGAGTTCCACAAGGAGCATTGCGTCGTGCGGCTCGTCTCCGGACCTGTCGCAGGGTGCCTTTAATCCGCAGCCCGGTCACCGCGAATCCGCGGCGAGCGGCTGTACAGAAACTACTTCGACGTAGAAGGACACTAAACCGTGGACCTGTTTGAATATCAGGCGCGCGATATGTTCGAGGCGCACGGTGTACCCGTGCTTGCTGGCATCGTGGCGCACACCCCTGAAGAAGCAAAGGCAGCTGCCGAGAAGATCGGCGGCGTAACTGTCGTCAAGGCACAGGTTAAGGTCGGTGGCCGCGGAAAGGCCGGCGGCGTTAAGGTCGCCAAGACCGCCGACGAGGCTCTGGAACACGCCACCAACATCCTCGGCATGGACATCAAGGGCCACACCGTCAACACGGTGATGATCGCCCAGGGTGCCGACATCGCCGAGGAATTCTACTTCTCCGTCCTGCTGGACCGAGCCAACCGCAACTACCTGGCCATGTGCTCGGTTGAGGGCGGCATGGAAATCGAGCAGCTCGCCGTCGAACGCCCGGAAGCGCTGGCCAAGGTTGCCATCGACCCGGCCGTCGGCATCGACCAGGCCAAGGCCGACGAAATCGTCAACGCCGCCGGCTTCGCCGAGGAACTGCGCGGCAAGGTCGCCGCCGTGATCCTCAAGCTTTGGGACGTCTTCAAGAAGGAAGACGCCACCCTGGTCGAGGTCAACCCGCTGGTCAAGACCGGCGCCGGCGACATCGTCGCCCTGGACGGCAAGGTCTCGCTGGACGAGAACGCCGACTTCCGCCACCCGAAGCACTCCGCCCTGGAGGACAAGGACGCAGCGGACCCGCTGGAAGCCAAGGCCAAGGCGCAGGACCTGAACTACGTCAAGCTCGACGGCGAGGTGGGCATCATCGGTAACGGTGCCGGCCTGGTCATGTCGACGCTCGACGTCGTCGCCTACGCCGGCGAGAAGCACGGCAACGTCAAGCCCGCCAACTTCCTGGACATTGGCGGTGGAGCCTCCGCCGAGGTCATGGCCGCTGGCCTGGACGTCATCCTCGGTGACGAGCAGGTCAAGGCCGTGTTCGTGAACGTCTTCGGCGGCATCACCGCCTGCGACGCCGTCGCCAAGGGCATCGTCGGCGCTCTCGCCGAACTGGGCTCCTCCGCGAACAAGCCGCTGGTCGTCCGCCTCGACGGCAACAACGTCGAGGAAGGCCGCCGCATCCTGGCCGAGGCCAACCACCCGCTGGTTACCCTGGCCGCCACCATGGACGAGGGCGCCGACAAGGCCGCCGAGCTCGCCAACGCAGCGAAGTAAGGGACGCGACATGTCTATCTACCTCAACAAGGACTCCAAGGTCATCGTCCAGGGCATCACCGGCGGCGAAGGCACCAAGCACACCGCCCTGATGCTCAAGGCCGGCACCAACGTCGTCGGCGGCGTCAACGCCCGCAAGGCCGGCACCACCGTCGTCCACGGCGACAAGGAAATCAACGTCTACGGCACCGTCAAGGAAGCCATGGCGGAGACCGGCGCCGACGTTTCCATCGTCTTCGTACCGCCGGCCTTCACCAAGGACGCCGTCGTCGAAGCCATCGAGGCCGGCATCGGCCTGGTCGTCGTCATCACCGAGGGCGTTCCGGTTCAGGACTCCGCCGAATTCTGGGCCCTGGCCCAGTCCAAGGTGGACGCCAACGGCAAGCAGGTCACCCGCATCATCGGACCGAACTGCCCCGGCATCATCACCCCGGGTGAGGCCCTGGTCGGCATCACCCCGGCCAACATCACCGGCAAGGGCCCGATCGGCCTGGTCTCCAAGTCCGGCACCCTGACCTACCAGATGATGTACGAACTGCGCGACCTGGGCTTCTCCACCGCCATCGGCATCGGCGGCGACCCGGTCATTGGCACCACCCACATCGACGCTCTCGAGGCCTTCGAGGCCGACCCCGAGACCAAGGCGATCGTCATGATCGGCGAAATCGGCGGCGACGCCGAGGAGCGCGCGGCCGACTACATCAAGGCCCACGTCACCAAGCCGGTTGTCGGCTATGTGGCCGGCTTCACCGCCCCCGAGGGCAAGACCATGGGCCACGCAGGCGCCATCGTCTCCGGCTCCGCGGGTACGGCGCAGGCCAAGAAGGAAGCCCTCGAGGCTGCCGGCGTGAAGGTCGGCAAGACGCCGTCCGAGACCGCCAAGCTGCTGCGCGAAGTGTTCGCCGCGCTCTAGGCCACAGCACCACAACGCGGGGCCACCCGCCCGTCCGGTTTCGCCGGGCGGGCCGGGGTGGCCCCGCGTTTGTGGTTTAAGCGGCGGGTCCTAGCCGACCAGGTTGTCTGCCGCCTGGTCCATGTGCTCGCGGATGGTTTTTCGGGCCAGGGACGCGTCACCGGTCTCGATGGCGGCGACGATGTCGTGGTGCCGGTCCACGCTCATATTCCGCACGCCCTTATCCAGGCCGGCGAACATGATGGACATCCGGATGGATCCCTCCAGGGATTCCCAGGTGTGCAGCAGGGTTTCGTTGCCGGTGAGGCGGCAGAGGGTGCGGTGGAAGTCGAGATCCCGCTCCACCCGGGCCTGCAGCCCTTCCGCCTCGGCGGTGCGCATGGCGTCGACCGCGGTCCGCAGCGCAGCGATCACCTGCTCACGGTCATGGAGTTCGCAGAGGCTGCGGGCGGCCAGGCTTTCCAGCGCCGCGCGGACGGCGTAGATGTCCCGGATTTCCTTCTCGTCCAGGTGGCGGACGGACAGCCGGCCCCGCGGGCCGGCCGAGAGCAGGCCCTCCTGCTCCAGCTGCCGCAGCGCCTCCCGCAGCGTTCCGCGGCTGATGTGCAGCATCTCGGAGAGCTCGGTTTCGACCAAATGCCGGCCCGGCTCCAGGTCGCCGCTGGTGATGGCGGTGCGCAGGGAGGACACGGCCTGTTCCCGCAGGCTCTTCTTCTCCAGCCCGAGGAGGGGGAGGGAGGTGGATGCTCCGGTCATGGGGGGTCCTCTGTGTTAATGGTCGACTGTCTACAGTTGCCTGTGCTCCGATAGTACGACAAGGGGCACGGATCGGGACCTCCCGACGCCGTGCCCCTTGTCCCCGCCGGGTATCAGCCGAGTTCCGCCAGCACCTTGGCAACGATCCGGTCCACCGCGAGGCCGTAGCGCTCGTGCAGGGTGGGCAGCGCGCCGGCGTCGAGGAACTGGTCCGGCAGGGCCACCGGAACCACCCGCTTGCCGAGCCCGGCGGTGACGACGGCGGAGGCCACCGTTTCAAACAACCCGCCCACCACCGAGTGGTTCTCCAGCGTCACGGCGAGCCGATCGGTGTTGATTTCCGTGAGGACGGTGGCGGCGTCGAACGGCTTGATCGTCGGGGCATGGACGACGGCGACGTCCACATTGTGCGCCGCCAGCGCCTTCGCCGCCTGCAGCGCCCGCATGGTCATCAGGCCGGAGGAGACGAACACGACGTCGTTGCCGCCGCGCAGCACCTTGGCCTTGCCCAGCTCGAAGGTGTAGCCGTACTCATCCAGCACCGTGGGCACGTTGCCGCGCAGCAACCGCAGGTAGGTGGGCCCGTCCGAGGCGGCCAGCTGCGGGACGGCCTGCTCGATGTCCACCGAGTCGCAGGGGTCCACGATGGTCAGGTTCGGCATGCCGCGGAAGATTGCCATGTCCTCGGTGGCCTGGTGGCTGGGGCCGTAGCCGGTGGTCAGGCCCGGCAGGCCGCCGACGATGTTGACGTTAAGGTTCGGTTCGGCCGCGTCGAGGCACAGGAAATCGTAGGCGCGGCGGGCGGCAAACACCGAATACGTCGAGGCGAAGGGGACCAGCCCGGTCTCGGCCAGGCCGGCCGCGGCGCCGAAGAGCAACTGCTCGGCCATGCCCAGCTGGAAGAACCGTTCGGGGAACGCCTGGGCGAAGATGTGCATGTCCGTGTATTTGCCCAGGTCCGCGGTGAGGCCCACGATCCTGTCGTTCTCCTGTGCAGCCTTGACCAGGGCGTGCCCGAACGGGGCGCTGGCGGTCTTCTGGCCCGGGTCGGCGAAGGAGGCGATCATGGCCGAGGTCTTCAGTTTCGGTTTGGCCGTGCCGGCCGCGGACGCCGGGGCGGCAGGGGTGGTGGTGCTCATGCTGACGCTTCTCCTTCGTATCCGGCGGTGAGCTGCTCGCGGCAGATCTGCCATTCGTGTTCCTCGATGCGCATGAAGTGCGCCTTTTCGCGGTTCTCCAGCAGCGGGACTCCGCGGCCCACCTTGGTGTCGCACAGGATGACGGAGGGGCGTCCGACGGCGGCGGCCTGGGCGGCGGCGTTGTCGAACGCCCCCAGCAGCGCGCCGACGTCGTTGCCGTCCACCCGCTGGGTGTACCAGCCGAAGGCTTCCCACTTCTCGGTGACCGGTTCGGTGCGGAGCACCGTGTCGGTCTTGCCGTCCGCCTGCAGGGCGTTGATGTCGACCATGGCCGTGAGGTTGCCCAGCTGGTGGTGGTGCGCCCCCATGGCGGCCTCCCAGGTGGAGCCCTCATCCAGCTCCCCGTCGGAGAGGAAGTTGAAGATCCGGGCGGTGGATCCCTGGTAGCGCAGGCCCAGGGCCATGCCGACGGCGATGGTCAGGCCGTGGCCCAGGGAGCCCCCCGAGATTTCCATCCCCGGGGTGTAGGTGGACATCCCGGACATGGGCAGCCGCGAGTCGTCCGAGCCATAGGTCTCCAGTTCCTCGACCGGGACGACTCCGGCCTCGGCCAGGGCCGCGTAGTGACCGATCGCGTAGTGGCCGGTGGAGAGCAGGAAGCGGTCGCGGGCTTCCCAATGCGGGTCCTCGGGCCGGAACCGGAGCTGGTCGCGGTAGACGGTGGCGAGCATGTCGGCGGCACCGAGGGCCTGGCCGACGTAGCCCTGGCCCTGTACCTCGCCCATCATGAGGGCGTGGTGCCGGATCCGGTAGGCGGCGGCGGCGATCTTCTGCGCCCGCTCGGCGCTCACCGCGGTGGTCGGTGTGTGTCGCTGCGGTGTTTGGCCCTGCTGTGGTTGTCCCTGTTGTGGTTGTCCCGGAGGGGCGGCGTCCTGGAGGGTTTCTGTAGGCATTGCTGACTCCGTGGTGGTGTGGTCCGTGCCGGTCATTCAGGCGTTGACGGTACTGGGGGTGTTTTTGGTGGCCTCGTCGGCCAGTTCGCGTTCCCGCTTGCCCCAGGTTTCGCGGGTGGCTATCGCGGCCCAGAGGCCGATCAGGGCGTAGGCACCGAAGAGCAGCGCTGGACCCATCCAGCCGAAGCTGACGAACAGCAGGGTGGTGATGAACGGGGTGAAGCCGGAGACCATGGCGGAGATCTGGTAGGCCAGGCTGGCACCGGAGGCGCGGGTCTTGGCCTGGAAGAGCTCCGGGAACCAGGCGCCCTGGGCGCCGGCCAGCGAGTTCTGGCACACCGCGTAGGAGATGACGATGGTGAGGATGATGGCGATGAATAGGCCGGTGTTGACCAGCAGGAACATCGGGATCGCGAACAGGGCCGCGAAGGCGGTGGACCAGACGTAGAGCGGGCGGCGGCCGATCCGGTCGGTCAGCGCCGCCCAGGCCTGGGTGGCGAAGATGCCGATGGCCGAGGCAATGCAGAGAGCGATCAGTGTCTGGCTCTTATCCGCCAGGTGCTGGCTGTTGAGGTAAGAAATCATGTACGTGATGGACACGGCGTAGCCGGCGGTCTCGGCGATCCGGAGGCCGATGCCCTTGACGATGTTGCGCCAGTCCGTCCGGATGACCTCCACGATGGGGGCCTTCACGATTGCCCCGCTGTCCTTGACCTCATCGAAGACCGGGGACTCGGGAACCTTGGACCGAATGACCAGGCCCACGGCCACCAGCAGGATGCTGGCCAGGAACGGAATGCGCCAGGCGAGTTCGCCGCCGAGCTGGACGCTGAAGAGGAACGTCAGGTTGGCCAGCAGCAGGCCGACGGGGAAGCCGGCCTGGACGATGCCGGTGTACTTGCCCTTGGCCTTCCACGGCGCGTGCTCGTAGCTCATCAGGATGGCCCCGCCCCACTCGGCGCCAAAGGCCAGGCCCTGGACGATGCGGACGAACACCAGCAGCGCCGGAGCCATCAGCCCCACCGCGGCGTAGGTGGGCAGCAGGCCGATGGCGAAGGTGGCGAGGCCCATCAGGATGAGGGAGGCCACGAGGACGGGTTTGCGGCCGACCTTGTCACCGAGGTGCCCGCCGATGATGCCGCCGAGCGGGCGGGCGGCGAAGCCGACGCCGAGGGTGGCGAAGGAGGCGAGGGTGCCGGTCACCGGATCCGTGCCGGGGAAGAAGGCGGTGCCGAAGTACAGCGCCGCAGCTGTGCCGAAACCGATGAAATCGTACGTCTCAATCACGGCCCCCACGCCGGATCCGATGGCCACCCGCCGGGCGTCCTTGGTGCCGTGGACCGGGCCTCGCATGCTCAGAGCATCTTTGCTCATGGTGGTTCCCTTTCGAAAAGCGGCTGAAGGAGGTCCGCCGCTGTCGACTGTTAACAAATGATATGGCAAGTGTGACCTTCATCATGATTACTGTCAACAGTCAACTATGACGGTTGACTGTCGACAGTAGACAGGGTTAGTGTGGTGCCCGTCACTACGACAGCCGCACATCAAAGGACCAGCGATGTTCCACACAAGACTCGGATGCTCATCCATCAGCTTCCGGCACCTGAAGCTCGGGCCGGCCCTGGCCACCATGGGGGACCTGGGCTTCGAGGAGATTGACCTGGGCGCCCTGCCCGGCGTTTGCGACCATGTGCCCTACGACCTGGACGCGTCCGCGGTGGCGGCGGTCGCGGCCACCGTCAATGGCTCCGGGCTTCGGACCCGCTCGGTCAACGGGGACATCGGCGACCTGAGCGCTGTCCTGGACGCGGCGGGGGAGCAACGGCGGCATCGTCACCTCGACGCCCTGCTCACGCTCAGCGCCGCCGTCGGAGCCACGGCCCTGGTCCTGCCGTGTGGCGCCTTGGGCCATGCGCCCATCGGCGGCAGCCTGGACCGGGACCTGGACCTCGTGGCTGCCCGGCTCGCCGAGGCCGCCGAGCGTGCCGCCGGGTTCGGCGTCGAGCTCTGGACCGAATCCCTGCACTTCCTGCGGCTCTGCTGGAATCTGGACCGTGCCGGCCGGCTGGCCGACCGCCTGGCCGGCTCCGGCGTCGGGATCGTCATGGACTTCAGCCACATCGTCGCCGCCGGCGAGGATCTCGGCGCCTACCTCGACCGGCACCGCGGACGGATCAGCCATGTCCACCTGCGCGACGCCGTGCCCGGGAACATCAACCTCAGCATCGGCAACGGCGCGGCCGACTTCACCGGCGGCCTGCGCCGGCTCGCCGCCGACGGCTATGCCGGCCACTTTTCCCTGGAACTGGAAACCCGGGACGTCACCAACGACGAACGCCCCGCCGCAACCGCCAAGGCGGCCAGCTTCATCACCGACCTCATCTGACCTGCACACACCCAAGGAGCACCACCATGACCACCATCCAGCGCACCGCCGTCCTCACCGGAGCCACCTCCGACCGGGGCATCGGCATCACCACCGCCCGCCGCTACGCCCGTGAAGGCTGGGCGGTGGTGATTCTCGACCTCGACGGGGAGAAGTCCTCGAAGGTCGCGGCCGAGATCGGCAACGACTTCGACGTCCCCGCCTTCGGCCACGAGATCGACGTCGCCAACGAGGCCTCCGTAACCGCCGCGCAGGCCGCGGTCGCCGCCGAGGTGGCTGCGGGGAACCTCCCGCCGGTGGGCGCCCTGGCGAACATCGCCGGGATCACCTCGCCGGTTCCGTTCCTGGAGACCACCCTGGAGCTCTGGCACAAAATCATGGACGTCAACGCCACCGGCACCTACCTGGTCACCAGGGCATTCCTGCCGGACATGATCGCCAACGGCTGGGGCCGGATCGTGAACATGTCCTCCGTCTCCGCCCAGCGCGGCGGCGGCGTCTTCGGCAAGGTGCCCTACTCCGCTGCGAAAGCGGCCATCCTGGGCTTCACCAAGGCCCTGGCCCGCGAGCTGGGCACCACCGGGGTCACCATCAACGCCATCACCCCCGGCGCCGTCGATACCAACATCCGGGTGGGCAGCACCGCGGAGCAGGAAGCAGCCATTAACGCCGGCATCCCGCTCGGCCGCAACGCCTCCACCGAGGAGGTCGCCTCCGTCATCACGTTCCTGTCCTCGGAGGATTCCGCCTACCTCACCGGCACCACCATCGACATCAACGGCGGCAGCCACCTGCACTAGCAGCCCCCACCCCACGACCCGGACGCCGGAGACCACCATGACGAAAATCTTCAACAACCCCTCAGCGTTCGCCGAGGAAGCCCTGGCCGGCTTCTGCGACGTCCACTCGGACCTGGTCCGGCCCGTTGCCGGCGGAGCGGTCCGGCGGCGACGCCCGGCCAAGCCCAAGGTCGCCGTCCTCGCCGGCGGCGGCTCCGGCCACTACCCGGCATTCGCCGGGCTGATCGGCGCGGGCCTGGCCGACGGCGCCGTGGTGGGGAACATCTTCACCTCGCCCTCCGCCCAGCAGGCCTACGCGGTGGCGAAGGCCGCCGAATCAGGCGCCGGCGTCGTCTTCGCCTACGGCAACTACGCCGGGGACGTGATGAACTTCGGCCTGGCCAGCGACCGCCTGGCCGCCGAGGGGATCGCCGTGGAGAACGTCCTGGTGACCGATGACATTGCCAGCGCCCCCGCGGCGGAGGCCGCCAAACGCCGCGGCATCGCCGGTGACTTCACCGTCTTCAAGGTGATGGGCGCGGCCGCGGACGCGGGCGCCAGCCTGGCCGAGGTGGTTCGCCTGGGCCGCAAGGCCAATGACCGGACGCGGACCATCGGCAGCGCGTTCGGCGGCTGTACCTTCCCGGGCGCCGGGGAACCGCTGTTCTCCCTGCCGGCCGGCCAGATGGGGCTGGGGCTTGGGATCCACGGCGAACCCGGACTGCATGACACGGACCTGCCGTCGGCTGCTGAACTGGGCCGGGAACTCGTGGCCCGCGTCCTGGCCGAGGCGCCCGACCGTGCGGGCAACCGGCTGGCCGTCATTCTCAACGGGCTCGGCTCCACCAAGCACGAGGAGCTCTTCGTGCTGTGGGGTGCGGTAGCGCCGCTGCTCCGCGCCGAGGGCTACGCCCTGGTGATGCCGGAGGTGGGGGAGCTGGTCACCAGCCTGGACATGGCCGGGGTGTCGCTCACGGTCACCTGGCTGGACGAGGAGCTGGAGCCATTGTGGGCGGCTCCGGCGGAAACGCCGGCCTTCCGCCGCGGTGCCGTGGCCGCCGGCGCCGGGGAAGTCGCCGACGAGGACACGGACGACGCCGGCACCCAGGCCGCCGCCTTTGAGGCCACCGACGCCTCCCGCGGCTTCGCCGCCGCCTGCGTGGAAGCACTGACATCGGCCCAAGCGTCGCTTCGTGGGGCCGAGGAGCGCCTGGGCCGGATGGACGCCGTCGCCGGGGACGGGGACCACGGCCGCGGCATGGTCCGCGGCATCGATGCCGCCGTCGCCGCCGCCACCGGGGCTTCCGAGCGCGGCGCGGGGGCGGGGGACGTCCTAGCCGCCGCCGGCGACGCGTGGGCGGACAAGGCCGGTGGAACCTCCGGGGTGCTCTGGGGCGCGGGCCTGCGCGCCTTCGGCGAGTCAGTGGGAAACACCGCGGCACCCGACGCCGCCGCCGTCGCGGCCGCGGTGAATTCCTTCGCGGACCGCATCATCCAGCTTGGCAAGGCCGAACCGGGCGACAAGACCATGGTGGACGCTCTGCTGCCGTTCGCCACGTCCTTCACCCGCGCGGTGGAGGGCGGCGCCGACCCGGGCCGGGCCTGGCAGGCGGCGGCCCGCGACGCGGCCTCGGCGGCGGAGGCCACCGCGGACCTGCTGCCGCTCAAGGGCCGCGCCCGTCCGCTGGCCGAGAAAAGCCTCGGCACCGCCGACCCCGGTGCGACCTCCCTTGCCATGGTCTTCGCCGTGATGGGCCCGCACCTCACCACCAACAGCACCAGCCCCGCCGCCGCGGGAGCCGGACAATGACACCGAAGGAGCACAGCATGGGACTGCGACTGATTGTGGGCGCGGACGAGGCCGGCGTGGACTACAAGGACCGGGTCCTCGAGGACCTGCGCAACGATCCGCGGGTCAGCGAGGTCATCGACATCGGTGTCCGCCGCGGCGACGCCCCCGACGACTTCACCAGGCCCTACCCCTACGTCGGCATCGCCGCCGGCGAAATGATCCGTGACGGCGCCGCCGACCGGGCCATCCTGTTCTGCGGGACGGGCATCGGGGTGGCGATCGCCGCGAACAAGGTCGAGGGAATCCGCGCCACCGCCGCCCACGACTCGTTCTCCGTGGAACGCTCGATCCTGTCCAACGACTGCCAGGTCCTGACCATGGGCCAGCGTGTCGTCGGGATCGAACTCGCCCGCCGCCTGGCCGCCGAGTGGATCGGGTACACCTTCGATCCGGAGTCCGCCTCGGCGGCCAAGGTCCGGGTGCTGACGGACTTCGAGGGCTGCTAGGCGGTCAGACCCTGGCGCCGGCCAGCAGTTCCTCGAGCCGTTCGTAGCCCTCGCTCAGGCCGCCCTCCATCCCGGACTGGGCCATGCCGTCCCGGGCCTCCATGCTGGGGTAGACCGCATGGGCGCTGAGCCGGGTGCGGCCGTCGCCGAGATCCGTGAAGGTCATGAATTCGATGCTGACCACGTCCGGGTAGCCGTCGAATTCAAAGGTCTGGATGGCGAACTCGTTCTCCCGGACAGTGTGGAAGACGCCGCTGAAAACGTGCGGGACGCCGTCGTGCCCGGTGTGGGTGTAGCTGTAGCTGCCGCCGGTGTGGAAGTCGTAGTGGTCCACCTCCATGCTCATCCCGCGCGGGCCAAGCCACTGCACGATCAGGGCGGGGTCTTTGTGGGCGCGAAACACGTCCGCCACGGGGAAGTCGAAGTCCCGTTCGAAGTCGATGAAGGGCAACCCTTCCGGGACGCTGAGTTTCAGGGCGTTGCTCATGATGAGTCCTTTGCCTGGGTGCCGCGTGCTGCGGCCTGGGTGTGGAGCGCGGCGTCGAGGCTGCGGAACTGCTCCTCGCGGACCAGCCGGTACTGGTCGATCCATGCGGTGAGTGCCTCCAGCCGTGCGGGGTCCAGGTGGACGGGCCGGCGCTGGGCGTCGCGTGTGCGCGTGACGAGCCCCGCCTGTTCGAGGACCTGGATGTGCTTCGAGACCGCCTGCTTGGTGATCGCGAAGGGTTCCGCCAGTTCGTTCACCGTGGCCGGCCCCCGGCTGAGCCGGGCGATGATCCTGCGGCGGACGGGATCGGCCAGCGCCAGGAAGGCGGAGTCGAGCTGGTCGTCGTCGTGGACCATGAAGTGCCCCCTCAAAGACGGAGGTGCAGCCGCGGTGCGTGGCATGCCATCGACTGGTCACCGAGGAGTAATCAACTCAACGCTTGATCAACCAGATGGTTGTTTAACGGTACCGCTGCAAGGGCGCATGCGCCAGACCCAGAGTGGCGGATGCCTTGCGCGGGACCGGCTCTCCGAGCCGTGTCAATCCCCGGCCTCAGGCGACGGCGTGCAGCCGGGGGAGGGCGTCCACCAGCGGGGCAAGTTCCGGGATGTCCTGTGCCGCGGCCAGGGCGCGCTCCAGTGTGCTGTCGTGGACGGGCCGGGCCTGCTCCAGGAGCGCGATGCCGCTGGCTGTGAGTTCGGTGTAGATGCCGCGTCGGTCGTCGTCGCAGAGGATCCGGGTCAGCAGGGCCCGGTCCTCGAGTCGGTTTACCAGCCGGGTGGTGGCGCTCGCGCTCAGTGCGGTCGCGCGGGCGAGCTGCTGCATCCGCATGTGCCAGCCGTCCTGGCGGCTGAGTGCGTCCAGAACGGTGTACTCGACCACCGAGAGTTTTGCCTCGGCCTGCAGGGCCCGTTCCAGCTCCGTCTCGATCAGTCCATGCAGGGCCGCGAGGGTGCGCCAGCCTTGTGCGCGGACCTCCACGGCGTCGTCCTTGATGCCCATTCGTGTGCTTCCTTTCCCAATAGGACCGCCCGCGGCGCCATCCCGTGCCCGGCCAACCTAAAGTAGTTGCTTGCGCGCTATAGTTGCGTGTGCAACAATAAATAACGCGTCTGCAACTAATAGCTTACGCGTCCCCCCACTTTCAGTACAGTTTTCGAAGGAGTCATCCATGCCTATCGGCCTGATAGCACTCGCCCTCGGCGGGTTCGGAATCGGACTCACCGAGTTCGTCATCATGGGCCTGCTGCCGCAGGTCGCCGCGGATTTCCACGTCACCGAGGCGGTCGCCGGCTGGCTCATCTCCGGGTACGCGCTCGCCGTCGTCGTGGGGGCGCTGGCCCTGACCGCCGCCGTGACCCGGTTCGAGCGCAAGCCCGTGCTGGCCGCCCTGATGGTCTTGTTCATCGCCGGCAACCTCATCTCCGCCCTCGCACCCGGCTACACCGTCATGATGGTGGGCCGGATCATCGCCGCACTCGCGCACGGTGCCTTCTTCGGCATCGGCGCGGTGGTCGCCGCCAGCATGGTCGCGCCCACCAAGAAGGCCGGCGCCATCGCCATCATGTTCACCGGCCTGACCGCCGCGAACGTTCTGGGCGTCCCCTTCGGCACCATGCTGGGCCAGGCGGCGGGGTGGCGCTCCACCTTCTGGGCCATCACCGTCATCGGGGTCCTGGCACTGGCCGGCATCCTGGCCCTGGTCCCGCGGACCGGTGCCGGCGACACCGGCGCTGGTTCTACCGCAGGCGGTTTGCGCGGTGAGCTCCGTGCCTTCCGGTCCGGACAGGTCTGGCTGTCCATCCTGGTCACCATCCTGGGTTACGGCGGCATGTTCGGCGCCTTCACCTACATCGCCTTCACGCTGACCGAGGTCACCGGCTTCTCCGCCGGCACCGTCCCGTGGCTGCTGATCCTCTTCGGCGTGGGACTTTTCATCGGCAACACCATCGGCGGCAAGGCCGCTGACCGGAACGTGGACCGCACCCTGCTGGTGGTGCTCGCTGCCCTCGTAGTGGTGCTCGTGGTCTTCGCTCTCACTGCCGCCAACCAGCCGATGACCATCGCCTCCATGGTGCTGCTGGGCGGCTTCGGCTTCGCCACCGTCCCCGGCCTGCAGATGCGCGTCATGAAGTACGCGGACAGCGCCCCCACGCTGGCCTCGGGCGCCAACATCGGCGCGTTCAACGTCGGCAACGCCCTGGGCGCCTGGCTGGGCGGCGTCACCATCACCGCCGGACTGGGCTACACCTCCCCGATCTGGGCAGGTGCGGCCACCACGCTGGCCGGGCTCGTGGTGATGGCCGTCGCCGCCGCCGGCGCCGCGAAGCGGGCACGGAACGCCCCCGCCCGGACCGCGGGCACTAACGACGGGGCCATGAACGACGGCGTCGTGAACGACGCCGGTGCCGCCGCCCCCGCGGAAACCGCCGAACCCGTGGCCGCGGGCCGGGCCTAGGCTCCCGTCCGGTCCGCCGGCAGCCGCTGCCGGCACACCGCCACGAACGCCGCGAACGGCGCCAGCCGCTCGCCCGCGGGAAGTTCTGCGGCTTCGGGGTGCCACTGCACCGAGGCCAACCAGCGCGCCGGATCCTCCAGCGCCTCCACGGTCCCGTCATCGGCGAGTGCCGTGACCACCAAGCCGTTGCCCACCCGGGCGACGGCCTGGTGGTGTCCGGAGGCGATCCTGACCCGCTGCGGATTCCAGCCCGCGTACAGGGCGGCGACCTTCGAACCGGCCACGATGTCCACGTCGTGCCAGGCCCACGGCCCGGCGTCGTGGACCGGATCGTCGGACGGGACGGCCTCCCGGTGCGGCACCGCGCCCGGGTCCATGTCCTGGACCAGGGTGCCGCCGTAGAGCACGTTCAGCAGCTGGTGCCCCCGGCAGATGCCCAGCACCGGAACGCCGCCGTCCATCGCCTCCCGCGCCACCGCGAGGTCGAGCTCGTCCTGGGCCGCGTTCACGTCGTAGCAGGTGCCGCCGTCGGTCTGCCCGTAGAGCGCCGGGTCCAGGTCCCCGCCGCCGGGCAGGACGACGCCGTCGAGTCCGCGCACGCCCGTCGCATCCGTCAGGAGCACCGGCTCTCCGCCGGCCCCGCGCAGGAGCGCCACGATGTAGTCGAAGAGGTCGTTCGCCTCGCCCACCCTGGGGTCCGGGTCGGAGGAACTGCTGAGCCGGACGGGCACCCCGATGCGGGGTCCTCCGGCGGATGAGGTCGGAATCTGCATGCCTCATTTTGCACCACGTTTCGGGCCCCGCCGCGGCGCCCGTCCCACCGCGCGCCGGAGGCTAGGATTGCCGGATGAACAACCGGTACCTGGTCTCCCGCAGCCGTTTCATCGCCGCCTCCCCGGAGGAGATCTTCGAGGTGCTGGCCACTCCCGCCCTGCACAGCGAGATCGACGGCTCCGGCACCGTGAAGGGCGCCCAGCCGCGCGGCCCTGAACGGCTGGGACCCGGCGCCCGGTTCGGCATGGAGATGAAGATCGGGGTGGACTACAAGATCCTCAATACCGTCTGTGAGTTTGAGGAGGGCCGGCGCATCGCCTGGCGGCACTTCTACGGCCACATCTGGCGGTACCTGCTGGAACCGGCCACCGAGTCCGGGGTCGCGGGCACCCTGGTCACCGAACAGTGGGACGCCCGCGCGGTCCGGGGACGGTTCCTGCTGCGCCTGGCCGGCTACCTGCGCCGGCACCCCGCCAACCTGGAGCAGACCCTGGCCCGGCTGGACCGGTACCTGTCCGAGCGGCGCGCCCAGGACGTACCCGCCCGGGACGTACCCGCCCCGGACGTCCGGGCGTAGTGCCGGATGAGCGCCGCCCGCAGCCTGCACCCCAGCCCCCGCACCCTCGAGGTCGAGAGCCTGGAGAGCTTTGACCGGCTGGTGTCCGGCGGCGCCCGATCCCTCCACGGCTGGCACCTGCAGTCCCTGGACCTCCGCGGCCGGCGCGCGGCGCTGGAAGCCGCCGACGTCCAGGGCGCCGTCTTCCTGGGCTGCACCTTCGACGACGGGGTCGAGGCCATGCTCCGGGCCGGCGGCGCGCTGATCTTCCCCAGGCTGGAAAAGGTGCCGTTCAACCCTTACCGCGGAACGCTGTACACCCCGGAGGAGCTCTACGCCGGCATCGCGGAGACCCGCTACGAGGACACCCCGGACGCCCGGATCTACCACTGGAGCATCCACTCCGGGCAGCGCCGCCGCCTCGATGCCACCCTCGCCGCCGCCCTCCACGACCACGCGATCGGGGACGCCCTGGAAGAATTCACCCGCTCCGACGCGGCCCGGGGAAAGACCCTGGTTGGGGTGATGGGCGGCCACGCCGCCACCCGGGGATCGGCCGGCTTCATGGAGGCCGCGCTGCTCGGGCGGCTGCTCGCCCGCGCCGGGCGGCTGGTGGCCACCGGCGGCGGCCCGGGCGCCATGGAGGCCGCCAACCTGGGCGCCTACCTCAGCGGGGCGGCCGAACCCGACTTCCGTCAGGCGCTGGCGGACCTGGCCGCGGTGCCGGGTTTCCGGCCCTCCGTGTCGGCCTGGGCCCGGGCGGCCGCCGCCGTCGTCGAACGCCACCCGGACGGGACGCCGTCGCTGGGCATTCCCACCTGGTTCTACGGGCACGAACCGCCCAACTACTTCGCCACCCACATCGCCAAGTACTTCGCGAACTCCATCCGCGAGACGGTCCTGCTGGAGCTGTGCAACGGCGGGATCGTGTTCCTGCCCGGTTCCGGCGGCACCATCCAGGAGATCTTCCAGGACGCCTGCGAAAACTACTACGGGGCGCCGGAAACCATCACGCCCATGGTCTTGGTGGGGCGGGAGCACTGGCTGCGCCGCTACCCGGCATGGCCGTTGCTGCAGAGCATCGCCTCGGGCCGGCAGATGGAACGGCGGATCTTCCTGGTGGACTCGGTCGAAGAGGCGCTGGCCGTCCTGGACTCCTGAGCCCTAGAGGTCCTTGCGGCAGGGGACGCGGCCGAGTTCGTAGAGGCCGTTCAGGTCGCCGGCGGCGAGCCCGTCCGGGGCGCCGATCTCCGGATACATCAGCTGGTCCGGGTCGGTGACGTGCTCCAGGCCCATGACGTGGCCCAGTTCGTGCAGGATGACCGCGGTGGCGTAGGCGGATCCGTCGCCGCGCCGCAGTTCCTCGGTGATCTGCGGGGCGTCCAGTTCCAGGCTGCCGGTGACGTAGGTCTTGGGGCCGCCCCCGAAACTGAAGTGCGTGCTGCCGCCCGTGCCGATCACGGGGCCCTCCAGCTGCGGCGCCTGCTCCGGCGTCGTCCAGGCGATCAGCAGGGGTGCCCAGTGGTCCCCGTAGGCGTCCTTTTGGTACGGGGCGCGGGTTTGGGACGGCAGCTCGGTGGTGGCGCCGTCGCTGACGAACCTGATCCCGGTCGCGGCGGCGACTGTCTTGATGGCGTCCTCCACTAGGGTTTCCGCGCCGGCCGGGGCCAGGGCGGCGTTGACCACGTAGTGCAGCGGCCGGCAGGGCGAGTAGCCCACGGGGCCGCCGTCCGGGTTCGTGGCCAGGAACTTGAAGGAGCTGCTGGCCGCCGCGGGTTTTCGGGCCTGGCCGAGGGGCTGGTCCTGTTCCTCGTAGCCGGGCGGCGGGACGGCCATGGCCGTGCCGTCGGCCGGGACCCCGGCCTGCCGGGCGGGGCTGCTGGCCGTGGCGTGTCCGACGGCGCCGGGCCCGGTGCCCAGCCCGGTCCCCGGCACGCGTCGGGCGGTGGAGTCGTGGGAGAGCCCCAGCAGCTCGGTCAGCCGGGGATCGTTGTAGACCAGCCCGGCGGTAGCGAAAGCGGCCACCGCGATGAACGCGACGGCCGCCAGGTTCCGGGCCGCCCGGAAGCCGCCGGCGGCACGGCTGTGCCGCGGCGGCCGGTTCCGGGGGCCCGGGTCTTCCACTAGCCGACCACCGCGCCGAAGACCAGGCCCAGCAGGTAGGTGACGGCGGCGGCGCCCAGGCCGATCGCCAGCTGGCGCAGGCCGCGGGTGACCGGGGAGGTGCCGGAGAGCAGGCCCACGACGCCGCCGGTGAGCAGCAGCGCGATGCCCACCAGGCCGGCGGAGACCACCAGGGCGGCGACGCCGGTCATGCCCAGGACGAACGGGATGATCGGGATGATCGCGCCGGAGGCGAAGAAGCAGAAGCTCGAGGCCGCCGCGCCCCAGGCCGTGCCGACGGCCTCGTGCTGGTCCTCGGCCTCGGGCAGTTCCGGCTGGAGCGAGAGGCTCGGATCGCAGTCGCAGTCCAGCAGGCCCATCCGCTCGGCGACGCGGTGCTCGGCGGCCTCCCGGGACATGCCGCGGGCCAGGTAGACGAGGACGAGTTCGTTGTGCTCGATGTCCAGGGATGGCGCAGCGGCGAGGGTGATCTGGGTGGGCCGGGTGGCGGCCAGCAGCTCACGCTGGGAGCGGACGGAAATGAACTCGCCGGCGCCCATGGACAGCGCACCGGCCAGGAGGCCCGCGACGCCGCTGAGCAGCACCACGGAGCTGCCGACGCCGGACGCCGCCATGCCCATGACCAGGGAGAGGTTGCTGACCAGTCCGTCGTTGGCGCCGAATACGGCGGCGCGGAAGCTGCCGGCGAGCCGGTTGCGGCCGCGGGTTGCCAGGCCCCGGACCACCTCCTCGTGGATCTGTTCGTCCGCGACCATGGCCGGGGTTGCGGACGGGTCGTTGGCGTAGGGGGAGCGGCTCTCGGCCCGCTGGGCCAGGGCCAGGACGAACACCGAGCCGAAGTGCCGGGCCAGGAAGCCCAGCAGCTGGCTGCGCAGCGACGCCGGACGCGGCCGGCCGGCGTGCTCGCCGAGCAGCTGCAGCCAGTGTGCTTCGTGCCGGCCCTCGGCCTCGGCCAGGGACAGCAGGATGGCGCGTTCCTCGCCGCTGCGGTTCTGGGCCAGTTCCCGGTAGACGCGGGCCTCGGCGCGTTCGTCGGCCAGGTACTGGCGCCAGCGCCGGATGTCGGCGGGCTTGTGCTCCGTCATCGACGCTGCCGGGGTGTGGCCGGAGCCGGCCGGCCGGGCGTCGCCGTGGGCGTGGTTTTGGTTGGATGGTGCGTGCTGGGACACGGAAAAACTCCTGGCTGGATGTGGCCTCGTCGGGCCCGGATCAGCTCCCAGCGTACCCCGGTATTCCGCGGATTTTCGGCCGGTATTCCTCACCGAAAAGTTTAGGGCCGCCGTAAAATTTGCGGGCTCCGGCGGCCCCCCTCCGGCGGCCTCAGTAGCTGGCCGTCCCGCCGCCCGCCGCGGCGCCGTCGTCCGCCCCCGTGTGTTCCCCAGGCGGGCCGTTTACGCAGAACCGTGCGGCGAGCGCCTCGGAACCCCGGGCCAGGAGCGCGACGTCGGCGCCCACCAGGATGAAGGCAGCTCCGGCCGCCCGGTAGCGGTCCGCCGTCGCCGGGTTGAAGGCGTTGACGCCGGCGGGTTTCCCGGCCTCCCGCGCCGCGGCGAGGCAGCGTTCGACGGCGGCGACGACGTCGGGGTGCTCCTGCTGTCCCAGCAGCCCCATCGAGGCGGCGAGGTCCGAGGGGCCCAGGAAGATGGCGTCCACGCCGTCGACGGCGAGGATGTCCGCCACCGCGTCCACGGCGGCGGTCGACTCGATCTGGACGGTGACACTGATGGTCTCCCCGGCCCGGGCGAGGTAGTCCGGGACCCGGTTCCAACGCGCGGCGCGGGCAAGGGCGGACCCCACCCCGCGGACCCCCTGCGGCGGGTAGCGCGTGGCGGCCACCGCGGCTTCGGCCTCCGCCGCGGAGTTGACCATGGGGATCAGCAGGTTCTGCACGCCCAGGTCCAGGTACTGCTTGATCAGGACGGTGTCGTTGACCGGCGGCCGGACCATAGTGTGGACCGGGTAGCCGTGGATGGCCTGGAGCTGGGCCAGGATGGATTCCAGCCCGTTGGGACTGTGCTCGGCGTCCACCAGCAGCCAGTCCAGGCCGGAGCCGGCGCAGAGTTCGGCGATCAGCGGGCTGCCGGAGCAGACCCACATGCCCGCCAGCGGCCGGACCCCTTCGGCCCGGCGGTGGAGGGCGTCGCGGAAGGTTTCTTCTAGTCGAAACGGCATGTCACGGCTCCCAGCGGTCCGTAGTCGGCGTGGACGGTGTCGCCCCGGTAGACCCAGAGCGGGCGGGTGAAGGACCCGGCCAGGATGATGTCCCCGGCTTCCAACGCGTCCCCGTGGGCGGCGATCTTGTTCGCCAGCCAGTGCACCCCGTTGGCCGGGTGGTCCAGGACGCCGGCGGCGACGCCGGTTTCCTCGACGGTCTGGTTCTTATAGAGGATGGCGGAGACCCAGCGGAGGTCGACGTCGCCCGGCTTCACCGGGTTGCCGCCCACCACCATGGCGCCCATCGCGGCGTTGTCCGCGATGGTGTCCACGATGGTCCGCCCCTCCATCTCGATCCGGGAGTCCAGGATCTCCAGTGCCGGCACCACGTATTCGGTGGCCCGCAGCACGTCGAAGAGCGTCACGCCGGGGCCCTTGAGCCCGTCCTTGAGCACGAACGCGAGCTCCACCTCCACCCGCGGGTGGGTGTACCGGTCCCACGGCACGGAGCAGCCGGTCTCCAGCACCATGTCATCGAAGATCGCACCGTAGTCCGGTTCGGTGATGCCCGTGGCCGCCTGCATCGCCTTGGAGGTCAGGCCGATCTTCCGGCCCACCAGGGTCCGGCCGGCGTCCTCGTTGCGGCGCCGCCAGAGCCGCTGCACGGCGTAGGAATCCTCCACCGTCATCTCCGGGTACCGGGCCGTCAGCCGGGGCACCGGGGTGCGGGTCCGGCCCGCGTCCACCAGTTCGTCTGCGATCGCCTCGATCGCCGCCTGCTCCATCATGGTCAGAGCTGCGCGCCGAGCTTGAACCCGGTCCGGTCACCCTCGGGGGAGCCGTCCTTGCGGGTGTAGGAGAAGCCATCGGCGCCGACCGTGACGGCCATTTCCGAGGCGTCGGTGCGCTCGATGACCGGCTGAGGGTTGCCGTCCAGGTCCAGGACCAGGGACGCCTCGGTGTACCAGGACGGGACCACCGGGTTGCCCCACCAGTCGCGGCGCTGGTTGTCGTGGACATCCCAGGTGATCGTGGGGTTATCCGGGTCGCCGGTGTAGTAGTCCTGGGTGTAGATCTCGATCCGGTGCCCGTCCGGGTCCAGGATGTAGAGGTAGAAGGCGTTGGAGACGCCGTGCCGGCCGGGGCCGCGTTCGATCCGGTCGCTAATCCGCAGGGCGCCCATCTTGTCGCAGATCTGGATGATGTTGTGCTTCTCGTGCGTGGCGAACGCGACGTGGTGCATGCGCGGGCCGTTGCCGCCGGTCAGGGCGGTGTCGTGCACGGTCTGCTTGCGGTGCATCCAGGCGGCGTAGGTGACGCCGTCGGAGTCCTTGATGTCCTCGGAGACCCGGAAGCCCAGGTCCTCCAGGTACTTGCGGCCGCGGGGGACGTCCGGGGTGACCTGGTTGAAGTGGTCCAGGCGCACCAGTTCGCCGGCGGAGTACAGGTCGTAGCGCTGCGTGAGGCGCTCGACGTGCTCCACCTCGTAGAAGAACTCGTAGGGGAAGCCCAGCGGGTCCTCGACCCGGACGGCGTCGCCGATGCCCTTGGTGAAGCCCTCCTTGCGGCGCTCCACCCGGCAGCCGAGCTCCCGGTAGTAGGCCTCGGCGGCGTCCACCTCGGCGGGGGACTTCACCCGGTAGGCGAAGGCGGCGACGGCGGCCACCGGTCCCTTGCGCAGCACCAGGTTGTGGTGGATGAACTCCTCGAGGGAGCGCAGGTAGATGGCGTTCTCGTCCTCCTCGGTCACGTGCAGGCCGAGCAGGTCCACGTAGAACGCGCGGGATGCCGCGAGGTCGGTGACGACGATTTCCATGTAAGCGCAGCGGACGATGTCCGGCGCCGGGACGGTGGGGGTGGGGATGAAATCGGTCATGGGGGTCTCTCTTCGTTGAAAGGGGGGGCAGGTGAGCGCTGGCTGGAAGACTCAGGCGCCGAACTTGGGGGTGTGGACCTTGCCGAGGGTGATGTGGACGGCCTGCTGGTCGGTGTAGAAATCGATCGAGCGGTAGCCGCCCTCGTGGCCCAGCCCGGAGGCCTTGACGCCGCCGAACGGAGTGCGCAGGTCGCGGACGTTGTGGCTGTTGAGCCACACCATGCCGGCCTCGACGTTCTGTGAGAAGGTGTGCGCGCGGGTCAGGTTCTGGGTCCAGATGTAGGCGGCGAGGCCGTACTTGGTGTTGTTGGCCAGGGCGAGGGCCTCCTCGTCCGTGTCGAACGGGGTGATGGCGACGACGGGGCCGAAGATCTCCTCCTGGAAGATCCGCGCGTTGGGGGCGACGTCGGCGAAGACGGTCGGGGCGATGTAGTTGCTGTTGTCCAGGCCCTCGGGAAGGTTCTCCGGCCGGCCGCCGCCGGCCAGCAGCCGGCCCTCGGTCTTGCCGATCTCGACATAGGAGGCCACCTTCGCGAAGTGCTCGGGGTGGACCAGGGCGCCGACCTCGGTCCGGGGGTCCTGCGGGTCGCCGACGACGATGTTCTTCGCCCGGGCGGCGTACTTCTCGCAGAACTCCTCGTAGACGGGGCGTTCGACCAGGATCCGGGACCCGGCGGTGCAGCGCTCGCCGTTGAGCGAGAAGACGCCGAACAGGGCGGAGTCGATCGCGGCGTCCAGGTCTGCGTCGGCAAAGACGACGCAGGGGGACTTGCCGCCGAGCTCCATCGAGAGGCCCTTGAGGTTCTCAGCGGCGTTCCGGAAGATCGTCTGGCCGGTGGTGGTCTCGCCGGTGAAGGAGATCAGCGGGACGTCCGGGTGCTTGACAAGGGCGTCGCCGGCCTCCTCGCCCAGGCCGTTGACCAGGTTGAAGACGCCGTCCGGGAGGCCGGCGTCCTTGAAGATCGTGGCCCACAGGGAGGCCGAGAGCGGGGTGAACTCGGCCGGCTTGAGCACCACCGTGTTGCCGGTGGCCAGGGCCGGGGCGAGCTTCCAGGACTCGAGCATGAACGGGGTGTTCCACGGGGTGATCAGGCCCGCGACGCCGATCGGCTTGCGGTTGACGTAGTTGATCTGCGCGCCCGGGACCTTCATGGCGTCGTCGAACTGGGCCACGATCAGGTCCGCGAAGAAGCGGAAGTTCTCGGCGGCGCGGAGGGCCTGGCCCTTGGCCTGGGTGATCGGCAGGCCGGTGTCGAAGGTTTCCAGCTCGGCGAGACGGGCCTCCTGGGCCTCGACGGCGTCGGCGATCCTGTTCAGTACCCGGGCGCGCTCGCGGGGCTTCATCGTCGGCCAGGGGCCGTTGGTGAAGGCCTCGCGGGCGGCGGCGACGGCGAGGTCGATGTCCTCCTTCTGGCCGGCGGCCGCGGTGGCGTAGGTCTGGTTGGAGGCCGGGTCCAGGACGTCGAACGTCTTCCCGGAGACGGAGTCCACGAACCGGCCGTTGATGTAGTGCTGGATGGTGGTGGGAAGGTTTGCCGGCACGTGCCGGGTGACGGTGGTTTCTGAAGGAGTCGTCATCGTTGAGGTCCTATCTGGTGATCGGTGGTCAGTCAGTGGTTGGTCTGGGCGAGGTAGGCGTCCAGGGTGGCGCTGCGGTGCCGGCGGGCAGCCTGCTCGATCTCGTCGGCGTCGGCACCGTCCTCGATCAGCCGCAGCAGCGCCTCGTGCTCCTCGACCGATTCGCTGGCCCGGCCCGGGACGAAGCGGAACGTGGAGGACCGCAGCGCGGCGAGCCGGTTCCAGCCCCGGTGCACCAGGTCCAGGATGTGCGGGTTGGGGCAGTGTTCGAACAGGACGCTGTGGAAGTCCTGGTTCAGCCGGGTGAACCGGACGGGGTCGAAGTGCTCCAGGCACTCGCGCATCTCGGCGTTGACCGCCCGGGCCCGGGCCACGTCCGCGGCGCCGATCAGGGGAGCGGACAGTGCGGTCGCGGCACCCTCGACGATGCTGAGGGTCTGCATCGTGTAGAGGTACTCGGTGGGGTCGATCCCGGCGACGGTGGCGCCGATGTTCCGCTCGAACGTCACCAGTCCCTCGGCCTCGAGCCGGCGGATCGCCTCCCTGACCGGGACCACGCTGACGCCCAGGTCCTTGGCAATGGCGCCGAGCACCAGCCGGTAGCCGGGGGAGTAGCTGCCGTCCACGATCCTGGCCTTGACCGCCTCGTAGGCAAGCTGGGACTTGCTGGCGGCAGCGGTGGTTCCGGCGCCTGGAGCGGCGGTCTCAGTCACGGGGCTGCTCCGCGTCCCAGGCTTCGTACTTCCCGCGCCAGGCGGCGTCGAGCGGGTAGAGGCCGTCCACGCTGTGCCCCTGCGCCACCATCTCGGCGATGAAGGCCTCCTCGCGTTCCTGGGCGATGGAGTCCTCGGCCAGTTCCTCGGCGAGGGCCGGCGGGATCACCAGGATGCCGTCGGCGTCGGCGACGATGATGTCCCCGGGCTGGACGGTGGTGCCGCCACAGGCAATGGTGATGTCCGTGTCCCAGGGGACGTGCCGGCGGCCCAGGACGGCGGGATGCGGGTTGGCGAAGTAGGTGGGCATCTCCAGGGCGGCGACGGCGGACAGGTCGCGGACGCCGCCGTCGGTGATGATGGCGGCCGCGCCGCGGACCTGGGCGCGGAGGGCCAGGATGTCCCCGACCGTGCCGGTGCCCTTCTCGCCCCGGGCCTCCATGACCAGGATCTCGCCGTCGTTGACCGTGTCGATGGCGCGCTTCTGGGCGTTGAAGCCGCCGCCGTGGGTCTTGAAGAGGTCCTCCCGGTTGGGCACGTAGCGCAGGGTCCGGGCCAGGCCCACGATCCGCTTTCCGGGGCGGGTGGACTGGAGCCCGTCGATGCTGACGTTGTTCAGGCCACGCTTGCGCAGCTGCGAGGACAGGGTGGCGGTGCAGACGCTCTCGAGTTTCGCCTTCAGCTCCGGGGGCAGGGCAGGTGCGGTGTTTTCGGCGGTACCGGACTCGGGGAGGCCGGCCGCCGCGCGGGAGCCGTACGCCTCCTCGCGCTGGGTGTCGTCGGCCTTGGGCCCGGCGCCGAAGTCGGCGAACGGCGTCGCTCCCTCGGTCACTGTGGTGCGCAGCCGGCCGGTGCTGTGCGCGCCGCCGCTGACTTCGACCTCGACGACGTCGCCGGGCCGGGCCACGGAGGCTCCGGCCGGGGTGCCGGTGAGGATGATGTCACCCTCCTGCAGCGTGAGCAGCTGGGAGAGGTCCGCGACCAGCCGGGCGAAGGGGAAGAGCAGGTCCGCGGTGGTGTCGTCCTGGACCAGCTCGCCGTTGTGCCAGGTGCGGATCCGCAGCCCGGCCGGGTCGATGGCGTCGGCCGGGATCAGGGCCGGGCCCACCGGGGTGAACCCGTCGCCGCCCTTGGAACGGACGTTGGAGCCCTTGTCCGCGTAGCGCAGATCGTAGACGCCGAGGTCGTTGCTGGCGGTCACCGCGGCGACGTAGCTCCAGGCGTCCTCGATGCCGATGCGGCGGGCGTCCTTGCCGATGACCAGGGCCACCTCGCCCTCGAAGCCGAGCAGTTCGCAGCCTGCCGGACGTTCGACGCTTGAGCCGGAGAGGGCCAGGGAGGACGATGGCTTCAGGAAGTACGAGGGCTGCTCCGGCGTGCGGCCGCGCTGGGCGGCCCGGCTGGGGTAATTGAGGTGGACCGCAATGACCTTCCGTGCCGCGGCCAGGGTGTGGTCGGTGACCTGTTCCAAGAGCTACTCCTCATCGAGTACGAAATCGTATACGATCACTGTCCCCCTGGGGGTGGGGCCCTGTCAACCCCGTCACCGCGGGATATTTCGAGCCACTTGTAAGCTGCGTCATACCTGCCGTACAGTCAATGAGCAGACAGAAGCGTTCTATTATCGAACGCAAAATTCTATTATCGAACACCCTGGGTGTGGAGCCGTAGCCGGCGCCCGAAGCCCAACGCCACACAACGAAGTGAGGACAGCCCGTGCATTTCCACCACCACGGATACGTTTCCGGTGACCCGCGGGTCCAGCCCGCCGCCGGCGTCGGCCTCGACCGCCCCGACGAGCTGCCCGACCGGATGGACGTGCTGATCGTCGGTACCGGCCCCGCCGGCATGCTGGCCGCCGCGCAGCTTGCCCAGTTCCCCGGCGTCAGTACCCGCATCATCGAACGCCGTCCGGGCCGCCTCGCCATCGGCCAGGCCGACGGCATCCAGGCCCGCAGCGTCGAGACGTTCCAGGCCTTCGGCTTCGCCGAGCGGATCATCGCCGAGGCGTACCGGATCACCGAGATGGCGTTCTGGAAGCCGGACCCGGCCGACGCCACCCGGATCGTCCGCTCCGCCCGCGCCCTGGACGACCCCGCCGGCATCAGCGAATTCCCGCACCTGATCGTCAACCAGGCCCGCGTCCTGGACTACTTCGCCGAGTTCATGGCTAACTCCCCGGCCCGGATGCGGCCCGACTACGGCTGGGATTTCGTCCGCCTCGAGGTGGGGGAGGGCGACTACCCCGTCACCGTCACCCTCACCCGCACCGCCGGGCCCGACGCCGGCACCGAGCGCACCGTCCGGGCCAAATACGTCGTCGGTGCCGACGGCGCCCGCAGCCGCGTCCGCGACTCGATCGGCTGCACCATGGCCGGGGACAAGGCCAACCACGCCTGGGGCGTCATGGACGTGCTGGCCAACACCGACTTTCCGGACATCCGCACCAAGTGCGCCATCACCTCCGGCTCCGGCGGCAGCATCCTGTTGATTCCGCGCGAGGGAGGACACCTGTTCCGCATGTATGTGGACCTGGGTGTGGTCCCCGAGGGCGACGCCGGCGCCGTCCGGCAGACCAGCATCGAGCAGATCATCGCCAAGGCCAACGCCATCATCCACCCCTACACGCTGGACGTCCGCAACGTCGCCTGGCACAGCGTCTACGAGGTGGGCCACCGGCTCACCGACCGGTTCGACGACGTCGTCCCCGCGGACCGCGGGACCCGCACCCCGCGGGTGTTCATCACCGGCGACGCCTGCCACACCCACAGCGCCAAGGCCGGCCAGGGCATGAACGTGTCCATGCAGGACGGCTTCAACATCGGCTGGAAGCTGGGCCACGTGCTCGAGGGACGCAGCCCGGAGGAGCTGCTGGCGACCTACTCGGCCGAGCGCCAGGTGGTGGCGAAGAACCTCATCGACTTCGACAAGGAATGGTCCACCCTGATGGCCAAGAAGCCGGAGGAGTTCAACAGCCCCTCCGAGCTGGAGGACTTCTACGTCAGCACCGCCGAATTCCCGGCCGGCTTCATGACCCAGTACGCCCCGTCCATCCTGATCGGCGAGCCGGTGCACCAGGACCTCGCCGCCGGGTTCCCGATCGGCAAGCGCTTCAAATCCGCGCCCGTCGTCCGGGTCTGCGACACCAACCCCCTGCACCTGGGCCACCAGGCCACGGCGGACGGCCGCTGGCGGATCTACGTCTTCGCAGATCCCGCTGTGGCCGGCGCCCCCTCGCCCACCACGGACCTGGCGGCCTGGCTGGCCGGGGCCCCGGAATCGCCCGTGGCCGCGACGCCCGAAGGCCTGGACCGGGATGCCTGGTTCGACGTCAAGGTCATCTACCAGCAGCCCCACACGGAGGTGGACATCACCGCCGTCCCGGACGTATTCAAGCCACAGGTGGGCCCCTTCGCGCTGACCTACCTGGAGAAGGTCTACGGCACGGACCCGTCCGCGGACATCTTCGACCTGCGCGGCATCAGCCGGGACGGCGCCGTCGTCGTGGTCCGGCCGGACCAGTACGTCGCCACGGTGCTGCCGCTGACGGCGACGGCGGAACTCGCCGCCTTCTTCGCCCCGCTCCTTCCCCGGCAGTCGGCCCTCCCGGTCTCCTGAGGGCGGCGCCAGCCGCGCAGTCCCGCGAACCGCCGCCGGCGCCCCTACGGCACCGGCGGCGTTTCCTTGACCGGAAGCGCGGCCGGTGTTCGAATGAAAACGCCAGGCGGGATTCCCGGCAGGCCCGCCAGCCGCTCCCGGAAACGTGAGCGGAGCAACCGCACACCGCTGCCAGCCCGAGCGCACGGAGGTCGCACCATGGACAACACCGGATCACAGGCCGCCCGGCCGTCGAGGGACTCCGTTGAGTCCGACCCCGACTACGACTTCGCCGACGACGCACCGGTCGAGGACTCGGAGACCGTCGAGGAGGAGCTGCTGGAGGAGGCCGACCAGCGACTGCCCCTGGACACGGAGGACTTCCTGGGTGAGGACCAGCCCGTCGGGTCGCCGGACGCGGACGAGTTCCGCGGCCCGGAGGACGGCGGGTAGCCCCGGCCCCACACAGCGCGACGGCGGCGCCCCCCACGGGAGGCGCCGCCGTCGTTCTTAATCCGTCGTTTTAGTGCACGCGGACCCTTAGTGTGTGAGAACCGGGACCTCGTCCGGTTCCTGCTCCGCCGAACCGCCGGCGACCCGCTGCTGCCACGAGCGCATCACGGCGGCGTCGGTTGGCTTGGTCAGCAGCGAGACCGCCACGTAGACCAGCGCCGAAGCGATCAGGCCGTAGTAGATCGGTTCGTTGGCGTAGATGCCGTCCAGCGGGACCTCTGCGTTGATCTCGAGGATGATCATGGTGCCAAGGGTGATGACCGATCCCACGGCCATGGACGCGGCGGCGGCGATCCCGGTGCCGCGCTTCCAGACCAGGCCGCCCAGGATTGCCACCAGCAAGCCGCCGACCAGGATGTCGTAGGCGATGGTGAGCGCGGCGACGACGTCCTTGGTGATGATCGCGATGACGATCGCCACGACGCCCAGGCCCAGGACCCAGACGCGGTTGGCCTTGACGTCGTGCTCCGGGTTGTCCGTGTCGTCAGTGTTGACGGTCTTGCCGAACCAGCCGGCGACGAAGGGCACGACGTCGGCGCGGGCCACCGTGGCCGCGGCGATCAGGGCGCCGGAAGCGGTGGACATCATGGCGGCGACGGCGGCGGCGAGCACCAGGCCACCGATGCCGATCGGCAGCAGGTTGGTGGCGACCTCCGCGTAGACCACGTCCTTGCCGAGCGCCTTCACGTCGATGGCGGGCAGGGCCACGCGGGCGCCGAGGCCGATCAGGGCGCCGGCGGCACCGTAGAGGATGCAGTAGATGCCCGCGGTGGCGCCGCCCCAGCGGGCGACGGAGGGGGTCTTGGCCGTGAACACGCGCTGCCAGATGTCCTGGCCGATCAGCAGGCCCAGCGTGTAGACGACGAAGTAGGTGATGATCGTCTGCACGCCGATGCCGTCGATCTGGAAGAAGCTGGCATCCACGCGGCTGCGGATGCCGTCCAGGCCGCCCGCGGCGTTGAGGGTGAACGGGAGCATGAGCAGGAAGATGCCGACCGTCTTGATCACGAACTGGACCTGGTCCGCCAGAGTGATGGACCACATGCCGCCGATCGTGGAGTAGATCAGCACGATTGCGCCGCCGACGGCGATCGCGAGCGCCCGGTCCCAGCCGAAGAGCACCACGAAGATGGTGGCGTAAGCGCCCGTGGAGGTGGCGCAGAGCATCAGGGTGTAGGCCAGCATGACGATGCCCGAGGCCTGGGTGGCGCGGCTGCCGTAGCGCAGGGTCAGCATCTGGGAGACGGTGTAGATCTTCAGCTTCTGGATGGTCCCGGCGAAGAGGAGGCTCAGCAGCAGGACGCCGGCGCCGATCGCCACCACCAGCCACATGCCGGAGATGCCGAACTTGTAGCCGAGGCCGACGCCGCCGACGGTGGAAGCGCCGCCCAGGACGACGGCGGCCATGGTGCCGGTGTAGAGGAAGGGTCCGAGCCGGCGGCCGGCTACGAGGAAGTCGCTGTTGTTTTTGGTGCGGGACTTGCCCCACCAGCCGAACGCCAGCATTGCGATCAGATACACCACCACGATGGCGATGTTGAGGAATTGTGCATCCATAGAGGCTCCTTGGAGCGGTTGTGGCAGCCCGCGGGCCGGCCGCGGCACTGCGAAGCGGCCGCCGGATCTGCTGGACGGAAGAACATGCGGAGGGTGCGAGGTGTAACGTTCATTGCCAAATAGGCAACACCTGTTGCCAAACGCTAGATTGTGATGGTGCTTACAGTCAACCTGTGAACGCCGTGTGTCCCAGCGGGGAACGGCCTCGGGGCAACGGCTAGGATTGGCACCAATGCTGGGGCCGCGCGGCCGGCCGTGAAAGGTTCCCAAATGAAGGCTCTCCCTGTTGAACCGAGCAACGTTCCGGTTGCCATCGGCTCCAGAATCCGCGCCGCGCGGCAGTCCCAGCGGCTCACCATCGAACAGGTCGCCGACGCCACCGGCCTGACCAAGGGCTTCCTGAGCCGGGTGGAGCGGGACCTGACCTCCCCGTCGGTGAGCTCCCTCGTGACGCTCTGCCAGGTCCTCTCCATCTCCATCGGCGACCTCTTCGCCGCCCCGGAGACGCACCTGACCCGACGAGGCGAGGGTCCGCGGATCTCCCTCGGCGGCGAGGGAATCGTTGAGCGGCTGCTCACGGCCCGCTCCGAGCGGCGGCTGCAGATCATCCAGGCCGTGATCGAACCCCGCGGCCGCGGAGAGTCCGAACTGTACGCCGTGGACTGCGACGTCGACGTCCTGCACGTGGTCAAGGGCAGCATCCGGCTGGTCCTGACCAATGAGTCCTTCGACCTGGCGGCCGGCGACACTGTCACCTTCCCGGGCCGTGAACCGCACACTTGGATCAACCCCACCGACGAGCCCGTCGAGGTGCTCTGGGTGCTGGTCCCTGCCGCCAGCCAGTAGCTCCCCTCCCCGTACGTTCCTCCCCGGTTACCTCCTCCCGGCCGGGTTTGGGGTTGGGCGGCGGTCATGGGTGGCGCCCGCCGCTCCGCGGGTGGTCTCTGGCGCGGGAGCGGGTAACCGGGCGGGAGCGTACGTTGTTTGAGCGCGCCTCCCGCGGACCACGAGCCAGCCCGGAAAGGGGGAGCGGGCCTATCTGGACAACTCCGGGGCCTCCTCCGCCCGGTCCAGCGTGCGATGCGCGGAGCCACCCGGAGCCAGTCAGAAGTAAACAACAGGTGCGCAGCAGGCAACTCCGAGTGTATGATGGCAGTCACATCCACCCCTGTATCCAGAAGGAGACGCCCGCTTGGAAGAGTTGCGCATCGAGGCCAACGGAAACCTTGGCCCCATCGATTCCGCCCGCATCCCCCGGTACGCCGGCGCGGCCACCTTTGCCCGCCTGCCCCGCCTCGACCAGGTGGCCAAGGCGGACGTCACGGTGGTGGGCGTGCCCTTCGACTCCGGGGTGTCCTACCGGCCCGGCGCCCGCTTCGGCGCCAACCACGTCCGCGAGGCCAGCCGCCTGCTGCGGCCCTACAACCCGGCCTGGGACGTCAGCCCGTTCGAGAACCTCCAGGTGGCCGACGCCGGCGACATGGCTGTCAACCCGTTCAACATCAACGAGGCCATCGAGTCCATCCAGCAGAACGCGCTGGACCTGACCGCCGCCGGCAGCAAGCTGTTGACCCTCGGCGGGGACCACACCATCGCCCTGCCGCTGCTGCGCGCCGCCGCCGAACGCTCCGGCCAGCCCGTCGCCATGCTGCACTTCGACGCCCACCTGGACACCTGGGACACCTACTTCGGCGCCGAGTACACCCACGGCACCCCCTTCCGCCGCGCCGTCGAGGAGGGCATCCTCGACACCGAGGCGATCAGCCACATCGGCACCCGCGGCCCGCTCTACGGCAAGAAGGACCTCGACGACGACCACCGCTTCGGCTTCGGCATCGTCACCTCCGCGGACGTCTACTACCAGGGCGTGCTGGAAACCGTCGCCAAGGTCCGCGACCGGATCGGCAACCGCCCGCTCTACATCTCCGTTGACATCGACGTCCTCGATCCGGCCCACGCCCCCGGCACCGGCACCCCGGAGGCCGGCGGCCTCACCAGCCGCGAGCTGATCGAGATCATCCGCGGTTTCCGCGGCATGAACCTCGTGGGCGCCGACGTCGTCGAGGTCGCCCCGGCCTACGACCACGCGGACATCACCGGCGTCGCCGGCAGCCACGTCGCCTACGAACTGGTGACCCTGATGGCGGACAACGCGGCCGACGGCGGCCCGACGTCGGGCAACGGCTACGGGGCGCAGGCGCTGGGCCGCGAAAACCGCCGCCCGGCCGGCTTTGCTGCCGCTCCCGCCCAGGCCCCGGCCGCATCCGCGGAGGCGGCCCGATGAGCGGCGTCCGCAACGGCGGCGACCTCGTCGTCGAAACCCTGGAAGCGCTCGGCGCCAAAACCGTCTTCGGCATCCCCGGCCAGCACGCCCTGGGCCTGTTCGACGCCATGGGCCGCGGCAACCTCCAGTTCGTCTCCTCCCGGGTGGAAAACAACTCCGCCTTCGCCGCGGACGGCTACTCCCGCGCCACCGGCGAGGTCGGCGTGCTCTTCCTCTCCACCGGCCCGGGCGCCCTGACCTCCCTGGCCGGCCTGCAGGAGGCCTACGCCACCGGCGTGCCGATGGTCGTGGTCGCGAGCCAGATCCCGTTGGAGGGACTCGGTGCCCGGCGCAAGGGCATGCTTCACCAGCTCGATGACCAGAAGGCCTCCGCCGCCAACGTCACCAAGAGCCAGCGGCTGATCCAGCACGCCTCCGGCATTCCTTCCGCCATCCAGGACGCCTGGACCGAGGCCATCTCCTCCCCGCAGGGCCCGGTTTGGATCGAAATCCCGCAGAACGTGCTGCTGGACCCGATCATGGTGCCCCCGGTGGAGGACGCCCTCGCCGAGGCCGCCGATAACCCGCCCCGGGTGGAGTTGGTCCGCGAGGCCGTGAAGTGGCTCGAGGACGCCAAACGCCCGGCCATCATCGCCGGCGGCGGCACCCGCCGCGGCCACGCGGAGAAGTCCCTGCTGTCGCTGGCCGAGAAGCTCCGCGCTCCGGTGATCTGCACCCCCGGCGGCAACGGTGCCTTCCCCTGGACCCATGAACTCTCGCTGCAGTCCTGGATCGAAGACCAGCACATGACCGAGCTGCTCGAGGACGCCGACGTGCTGATCGTCATCGGCTCCTCGCTGGGCGAGGTCACCTCCAACTACTTCACCTTCGAGCCGCGCGGCCGGATCATCCAGATCGACGCCGAACCCCGCGTGCTCGAGTCGAACCGGCCGGGCCTGGGCATCCGGGCCGACGCCGGGCAGGCCCTCGCCGCCCTGGACGAGGCTTTGACCGAACCCCACGGGGAACGCGCCGACTGGCACGGCACCCCGCCGGAAACCCTGGTCAAGGACACCCTCGCCAAGGTCCGCGCCCGGCTGGAGTCCCAGGACCTCGGCAAGGAACTGCAGTTCATGGCGGAGATCCGCGAGGCGGTCCCCGCCACCATGCAGACCTTCTGGGACATGACCATCTCCGCCTACTGGGCCTGGAGCTGCTGGGACGCCCGCGAGGGCCAGTTCCACTCCGCGCAGGGCGCCGGCGGCCTGGGCTTCGGCTTCCCCGCCGCGATCGGCGGGGCGGTGGGCCTCGAGACGACAGGGCGGTCCGGCGCCTCGGCAAGGGTCCTGGCGGTCTCCGGCGACGGCTCGGCAATGTACTCCATCTCCGAGCTCGCCACGGCCAAGCAGCACAACGTCCCGGTCACCTGGCTGATCGTCGACGACGGCGGGTATGGCATCCTGCGCGAGTACATGGTGGGCGCCTTCGGCAAGGCCACCGCCACCGAACTCGCGCGGCCGGACTTCGTCAAGCTCGCCGAGGCGTTCGGCGTTCCCGCGGTGCGGGTGGCCCCCGAGAACGTGGGGGAGGCGCTCAAGGCCGGCTTCGCCGCGGACGGCCCCAACGTCGTCGTCGTCGAGACCCTGCTCAAGATGTTCGCCCCTACCCACTTGGACGTCTAAAACCAGCAGAACGAAAGGCCCCGATCCACCCGGATCGGGGCCTTTCGCCGTCTCCGGAGGACCCTCATGGCAGCCCCATGGCAGGTCCGCGAAGCCCATCACGAACGCCCTTAGTTTCCCAAAGCAATCATTTTCATGTATTGTTGCTTCGGGCAAGCAAATAAGGGGGCATCCTCACATGTCAGTCGCATCGACCACTGCAGCCAAGTTGGTCCACCACATTTTTGATCTTCAGCGCGCCGTCCGGTGCGTTGCCGCCGCGAGCCTGCGCGGCGACGATACCGGCGTCGCGCTTCAGGGCGTCCTCCGCTTCGTTGGGGAGGGCGAGACCCGCGCCACCCACCTGGCGGAACGGCTCGGCGTCAGCGCCCCGGTCCTCAGCCGGCACCTCTCGGAGCTGGTCGACCACGGCTACGTCGTACGCCGGCCCGATCCCGAGGACGGCCGCGCCCAGCTCGTGGCGCTGTCCCCGGCGGGCGTGGAGAAGCTCCGCGTCATCGAGGAACACCGGGCGGCCAGCCTGCAGTCCCTGTTGCAGGACTGGAGCGAGGACGACGTTGAAGAGACCGCCCGCTCACTGAAAAAACTTGCCGAGTCCCTTCGGAACTCGGCCCGGGCAAAGACGGCCGGATCCACCGATACCACCACCTTTGTTGAGGAGTAAAGATATGGCCAGTCACGCAGCGGCCGCCGGGCCATCCCCGACAGCCACGCAGAATCCCCAGCCCGCACCCCAGGTGGTGATGTCGCACCGCCAGATCATGGAGGCCCTCACCGGCCTGCTGGCAGCGTTCTTCACCGCGATCATCAGCAGCACCATCGTCGCCAACGCCCTGCCGACCATCATGTCGGAGCTCAAGGGCACCCAGACCGACTTCGCCTGGGTGATCACGGCCGCGCTGTTGGCCAACGCGGCCACCACCCCCATCTGGGGCAAGCTCGCGGACCTCTTCGACAAGAAGTTCCTGGTCCAGCTGAGCATCGTTGTCTTCGTCGCCGGCTCCGTGATGGCGGGTTTCTCCCAGACCATCCCGTTCCTGCTCACAGCCCGCGTCATCCAGGGCATCGCCATGGGTGGCCTGACCGCGCTCGCCCAGGCCATCATCGGCTCGATGATCCCGCCGCGTGACCGCGGCAAGTACTCCGGCTACATGGGTGCCGTCATGGCCGTCGGCACCGCGGGTGGCCCGCTCCTGGGCGGCTTCATCGTGGACAGCCCGCTGGGCTGGCGCTGGACCTTCTTTGTCTGCGTCCCGCTCGCCATCATCGCGCTGATCCTGCTGCAGATCACGCTGAAGCTCCCGCACGTCAAGCGCCCCGCCAAGATCGACTGGCTGGGCTCGATCCTGCTCACCTCCGGCGTCAGCCTGCTGCTGATCTGGGTCTCCTTCGCCGGCAACCCGGACTACTACGACTGGTGGTCCTGGCAGACGGTCGCCATGGTCGGCGGCGGCATCGCCCTCCTGGCCCTGCTGGTCTTCGTCGAAGGCCGCGTCGCGCAGCCGGTCATCCCGCTCAAGATCATCTCCGAGCGCACCACGGCCCTGGCCATCCTGGCCTCCGTCGCCGTCGGCGTCGCGATGTTCGGTTCCTCCGCGTTCCTGGGCCAGTACTACCAGGTGGCCCGCGGCGCTAGCCCCACCGAGGCCGGCCTGCTGACCTTGCCGATGATCGCCGGCAACCTGATCGGCTCGGTCCTCTCCGGCCAGCTGATCAGCCGCACCGGCAAGTGGAAGCGCTACCTGATCGCCGGTTCCATCCTGCTGATCGGCGGCCTGGGCCTCGCCGGCACCATCGACCACACCACCGAACTCTGGATCACCGGCCTCTACACCGCGGTCCTCGGCCTCGGCCTGGGCCTGCTGATGCAGAACCTCGTCCTCGCCGTCCAGAACACCGTCCGGGCCACGGACATCGGCACCGCCAGCGCCTCGGTCGCGTTCTTCCGCTCCGTCGGCGGCGCGATCGGCGTCTCCGTCCTCGGCGCCGTCCTGGGCAACCGGGTCAAGGAACTCGCCACCCAAGGCCTGGCCGCGGCCGGCATCCCCGTTCAGGGCGGCTCCTCCGGTGGCAGCCTGGACCTCAAGGACCTGCCCCCGCAGATCCGCGACATCATGCGCGCCGCCTACGGTGATGCCACGGCGGAAATCTTCATGATCTCGGCGATCGTGGGCATCCTAGCGCTGGTTTCCGTCCTGTTCATCAAGGAGAAGCCGCTGCGCCGCACCGTGGATGTCCAGCCCGAGCCCGCCGCCCAGACCGCGGCGTCCGGAGCCATCACCGGATCCGGTGCGGACATCGACGCCGGGGCTGCCGCCCACGCCGTCGCCGCCCACGGTCCTGCCGGCGGGGGTTCCGCCCAGGGTCCCGGCGAGCCGTCCACGGACACCACCCCCACCGGGATCGTGGACCTGGACCGCGAGTTCATCGAGGTCCTGAGCCGGCAGCGGAACGGCGGAACCCGGTTCCCCGCCGCGGCCCGCGAGCAGGGCCCGGCCGACGACGCCGACGCCCGCGCGGAGCGTGAGGGTGCCCGCCTCCGGTCCCGGACCATGGTGGCGGACGCGAAGGCCGACGACGCCGACGTGCTGCAGCTGCTCATGCAGACCCAGCGGCTGCTCGCCGAGCAGCAGGTCCAGCTCGCGGACGCCCTCCGCACGGTGCATGACCAGGCCGCCGAGCAGCGCGCGATCGCCGCTGAACAGGCCCGCGTGGCCGAGCAGCTCACCACGCTCCGCCGCCAGCTGGCCAAGGAACGGAAGCTGCAGCGCGCCGCCGCGGACTACATCGCCACGCACGGCCGGCACCGCGGCGAATAGCCCCGCGCACCGCCAGGCGTCGCAGCCAGGATCCGGCGGCCCCGTACCTTCCCGCGAGGGGAGGTGCGGGGCCGTTGGTCTCCCTTTCCGGACGCTGTTCCGCCGGCGCCCAAGACCTCGTAGAGTTGGACGGCTAAGGCTGTCGGCCCCTGCTGCTTTACTTTTGTCATGTATTTGGATTAACCGCTTCTTCCAGAAGGACCAGTGGGCATGCTTCTCACCCTCATCCGGCGCTACTCGAGGCCGTACCTGCCGTTCATCGCGGCCGTCGTCGTCTTCCAGTTGGCCTCCACCATCGCCGCGCTGTACCTGCCGAGCCTCAATGCGCAGATCATCGATGAGGGCGTCTCGCGCGGCGACACCGACTACATCTGGCGCACCGGCGCCCTGATGCTCGGTGTCGCCCTGGTCCAGGTGGTCACGGCCATCGCCGGCGTTTACTTCGGCTCCCGCGCGGCTATGGCCTTCGGCCGCGACCTGCGCCGCGGGGTCTTCCGCAAGGTCAGCAGCTTCTCCGCCCGCGACGTCAACATCTTCGGGGCGCCGTCGCTGATCACCCGCGGCACCAATGACGTGCAGCAGGTGCAGATGCTGATGCTGATGGCGCTCAACTTCATGGTGGCCACCCCCATCATGTGCATCGGCGGCATCGTGATGGCCCTCCGCGAGGACCTGAACCTCTCCTGGCTGGTGTGGGTCGCCGTCCCGCTGCTGGTGGTGGTGGTCGGCTACCTGGTGGTCCGGCTGATGCCGCTGTTCCGCTCCATGCAGGCCAAGATCGACCGGCTCAACGCCGTCCTGCGGGAGCAGATCATCGGCATCCGCGTGGTCCGCGCCTTCGTCCGCGAACCGCACGAGGAGCAGCGCTTCGGCGCCGCCAACCAGGACCTGACCAACGTCTCGCTCAAGATCGGCTCGCTGTTCGTCCTGATGTTCCCGGCAATCGGCATGATCCTGCACATCTCCACCGCGGCCGTGCTCTGGTTCGGCGGCCAGCGGGTGGACGCGGGGGAGATGCAGGTCGGGTCGCTGACCGCGTTCCTGCAGTACCTGCTCCAGATCCTGATGGCGGTCATGATGGGCACCTTCATGGCCATGATGATCCCGCGCGCCTCCGTCTGCGCGGACCGCATCGGCGAGGTGCTCGACGTCGAACCCTCCATCCACGAGCCCGGCACCCCCGTGGCTCCCGCCGCCCGGGCCGGCCGGGTGGAATTCCGGAACGTCTCCTTCGCCTACCCCGGCGCCGAGGCCCCCGTGCTCAGCGACATCAGCTTCACCGCCGAACCCGGCCAGACCGTGGCCATCATCGGGTCCACCGGCGCCGGCAAGAGCACCCTGCTGGCCCTGCTGCCCCGCCTGTTCGACGCCGCCTCGGGCGAGGTCCTGCTGGACGGCGTCCCCGTCACCAACCTGGACCGGGCCGAGATCACCAGCCGCGTCGCCATGGTCCCGCAACGGCCCTACCTGTTCTCCGGAACCATCGGGCACAACCTGCGGTTCGGCAAGTCCGAAGCCACCGACGCCGAGCTCTGGGACGCCCTCACCGTGGCGCAGGCAGCCAACTTCGTCCGCGAGAAGAAGAACGGCCTCGACGCCCGGATCGCCCAGGGCGGCACCAACGTCTCCGGCGGCCAGCGCCAGCGGCTCTGCATCGCCCGGGCCTTGGTCACCGAACCCAAGGTCTTCCTCTTCGACGACTCGTTCTCCGCGCTCGACGTCGCCACCGACGCCCGGCTACGCAAGGCCCTCAAGGCCAAGACCGCTGACGCCACAGTCATCATCGTCGGTCAGCGGGTCTCCACCATCGCCGACGCGGACCAGATCCTGGTGCTGGACAAGGGCCGGATCGTGGACCGCGGCACCCACGAGGAGCTCCTCGAGAGCTCCAGCACCTACCAGGAAATTGTCGAATCCCAGCTGACCGCGGAGGCCATCGCGTGAGCACCAACGAAAAGCTCGGCCGCAACGCGCCCGACGAAACGGCCGGCGCTGTGACCGGCCCGCAGGACGCACCGGACACCGCCGACGAGGACTTCGTCGAGGAGGAATTCACCCCCGGCGAGGCCGACGGCGGCATGTTCGGCGCGGTCCCGGCAAAGAAGGCCCAGCACTTCTGGCCCTCGGCGAAGCGCCTGATGGGCCTGCTGAAACCCGAACGCGCCGGCATCATCGCCGTCCTGGCCATGGTGACGGTCGCCGTCGTCCTCAACGTCGTCGCACCCCGGATCCTCGGCCAGGCCATGGACGTGATCTTCGGCGGGGTCGTCGGCAAGCAACTGCCGGCCGGGGCCACCAAGGACCAGTTCATCGCCGGGCTCCGCGCCCAGGGCCAGGACAACTTCGCGGACATGCTCTCCCGGATGGACGTGATCCCCGGCGTCGGCATCGACTTCCAGAAGCTTGCGTTCCTCATCAGCGTGGTGCTGGTGATGTACTTCGTCGCCAACATCTTCCTCTGGCTGCAGGGCTACGTCCTCAACGTCCTGGTCATGCGGGTGGTGCGCCGGCTGCGGGATGACACCGAGGAGAAACTCAACGCGCTGCCGCTGAACTACTTCGACACCCGCCAGCGGGGCGACATCCTCTCCCGCGTCACCAACGACGTCGACAACATCCAGCAGGCCCTGCAGCAGGCGTTCGCGCAGCTGGTGAACTCGGCACTGACCGTGATCGGCATCGTCATCATGATGTTCATCGTGTCCTGGCAGCTGGCCCTGATCGCCCTCATCGCGCTGCCGCTCTCCGGGGTGGCCGCCGGTGTCATCGGCGCGCGCAGCCAGAAGCTCTTCGCCGCGCAGTGGAAGAACACCGGCGAACTCAACGGCCAGATCGAGGAGTCCTTCTCCGGGCACGACCTGGTCCGGGTCTTCGGCCGCGACGCGGACATGCTGGCCCGCTTCGACGAACGGAACGAGGAACTCTACAAGGCCAGCTTCGGCGCCCAGTTCGTCTCCGGCATGATCATGCCGGTCATGCAGTTCGTCTCCTACCTCAGCTACGTGGGCATCGCCGTCGTCGGCGGCCTGCGCGTGGCCTCCGGCGGGATGAGCCTGGGAGACGCCACCGCGTTCATCCAGTACTCGCGCGAGTTCACCCAGCCGCTGGGGCAGATGGCCGGCATGGCCAACATGCTGCAGTCCGGCGTCGCCTCCGCCGAGCGCGTGTTCGAGTTCCTCGACGCCGACGAGCAGGATCCGGAGACCGCCACAGACCAGCTGCCGGCCAGGACCGACGGTCACGTGGAGTTCAACCACGTCACCTTCAGCTACACGCCGGACAAGCCGCTGATCGAGGACCTGTCCTTCACCGCCGAACCCGGCCACACCGTCGCGATCGTCGGACCAACCGGCGCCGGCAAGACCACGCTGGTGAACCTGGTGATGCGCTTTTATGAGCTCAACGCCGGCACCATCACCCTGGACGGCGTGGACATCACCCGGCTCAGCCGCGCCGAGCTGCGCTCCAAGGTGGGAATGGTGCTGCAGGACGCCTGGCTGTTCGGCGGCACCATCTACGAGAACATCCGCTACGGCAAGCTGGACGCCACCGAGGATCAGATTATGGCCGCCGCCAAGGCCACCTTCGTGGACCGCTTCGTCCGGGCGCTGCCGGACGGCTACGACACGGTCATCGACGAGGAAGGCAACAACGTCAGCGCCGGCGAGAAGCAGCTGATCACCATCGCCCGCGCCTTCGTGGCCGACCCGTTGCTGCTGATCCTGGACGAGGCCACCAGCTCCGTGGACACCCGAACGGAGGCCCTGGTCCAGAAGGCCATGGCCGCGCTGCGGACCGAACGGACCAGCTTTGTCATCGCGCACCGGCTCTCCACCATCCGGGACGCGGACACCATCCTGGTGATGGAGGCAGGCCGGATCGTGGAGCAGGGCCGGCACGCCGAGCTGCTCGAGAGCCAGGGTGCCTACTACCGGCTGTACATGTCCCAGTTCGCCGGTGAGGACGCGGAGGCGGCCCTGGCCGACGCCGCGGGCGGCCCGACGCCGGTGCGCAGCTGAGCGCCGCGGCGGCCGGGGGAGCGGAGCCGCGCCGGCTGGAGGTGCGGGTGCCGATGCGCTGGGGCGATATGGACGCCTACGGCCATATCAACAACGTCCAGCTGGTCCGGATCCTGGAGGAGGCGCGCATCGCCGCCTTCGGGCCGCCCGGCGGCACTGGGCTGCCCGGCCTGGAGCCGGTGGTCCCGCTCTTCAGCGAGGTCCCCGCCGGCATCCTGGCGCTGGTGGTCGAACACCGCATCCGCTACGTCCGGACCCTGGAGTACCGCAACATCCCGGCCCTCGTGCAGCTCTGGATCGGCGCGGTCAAGGGTGCCAGCTTCGACATCCATTACCTGGTCCAGGACCCCGTCACCGGCGAGGACTGCGTCAAGGCCAGCAGCCACTTGGCCTTCGTGGACGAAGCCACCGGACGGGTGGTGCGGCTGACCCCGGAGCAGAAGGCCAAGCTGGAGCAGTTCACCGCCCGCTGACCGCGCGGACCCCAACTGACTCGCACCTCAGGCCGTTTTGAGGCTCCGGAACGGCCCCGGCTGCGAGTCAGTTGACCAAGAGGGATGGGGCGGGAGGCCCTTACCCCGGCCGCCCGCCCCGCCCTAGACTGGACGCGCCCCACGGGCATCGGCACAGAACCGACCAGAGCGAGGAGCAGGACCATGGCCAAGCGCAGCAAGGCGGCGGGCAAAAAGAAGACGTGGAAGGAACTCTCGCCGATGGCGAAGTTCGGCACCGTCACGGCGGCCCTCGTGCAGCTTTCCCTTTTGGTCGCGGCGCAGCGGGACATCTCCCGCCGGCCGGCGGAGGAAATCCGCGGCAGCAAGGCGCTCTGGCGGGTAGCCACGCTGGTGAACTTCGTCGGACCCGGCAGCTATTTCACCTTCGGCGTGAAGCGCAGGGCCGGCGGCAAGTAGCCCGCCCGGGCGCCTGGAGAACGCCCCGGACGGCCCGGCGACGGGCCGGCCCGTGATGCGGGCGTTCAGCTTAGGCCTGTAAATTGGAGGGCATGACCCCCCACAAAAAGCCTGCCATGCACCGCGCCCTCGGCATCTCCAAGGAAATCGAAGACGCGGCGTGGTTTGTGCTCGGCCCGGGTCTGCTCGGCAAGGCCTCCCCGCTGGATGGCCGCACCCGGACCTGGTCCGTGGCCGCCGCCTCGGAGCTGCTGGAGCGGCTGGAACGGGGCATCCCGGACCCCAAGGCACCCATGATGACCAACCTGCGGGAAAACCTTGAGGGGGCTACCCGCGGCGCGAAGCAGCTCGCCGTCGAACTGCTCTTCCTTCAGTCCCTCCCGCTGGCCCACGAGGTGAAGTCCCTCAAGGTCAAGCGTGCCCGCGTGGCCGAGGCCGCGTCCTGGCTTGAGCCTCCGCTGGACCTGCCGGAGGAGCTCTACGCCGGCATGACGGACCACGGTGTGATCCGGGACCGCACCGCAGAGTTCAACTGGACCATCTGGGACCACCTGAAGTGGCTCTGCCGCTTCGTCCGCCACGTCGCGCAGCGTCCCGCCGGCGTCGTGCAGGCCGCCATCAAGGACCCGCTGGCGTTCCACGAGCTGACCATGGGCACCCCGGATGACCAGCCGGCGATTCGCCGCAGCATCGAATTCCTGGTCTGGCCGGCCTACTTCGAACCGATCGTGGCCGACGTCGAACGCCAGGAGATCCGCGACGCGTTCGCCTCCCTGGTCGGCGGCGCGAAGGGCGATACGGATGAGGAGATTTCCGCCGACATCCACCGGATCCGCCTGCACCTGGACGAACAGGCCGGCCAGCGGATCGACTGGTACTCCCGGCAGCTGGTCAGCCAGTGGCGCAAGGTGGGGGACCCCGGCCGCCGCGCCTGGTTGCTGCGCAGCCACCACGACAATGCCGAGCTGCTCGCCGCGTGGCAGGACGAGGAAGCGGTGACGCTCGACGTCGAACACCTCCGCCAGCTCGACCCGGGCGTCACCGCGGGCCTGGTCCAGCACGCCGTTGACGAGGACTACAAGCACCTGAGCTACGTCGAGCGCGAGGACACCAAGACCGCCGTCTTCGCCTTTCTGACCGTCATGAAGCCGGGCGACCTCACGCTCTACCAAAGCGCCGGCGCGGTCCGCGTGGGCGTGGTGCTGGGCGAACCCGAACAGAACGAGGACAACCGCCGGCTGCGCCGCAAGGTCCGCTGGTTCGACGGCGACCACCAGCTCGCCGAGCTGCCCCGGCACGTGCAGCGGCAGCTGGCCAGCTCCGGCGTTGTCGTGGACGTCACCCGCGTGATCCAGGCGCTCGAGGCGCTGCTCCCGGCCGAGGCGGAGGGCGATGCCGCAGACGGCGCCGAGCCGGCCGCCGTCGTCGAACCCCCGTGCGAGGGCTTCCGTCCCCTGACCCCGGAGTTCGCCGCGACCCTGCACATGGACCTGGAGCCGCTCCAGGAAATCGCCGAAATGCTGGAGGAGAACCGGCAGCTGGTGCTGTACGGCCCGCCCGGCACCGGCAAGACCTACCTGGCCAAGCACCTCGCCGCCGAACTCGCCGGCGACACCGGGGACGAGCGGGTCAAGCTGGTGCAGTTCCACCCCTCCTACGCCTACGAGGACTTCTTCGAGGGCTACCGGCCGGACAAGACCGACGAGGGCCAGGTCTCCTTCAAGCTGGTGGCCGGTCCGCTGCGCCGGCTGGCCGAGGAAGCCGCGAAGCCGGGCAACGAGAAGAAGCCCTACTTCCTGATCATCGATGAGATGAACCGCGCCAACCTGGCGAAGGTCTTCGGCGAGCTGTACTTCCTGCTGGAGTACCGCGACGACCGGATCTACCTGCAGTACAGCCCCACCGAGCCGTTCTCGCTGCCGGACAACCTCTACATCATCGGCACCATGAACACGGCAGACCGCTCCATCGCCATGATGGACGCCGCGATCCGGCGCCGGTTCTCCTTCATCGAGCTGCACCCCAGCACCGAACCGGTGAAGGGGACGCTGCTGCGGTTCCTGCAGGCCCGCGGCCTCGACACGACGCCGGCGCTGCTGCTCGATGAGCTGAACAACGCGATCGACGAGTGGGACCGGGACCTGATGATCGGGCCGTCCTACTTCATGAAGAAGGCTGCGCAGACCCCCGCCGGGCTGCGGCGGATCTGGAAGTACGAACTGATGCCGCTGCTCGAGGAGCACTACCACGGTCAGCTGAACCGCGCCCAGCTGCAGGAGCGGTTCGGGCTCGAGCAGTTGATGGGTCGCCTTGCCCGCGTCTAGCGCCCTCCGGGACGGGTACGCCAAGCCGGGAGCCGGGCTGGCCGCCGGGCAGCCGGCCGTCCGGCACATCGCCATGGACGAGCTGTCCCAGGGTGTGGTGGAGCGCCTCGATCCCGGCAGCGCCGCGTACATCAACGGCAGCGGCCTGGCCAAGGCGTCGCCGCTGGGCATGGGCCTGTTCCGGATCGAACCGGTCGGGAAGGTCGGCTCGGTCCGGACCCCCACCGTCCAGCTGGAGGTCCGGCCCAAGGAGCGCCTCGGCCTGGCCCGGCTGCTGTTCCTGCTCGGCTACACCGAGAACCAGGGCTTCCGCGATGACGCCGTCGCCGCGGTGGAGGACGCCGAACTATGGAGCGCCCTGGCCGAGTCCCTGGCCCAGCTCGCCGACCGGGCGTTGAGTCGCGGTGTCCTGCAGGGGTACCTGAACGTGGACGAATCGCTGCGGACGGTCAAGGGCCGGATCAGGATCTCGGACCAGATTTCCCGCCGGCCCGGCATGCTGGTGCCGCTGGAGGTCTCCTACGACGAATTCACCGAGGACATCCCGGAAAACCGGATCCTGCGCGCGGCGTTGGAGCGGATGTCGCAGGTGCCGGGGGTCCGGGCGGACGTATTGAGCCGGCTGCGGCGGTTGAAGGGCAAGCTCGACGCGGTCACCCGGCTGCAGTCCGGGGCGCCGCTGCCGCCGTGGCGGGCCAGTCGGATGAATGTCCGCTACCACCCGGCGCTGCGCCTGGCCGAACTCATCCTGCGCAACGCCTCGGCCGAGGCCGGCGACGGAAAGCAGCAGGCGGCGTCGTTCGTCGTCGACATGTCCAAGGTGTTTTCCGACTTCGTGGGCGTCGCCCTGCGCGAGGCGATGGGTGCATTCCCGGGGGAGATGCGGCTGCGGTACAACGCCATGCTGAACGAGGCGGTGGACGACGCGGACCGGATCATGGTCCAGCCAGGCGCGGTGCACCTGCTCGGCGGCCGCCCCGTGATGGTGTACGACGCCAAGTACCAGGCCGCTTCCGACGTTGGCGCGTCCCTCTCGGGGGACCACTACCGGATGCTGGCCTACTGCACGTCCCTGCGGGTGCCCACCGCGTGGCTGATCTACCCCGGGTCGGGGGAAATTAAGCTGCGTCGGATCCTGAACACGGACATCGACGTCGTGGAGTTCCCGCTTGACCTGTCCCAGCCGCCGGCGCAGATTCTCGCCTCCGTGGCAGACCTGGCCCAGCAGTCCTGGGGCGAAGTCGTGCGTCAGGCAACCATCAGCCGCTAGGCCGGTGGCCTGTGCTTAGGCCGTGCCGTCCTGCACGGTGGTGGAAACCGAGAGCAGGTGGTTCAGCAGGGCCTTCTCAGGCTGGCCCGGATTGTCCGCCACGTGCTGGCGGAGACGTTCGCGGACGAGTGCCTCATCGGGGTTCTCGTCGGAAAGAATGGCGTCGATGATGTCGGTCACCTGCCTGCGGAGGGGATCGAGCTCCGACGCGGCCTCCGGACTGCGAACCGCGTGCAGCGGGCGGGCCTCGGTGGACAACAATAGGTGTGGCATCGTGCTTCTCCTGAGGAGTGAGTAGTACCCCCACGTACTGACCGATAGAGTCCTAGTTCCCCGAATGCCGAGTTTAGCCCAGGTGCGCAGGACTGTCTCTGGGCATAGCCCAGATATTTCCGTCGCGAGCATACCGGCACAGATCAGTTCCCCCGAAATCGTCACGAATCCACGACGGCGGGTTGCAGCAAACCGGCGCTGGGGCAGTGCCGGCGAAGCCGAGATTACCGGCCGGTAGGGCCTAGGACGCGGAGGCGGTGCGCGAAGGGTTCGACGGCGTGTCGTGCGTCACGTTGGCAACGGGGCGCGGTGCTTTGTGGTGCCGGCCGTTTCCGGGCCGAGGAAGGATTCCAGCTCGGCTTCCAGCGCGGGGAGATCTTTGATGCCGCACTCCCAGAGGGTGAGGACCTCCCAGCCCAGCTCTTCGAGCCGCTGGCGCTGTTCGGCGTCGCGGGCCTTTGTGCGGCTGCGTTTGGTGTCCCAGAATTCGGCGTTGCTCTTGGGCGCGTGCTGTCCCACGCGACAGTCGTGGAAATGCCAGAAGCAGCCGTTGACGAAGATGACCTTGCGCCGGCCCGCGAAGACGAGGTCCGGGTTGCCCGGGAGCTTGCCGCCCCGGGCGGTGCCGTGGAGGCGGTAGCGGTAGCCCTTGGCGTGCAGCAGCCTGCGGACCAGGAGCTCTGGTTTGGTGTTCTTGCCCCGGATGCGGGACATGTTCCAGCTGCGCCGCTCCGGGGTCAGACTGTCCGCCATGCGTTAAGTCTAGGCAGGGCTGCCGGCTGCGGCCGGCCCTGCCTCTGGTGGTTGGTTCTTCCTGCGACTCGGCCTTAGATGTCCCGTTCCGGATGTTCGCCGAACTGGAAGTGGCGTCCACTGACGGCGGTGGGGGCGATCTCGACGTAGAAGTCCTTGAGGGTGGGGACCCAGGGCTTGAGCTCCAAGGCCTCTGCGGCGGCGATCTCGGCGGAGTGTTCCAGGGTGCGGGCCGTGCCGCGCACCACCACCGACCACGCTTCTTCGGAGAGGATGCCGTCTGTTTCGAAGAGGACCTTGGCGTTGATGGTCAGCTCGGCGAGTTTATTGCCGGGGGCGGTGCGGAGATAAAGCTTTCGGTCTGCGACGGCGTAATTCACCGGGAAGATGTCCGGCTCGCCGCCGACGGTGACCACCAGACGCCCGTGCTTAGTGCCCTCGACGAGTTTCCAACATTGATCCTCGGTCAGAGTCAGGATCGGTTGACCTTCAGCGTGTTCGAACATCATGGGCCCATTCTTCTATCCGGTGTAGAGGGGCGCCAGAGGCCGAAAGGAACTGTTTGGCCGGGATGTGGGGCGGTCCGATTGATCTGTGGATAACTCTTACCGGGGGCCTGCGGTTCAGTTACCCTTAGGCATTGTTTGGATTTCAGGCGTCATGATTTTCTATTGGGGGATCAGCTGAACATGCCATTTCATAGTCCAAAGACCCGCCGGCTCTGCGCCGCAGTCGCCCTCTTTCTTGCCGCCCTGGTCGGTACGACGGCCTGCTCGGGCGGACAGTCCCCGCCGGCGCCGACGACGGCGGCCCCCGTGGAGTCGACCGCGTCCGCATCGCCGGGAACGACGTCGGCCACGCCCACTGCCGCTCCCGCCTACAAACCGGCCGATGCCTCCGGCCGCGCCCAGAATGTCCCCGTCCCGGTCTTGCCCGAGGCCGCCAAAGCTGAGACCAAGGAAGGACTCGAGGCCTTCGCGAAGTATTGGTTCGAGGTGCTCAGCTACGGCTACGAGACCGGAGACGTGAGCCGGCTGGATGCGATCACAGCCGCCGACTGCCAGCTTTGCGCGAATGTTTCCAAGTCCATAAGCACTAACTATCAAACCGATAGGTGGCTCGTCGGAGGGAAAATCGCGACTCCCTCTGTCACCGCAAACGCTGGTCCGGATACGAACGCCAATTTTCAGGTCGTGGTGCAGGTTCGGCAGTCCGCGATCGCCTATTACAAAAGTGATGGCTCGGAATTCCGTGCCGCCACCCCGCCCTCCGACACCGGCAACGTGATGCTCGCCGTCTATAAGGACGCCGCGTGGCGGGTGGCGGGCTTGCACCCGATCCGATGAGACCAAGGGGACGCCGATTCCGGCTCTTCATATTGCTGGCGCTGGGTCTAACTCTGCTCTGCCAGGCTCCCGGCGCGGCATTTGCCGACGAAGGGACGGACGCAGGATTTGGAAATCAGGGGGTAAATGTAGGTGGCTGGCGGCTGGACCCTGAAACGGGGCAATTCGCACCACTTGGATCGGGTATCCCCGCAAACGACCCCTACCAATACAAATACGAACTCCAATGTCATCTTGGCGGTGGAGAGTTCGATACCGTCTGCCTGGGCGATCTGGTTGACTGCAAATCCGGGCCCGACGGCAAACCGGGAATTCCCGTGGTGTGGCTCAAGGCTCCTGCGGGGGTGCCCAACCCGACGTGGAGCTTCCATTCCGGGCCGACCTGCCTCTTCGATCCAAAACCGGAGGATCTGCTGCCGCGCATCGCCGCGATGATTCAAACCGAGTTTCAAAAGTTGCCGATCAATCCCGGGCAGGCCACCGCACAACCCAGCCCGCATACGCTCCGCGGAGCCGAGACCAATTTCTTCGCCCAGTCGGCGGCTCAACAATTCGACATCACCATCCTGAACCAGTCCGTACATGTCACCGCCACCCCCGTCCAGTACACCTGGACGTATGGCGACGGCACCTCGCTGGGACCCACCCCGGCGGCCGGCGGCCCGCTGCCGCAGGAACGCTGGGGAGAGAAGACCTCCACCAGTCACGCGTACGCCGAGACCGGTGACTTCGGCGTCGTCCTCACCACCCACTTCCAGGGAACGTACTCCGTCAACGGCGGGCCCCCGCTGCCCATCCCCGGGCAGGGGCAGTTCAGCGGTCCCTCGCAGACCGTCAGCGTGTGGCGGTCCATCACCCGGAACTTTGCCGACGACTGCCTCCGCAACCCGCAGGGCCAGGGCTGTCCCGCCGGAGCCCCGCCGTCCCCCTGACAGGCCGCCGTCCCCCTGATCGACCTGTAACCCGAGTCCGGCCGGAAAGTGATTCGAGTCTCAGCCGGAATAGTTGCACGCGCCTCCTTGCTGTTCTACGTGGACATCATCCACAGCGAAAGGAACCGCGCATGCTGTTTTCCACTTTGACCGTTGGCCAAATGGAGCTCCCGAACCGACTCGTCATGGCGCCGCTGACCCGCCTGCGCTCCGGCAAGGAAGGCGTCCCGGGCCCGCTGGTGGCTGAGCACTACCGGCAGCGCGCATCGCTTGGCCTGATCGTCAGCGAGGGCACCTACCCCAGCGAAGCCGGCCGCGGCTTCCCGGGCCAGCCCGGCCTGGTCACCGAGGAACAGCTCAAGGGCTGGGCCGACGTCACCGCCGCCGTTCACGCTGAGGGCGGCCGCATCTTCGCCCAGGTCATGCACGCCGGCCGTGTCACCCACGAGGCCACCACCGGCGGCCACGAGGTCGTCGCCCCCAGCGCCATCGCGATCGACGGCGTCACTCGCACCTACGAAGGCAAGCAGTCCTTCCCGGTACCGCGCGCCCTCACCACCGACGAACTGCCGTCTATCCGCGACGAATTCGTCCGCGCATCCCGCAACGCCATCGAGGCCGGATTCGACGGCGTCGAACTGCACTCCGCCAACGGCTACCTGCTGCACGAATTCCTGACCCCCGCCGCCAACCAGCGCGATGACAACTACGGCGGTTCCCCCGAGAACCGTGCACGCTTCGTCATCGAGGTGGCCCAGGCCGTCGTCGACGCCGTGGGCGCGGACCGCGTGGGCATCCGCATCTCCCCGGAGCACAACGTCCAGGGTGCCACCGAGACCGATGCAGCCGACGTCCGCGAAACGTACGGCATCCTGGTGGACGCCCTTTCGCCGCTGAAGCTGGCTTACCTGAGCGTCCTGCACAAGGACGCCGACAGCGAGCTGGTCAAGGACCTGCGCGCCCGCTTCGACGGCCCGTTCCTGCTGAACACGGGCTTCGGCGTCATCACCACCCGTGACGAGGCCGTCTCGCTGGTCGCCGACGGCCACGCCGACGCCGTCGTCGTGGGCCGCCCGGCCATCGCGAACCCGGACCTGGCCCGCCGCTGGCGTGAAGGGCTGCCGGTCAACGAGCCGAACCAGTCCACGTTCTACGCCGACGGCGCCGAGGGTTACACGGATTACCCGTTCTACCAGAACTAAATCCCGGCGGCCCCGAATGCAACGGGGCGCCAGCAGGCGGCGGAGAGGAATTGCCTTCCTCCCCGCCGCCTGGCGTTTAACCCCCGGTACCGGTTCCGACCGAGCGCTGACACAGGGCAATGAAGCTTCCCAGTTGCTCCAGCGACGCCGGCTGCGGCGGCAGATAGTGGGTGAGCTCCGGCGCCCGGACGATCACGGCGCGCCACTGCCCCCGGGACACAGCCACGTTGATCCGGTTGCGGGAAAGCAGGAATTCCATGCCGCGCGGTGCGTCGGCCACGGCCGAGCAGGCCATCGACACCAGCACCACCGCCGCCTCCTGGCCCTGGAACTTGTCCACCGTGCCCACCCGGACCCCGCCCAGGCCGGCACAGCCCAGCGCCTCTCGGATGAGGTTGACCTGCGCGTTGTAGGCGGCCACCACCAGGATGTCCTCGGTGCCCAACGGCCTGCCGCCCTCCGGGGAGTGCCACATCAGGCCGAGGTGCCGCCGGACCTGGCGGACGACTTCCGCCGCTTCCTCCGGGGACGAAGTGGTGTTGCCGGCGTGCGGGACCATGACCGTCTCGATTCCGGCCGGGACCCCGTCGAGGTGGCGCTGGTCGGCTGCCGGAGCCGACCGCAGCCGGCCGTCGTAGGCGAGCTCCGAGACGGCCCGGCAGAGCGCCGAGTTCATCCGCCAAGAGTCGGCCAGGAAGTAGCCGAGCTCCGGCGGGAGTGTCGCGTGCCCCGCGGAGATCCAGCCGAGCGCCGATTCGTCCACGGGCTCCGGGTGCTGGCCCTGGCTGACCTGCGGCAGCTGCTGCGGGTCGCCGAGCAGCAAGAGTCTGCTGCTGGCCTGCGCCACCGCCAGGGTGTTGGCCAGCGAGAACTGCCCGGCCTCGTCGATCACCAGCAGGTCCAGGGCTCCGGCCGGGACGGTGGAGCCGGTGAGGGTCCAGGCGGTGCCGCCGATCAGTGCCCCACCCCGCGCGGCGAGTAGCGCGGACACGTCGTTGGCGCTCCGGGCCTCCCAGGGGAGCGGCTCGGAGTGCTTCACGTCCTTGGCCACGAGGGCGGGGCTGACGCCAGCGGCGACGGCGGTGCCGAGGAGGTGTTCCACGACGGAGTGGGATTGTCCGACGACGCCGATTTTCCAGCCGCGCTCGACCAGCCGGGCGATGACGCGGGCACCCACGTAGGTCTTTCCCGTCCCGGGCGGGCCCTGCACGGCTAGGTAGGAGCGGTCCAGGCTCAGCACGGCGCCGGTGATGGCGTCGATAAACCGGTCCGGCCCCTCCCCGGGCTGCGGCAACGGTGAGCCTCCAGCCAGCCGGGGCGGCAGCCTGCGGACGAGATCGAGGGCCGGGTGCCGCGGTAGGGTTCCCGACTCCAGCCCCGCGGCGACGTCGGCGGCCAACGTTTCCAGCGCCTGCTCCAGGCTCTTGGTGGCGATCGGCTGGTCCTCGGTGAGCGCGATCGGCAGGTCAGCGTAAGGCTCGATGTTTCGGTGCAGCCGGTCCCGGATGATGACCGTGTCCTTGCCGTCCTCGTCGCCCAGTTCCAGGACTTCGGTGCCAAACCAGCCGTTGCGGCCGGTCCCGCTCTTGCCGGTGCTTTCAAGTCCGGCGGGCAGCGGGTGGCCGTACATCCGGAACCACTTGCTGCCCTCGCGCAGGTCCGATCCCGGGCTGATGGTGCCGGTCAACTTCACCCGGCGCTCCGGCAGTTTCCGGCCTTCCCGATGCCAGTCGTCCAGGATCTCCGCGGTTTCGACCAGGAAGACGTTCCGGTCTTCACCATGGGTGTCCGGTCCCAGTTCGCACCGGTCGAAATGAGCCCACCAGAACGATTTCCGTTCCCTCCGGTGGTAACTGACGGCGGCGGCCAGCATGGCGACGGCCTTGCGGTCGTCCTCGGCCAGCCCCGAGTCGGGTGCGGCGAAACGAAGGAGTGTGGCCTCGGCCGGTCCCACCGGCTCCGCGGCACCCGCCTCATCTCCGCCGGCGTCGGCAGCTACCGCTCCGGCGGAGCCGGACCCCGCAGCCGAGCTGTCGGCAGCCGTCGCCGGACCGTCCGTACCGTCCGCCGCGGGGGAGATGCCGCGTTCGGCCGCCCGCCGCAGCAGCCAGTCCCGCAGCTCCAGGGTCGAGAGGCAGTCGTACTCGTTGTAGTCCGAGATTCCGGCCAGGATCGCCGCCGCCTCCTCGTCCCGGCCGGCGTCGCGCGCCTCGCAGTAGTGGGCGTAGGCCACCACGGAGGCGCCCGCGTCCTTGACGTCCCCGGTGCGGAGGTTGCTGCCCATGTACAGCGGCTCGAGCCGCTTGATGCTGTAGGAGTTCTCCGAGATCCGGATGCTGTTGCGGACCGTCTGGTACAGGTCCACCAGCAGCCCGTCGCGCAGCCACTGGTCCACGGTGTCCTCGCCGGCGACGTGCTGCACCGAGAGCTTCCGCAGCGCCGTTTTCTCGTACGGCGCGTAGTGGTAGACGTGCATGTCGGGAAACTCGCTGCGGCGCTTCTCGACGTAGTCCAGGAAGTCCAGGAACGCCTGCTTCTCCGCCTCCCGGCTGTGTGCCCAGAACGGACGGAAGACCCCCGGTACGCCGGGCGAGACGGGCGCCTCGATGACGCCGAAGAGGTATTCCAGCCCCCATATCCCGGTGGCCGCGTCCTGCCAGAGCGGGTCGCCCTCAAAGTCGAAGAAGATGTCCCCGGGGCTGGGCGGCGGCAGTTCCGCCAGCGTGTTCTGACCCAGCACGGCGTAGCGCAGCGTGTGCTCCTCGCCGTCCTTGCGGTAAGTGACTTCCCCGTCTACCGGGCCGCGCCCGCTCTGGATCCGGGCCTGTTCCTGCAGCCGCAGCAGCGTGGAGGAGGCGCCGGTCAGGTTGGCCTCCGCGAGCTGCGCCACCGTGGAAATACCCAGTGCGTGCAGGTTTTTCCGCTGCACCGCGTTCATCCGCGCCACGAGCAGCAGGTCGTCCGTGGCGGCCACCTGCTCCCGGCAGTAGTCGCAGCGTCCGCAGGCGCTGATCCCCTCCGCGCCCCAGGCGACGGTCCCGGGCCGGGCCGCGTGCGCCCCGGTCAGGGTAAGGAACCGTTCGCGCCGTTCCCGGAAGACCGGCAGGATCTCCGCCAGCTTGTGGTGGCTGCGGACGTAGTCGAAGCCGCCGCCGGGCAACGGCACGGTGGAACCGAGGACCAGGGTGACGTTCGGGGCGACGTCGATCCCGGCCTTGAGCAGCTGGTCGCCGTATGCGGCCAGCTGCAGCAGGGCGGTCACCTTGGCGTGGCGGGCCAGCTTGGTGTCGAACACCGCGTAGGCGCCGTCGTCCTGACGGACCAGGAAGTCGGAGCGGCCGTGGAACTGCCCGTCGAAGAAGGCGGCCTGGAAGACGACGTCGGCGCCGGCCCGCAGCGCTGCGATCGACTCCTCGTGCTTGGCCACCAGGGTGGCGCGCTCCATGCCCTCGGCGGCAACGACGTCGTACACCCCGGCCCCGCGGGCAGCATCCCAGGGGCCGAACTCCGCGACGAAGGTATCCAGCACCGTGTGTTCGTGCACGTCGCCCAGCGCAGCCGCGTGCCGGAGCATCTCGTCGGCGCCGAAGTCGGCCTTCGCCGCCCGGCCGAGCTTCTCGTCCAGCTTGCGCAGCAACTGATACTCGCACTCTGCGGCCACCACCAGGTCGCTCGCAGAGTAGACCAGGTCCGGGGCCGCGCCGGGTACTCCCGGTTCAAGGAAAAACACTGTGTCCCCACCTCGTCTCTGTCCGCCGTGCCTCTTTTGCCAAGCTACCAAAGCCCACCGACAACAAGGCCTCCGGGCCCCTGGCACGCCGCCAGGTCTGGCCGCGCCGCGAGGACCGGCGTAGGGTCGGATGACCATGACCGAACAGCAGCCCTTTGACCTGGTGCGGAGCTATCCGCACTTCGAACTCCGCCGCTACCCAGCCCACGTTGTCGCCGAGGTCCAGGTCAACGCCCGGTTCGACCGGGCCGGAAACGCGGCCTTCCGCTACCTCTTCAATTACATCAGCGGCGCCAACACCGCCGGGCAGAAGGTGGCCATGACCGCCCCGGTACTGCAGGCTTCCGGATCCGGGCAGAAAATCGCCATGACCGCACCCGTGCTGCAGCAGGGTCCCCTGCCGGGCAGCGACGGCCCGGCGGACTTCGCCGTGGCGTTCGTGCTCCCGGCCGGTATGACGGCGGAGACGGCGCCGGTGCCCACCAGCCCCGAGGTGCACATCCGTTCCGTGCCCGGGTCCCTGGCCGCGGCGGTGCGGTTCTCCGGCGCGGGCACCGAGGACGCGTTCCGGCGCCGCCTCGAGGGCCTGCACGCGGCGCTGGCCCTCGCCGGCCTCACCACCGTGGGACCGCCGCGGTTCGCCCGGTTCGACCCGCCGTTCAAGCCCTGGTTCCTCCGCCATAACGAGGTGGTCCAGGACGTGCGGGAGCCCGGATAGGGCAAAATGGCTGGGTGAACTCCAGCTCCCAGCACCGTCCAGTCACCGCCATCGAGACCCTGATTGCCGAGGAGCTGGGCGTCAAAGCCTGGCAGGTGGCGGCGGCGGTGGCCCTGCTCGACGGCGGCTCCACGGTGCCGTTCATCGCCCGGTACCGCAAGGAAGCCACGGGAACCCTGGATGATACGCAGCTGCGCACCCTGGAGGAGCGCCTCCGCTACCTGCGCGAACTCGAGGACCGCCGCCGGACCATCCTCGAAGCGATCGCCGCCCAGGGCGCCCTCACCCCGGAACTGGAGGCAGCCGTCGTCGGGGCCGAGACCAAGTCCCGGCTCGAAGACATCTACCTGCCCTTCAAATCCAAGCGCCGCACCAAGGCCCAGGCCGCCCGCGAGGCCGGTCTGGAGCCGCTCGCGGACACGCTGCTCCGGCACCCGGACCGCGACCCGGAGCGGGAGGCGGCCCGCTACCTCAACCCCGAGCACGCCGTTGGGGACGCCGCCGCCGCACTCGCCGGCGCCCGGTCCATCCTGGTCGAACGCGTCGCCCAGGACGCCGATCTGGCCGAGACGCTGCGGGAGCGGCTCTGGACCCAGGGCCGGATGGTCTCCCGCGTGAAGAAGGGCAAGGAGGCGGAGGGCCAGAAGTTCAAGGACTACTTCGAGTTCGCCCAGGCTCCGGCCGGCATGCCCTCCCACCGGGTCCTCGCGCTGCTGCGGGGCGAGAAGGACGGCGTGCTGGAGCTGGACCTGAGCGAGGCGGCCCCGGACGACGACGCCGCCCTGGCCGCCGCCCGCGCCCGCTACGAGGCCGCCGTGGCCAGGTTCCTTGGCGTCGCCGACCGCGGCCGGCCCGCCGACGCCTGGCTGCTGCAGACCGCGCAGCAGGCGTGGCGCTCCCGGGTCCTGACCCGGCTGAGCGGTGACCTGCGCAGCCGGATGTTCGCCGCCGCGGAGGACGAGGCCGTGCGGGTCTTCGCCGCGAACCTCCGCGACGTGCTGCTCGCCGCCCCGGCCGGGAACAAGGCCACCCTGGGCCTGGACCCGGGACTGCGGACCGGTGTGAAGGTCGCCGTCGTGGACGGCACCGGCAAGGTCGTCGCCACTGACACGGTCTACCCGCACGCACCGGCCCGGAAATGGGACGAGGCGCTCCGCACCCTCACCGCCCTGGCCCGCAAACACGAGGTAGAGCTGGTCGCGATCGGCAACGGCACCGCCTCCCGGGAGACGGACAAGCTCGCGGCCGAATTGATCAAGCAGCTCGGTGCCGGAGGCGCCTCCCCGCAGAAGCTCGTCGTCTCCGAAGCCGGTGCGTCCGTCTACTCCGCCTCGGCGCTCGCCGCAGCGGAGTTGCCCGGAATGGACGTTTCCCTGCGCGGCGCCGTCTCGATCGCCCGGCGGCTGCAGGACCCGCTCGCGGAGCTGGTGAAGATCGAACCCAAGTCGATCGGCGTCGGCCAGTACCAGCACGACGTGACGGCGTCGAAGCTGGACCGCAGCCTGGACGCCGTCGTCGAAGACTGCGTGAACGCCGTCGGCGTGGACGTCAACACCGCCTCCCCGGCGCTGCTCAGCCGGGTGGCCGGCGTCGGGCCGCTGCTGAGCGAGAACATCGTGGCGTACCGGAACGAGCACGGGCCCTTCGCTAAGCGCAGCGAGCTGAAGAAGGTACCGCGGCTGGGTGCCAAGGCCTTCGAACAGTGCGCCGGCTTCCTCCGGATCAGCGGGGGAGCGGAGCCGCTGGATGCCTCCAGCGTCCATCCGGAGTCCTACCCGCTGGCGCGCCGGATCAAGGCCGCCGCCGGTGCAGGCAGCGTCTCGGCGTTGAACCCGCAGGACTTCGTGGACGGCAGCTTCGGCCTGCCCACGGTGCGGGACATCATCGCCGAACTGGAAAAGCCGGGCCGTGACCCGCGGCCCGAGTTTGCCGCGGCGAGCTTCCGCGAGGGCGTGGAGAAGATCTCGGACCTGGTGCCGGGCATGGTGCTGGAGGGGACCGTCACCAACGCGGCGGCGTTCGGCGCGTTCGTCGACGTCGGGGTGCACCAGGACGGGCTGGTCCACGTCTCCGCGCTGGCCAACCGGTTCGTCTCCGACCCGCACGAGGTGGTCAAGTCCGGCCAGGTGGTCCGGGTCAAGGTGCTTGAGGCCGACCCCGACCGCAAGCGGATCTCCCTGACCCTGCGGCTCGACGACGAACCCGGCGACGGTGCCGCGCGCCAGGGCGGCGGGAGCGAGCGCGGGGGCCGGCACGGCGGTGCACCGCGCCAGGGCGGCGGCGACCGGCGGGGCGCGGCCGACGGCGACCGCCGGGGCCAGCACGGGCCACGCCCGACGTCGGCTCCCAAGGGACCTGCCGCCCCGGCGCCGGGGAACACCGCGATGGCCGAAGCCCTGCGGCGGGCGGGACTCGGGAAGTAGCGCCTACCGTTCGTCGCGAAAATGCTACCGCTCATCGTGAAACCGCCCGTCGTGACTTCGGAACCTCGACGCCGACGTGTGATCTGCACCATGATTGCCGGAGGCAACGGCCCAAGTGAGGCCTTTCGCCTCTGTGCCCCGGGGAGGCGCAGATCAAACTGCGGGGACGGCGTCGTCCCCGACTGAGCAAGGGGAGCACCAATGGGCTGGCTGGACCGTGACCGCACAATCGCCCCTCCGGGGTTCAACCGCTGGCTGGTTCCGCCCGCCGCGCTCGCCGTGCACCTGTGCATCGGCCAGGCCTACGCCACCAGCGTGTACAAGACCGCCCTGGTCAAACACTTTGGCGCCAGCCTGACTGAGATCGGTATCATCTTCTCCATCGCCATCGTGATGCTGGGCCTCTCCGCCGCCATCATGGGCACCTGGGTGGACAAGAACGGCCCGCGCAAGGCCATGTTCACCTCGGCCATGTTCTGGGCCAGCGGCTTCCTGATCGGCTCCCTCGGCATCTTCACCCGCCAGCTGTGGCTGGTCTACCTGGGCTACGGCGTGGTGGGTGGCATTGGCCTGGGCATCGGCTACATCTCGCCGGTGTCCACCCTGATCAAGTGGTTCCCGGACCGGCCGGGCCTGGCCACCGGCATGGCCATCATGGGCTTCGGCGGCGGCGCGCTGATCGCCAGCCCCGTCTCCACCGCCCTGCTGAAGGCCTACGACCCCAACTCCAGCGCCCAGGGCTGGGTGGCCAGCGGCGACGCCGTCGGCAAGCTCTTCCTGACCCTCGCCGTCGTCTACCTCGCCTACATGCTCTTCGGCGCGTTCACCATCAAGGTCCCCGCCGACGGCTGGAAGCCCGTCGGCTTCGACCCGTCCAAGGTCAAGGCCGCGAAGCTGGTCACCACGGACAACGTCTCGGCCAAGAACGCGGTGAAGACGCCGCAGTTCTGGCTGGTCTGGGTGGCGCTGTTCTGCAACGTCACCGCCGGCATTGGCATCCTGGAGCAGGCCGCCCCGATGATCCAGGACTTCTTCCGCCAGCCCGGCGGCACCTCACTGGTCAGCGCGGCCGTCGCCGCCGGTTTCGTGGGGCTGCTGTCCATCGGCAACATGGCCGGCCGCTTCGCCTGGTCCGCCACCTCCGACGTCACCGGCCGCAAGCGCATCTACATGGTGTACCTGGGCGTCGGCGCCGTGCTGTACGTGCTGCTGGCCCTGGCCGGGTCCTCCACCACCATCCTCTACGTAGCGCTGGCGTTCCTGATCATTTCCTTCTACGGCGGCGGCTTCGCGACCGCCCCGGCCTACCTGCGGGACCTCTTCGGCACCTTCCAAGTGGGCGCGATCCATGGCCGGCTGCTGACCGCCTGGTCCGCCGCCGGCGTCGCCGGGCCGCTGATCGTCAACGCGTTCCTCGACGCCCAGGGCACCCCGGGCAAGCTCAACGCCGCGTCCTACCAGCCGGCGCTGCTGACCATGGTGGCCCTGCTGGTGGTGGGCTTCGTGGCCAACCTGATGGTCAAGCCCGTCGCCGCCCGCTTCCACGAACCCCGTCCCGAGAGCAACCGCTCCACCGAACCCGCCATGGAGGCCTGAGATGAGCACCCAGCACCCGCACGGAGCCGACAGCCCCGTCAACGCGTCCCCCGCCCGGCTGACCATCGCGTGGGCCTTGGTGGGCCTGCCGCTGGCTTACGGCGTCTACGAGACGCTGACCAAAGTGACGGCGCTGTTCGGCTGAGCATGACGTTTACCGCTCCGGATCTGTTCACCACCCGGCCCACCCTGCAGGGCACCTTCGGCATGAGTGCCTCGACGCACTGGCTGGCGACGGCGGCCGCGCAGGCGGTGCTGGAACGCGGCGGCAACGCGTTCGACGGCGCCGTCGCGGCCGCCTTCGTCCTGCACGTCGTCGAGCCGCACCTCAACGGTCCCGGCGGGGACATGACCGGCGTCTTGGTCACCGCCGCGGACCCGGACACCCCGGTGGTGCTCATGGGTCAGGGCCCGGCGCCGGCCGCCGCCACCGTGGAGCATTACCGCAGCGAGGGCCTGGACCTGGTTCCCGGGTCCGGGGCCCTCGCCGCGGCCGTGCCCGCCGCCGTCGACGCCTGGCTCCTCCTGCTGCGCGACCACGGCACGTGGGAACTGGACGCGGTGCTGGAGTTCGCGATCGGCTACGCGCGCGACGGACACCCCCTGCTGAGCCGGGTGGGCGCCACGATCGCGACCGTGGCCGAGCTGTTCCGCGAGCACTGGCCCAGCTCCGCCGAGCTCTGGATGCCCGGCGGCACCATCCCCGCCGAGGGGGAGCTGTTCCGCAACCCGGCCTACGCCCGCACCCTGGAGCGCCTGGTCACGGCCGGGCAGGCCGACGGCGGCTCCCGCGAGGACCGGATCGACGCGGCCCGGCGCGAGTGGAGCGAGGGGTTCGTGGCCAGCGCCATGGTCGCCTCCGTCCAGCTCCCGCACCGGCACTCCTCCGGAACGGACCACGCCGGCGTGCTGGCGGCCGGGGACCTGTCCGGATTCCGCGCCGGGTACGAGCCCGCCGCCACGGTAGAGTTCCGCGGCTACACCATCGCCAAGACCGGTCCCTGGGGACAGGGGCCGGCGCTGCTCCAGACGCTCGCAATCCTGGAGGGCTTCGAGGACCGGTACCTGGACCCGTCCACCGAGCTCGGCGCCCACACCATCCTGGAGGCGCAGAAACTGGCGCTGGCGGACCGGGAGGCCTACTACGGCGACACCGAGGTGCCGCTGGACTACCTGCTCTCGCCCGAATACTGCGCCGAGCGGCGGGCGCTGATCACCGAGCGGGCTTCCCACGAGTTCCGCCCCGGGACGGTGCCCGGCCGGGAACCCTACCTGCCGCCGCTGCGGACCGAGTACACGCCGCCCGCGTTGGTCCACGACGGCGCCGGGCCGGGCCCGGCGGGGCTCGGCGCCGGGGAACCGACGGTGGCCCGCACCGGCGAGACCCGCGGCGACACCTGCCACGTGGACGTCGTCGACCGCTGGGGCAACATGATCTCCGCCACCCCCTCCGGCGGCTGGCTGCAGTCCTCCCCGGCCATCCCGGAGCTGGGATTCTGCCTGGGCACCCGGCTGCAGATGACCTGGCTCGAGGAGGACACCCCCTCCACCCTGACGCCGGGGAAGCGGCCCCGCACCACGCTGACGCCCACCCTGGTGCTCCGCGACGGGCAGGCCGTCACCGCCCTCGGCTCACCCGGCGGCGACCAGCAGGACCAGTGGCAGCTGCCGTACCTGCTGCGCACCATCGTGGGCGGGTACACGCCGCAGCAGGCCATCGACGCGCCCACCTTCCACACGACGTCGATGCCGGGCTCCTTCTGGCCCCGCACCTGGGAACCCGGCGGCGCGGTGGTCGAGGAACGGCTGGGCGACGAGGTCATCGCCGGGCTGAAGCGCCGCGGACACGCGGTGACGACGGCGCCGGGCTGGAGCCTGGGCCGGATCTCTGCTGTCGCGCGGGACCCGGAAACCGGCGTGCTGCAGGCGGCCGCGAACCCGCGGGGCGCGCAAGGGTACGCCGCGGGACGGTAACCCGGACGCGGCGGCAGGACGGTCAAGGACCGGTCTGGCTACCGGGGCCGCCGTGCTCCAGGCAGACCGTCGTCGTGAACTGCTCGATAGTGTCCGGTGTCCCGGGCGCGTTGGTGAAGAGCGACACGGCCGCCGAGGCCTCTCCGGAAGCGAAGCGGCCGCCTGCGGCCGGCAACGTGAGCGTGACGGTCTCTGTCTCACCGGTACAGGGGCGCTGGCCCGTACCGGCGCCGCCGACGACATCCGGCCCGGACGGTGTTGCCTGGCTGAGGACGATCCCGACGCCGGCGCTCCGGCCCTCGTCGCACCGGTAGCTGAGCCTGACCCTCACGTCCGCGCCGTGGCTGCGGAGGGCCGCCGCCTCGATGCTGACCGGACCGCCGTCGTCGGCCCGGGCGGGATCCGCGGCCGCGAATAATGATCCGCACAGGACGGCTGCTCCCGTCAGGGCGACCATGCGGCGTCTAAGAGGTGGGGAGATGTGCTCCATGATGTGCCTGCCTTGGCTCCCGGGGTGGAGACCGGACCCCATCCACTACACGCCTCCCCGGGCGCGACGGACAGGGAAGAAAGACCCTTGAAGCCCGTCAGGACGGATCGGGGAGCGCCTCAGCCGCGGCCGGAGCTCGCCCGGCCGGAACCCGTCAGTGCCCGGGGCCGGCCGAACTGGGTCCGGACCCCGGGGGAGTACAGCACCGACTCCGGCGGCCCGTCCACCGCGATCCCGGCCGCGGCCACCAGCCCGTCCTCCAGCCGCGCGATCCGCGCCGGGTACAGCGGCCAGGGGGTGTGCGTGTTGGGGATGTAGAGGGTCTGGCCGTGGAACCGGGAGTGCAGCCCGAACCGCGCCGTCAGGTGCACGGACAGCGGGTCTCCGGCGGCGCCGTCGTAGTCCGGAACCACGGCGAAGTCGCTGGCCGCGCCGCCCCGGAACCGCCGCACCGTGTACCCGGTGGCGGGGTCCTCCGGGGTCTGCGGGCGGTAGCCGTCCCGGGACCAGACGTAGGGGATGCCCGCGGCCCGCGCCGCGAGGACCACCGCCAGCCGGGAAGCGTCCAGGGACAGGAACACCACGCCCCGGGTGCCGTCCGGTTCCCGCGAATAGAGCCGGACGTTGATCTCGGTGAAGCTGCCGAAATACGGGATGGCCGGGCCGGTGCCGATGCCAGCGCCCTGCATCCGGAAGCCGATCAGGCCCACCCAGGCGGACCCGTCGAACTCGTCCGGCTCCACCCCCGCGGGCATGAAGCGCGCGGCGGCGGGCCGGGGGATGCGCCAGTGCAGGAACACGGCGTGGCTCCAGCGCTGGTCCATAATGACCGGGCGGGGCAGCTCCGGCGCCGCGGGCCAGGGATCCATCAGTTCAGCGGCCGGGTGCCGTCGGGCAGGGCGCCGCCGGCGAGGAGCTGGGCGGCGGTGTCGGCCAGGGCGGTCAGCGCCACCCGCTGGGTCCACGGGCCGTAGGAGATCCGGGCGACGCCGAGTTCCTGCAGCCGGGCCGGGGCCAGGGAGCCGGGGACGTTGATGACGGAGACCTTGTTCCAGCCGATCCCGTCCACCAGCGCGGCGACGGTCCCCTCGTCCAGCAGCCCCGGCACGAACACGGTGGTGGCGCCGACGTCCAGGAAGGCGCGGCCGCGTTCGATCGCGTCGGTCAGGACCTCGCGCTGGTCCCGGTCCTTGCCCTTGAGGAACGCGTCCGTGCGGGCGTTGAGAACGAAGTCGATGCCTTCGTCCGCGGCGGCCTCCGTCACCGAGCGCATCTGGGCGACCGCGTCCGCGAGGGGACGCATCTGGTCCTCGATGTTCGCGCCGACGACGCCGACGCCGATCGCCTTCCGCACGGCTTCGCCGGGGGTGCCGTAGCCCGATTCGAGGTCGGCGCTGACCGGCAGGTCCGTGGCGGCCGTGATCCGGCCGATGGCGGCGATCATCTCATCGAGCGGGATGTTCTCGCCGTCCTCGTAGCCGAGCGAGGCGGCGATGGAGTGGCTGGCCGTGGCGAGGGCCCGGGTGCCGGGCACGTCGCCGATGACCTTGGCGCTGATGGCGTCCCAGACGTTGACGACCTGGAGGATCTCGGGTGCCTGGTGCAGGCGGAGGAGTTCGGTGGCTTTGGAGGCTGTGGTTTCCGTCATTTCGCGAGCCTAACCGGGTGCGGCTGGCCGGAGAAGGGGTTTTGCTCAGGGAGGAACGGTCAGGCAGCGCCGGTCTCGGCCCGGCTGCCGGAGGAGGGCTTCTGCCAGGGCCAGCGGCCGGTGATTTCCAGTTCCAGCGAGAAGCTCAGGAACGTCCGGATCAGCACGATGATGGCGAGGACGGCGACGCTCTCAAAGGTGGGGGTGATGGCCACGGTGCGGATGATGTCCGCCGCGACCAACAGTTCCAGGCCCAGCAGGATCGAGCGGCCCAGCAGCTGCCGGTAGGACCGGTATTTCGAGAGCGGCTCCGAATCCGCGGGCAGACCGCGGGGCTGGACGCCCCGCAGCGCCATCGGCAGCGACACCAGGGCGCCCACCACCATCACCGCCACCCCGGCGAAGTCCATGAAGCCGCCGACGGCCTCGATGATGCTCCTGAAGTCCATGCTGCTCCTTGGGACGGGTGGGTGGCGTGGTTCTGCTGCGGTCCGAGTTAGGGGTGGCGGACGCCGACGCCGGCCAGCACGGCGCGGTAGCCCTCACGGTAGCTCGGGTAGGTGAACTCCAGGCCGGTGCCGCGCAGCAGGGCGTTGCTGACCTTCTTGTTGCCGCCGCGGGACGGTTCCCCGGAGGAACGGCCCGAGGTGGGGCGGTCACTGCCGGTGCGGCCGCCGCCGTCGGGGTCCGCCGGCTGCGGGGCGGGCAGGCCCAGCTCCGCGGCGAGGAAGGTCAGGACGTCCGCCATCTCGGCCGGTTCGTTGTCGACGCCCAGGTAGAGCGGAGCTGGTTCGGCCTCCATCGTGCAGAGGCGCACGATCGCGGCGGCGGCGTCGTCGCGGTGGATGCGGTTGGTGAGCTTGGAACCTGCCGGCAGTGTGGCCTTGCCGCCGCGGACCATGTCGATCAGCCGGGTCCGGCCCGGGCCGTAGATCCCGCCGAGGCGCAGCACCACCGGGGCGATGCCGGTGCCCTCGAGCCGGTCGGCCAGCAGCCGTTCGGCCTCGAGGATGATGCGCCCGGAGAAGCCGCCGGGGTTCGGTGCGGAGGCCTCGTCCACCCAGCCGCCGTCGGCATCGCCGTAGACCGCCGTGGAGGAGACGAACAACACCCGCCGCACGGGAGCCCCGGAGGCGAGGACGGCGTCGAGCACCCGGGACAGGCCGTCCACGTAGGCGGCGCGGTAGGCCTCCTCGGTGGGCGAGTCGGCGGCGACGGCCACGACGACGGCGGTGGTGTCCGCCGGGACGGGCGGCAGCTCACCACGGGTCAGGTCCGCCGCAAAGCCTTCGATCCCGGCAGGCAGCTTCTCCGGCGAGCGTCGCCAGCCCGCCACGCGGTGTCCGGCGGCGGCAAACCGCAGCCCGGCCTCAGTCCCCAGGTCGCCGCATCCGGCAAGCAGAACAGTCATACCGGCAAGTCTGCCAGCAAATCGGAGGGGCTCTGTGCCGGGTCGGATCGGGCCGGTTGGGAACGCGCCGCTGCGGGGACTCGGCGAGTGGACGAGGTTAGCGCTTCGGAACGGGCTGGACCACGGTAGGTGTCGGCTGTGGAGCTGGCGGGCCAGCCGGCGCTGTAGGCCTGAGGCCGGAGAGAAAGCTGAAGATGAAGGACAGCAGAATCATGAGGACGGCCAACCTGAAGAGCGCCCCGATGCAGCTCACCTTCTGTTGGCCACCGCGGCGTCGACTCCGTGCTGGCGCCTTCGGCCGCGCAGATTGGGGTCGCCGGGAGCCCCGGCTTTTGGGTTGCACGGTGGCGGCACCGGGCGGCCGCGATGCTGTGGTGCTGGACGCTGTGAACTGCGCCGTGGAAAGCAGCTGCGGGCTGGTGGCGCCACCCAGGAGAGACTGCAGATAGGCATGGATTGTTGGAATCAGGGCCGCATCAAGGACCGTCGGCAGCTCGGCGACCGCCCGCGCGATGGTGTTGAGACCCTCGATGCGTGTTCCACCGCTCGCCGTACCGCTGAGCTCCGGCTGGCCTACCAGGCAGATCCATCCCTGTACCAACCGCCGATGCCCCGGTTCCAGGACCGCCGCCACGGCGGCCGCCTGCTGACCGACCCCGGCGACGCTGTGGTGTCGGGCGTATCCGTTTTGCCGGAGAGTTCCGCCGGAGAGAGTGACCTCCCCGTTCCAGTTCTTGGCGTCCACCACCACAATGCCGCCCGGACCGATCAGGACGTGGTCAAGATTAGCCTGGGGCCGCCCCGGCCAGTGGACATCGTGGATGACCTGCCAGCCAAGCGGCGCAATCTCTCTGAGTTTCTCAGCGAGAATTGCTTCGCCCGCCGCACCCAGGGACCAGGCGTGGGCGTTCCGCTCGGCGTGCTCCAGCTCCCGTCGCAAACGTGCAACCCGTTCAGCTGCGAGCCGCGACTTCTCCGCGGCTCCTTCTCCTGCAGCCATGACTTCCCCCAAGCAGCGTCTGGCGTGATGCCCGTCGCCGAAGCGATGGGACGGTGGCTGACACCATACGTCACAGGGGCTGGTCCCACCAGTCACATCAACGGACTGGCTCGCGGGTTCGGCCCGCGCGAGCCGCCCCGCCCGCCTAGCGCGCGGGGATCGGGAAGAAGAGCCGGGGATCCTGGAGCAGGGCCGGGTAGTCGAACTCCTCGCGTGCGATGACCTCGTCCACCTCGAAGTCGCGGGCGAACCGGCCCTCCACCTCGATCGGACGGCCCACGACCTTGCCGACGGCGAAGGTGCGGCCGGCGTCGAACGGGACAGCCACCACGGACTTGCCCGGGAGCGTGGTGAACGCCTCCTCCTGGGCCAGACGCTTGCGGGTGGGCTTCTTCGGCTGCGCCTTCGCGGGCCGCTTCTTGGCGTTCTTCTCCGGCCGGCGGGAGGTGGGCTCGGCGTAGACGAACTGGTACTCGCCGTCGTCCGGGGCCGCGCCCTTGCCGCGCCCGGGCGGCAGGCTCACCGTCAACAGGTCCGAGGGATCGGTGCCCTCGACGGGCAGCCGCAGGATCCACATCTTCTCGCCCTCGGGGTCCTCCGGCAGCAGCTCGAGCTTGGGCTCCGGCCAGAGGTACTCCAGGTCCGGGTCCGTGCCGGGGAACACGTCGGCGTAGAACGAGGGCTCCTTGGCCAGCAGGCGGGAGCGGTGGGCGAGGTGGAACCCGGGGTCGCCCAGCCAGTATGGCATCTGGATCCGGTCCGCGTAGTCCGGGTGGCCGGCCTGCGGCGCGAACTCCAGGATCCGGCCGCGGGTGGTGTCTTCCCCGCCGCGGGCCACCCATTCATCCACCATCGCCAGACCGTACATAGTCAGCGCGGGGACGTGGCCCATCCACATCCGGACGGCCGGGTGGGTCTGCCAGCCGTACTGGGGGATGACCAGGGCGCGGAGCACCTGGAGGGCCTCGACGCGCTGCTTGCCCAGCCGGGCACGGTCCAGGGCCGCGGCGCTTTGCCGGAAATCGGAGTAGGGCAGGAAAGTTTGCATCTCTCCAGTTTGAGGCCGCGGGCCCGCATCACCAATTGCGGGCCGCCCGGGGTGAGCGTGTTCACATGCCGGGCGCCTACAGACAGCTCCCAGCCGGGAGTTCTATCATGGATCGGAACCACCCCGCTTCACGGAAGATCCGCCATGACCCCTGAAACGACGGCGCCTTTTGCGCCCAAATACGGACAAATGCTCAGCCCGGAAGCCAACGGCATCCTGGTGCTCGAGGAATTCACCCTGGATCCGGCCGCGGCCCGCAAGGAACAGCACGGCTTCCGCGCGGCCCTGGCGTCGGTGGCTCTGACGATGCGCAGAATCCTGGCGTTCCGGATGCTGATCGCCCTGGTCGCCATCGCCAACCTTCCGCTGTTCCTGCTCTCCAGCGGCTGGGAAATCTACGTGGTGTCCGTGGCCCTGGTGGTGGCCGTCCACGCCGCGGTGACCTGGCTGAACCGGCACGAGCCGCGGCTGAAGCAGCGCCGGATGCTGGAACTGCACCTGCACCGGGAGCGCAGCGACAATTACCGCAAGGTCCGCGACGCCGTGAAGTACGTCATCGACACCCCCGCCCGGATGAACGAACAGCTCTACCTCGAGCTCCTCGCCGCCAAGCGCGTGGCCCTGAACCTGGCCCACGGAACGGTGGCGCTGCTGGACACCAGCGACGACGCCGCGTGGAAGGTCCGCATCATCCGCGAACTGCCCCGCACCGCCTGAACGGCGACAAAGACAACAAACGACGACGCCGGAGCGGCCCCCCAAGGCCGCGCCGGCGTCGTCGTTTTGTCTCGCCCTGAAAGCTAGGCCGGAAGCTGCAGGACCTGCCCGGCGAGGACCAGGTTCGGGTCGCTGATGGTGTCCGTGTTGGCGTCGGCCAGGGCCTGCCAGCCGCCCTTGATGTTCAGGTGCTCGGCGATGGTGCTGAGGCTGTCGCCGCTCTGCACCGTGTAGGTCTCGCCGCTGAGGGCCACCGGGGCCGCGTGCCGGGCAGGAACGGGTGCCTGCACGGGTGCCTGGATCGGGGCGGCCTGGGGTGCGGCCTTGACGGGGGTGCTCTGGACAGGGGCGGACTGGACGGGGACGCTGGCACCGCCGCCTCCGCTGAGGCCAAGCTGCGCGGCGCAGGACGGCCACGCGCCCCAGCCTTGGCTGGCCTGGACGTTTTGGGCGACGGCGATCTGCTGCTCGCGGGTCGCGTTGGCCGGGGAGCCGGTGCCGCCGTTGGCCGCCCAGGTGCTCTGGGTGAACTGCAGGCCGCCGGAGAAGCCGTTGCCGGTGTTGGTGCTCCAGTTGCCGCCGCTCTCGCACTGGGCCAGGGCGTCCCAGGTGGAGGTGGACGTGGCGGCGGGGGTCGCGGCGCTGGCGGCGGTGGCGGAAAGTGCGACGCCGGCGGCGGAGATGGCGGCCAGGGCGGCGCCGCGGCGCGCGGCAGTGGTGAGGGTTGAGGTCTTCATGTGGTTCAGCTGCTCCTGAGGGCCACCTGCGCTCGGCCCGTCCCCGGGCGTTGTCGCGCCACTGCCCGCCCCTGACAATAGAGGTCATCTGCGGTGTCTGCCGGTCGGGCAGTTCTGGTGGTGGCAGCACCGGGCATGCGATCGCCCGATTTCGGGCATCCGCCCACGCTAGGACAGACCGCAGCAGGTTTCAACCCGGCCGCCTGCCCCGGCGCTTCCCTTAGCGCCGGGCGCGGCTTCCGAGGGCGGACTTCAGGTAGGGCGCGGTGCGGCTCTTGGCGGAGCGGGCGACGGCGGCCGGTTCGCCCGCGGCGATGATCTTGCCGCCGGCGTCCCCGCCGGCCGGGCCGAGGTCGATCACCCAGTCGGCGGCGGCCACCACGTCCATCTCGTGCTCGACCACCACCACCGTGTTTCCGGCGTCGACCAACCGGTGCAGCTGCGCCATCAACAGCTCGACGTCGGCAGGGTGCAGCCCGGTGGTGGGCTCGTCCAGCAGGTAGAGCGAATGCCCGCGCTGAGCACGCTGGAGTTCGGTGGCGAGCTTGATCCGCTGCGCCTCGCCGCCGGAGAGTTCGGTGGCGGGTTGGCCCAAGCGTAGGTAGCCCAGGCCCACCTCGCGGAGGGTCTGCAGGGCGCGGGCCGCGGCCGGAACGGGGGCAAGGAATTCGGCGGCGGCGTCCACCGTCATGCCCAAAACCTCCGCAATGTTTTTGCCCCGGTAGGTGACCTCCAGGGTTTCCGGGTTGTACCGGGAACCGTGGCATTCGGGGCACGGGCCGTAGCTGCCGGGCAGGAAGAGCAGTTCGACGGCGACGAAGCCCTCGCCCTGACAGGTCTCGCAGCGGCCGCCGGCGACGTTGAAGGAGAACCGGCCGGCGCCGTAGCCGCGGGCCTTGGCCTCGTCCGTGCCGGCGAAGACCTTCCGGACCGCGTCGAACAGGCCGGTATAGGTGGCCAGGTTGGAGCGCGGCGTCCGGCCGATCGGCTTCTGGTCCACCTTGACGAGACGGTCGATCAGTTCCAGGCCGGTCACGGGCCCGACGGTCAGCGGTTCGGTGAGCTCCCCGGCGTCCCCGGCGTCCCCGGCGTCCTCCGGGTCGGCGGCGGAACCGACGGTGGTGCCGGCAGCGCCGCCGGACGTGCCGTCGCCGTCAGCACCGCCGTTGTCCCCGTGCAGCCAGCGGCCGGTCACCCCGGCCAGGACCTGGCTGACCAGCGTGGATTTACCGGACCCGGAGACGCCGGTCACGGCAGTCAGGACGCCCAGCGGGAAGTCAGCGTCGAGGTGCTGCAGGTTGTGGCGGCTGATATCGCGGAGCTTCAACCACCCGTTCGGTTCCCTGGAGCCACCGCCGTCGCCGTCGCGTGCGCCGCCGTCGCCGCGCGAACCCGCACCGCCGTCGTCGGTCGGCGAAGCGGCGTCGGGGAACAGGTACGGCCGCGTGACCGAGGCGTCCACCCCGGCGAGGCCGTCCACAGGCCCGCTGTAGAGCACCTCGCCTCCACCCTCGCCGGCCCGCGGACCCACGTCCACCAGCCAGTCCGCCCGCCGCACCACGTCCATGTTGTGCTCCACCACGAACACCGAGTTACCGGCGGATTTCAGCTGGTCCAGCACGGCCAGCAGCGGCTCCGCGTCGGCCGGGTGCAGTCCGGCGGAGGGCTCGTCCAGGACGTAGATCACACCGAACAACCCGGACCGCAGCTGGGTGGCGATCCGCAGCCGCTGCATCTCGCCGGGGGAGAGGGTGGGGGTGGAGCGGCCCAGCGCCAGGTAGCCCAGGCCCAGGTCCAGCAGCACGGTGACACGCTGCAACAGGTCGCGGGTGATCGCGACCGCCACCTCGTTGGTTTCCCCGGACGACTGTTTCCGTGACGCCGTCCCGGCGCCGGTCAGCTCGGTGGTGGGCCGGATGATGTCGGCGAGTTCACTCATCGGGACCGCGTTCAGCTCGGCGATGGTGCGGCCCGCGAAAGTCACGGCGAGGGCCTCGGGCCGCAGGCCGCTGCCGCCGCAGCGCGGGCACGGACCGGTCTCCATGAACTTCAGGACCTTCTCGCGCATGGTGGAACTCTTCGAGTCGGCCAGGGTGTGCAGCACGTAGCTGCGGGCGCTCCAGAACCGGCCCTTGTACGGCTTGGCGACGCGGTCCCGCTGCGGCGTCACCTCCACCACGGGTTGTTCCTCGGTGAAGAGGATCCAGTCACGGTCCTTTTTGCGGAGCTTCCGCCAGGGGGTGTCGATGTCGTAGCCGAGGTGGCTGAGGATGTCGCGGAGGTTCTTGCCCTGCCAGGCGCCCGGCCACGCGGCGATCGCGCCGTCGCGGATACTCAGGTCGGCGTCCGGGACCAGCGAGGACTCCGAAACGGTGTGGGCGATGCCCAGGCCGTGGCATTCCGGGCAGGCGCCGGCGGCGGTATTGGGCGAGAACGCGTCCGAATCCAGCGGGGCGGCACCGGCCGGGTACGTGCCGGCGCGGGAGAAGAGCATCCGCACCGAGTTGGACAGGGTGGTCACCGTGCCCACGGTGGAGCGGGAGCTGGGCGTGCCGCGGCGCTGCTGGAGCGCGACGGCGGGCGGCAGCCCGGTAATCAGCTCCACCTTGGGATTGTGGCCCTGCTGGATCAACCGCCGGGCGTAGGGCGCCACCGACTCGAAGTAGCGGCGCTGGGCCTCGGCGTAGATGGTGCCGAAGGCCAGCGAGGACTTGCCCGAGCCGGACACCCCCGTGAACGCGACGATCGCGTCGCGGGGGACGTCGACGTCGACGTTGCGCAGGTTGTTCTCACGCGCGCCGCGGACCCGGACGAACCCGTCCGAGGGCGCCTCGGGCGCGAGGCCGGGGAAATCGGAAGCCTGCTGATCATTCTGCATTGTATTGACTCTATCCGGCCCGGCCCGCGGCGGGCATATCCTTACCGAATGGAAAGTTACGACGGCGGCGCTGGGGCGCCGCAGGCAGTTGATGGGGCGCCGCAGGCGGAGGAGCCAACGGGACAGGCAGCGGAGAACCCAGCAGAGGCCCGGCCCGAGGGGGTCCCCGACTTCGCGGAGGTCCCGGAGGAGGTCCACGGCCCGCTGCCCGTGGCAGAACTGCACCTGCACATCGAGGGAACGCTGCAGCCGGAGTTGATCTTCGCGCTCGCGGAGCGGAACAACATCCCCCTGCCGTACGCGGACCTGGACGAGCTGCGGGCCCGCTACGAGTTCACGGACCTGCAGTCGTTCCTGGACCTCTACTACGCCAACATGGCCGTGCTGCAGACCGAGCAGGACTTCGCGGACATGACCCGGGCCTACCTGTCCCGCGCCGCCACCGCCGGGGTCCGGCACGCGGAGATCATGCTGGACCCGCAGGCGCACCTCTCCCGCGGCGTCGCCCTGGAAACCTGCGTCAACGGCGTGGCCGCCGTGCTGGCGACCTCGCAGGAGGAGTTCGGCATCTCCACCCTGCTGATCGCCGCATTCCTGCGGGACCTCTCCGAGGAGTCCGCGCTGGAGGTGCTGGAAAAGCTGCTGGCGATGGATGCCCCGATCGCCGGGATCGGCCTGGACTCCGCGGAGGTGGGCAACCCGCCGTCGAAGTTCGAGCGGCTCTTCGCCCGGGCCAAGGACGCCGGGCTGCACCGGATCGCGCACGCCGGCGAGGAGGGGCCGCCGTCGTACATCGTCGAGGCATTGGATGTCCTGGACGTTGAGCGGATCGATCACGGCATCCGCTGCATGGAGGACCCGGACCTGGTGGAGCGCCTGGTTCAGGAGCTGATGCCGTTGACCGTGTGCCCGCTCTCCAACGTCCGGCTTCGCGCGGTGGACACCCTGGCCGAGCACCCGCTGCCGGGCATGCTGGCCGCGGGCCTGAACGTCAGCGTGAACTCGGACGATCCGGCGTACTTCGGCGGGTACGTGGACGACAACTTCACCCAGCTCCGGAGCGTGATCGGCCTCTCTGAGTTCGACTGTGTCCGGCTCGCGGCGAACTCCATCCGGTCCTCGTTCGCCAGCGAGGAGCGCAAGACCGAGCTGCTGGCCGAACTCGCCGCCTCCGGCCGCTAAGCCGGAGGCGGGGCCGGGAGAGCCTAGGCGTCGATGCTGCCCATGTCCGGGTAGCGTCCGCCGGCGGCCACCCCTGCCGGTGCCAGCTCCTCCAGCCGGGCCAGGTCCTCGGCGGTGAGTTCGACGTCGACGGCTCCGAGATTCTCCTGCAGCCGGTCGCGCTTCTTGGTGCCGGGGATCGGGACGATGTGCTCGCCCTGGGCCAGCAACCACGCCAGCGCCAGCTGCGCCGGGGTGCAACCCTTGGCGGTGGCCAGCTCGGTCACCCGGTCCACCAGCTCCAGGTTGCGGGTGAAGTTCTCGCCCTGGAAGCGCGGGGAGTGGCGGCGGAAGTCGTCGGGCGCGAAGTCGTCCTCACTGCGCAGCTGCCCGGTGAGGAAGCCGCGGCCCAGCGGGCTGTAGGGGACGAAGCCGATGCCCAGCTCGGCCAGGACCGGGAACACCTTGGTCTCCGGCTCCCGCTCCCACAGCGAGTACTCGGTCTGCAGCGCGGTGATCGGGTGCACGGCGTGTGCCCGGCGGATGGTGTCCGCGCTGGCCTCCGAGAGCCCCAGGTACTTGACCTTGCCGGCCTGGACCAGTTCGGCCATGGCGCCGACGGTCTCCTCGATCGGCACGGTCTTGTCCACCCGGTGCTGGTAGTACAGGTCGATGTGGTCCACGCCGAGGCGCTGCAGGCTCGCGTCACACGCGGCCCGGACGTACTCGGGCTTGCCGTTGATGCCCACCCAGGAGCCGTCCTCGCGGCGTTCGTTGCCGAACTTGGTGGCCAGCACCACGTCGTCGCGGCGCCCCTTGATCGCGCCGCCCACCAGCTTCTCGTTGGTGAAGGGCCCGTACATGTCGGCGGTGTCCAGCAGGGTGCCGCCGGCGTCGAGGAAAGCGTGGATGGTGGCGACGGATTCCTGCTCATCGCCCTTGCCGTAGAACTCGCTCATGCCCATGCAGCCGAGGCCCAGGGCGGAGACGGTAAGCGAACCAAGCGTGCGGTGTTCCATGGGGGTTCTCCTGACACAGTGGGAGGGCCGCGGATCGGCCCCCTGGGGAGCGGGGGTGGCGGCGATCAGGCCACTGTAGCCAGCCTGATTGCCCGGAGCAACGGTCGTTCAGTCCCCGGGAGTCACGGCGCCGGCGCGGGGGTGGTGCAGCCGCAGGATCAGGGCCACCAGCGGGCTGACGGCGGCGCACACGGCGGCGCCCCAGGCGATGTCCGTGACGGCGACGACGGCGGGGAAGTCCTTGAGCACGGCGAAGGCGGTGAGCGCCCAGGTGGCGTAGGTGAAGAAGCCGAACAGCGCTCCGGACCCGGCCCGGCTCCGGAGGCTGGCGCGGCTGTCCGTCGGGCGGACGCCGTAGTGGACGATCCCGGCGACGAAGACGACGTAGAACAGGACGGCGCCGGCGGCGTTGAAGCTGGCCGGAAGCAGATGGCCGATCTGGCTGCGGTACTGCGGGGTGGCCACGGTGAGGATCCAGACGGCGTCGACGGCGGCGAAAATCACGGCGGTCACGGCGTAGGCCAGCAGCCACTTCCTGAGCGGACGGGTCATGGGAGCTCCTTCGGGGCGTGGTGCGCGGTCGACGGTGGGCGGGGCATGGCCGGTGGATACGGAACTTTCCTCAATACTAGTTCGTAGGCTTAGTAGTCAGTGCCGGCACCGGGACCCGGGCCGCCTAGGGAAGGAATGCTCCATGAATGAGTCCGAACGCAAGGCCCTCGCCGTCATTCCGGTGGTGGTGCTGCTCGGAGCCGGGCTCGCCTGGGCCGGCAGCCAGAACGGGGCCACGGCCGGTGGCATCCCGGTGTTCGCCCTGGCCGTGGCGGCCGCGTTCATCATCCAGTGGCTCGCGTTCATCCCGGCCTACCTCCGCCAGACGGAGCGGTTCTACGACCTGACCGGCTCCCTGACCTACATCGCCGTCACCCTGCTGCTGGTGCTGCTCACGCCCGGCATCGACGCGCGGGGCTTCCTGCTGGCACTGCTGGTGCTGGTGTGGGCCGCTCGGCTCGGCTCCTTCCTGTTCCGCCGGATCAGCAAGGCCGGCAAGGACGACCGCTTCGACGAGATCAAGCCCTCATTCATCCGCTTCCTCACCACCTGGACCATGCAGGGGATCTGGGTGGCCTTCACCGCCGCCGCGGCCTGGGTGGCCATGACCTCGGCCAACCGCGTGGGGCTGGACTGGTTCGCCCTGATCGGCGTGCTGGTCTGGATCGCCGGGTTCGGCATCGAGGCGGTGGCGGACCGGCAGAAGGGCCGGTTCAGCGCGGACCCGGCCAACAAGGGCAAGTTCATCTCCACCGGCCTGTGGTCGAAATCCCGGCACCCCAACTACTTCGGCGAGATCCTGCTCTGGGTGGGCGTCGCCATCATCGCCCTGCCCGTGCTGCAGGGCTGGCAGTGGGTGGCCCTGATCTCCCCGGTGTTCGTCGCGCTCCTGATCACCAAGGTCAGCGGCGTCCCACACCTGGAGAAGAAGGCGGACAAGAAATGGGGCGGCCAGGCCGACTACGAGGAGTACAAGAAGAACACCCCGGTGCTCATCCCCAAGCTCTGATCCACTTCCCGTCCACGTCGCTTCGCCGCGTCATATCCGGTCACAGCAACGGTCCAATCGCCGCGCCCGGTCGCGGATGCCGTGGAACCTTGGCAAAATGCAGGTGGATCAATAGCTGCTAGAGGAGACCCATGGGCGCGAACGCTGCGGAAAACACTAACCTTCGCCTGAAAGCTGTGCTGGACGTCCTGACCGAGGGGGTGTGGTCCGGGGAGAAGCTGAACGCCGGCGTCGTCCTCGGCGAGGCGATCGCCCGGGTCCCGCTGAATGACAAGGAGCGGGAGCTGCTCAGCGGCGGCATTCCGCGCGGGCACAAGGCGCTCACCACCGCGTCCGCGAAGCTGGTGAAGGCCGGCTGGCTGATCAAGGGCCGCTCCGGCTGGACCATTACCGAGGACGGCCAGCGCGCCACGGTCGCCTTCGCGGACCCGGCCGCCTTCACGGCCGCGCTCGACGCCGGCACCCCGGTCCCGGCCGACACCCCGCTTCCCGCGGCACCGGCCGGGCACAGCGCACCGAAGGCTGCCCCGCATGGGGCGGAGAAGGCCGTGAAGGCTGTCGAAAAGGTTGCCGAAAAGGTGGCGGACACCGCCGCGAAGCTGGTTGAGGAGGCCGTGGCCCCGGTGGCGAAGGCCGTCCGGAAGCGCAAGGCCGCGGACAAGGCGGCTCCTGCCGAAGCCCCGGCGCCCCCCGCTGAACCCGCCGTCGAGCAGCCCGCCGAGGTCGCCGTCGCCGGTGACTTCAACGTCCTGCTCGGCGCCCCGGCCAACTGGGCCCCGCAGTACGACGAGTCCCAGATGCAGCTGGACGAGGTGGACCAGCTGTGGAAGCTCGCCGCGGACCTGCCGGCCGGTGCCTACAGCTTCAAGATCGCCATCAACCGCTCCTGGGACGAAAATTACGGCCGGTTCGGCGCCTTCGACGGCGCCAACCACGAGGTGCACCACCGCGGCGGACCCCTGGTGATCCGCTACGACCACCGCACCCGCGACATCGTCACGGAGTAACGCGCAAGAACCATGAACCGGCCGGGGTCCCGCACAGGGCCTCGGCCTGTTCTTTATGGCCTAGAACCGCGTGGGGTCAGGCCCCGGCGGAATCGGTGACGGCGGCGGGACCGGTCCCGGGTCGGGGATCGGCAAGGGCCCCGGCGGCGTCGGTCCCGGCTCCGGGGCGGGCCCGGGAGCCGGACTCGGCGTCGGCTGGGGGATTGGCGGCGGCGTGGGACCGGGCTCGGGCGGGAACGGGTCCCCGGGCTGCGGTTCCGGCGAGGTGGGGCCGGGTTCCGGCGGGAACGGATCGGGTCCGGGCGGCGGGGGGATGGTCATGCCCCCGATTATCTGCCCGTACACCTTCGCTGGGAAGAGCCCCTAGTTTTGCGAGGCGGCGGACTTGTCCCGGTCCTCGAACACGTCCTCGCCCGGGCCGGAGAAGGCCTTGGAGCGCTCCACCGCCTCCAGGGATCCGGTGAATAGCTGGGAATCGTGCGGGTCGGCCGGGGTCCGGGCATCCGGTGCCACGATCGCGGCCGGCAGCGACTCGAGCCGGAAGTGCGGCAGCGCCGTCGGGTGCTTCTCCTGGAGGAAGAGCACCAGCTCCTCCCGGATCAGGCAGCGCAGGTCGAACAGCGCGGCGCTGTCCGCGGCGCTGACCAGGATCCGGACCCGGACGTAGCCGGCGGTCGCGTCGGTGATCTGCAGGATCCCCACCCGCTGGTCCCAGAGCTCCGTGCCGGCCAGGACCCGCTTCAGCTCGGCCCGCATGGCGGACACGGGCGCGCGCCAGTCCAGGTCGAACTCCACCGTGCCCATCACCTCGGACTGCCGCCGGGTCCAGTTCTCGAACGGGGTGGTGGTGAAGTAGGTCGAGGGCAGGATCAGCCGCCGGTCGTCCCAGATGTGCACCACGATGTAGGTGAGGGTGATCTCCTCGATCCGGCCCCACTCCTTCTGCACCACCACCACGTCATCCACCCGGATGGCGTCGGTGAAGGCCAGCTGGATCCCGGCGAAGACGTTGACCAGGGAGGTCTGCGCCGCCAGGCCGGCCACGATCGAGATCAGGCCCGCGGAGGCCAGCAGCCCGGCGCCCAGGGCCTGGACCGCGGGGAAGGTCAGCAGGATGATGCCCAGCGCCACGATCGCGACCAGGGCCGCGCCGATCCGCCGGGCCAGGATCACCTGGGTGCGCAGCCGCCGGGCCCGCCGGTTGTCCGCCACGTCCACCCGGTAGCGGGTGGTGACCAGGGTCTCGATGATCAGCAGCACGGCGATTGCCAGCCACGCGACGGAGGCGATCAACGCGATCACGAGGCCGTGGTCCAGTGTGCGGCGCCAGTCGGCGTCGTTGGTGGTGGCGGCGAGGGCGATCCGCACGCCGATCAGGCAGAGCGCGAAGCGCAGCGGCAGCCGGGCCACGCGGGAGGTTTCCCGGAGCGCCTCCTGCTTGCGGTTGAGCCGCAGGACGATGCGGCGCACCAGCCAGGAGGCGGCCAGCCCGGCGATGATGGCCAGGGCCACGGCCAGGAAGGGCATTGCGGAGGAGAGGAACTCTTGCATCGTCAAGGTGTAGCAAGGATTCCCGCTCCGGTTGAAATCGCGGCCCTGTCAACGTGGGTCCGCTCACGGTTTACACGGCGGGCAGGTGCCTCCGGAGGTGGTGGTGCCCGGCCCGGGCGGCCTGGCTGCTCTTGGTCCACGTGGTGCCGCCCCAGGGGGTGGCGTGTGATTCCCGGATCAGGCCGGTTCCGGCGCATTCGCGGACGGCCATGATGCCGTCCGCGGCGGAGCGCTTGTCCGTGAAGGGTTTGGAGACAGCGAGCACTGTGCCGTCCGCCCCCAACAGCCGGAACCGGACGTTCGAATCTGTGTCGGTGAAGATCTCGAATTGTCCTGCCATTGTCTTTTCCTTTCAGGCGATCCGGGGCGTGCGCGGGACGTCGGATGGTGTCCCCGGGACCCCGCCGGAGGGTCTTCTTCCACCCTCCGCAATGCCGTGCGGGGGCTGAAAGGGGCGAAGGTCCCGGATACCGGACACTCCGGGGCGGGGCTAGATTGGGTCCATGGCGGAGAATGCGGGGGAGCGGTCCGGGCCCGACGGCGGCGCCGGCGTGCGGCTCACGGCCCGGGTCACGGGCATGGTCCAGGCGGTTGGCTTCCGGTACTGGACGGTGCGGAAGGCCGCCAAGCTGGGGCTCACCGGCACGGTCCGGAACGACGACGACGGCTCGGTGCGGCTCGTGGCGGAGGGGCCGCAGTCGGTGGTGCTGGAGCTCCGGGCCTGGTTGCGGTCCCCGGACGCGCCCGGCCGGGTCGACCAGGTGGAGGAGTCCCTCTCCCCGGCCACCGGCGAGTTCACCGGCTTCGACGTTACGTACTGAGACTTGGAGTGGGCTTTTCGGCCGCGTTCATGTTCAGCTGCCCGGTGTCAGCAGGCACGCTTCAGGAGGCCCCGCTCCAGGACGGCCCGATGGGAGAGGGTCTTGTAGCCCTCGGAATCGAACAGCACGGTGAGGACGTCGCCGTCGCACTGGATCACCTGGCCCGGACCCCAGTCGGCGTGGACCACCGCGGACCCCACCGGAAAGCCGTCCCCGGACTCGCCGCCCCCGGAATCCTTGCCGTCGTCCGCGGCCCCACCCGGAGCAGCCTCTCCTGACTGGCAGGTATCGCAGTTACCGCAGGGCCCGGGCAGCTCTTCGCCGAAGTAGCCCAGCAGGAACTGCCGCCGGCAGTGGTGGGTCTCGGCGTAGCCGCGGATCATCTCCACCCGGGACCGGTCCACCCGCCCCCGCGTCTCGGCGAGGTCGACGGCCAGCGCCAGCGCCGCCTCCGGGTCTCCGGTGAGCCGCACACCGCCGTCGTCGGCGTTAAGCAGACCGGTGTCCTGCAGTTGGTTCAGCAGGGCGGTGATCCGCCGGGACGGGAAGTGGGTCCGGGACGCGAGCTCGTCGCGGGCGAGCGGCGTGTCCTTGGCGGCCAGGACCGCCAGCAGCACCCGCAGGGAGGGCTGGTTCGGCGTGTGCGTGGTGAAGAAGCGGCGCAGGCCCAGGTCCTCGGACCGGTAGTGCAGCACCGCCCGGGCGGGTCGGCCATCACGTCCGGCGCGGCCGAACTGCTGGTAGTAGCTGTCCAGGGATTCCGGGATGTCCGCGTGCAGCACGAAGCGGACGTCCGGCTTGTCGATGCCCATGCCGAACGCGGTGGTCGCCGCCACCACGTCCAGGGTTCCGGCCTGGAAGGCCTCGTGCACCCGGGTGCGCTCGGAGGCGGGCATGCCGGCGTGGTACGCGGCGGCCCGGATCCCGGTCCGGGTCAGTTTCGCCGCGTACTTTTCGGTGTCCTTGCGTTTGGCGGCGTAGATCAGGCCCGGGCCGCGCAGCTCCGCCACGAATCCGGCAGCCTGCGCGGTCACGGACCGGCGCTTTTCCTTGTCCTCGTGATGCCGGGTCACGGCCAGGTGGATGTTCGGCCGGTCGAAGCCACGGACCAGCACCAGCGGCCGGTCCAGGTGCAGCCGCTGCTGGATCTCCTCGCGGACCGGGGCGGCCGCGGTGGCGGTGAGGGCCGCCGTCGTCGGGTTGCCCAGGCGCCCGCGGACCTCGCCCAGGCGCAGGTAGTCGGGGCGGAAGTCGTGGCCCCAGGAGGTGACGCAGTGCGCCTCGTCCACCACCAGCAGCGGAAGCCCCAGCGTGGCGAGCCGCTCCACGGTGCTGTCCTTGGCCAGCTGTTCCGGGGCCAGGAAGAGGAAGGCCGCGGTCCCGTCCTCCGCCGCGGCCCAGGCCCGGTCCTGTTCCGCGGCGGTGTGGGCGGAGTTGATGGCGACGGCGGTGCCCGGCCCGGCGGCGCCGTTGATCCCTTCCAGCTGGTCCTCCTGCAGCGAGATCAGCGGCGAGATCACCAGGGTGGGTCCGCAGCGGGTGCCGGAGCGATGCAGCAGCAGGCCGGGGACCTGGTAGGTCAGCGACTTGCCGTAACTGGTGGGCATCACGGCCAGCAGGTCGCGGCCTGCGGCCAGGGCGGCCATGCCCTCGAGCTGGCCGCCGCGCAGGGTGCCGATGCCGAAGGTCTCCGCCGCGATCCGCTGGAGGTCGGCGTCGCGGGGCCCCGGCGTGCCGGGGCTGGCTTGAGCTGCGGGCGTGCCGGTCACAGCGGGCTCGACGGCGTGGGCGCCGGGCGCGTCGGCGGGCGGGTCTGCGGTGGCCTGGGTCATGGATGCTCCACGCTGAACGGTTCCGGCGGCCGGCTGCTGCAGCTGCACTCCCAGCGTAACGCCGCCCGCAAGGCCCACCCGGGGACCGTGCCGCCGCAACGGGGACGGCCCGCGGCAAGCCGAACCCGCCCGTGGACACCGTTTCGAATCAGCGCCCCGCATGGGACAGACTGTTGCCGTGAGCAACTCTCCCCGGACCGGTCTGGCCATCGCAGGGCTCAGCCTTGGCACCGCGCTGAACCCGTTGAACTCCTCGATGATCGCCGTCGCCCTGGTGGTGCTGCAGGCCGACTTCCAGCTCGACGTCGCCACCGTCACCTGGGTGGTGACCTCGTTCTACCTCACGTCCGCCGCCGGGCAGCCGCTGATGGGCAAGCTGGCGGACCGGTTCGGCCCGCGCCGGCTGTTCCTGCTGGGCATGGTCCTGGTGGCGGCCACCTGCGCCTTCGCCCCGTTCGCGCCCAACTTCGCGCTGCTCTGCGTGGCCCGGGCCTTCATGGCGCTCGGCACCGCGAGCGCCTATCCCAGCGCCGTCGTCATGGTCGCCGCCCTGGCCAAGCAGGCCAACGTGCCCTCCACCCGGCCGCTGGGCCGGATCCAGATGGCCAACACCTCCGCCGCGGCCGTCGGCCCGGTGGTGGGCGGCCTGCTGGTGAGCCTGGTGGGCTGGGAGGCGCTGTTCCTGATCAACGTGCCGCTGGCCCTGGCCTCCATCCTGATCGTCCGCCGCTTCGCCCCCGCGGACGGCGAACGGGAACGCGGCAAGGTGGCGGACCTGGTGCGGGACTCGGACCTGCCCGGCATCGGGGCGTTCATCGGCGCCCTGACGCTGGTGATGATGGCGCTGCTGAACGTGCTGCCCGGCTACCGCTGGTGGCTGCTGGGCGCCGGAGTGGTCCTGGCGGTGCTGTTCGCCGTGCGGGAACTGCGGTTCAGCCCGCCGTTCCTGGACCTGCGGCTGCTCGGCCGGAACCGGCCGCTGCTGCTGGTGTACCTGGGCTTTGTGCTGTTCAGCGGCGTCTACTACTTCGCGTTCTTCGGCCTGCCGCAGCTGCTGCAAACCGCCGGCGGGTACGACCCGGGCGTCGTCGGCCTGCTGATGCTGCCGCTGGCGGCCATCTCCGTGGTGGGCACCCCCGCCGCCGTCAAGGGCATCGACCGGTACGGCGTGCGGCGGGTGCTGATCGCCGGCGTCGTGCTGCTGCTCGCCGCGTCCGGGGCCATGTGGCTGCTGACCGCGTCCCTGGCCGTCCCGCTGGTCCTCGCCATGACCGCACTGCTGGGCGTGCCGTACTGCGTGGTCAGCATCGCCTCCAGCCAGGGCATGTATTCGTCCACCCGGCTGGAGGAGCGCGGCGTCGCGGCCGGGATCTACCAGACCTGCCGGTACCTGGGCGCGATCACCGCCACCGTGCTGATCGGCATCTTCTACGGCAGCGGCGTGAACCAGGCCAACTGGGGGCTGATGGTGTTCGTGATGCTGGGCCTCGGCGCCGTGGTGCTGATGGTCTCGCTCGCCTGGCGGGAACCCAAGACCCGCTAAGCCCAAGGCCCGCGGCCCGGAAACGGTCAGCGCGGGGCCGGCTCCAGCTCGGCGTCGTGGACGGCGCGTTCCCGGGCGATCTCCCCGGTGAGCGCCACCAGCAGGGTCAGCGCCGCCGTCGCCATCACGCCGAGGCCGGGGTGGATGTGCAGCAGCCCCGCGCCCGCGGTGGCGCCGGCCAGGATGAGCACCACGGCGCCCAGCCGGCGGCCGGTGTGCGCGCCGGTGCCGCCGCCCAGCCGGGAGTCGGCGGCCAGACCGGTCAGGGTGGAGGTGACCACCACGGTGGTGACGTCCTTGACGGCCAGATGCCGGGCGGTGGCGGCCTGCATGCCCATTGCCACGGCCAGCGCGCCGGTGATGGTCAGGGTCACCGGGTCCCCGGCGTGCGGGGCGTGGACGGTGAGAACGACGGCGATCGCGCTCATGGTGAGCCCGACGGCGGCCAGCAGCACGGTGGTGCGGCGGCTCCAGCCCGCGGCCTCGGGACGAAGCGTCCGGCCCGCGATCACCGCGCCCACCATGAAGCAGGCCAGCGCGATCGACGGGCCCACCACGGGCAGGTTGTCCGCACCGATCAGCGCCATGCCCAGGATCACCACGTTGCCGGTCATGTTGCCGGTGAACACCCGGTCCAGGCCCAGGTAACCCACGGCGTCGATGATGCCGGTGGAGAAGGTCAGGACCAGCATCAGGGTCAGGTTCAGCCGGTCCGGTTCGGTGGATTTCAGTCGCTTGAGCATGGTGTTGTCTTTCGGTGCGGTGGCCGGTCGGGCGGCGTGCGGGTGGCGGGCTCAGCGGGGGCCGAGCCGGCGGGCCAGGCGCAGCAGGTCCAGGTCACGGTGTACGGGTCCCACAATACTCACGCCGCAGGGCAGCCCGCCGGGTGTGACGAGTGGCAGGGAGAGGGCCGGCGCGTGTTGGGCGGTAATCAGGTTTCCACTGGAAGTTGACCACCGTCCGAGCCGGAGCCTTGGGCCATACTCGAGTCATGAGCCCTTACTTTCGCCGGGAGTCAGCTGAACTACTTACCGAGGACGAAGTTTCTCTGGCCGTGCGTTTTCATCTTGAGGGCGAGGGCTGGACCGTGAAGAGCTGGGCTCCTGCGTTGGGACGGGTACACGGCGACGACATAGTTGCCCAGCAAGCTGATCGCCTTCTTATTATCGAGGCTAAGGGTGAGGGAAGCTCAGATCCGCTGAGCAAGAGATTCGGGAGCCCTTTCAACGGCAGCCAGGTCACTACGCATGTTGCCATGGCGACCTACAAAGCTTTGCACGCGGCTTCCCGGGGAGCCGAAGCTGGAATCGCTCTGCCCGATAATGCCTTACACCGGATGTCATTTGGAAAAATTCAGCCGGCACTTTCCGGGCTAGGCATCTCAGTTTTTTGGGTATCACGTGACGCCGATGTGTCCATCTCCTGACTCGAGAAGACGATGAAAATTGGGATTGCCGCAGCCACGAGTGTGACGCGGCGGATTACACGATGGTGCTGAGGCGCTCGCCGTTGAAGTATTCGAGCTTCCAGCCGTCTTCCGGGTGGTGGTGGGCCAGGTTGAGGGCGGCGTTCTCCACACTGTCCAGGTGGCGTCCGGCTGCCCGGCTGAGGCTGACCCGCAGGAGGGACCCGTGTGCCACCACCAGGACGTGGCCGCCGCGGTACTCCTCGGCCAGGGCCTCCAGGGCGGCGAGCCCGCGCCCGGCGGCGTCCTCCTCGCTCTCGGCGCCGCGGAAGCCGTTGGGGATCCGCAGTTTGTCCAGCTCGGGGCCGTCGGTCATGCCCTCGGCGGGGCCGTAGGCGCGTTCGGTGAGCTCGGGGACACGGCGGGCCACGCTGAGGCCCAGCCCGGCGGCGATCAGGTCCGCGGTTTCGGCGGCCCGGCTCAGCGGCGAGGAGACAATCGCATCCCACCGGTAAGCGGAGAGGGCGGCGACGGCGTCGCGCGCCTGGGCGCGGCCGACGTCGTTGAGCGGGATGTCGGTGGACCCCTGCAACCTGCGCTCGGCGTTCCAGTCGGTCTGGCCGTGGCGGATGAGGGCGAAGGTTGTGAGGGTCATGCTTCCATTCTGCCGCGCCGCCGCTGGGCCCGTGAAAAATGGCCGGTGAAAAGCGGCCGGGCAGCGGGGCAGCAGGAAGTGGGACCTACCGCAACCCCTCCCGCTGCAGCGCCTTGTCGTGTTCGGCGTGGGCGCGGCGCAGCAGGTCCTTGAACTCGGTCTCGTGGTGGACCAGGGACTTGTACTTCTCCGGCAGGGCTTGGAGCTGCTGTTCCTCGGCCACCATCTTGGCGAAGATCCGCTCGCGCTCGGTGATGTCGGTTTCGTAGTTGAGGTCCAGGTATTCGACGGCGTGCCGCTTGGCGCCGGAAACGGCGTTCTTGGCCTTGCCCTTGGGGCTGAAGATGGAGGCCAGGACCGTGATGGTGAGGACGCCCAGGATCACCAGCAGGGACGCGCCGGTGCTGACCTCGATCACGTTGACGTGTTCGCCGTCGTTGATGAACGGCAGGTTGTTCTCGTGCAGGGCGTGCAGCACCAGCTTGACGCCGATGAAGCCCAGCACGGCGGCCAGCCCGTAGGAGAGGTAGATGAGCCGGTCCAGCAGCCCGTCGATCAGGAAGTAGAGCTGCCGCAGGCCCATCAGGGAGAACGCGGTGGCGGTGAAGACCACGAAGACGTTCTGGGTCAGGCCGAAGATGGCGGGGATGGAGTCGAGGGCGAAGAGGATGTCCGTGCCGCCGATCGCCACCATCACCAGGAGCATGGGGGTGAGGACGCGTTTGCCGTTCTCGACCGTGAAGAGTTTGTCGCCGTCGTAGTTGGACGACGCCGGGAGGAACTTCTTGGTGAGCCGGACGATCAGGCCGTCCTTCTCGTCGTCCTCGTGGGAGTCGGGCTTGAGCAGGTTGCCGGCGGTGAGAAGGAGGATCAGGCCGAAGATGTAGAACACCCAGGAGAAGCTGCTGATCAGGGCCGCGCCCAGGAAGATGAACGCGGTGCGGGCGATCAGGGAGAAGACGATGCCGAACAGCAGCGCCTTCTGCTGGTCCGCCCGCGGCACCCGGAAGCTGGACATGATGATGAGAAAGACGAAGAGGTTGTCCACGGAGAGGGCCTTCTCAGTGACGTAGCCGGCGAAGTATTCGGTCCCCATGTCCACGCCGCCGAAGATCAGCACGCCGACGCCGAACAGCAGCGCCAGGCCCACGTAGATGGAGGACCAGATGGTCGCTTCCTTCAGGCTGGGGGTGTGGGCCTTGCGGACGTGGAAAAAGAAATCGAAGGCCAGCAGGCCCACAATTCCGATGATGGTCAGTATCCAGACGGTGGTGGGAACCTGCATGTTGCCTCATTAGGTGTCGGCCGGGGTGGTCGGCGGGGGCGTGGTACCTAGGCCAACGAACGCGGTTCCCTGTCAGTGCCGGGTTTTTCTCCCGTTTTTCATCAGATTTGTTTGCTATGTGACTCCGTGCTCGGGGCGCCGCCGGCGCCGTGTTCGACGGCGTCGAGGTCGCGGAGGGCGTACCGCAGGTGGTCCCACTCCTCGTTGAGGATGGTGTGCAGGCAGGAGCGGACGGTGACCGCGTGGTCCGGCGCCCACGGGTTCCGACGCTCTGCGTCCAGGTCTTGCGGGCGCGACGGCGGCGAGGAAGTCCCGGACCATCGTCTGCCGGTCTTGTCGCGCTCCCAAGACTTCTTGGTACCGCGGCGGTTCGGCGGCGAAGACGGAGAGGTCGTAGCCGTCGGTTTCGAATTCTGCGTTGGGCTGCCCCAGGGAGTGGTACGGCTGCTCGATCTCCAGGATGGCCTTGCGCAGCCAGGTGTCCGTGGCCATCACCAGGTGGCGTAGGGTCTGGGCGAAGGACCATTCCCCGTCCACCTGTACCTCGAGTGCGCTGGCCGGCTGAGCCGCTGCCCGCTCCAGCGCCTGTTCCCAGGCCTCCTCCAGCCGGGTCCAGGCGTGCCGGAGCCCGTCCGGGTCCGTGGCCCGGCGTTCGGCCCGGCCGGGGAAGCGGCGGTTGAGTTCGGCCTCCACCAGCGGCACGATGTCGACGCCGTTGAGCAGCAGCGTGCTCCCGTCCTCGGCCAGCCAAGGCGCGTCAATATCCGCCCCGGACAGATCCACGCCCCGCATCACCGCGCCGGAAAGGTCCGCCCGGATGAATTTCGCGCCGCGCAGGTTGGTGGCGGTGAAGGTGGCACCGTGGAGATCGTCCGTGTGATCGAAGGTTTTCATGGCGGTTACTGTGGCACGGCTGGGCTTGGCGGTGGAAGGGCACCCTTCCGGGGTGTCGAAAATAGCGTTCGCATCCCTAGGCAAAGCGCCGATATCACAAGAGGCTTGCGTCATTTGAGCGTGTAAGGCGCGCCGTACCTTGGTGGTCGGAGGTGCCCCATAGAATCGCCAAAGATCTGAAGCGGACCGTAGGAAAGCTCGTCCGTACCACTTTCACCTCTCTTAGAGGCGCAACCCAAGGAGTCAGCGATGCCCGACATCGAGAACATTACGTTGGAGGCGGAGCTCGACGGAGAAGACGCCACGCGTGATATCGCAAAGGCAGTGAGCGCCCGTCACACCATTGCTCGTAAGTACGTCATGAGGCTCCGACGGCGGCATCCTGAGGCCACGCCGGCCGAGGTCATTCAGATGCTGGAGCGTCATTACGCGACGTCGATCACCACCGCTGGTGCCCTTATCAGCGCCGGTGCGATCGCCGCTGACATCGGCATTTCCATGATCCCCGGGGCAGGGGCCGCTGCAGCCGGAGTGAAAATCGCAGGGCAACAGGCCGCCAAGAAATCGCTCCAGACTGCCGCAAAGAGCGCCGCGAAACAGGCGGCAAAGAATATGGCGATGAGTACTGCGAAGAACGGTGCTCAACGAGCTGCGGCTCTCCTTCCAGCTGGCGATGAGCAGCTGCAATTTGAAATCACGGCGGTGTTCGCGCTCGCCATTGCCGATATCCACGGGATGGATCTCGACAAAGATCAAGCCCTGGCTCTCGTCTACGGGCTTTCAAACGAACGCGTTAGCCAGAAACAAATTGCGACGATGGCCACGGACCTATCGAGCGCGTCGGCCGAAGGCGCCATCGTGAGTAGCAACACGGCCACGGCTGGTCGATCGGACTGGTCGCACTGGGCGAACACCCTCGCAGACAGCCTTCCGGGAGGCGCAGCTCAGAGTCTGGTTCGCACCATCGAGACCGGTGAGCTGGATACCGTCCGCCAAAATTTGAGCGGGAAGCAGCAGGCCACGATCGAATACGGCGTCGGAGCCATCACCGGCGGCGTCACGCGCTTCGTGTTCGGGCGCGAAGTCGTGAATGCGGCCCGGGCCGCGTTTGCCGAAGCCCCCGAGGTATTCCCCGAACACCTCGACATCCCCGCCGGGCCCGAGGGCGAGGATGGCGATCCAGATCAGAACCGTGCTCTCGCAGCCATGGAGGATGCCGCGAAGCTGACGGGAAACTGGATAGCGGATACTGCCACCACGGTGGGAGGCGGCGTAGCCACGGGCGCTGCGGTGGTCGGCTCCGGAGTGGCTACAGCGGCCGGCACCGTGTCGAGGGTATTTCGGAGCGTTGACATCGACGGCGACGGAATTCCGGACGAGCCCCAGGCGCTGACGGCAGTCAAGGGTGTCGGCGGTGCTATCGCCGGAACGGCGGGCAACATCGGCGGGAACGTGGCGGGTCTCTTCAAACGAAAGAAGCGCGGCGAACAGGCTGCTGAAGGGACCGCCGTAAGTGTCGAGGAACCGATTAAAGAGTGAACCTGCAATAAAGTCGTGGAGCGCGGTGGGCCTAATGCGTCCGCAAAGGCGGCGATGCCTCCGGCCAGGGGACCGGATTGGCGGGCCCCTGTCGACTTCCCGTCAGATCCAAACATGGTTCCAGGGGACGTGTTTTGACTGTCTGGTGCGGCCAGGCAAGCCTGCTTGATTTGAAGGTCTTGATGTCAAGAGAAACTGGGGATTGAATCGTCATGAAGTTTTTGAAAGCACGAGTATTGCTTTGGCCGGCCTTGTTGCTTTTGGTGTTGCTGGGCGGTGGAGCGGTCGGCGCATTCGCGTCAGGCGGGCTTAACGCACTCGCTCTCAAGCCCCTCTTCAGCAGCAGCTCCAGCGAACGCGATTCTCAAGTGGTTCGGGCCGTCACGCGCGTTCAGGAAGTCGCCTTGCTTAGTCTTCACATCGAGGGCATCGACAGGTTTGAAAGCAATAGGGAGATTTTTGGCGTAGTCGTGCCTATGAGCGAGAAAGCGACGATGCTTCAGTATGAGTTTGATGCCAAATTGGGCATCGATGGGTCCAAGGTGAAGATTGAAACCACCGGCCCCAAATCGTTCCAGGTGACTATCCCGCAGTTCACTGGCATCGGCTTTGACAACCCCAACTTCAAGGACCCGGTGGAGAGCAACAACACTCTCGGCTGGTTGGCCGAGCCAGCTGTCCAAACACGGATGGTCAACAACATCCTCAGTGATGAGAACAAGCAAAAGTACATCGCTCAGAATGAAGATGCCTTGAAAGAACAGGCCAAGGTGTTCTACTCGGGAATCATTAGCGGCGTCGATCCCGAGGTCACCGTGGACTTTGAGTTCGCAGGGTAGATGTCCGCGACGCCACCTCCGCGCTGGGTCGGCCGCCGAGTAATTAACTGAAGGCATTGGTGAGCCCGGCAACCATGGTAAGAGTGGTTCGGACGAGGTGAACCCTTCTCGGAATTCAGCAGAAACCGAAGATGCCGCCAGCATCCGCAGTTTGGATGAGTTTTGAGCCAATGCGGCTAAGCGCGAGCGCTTGATTCCATTGACAATAGCCATGCGTAACGTCGGAAATTCAAGCTATCAGCCATAGCTGTGAACGAATGAGATCGCATAATAGGATCAAGCCTCATCGATGACGACGGAGCTCCCGTTGACCTGCAACCAAATGCTTCTATTTGGTCTGCCGATCGAACTCATGATGGACCTTCCAAGTCCTATGGTTCCTGATCGCGACCCGTTCACCCGCCAGCGCGCCTCGATAATCTGTCCCAGATAGGTCACAGATAGGAAGCCATCGGCTGCCGGCAGCGCAAATTTTGAGCGCGACGGAATACGCAGATTAGAGCCGGCGCGATCCTTTTCCGTAATGACTTGCGACTCAATGCGTGTCCCAATTTCGGAGCCCTCGGCACGCGAAGATGTCAGCGCCGGACGTGCGGAAATGGGGGCAGCTAGGGGAAACACAGGTTCTTCGTGTTCAACAGTAATGGGTGAAGAAGCCGGGTTGGTGCGCCTTGTCTTGTACTCGTGTAGTCCGTGTCTCTTCCGAAGCCCCGCTTGGACATCGACGGTCGCAAACGGCGCAATTCGCTCGGAATCGTGAAGGTTTTGCCGCACCGACGGCGGCACAGAGGCGGAGAACGTCCTAAGCATCAACGCCTCTTTAGATTTCGGGACGTCAGCTGATGCGTAGTGGACAAAAAGCGTCTCTAGATCGAGCAAAGTCTTCAGCCACCAACCACCCGCGTGCGGTGATCGCTGACCTATGCGAGTGACGTAATACTGGTTGACCCGCTTCCGGACAGAGATGCCGGCGAGGCCGATGTAAAGGATTGCGGTATCAGGGATCCAAAAGGAGCCGATTCTCTCTGAAAGTTCATCATGGGTTGCGGGCCTGCCATCGATCGTTACCGACGGGCATGCTGTCTTGAGCGAATATAACGCCTTGGGGTCGGGATGATACGTCCCCGTCCGTCCGATTGGATCGCCGAGATCAGGGGTGGATGCGACGACATAGACACCGGGCCGATCCAATGGAATTTGATCTCCCCACTTCACAACGCCGCCCGGGTTGAGCCCACATTCTATAAAGAGGTCCCCCACTGAAATGGTCATTTGCCAATGTTAGGGGACACCCCGGACAGAACGACTTGTTGGTATTTGGCGGCCCAGCCAAATACCCTGGCGCAGTGACTGATTCCATTGGGGGAGCGGCGGCGGAACAGTTGCCCGAAGGCTTGTACGAACTGCTCAACACGGATGCCCTCGGTGACCATCTGAGCCAAGTGCACGAACTGCAGCCAGTCTTCGCAGACATCGACGACGAAGACTCCCCGGACATCCTCTCCCGCCACATAGCAGAAGCCGTCCGCCGAGCTCTCTCAGCAGCCAAACCAGCCGACCGCGTCGCCCTCGCGAACAGGCTCCTCCAGGAACTGAACACGGAGGAACGCATCGCCCCGGGCCCAACCCAACTCCAGTCCCTGCACCGCCCGGACACGCTCAAGCGCCGCAGCCTGCGCCGCCCCAGCACCAGGCTGAGCGACTCCGCCCTGCTCACCAACAGCAAGGACGATCCCAACCTCGCTGCGGAACTCAGGACCGAAATCGAATCCGCCAACACCGTGGACCTGCTCTGCGCCTTCGTCCGGTGGACCGGGCTGAGACTTCTCGAACCAGCGCTGGCGCAACTCAGGGAGCGCGGCGCCAAACTCCGCGTCATCACCACCACCTACATGGGTGCCACGGAACGCCGCGCCATCGACGAACTCGTCAACCGGTACGGCGCCGAGGTGAAGATCAACTACGAAACCCAGGCCACCCGCCTGCACGCCAAGGCCTGGCTGTTCCGCCGCAACTCCGGCTTCGACACCGCCTACGTCGGCAGCTCCAACCTCAGCCAGGCCGCGCTCCTGGACGGCCTCGAATGGAACGTCCGGCTCAGCTCCGTCGGCACACCGACCCTGCTGCAAAAGTTCGAAGTCACCTTCGACAGCTACTGGGAGCAGCGGGCCTTCCAGAGCTACGATCCGGAACGTGACGGCGAAAAGCTGGACGCCGCACTGGAACGCAACGGGGGCCGGCGTACAGCGGTGCCCGGCGCGGCCACGGGACTTGAGCTCCAGCCGTTCCTTCATCAGGAAGAGATGCTCGAAGACCTGGAAGCCGAAAGGCTCAAGGGCTTCAACCACAATCTCCTGGTCGCCGCCACCGGCACCGGCAAGACCGTCATCGCCGCCCTGGACTACAAGCGACTCTGTAAAGCGGCCGGCAAGACCCTGAAGCTGCTCTTCGTCGCGCACCGCCAGGAAATCCTCAAGCAGGCCATGCGCACCTACCGCGACGTGATGCAGGACGGCGCCTTCGGCGAACTCTACGTCGGGGAACACAAACCCGGGCAGTGGAAGCACATCTTCGCCTCCGTCCAGTCGCTGTCCTCCCTCGGCATTGAACAGCTGGCACCCGACTTCTTTGACGTGGTCGTCATCGACGAGTTCCACCACGCCATGGCGCCCACCTACCGCCGGCTGCTGGACCACCTGCAGCCGCAGCAACTCCTGGGACTGACTGCGACGCCGGAACGCGGCGACGGCGTCGACGTCGCTCAGCAGTTCTTCGACGGGCGCACCGCCAGCGAACTGCGTCTCTGGGACGCCCTGGACGCCGATCTGCTGGTGCCGTTCCACTACTTCGGCGTCTCCGACGACGTCGACCTCAGCCGGCTGGAATGGAAACGCGGCAACTACGACACCGCCCAGCTGAGCAGCCTCTACACCGGCAACGACGCCCGCGCCGCAAAGGTGATCCGCGAACTCCGCGACAAGGTCACCAGCACCGAGCAGATGCGGGCCATCGGCTTCTGCGTCTCGGTCCAGCACGCCCACTACATGGCGGAGGTCTTCAACCGAACCGGGATCGCCTCCGTCGCCGTCGACGGCAGCACCGACGACGCCGAGCGGGCGGCGGCGTTGAACCGTCTCGCCGCACGCGAGATCAACTGCATCTTCGCCGTCGACCTCTTCAATGAGGGTCTGGACCTGCCGCAGGTGGACACCATCCTGATGCTCCGGCCCACGCAGAGCGCCACGATCTTCCTCCAGCAACTGGGGCGCGGGCTGCGCCGCGCCGAGGACAAGGCGGTGCTAACCGTTCTGGATTTTATCGGCCAGCAGCGCCGTGAGTTCCGCTTCGACCTGCGCTACCGGGCGCTCACCGGCTACGGGCGCAAGGAACTGGAAAAGGCTGTCGAGGACGAGTTCCCGTACCTGCCGTCGGGTTCGCAGATCGTGCTGGACCGAGTGGCGCAGAAGGTGGTGCTGGACAACATCAAGGTGCAGCTGCGGTTCAACCGTGCGCAACTGGTACGGGACATCGCTTCATATGCGGAGACGGAGCTGGAAGCCTATCTGCAGCGGTCCGGGAACCATGTGAAGTCGATCTACCGGTCCGTCAAGGACTCGTGGACCGGCTACCTTCGCCAGGCCGGCCTGATCGACGGGTTCTCGCCGTTGGAGAGGGTCCTCAGCGGAAGGATCCGGGAGCTCTCCGGCGCCGACGAAAATAGGCTCCTCGGCCGGATGGCCGCGCTGATCCATGTGGACGATCGGGAACGCGCCGAGGCATACTCAATGCTCGTCGGCCCCGACGCGCCCTGCTACGCCGAGCTCGGAATGCGTGAGCAGACGTTCGCCCGCATGCTCTTCTACATACTCTGGGACGACGGCGGCGGGTTCCAGTCGTACGACGCCGGGCTGGACTATCTGCGCGGCTACCAGTTCGTTTGCGACGAGATCCGCCAAGTTGTGAGGCTCGGAGTGGCCGCGTCCAAGCATGCGGCCAAGGGTTTGGGCGCGGGGCTGCAGCACGTTCCGCTGCTCTCGCACGCCACCTACCGGCGTGAGGAAATCCTGGCGGCGCTGCAGTACGGCTCGCTGGAGCTCGGCAAGAACGTGCAGCACCGGGAAGGCGTGGCGTGGTGCCCTGCGACGTCCACGGACGCTTTCTTCGTCACGCTCAACAAGGACGACAAGAAGCACTCCGCGACCACCATGTATAGGGACTACGCCATCAGCCCGGAGCTGTTCCACTGGGAATCGCAGAACGCGACGTCCCCCGGAAGCCCGACCGGCAAGCGTTACCTGGACCGGGCCGCGCACGGCTCGAAGATCCTTATCTTCACTCGAAATACTTCAGAGGACGAGACCGGCCTGACTGTTCCGTACTCGTGCCTCGGCCAGGTGGACTACGTGCAGCACGCGGGGGAGAAGCCGATCGCTATCACGTGGAAGCTGCACCGGCCTATGCCGGCTGATGTGTTCGCGACGGCGGCCGCAGTGGCGCAGTAACGTCGCGCGTGCCCGCTCTACGCCTGGGAAACTAAGCCTCTCCTGCACGACCAGGTCAGTCCTCCGGATTCCGCCAGGTACTGGGGTTGCCGTTGTAAGCCCACCGGGAAAGGCCCGAACGACCGGTTGGCACGCGTCGTCCTTCAGCAGGGGGGGGGCTCGGCCGGAGGGGCCCGCGGCCCTCTTAGAACCCTCCGTGTCTACGCAGGCACAAAGAGTAGGTGAGCGTTCCCCGGGGAGCCGAACGGGGTAGCTTGTCTCTACAAGAGCGTGGTGCATAATCTTCAACATCAAAACCACGGATTCACCCATGGGAACCGGTCTTAGCCTCGTTGCGGCTAAGGTTGACTCATTCGATTGGGTGGTTAGGGTCGCGGCGAGCTTCGCTCGTTGAGGTGTCCCTCGCTGCCCTTCATTGCATAAGGTTCACCGGCCCACTGCCAGCTACCCCTATGCTTCGAAATCTGACTAAGGGGCGTCTAATCCGATAGGTCCGTGAACAACGACCGCAGAGATGTAGACAGAGACGAGTTGATCACTGTTCGCGTGGCGACTCCGGAAACTGCCCGCCCACTTGGCATGTGAAACGCCCGGACTATAACCTCCCGTCGGCTGATGTGTTCGGAACACACACCGAGCGGTCCGCGTCTGCGGGTCGCCGTGCTCAGGGCGCAGTACTCGTGGCCGTCGTGACGGACACGATGCCAGTCGCGGCGACTACCGAGCGACGTCGCTAATGCATTGCCGAAAGCAGCAGCCGACGCGTGCCGAGCGGCCGGCGCCATGCTCAGGCCACGTCGTACGACCGCGGCTACGGACCGAGGTACGTGCGGAGCTGCGTCGGTGATGTTCCGAATGCGGCCTGCAGCGATCAAGATCTGTTGTTCTGCTCGTGGGATGCGATGATCCACTGGGTATTCGCCCGACAGGAGGAAAAAGACTGTAGCTGCAATTGAGTACACGTCCGTGGCGATGCTGCAGAATCCGCTGTCGGGCGCAGCTTCTGGCGCGAGGGTGCACCAACTACCGTTACGGGGAGCGAGGCCATCTCCGTCAAGGATGTTGCAGAATTCAACGTCGGAGACAAAAACGTTGTCACCGTTCACAAGTGCGTTAGCGGGCTTGATGTCTCGGTGCACCATGCCGGAAGCATGCACGGTGTCGATGCCGGCAGCGATTTGATGACCGTAGCGGACGGCGAGACTGACAGGCAGTCCGTCAGGGCGCGCAAGCGATTCGAGGTCGCCCCCCTCCACTAACGGGGTGACGATGTAACGGAGGTCGCTGTTCAGCACAATGTCAGCGTTTAAGACTGGAACGATAAACGTGCTGCGAAGCCGCTCAAGTCGCCTTGCCTCGTCCCACGTCTGCGGTTGACCACCGGAGGTGGGTTCGAGCAGCTTGAATGCCACGGTGCGGTCGAGGTGCTTATCGTGCGCCTTGTAGACCTGACCGTCACTGCCGAGCTTCTTCTCCAGCACATACCGATCGTTCACCGTCGTGCCGCTTGGATATTCCGTGTCCCCCACATCGAATAGGATACTGTGCCATATGCGCGTTCTTGGAGTCGTAGTCGTCCCTAGCGGAAAACATCCTCGCGTCCATGCAGTCATCCTTGAGGGATCGCTCGATGACCCGATTGCGACCAGCTGCTTCGACGTCCGAACATCAGCGCTCGAACCATCCGAACAGGCAGTCGATCTTGCCAGGATGCTCAGCGGGAAACTAGGTAGTCAGAACATCAGTGCCGCTGGTATCCGCAGTGCCGGCACAACGCCAGTTGGTCGCAGGTCTAAGGCCGCCTTCTCGCGGGCACATTGCGAGGGGTCCTTGCTGTTCGTGCTCCGCGAAGGACTTGGTAAGCCCATCAGTGTCGTTGATCCGAATGGCGCGGCTCGCGCCATTGGCCTCAAGCGCGCTGCCCTGGACGATCTTGCTGCGAGGCTCGCGTTGACGCTGGACGGCGCGAACGCTGACGCCATAATCGCTGGTTTGTCCGCTATGAGTCTTGGCCGCGACGACTGACGAGGGGTCGCAGACGATGAGGGTGTCGACCCCGTCAATAGCCCACTGCAGGTCCAAATCCGTCAGAGAATTGATGACGACCGCAATCAACCATTCGGGTTCGACAGCGTCCCGAACCCGTTGGGCGGCGTTGGCAACTAAGGTTCCGCTGGCGATGTTGACGTCGAGCACCACCGTGCGGGCCGAACGGCCACCGCGCAACGACGGATCCAGCATCATAGCCGCGCCCAGCAGCCGTTCTGCCGCCGGGCTCGCGGGCTCGACGGTGAAGTGCTTCCACTCAGAGACGCATGCAAGAAATGAACGCGCGGACTCGGCCAGATTGCCAAAGCTGTCGTGGGCGTGGACTTTCTCGTCTCCATGCCGCATTAGTTCAAACAGGTCCATTTGACTCTCCCTCACACAAGACTAATTACACCGCACCGTCAAGCCGGGAGAAACGCCCAGATCTGTCGAACATCTTGGCAGATGGCGTAGAGCGAGAGGTGCGGGGGGGGGCTAGGTCTGCAACGTCGCTGCTGACGTGATTCCACATTCAGAAACCGTTTTCGAATCGCGACTGGTGGAAATCTAAGTGCTGATGAGCGCAGACCATTTCCGTTCCCCATTCGGCCAGCCCCTGAACGGCATTCGTCGGCAGGCCGAGCGCCGCCAGGAGCTGGCTGCCGGCTTTGGAGGTTTGTCGGCCCGCGAGGAAGTTCATGCACAACTCAGGATCGGACAAGACCGGGCGCCCTCCCCAGCACGTTCGTGGCCAAGCCCACGAGCCCGGGCATGAATGCCAGAAAGACCCGCGCAGCGACTCGGCGAGCGAAACTGGTCCAGAAGGGTATGAGTTGCCAGCTGGAACCTGATGAGCGGACACTCCGCGATATGATCGGGGCGGCGTTGTTGCCATGCGGGACCTTAGGGAAAACTACAGTTGGGGGAGCGATGACGATCACGGATACGCGACGCCACGCGCCCCGTGGGGAGGCAAATATCGAGGTGCGCCATATCAAGTCGCGTGAGCGCAAGCGTGACTTAGGCGAGGTTTACACGCAGGCTCGCGAGGTCGATGCGATGCTAGCACTTATCCCCGACGCCTTCCGCAGCATCGACACCAGATTCCTCGAGCCGGCTGCGGGAAACGGCAACTTTGTCGTTGCGATCTTGGAGCGCAAGATTGCCCTCCTCGACGAGGCAATCCACGGCGGTACGGCTAATTGGTACGAGTTCGCCTTGCTGCGCTGCCTCGCCTCCACATACGGCGTCGATATCAACGAGGAGAACGTCCTTGAGGCCCGTGAACGAGTGACGGCCGTGATCGATTCGGCGCATGTTTTCAGCGGCAGGCCCGCGACTGCGGGATTCTCAACTGCGGTGGAAACGATCCTGCGGACAAATCTCGTTGTTGGAGACTCCTTGAACGCCGCAGAAGCGATTGTCTTCGTCGAATACACGCCACTTGACGGTGAACACTTCGCGCGTCAGGCCTCTCACCTGGAAGATCCGAAGATGGACCTCTTCTATGAGCCGCCAGCGTTGATGTCAACCGTCCACTATTCCGAGCTGGGGACGGTTTGACCGCGGTAACGGAGTCGACGCACCCGACCCACGTGCCGGATGTCTTAGAGACGATCGCGCAGCTTCCCAACGACGACGTCTACACGCCTCCTAAGATCGTCGACGCGATGCTGGATCTTCTCCCGGAGCAAGTCTGGGCGAAGCCTGATTACAAATGGCTGGACCCGGCAACGAAGTCGGGCATCTATTTGCGGGAGGTCTACAGGCGCCTGATGGCGGGTCTCGCCGACTGGGAGCCGGACGGGACAAAGCGCCGCAAGCACATCCTGCGGAACATGCTGTACGGCGCAGCGACAACGCAGATCAACGGCGAGATCGCCCGACGCACCTTGTACCAGACGAAAAATGCGACCGGCCGCGAAATCGAGGACGATTCGCTTCGCCAACTCGTTGTGCGCTTTCACGGCCCAAACGGAAACGTCCCGTTCGTCGCAACCGAGCACACGCTGGACCGAAAGGGTGAGTTCTGCACCATCTGCCGTGCCCCAGCAAAACTCATCCGCGAACGGCGCGAAGAGTTCGCCTACTCGTTTATCCACGGCACCTACCCCACAGAGGAGCTAGCCGCCATGCAGTTCGACGTTATCGTCGGGAACCCGCCGTACCAGATCGGCATGGACGACGGGAAGGGTAACCGCACCGCAAACATCACTCCGCTCTACAATCTCTTCGTCGAGAAGGCCATTGCGATGAGCCCGCGGTACATCGTTATGATCACACCGTCGAGGTGGTTCGCCGGTGGCAAAGGACTCGGTGCTTACAGAGATCTGATGATCGCCGACCGGCGGCTGCGGGTGATAGTCGACAACCCTAAGCTCTACGACGTCTTTCCCCAGGCTGAGATTAAGGGCGGCGTTTCGTACTTCCTTTGGGATCGCGACTACAGCGGCGACTGCGAGTTCTCCACCCGCATTGACGGCGCAGTCCGGGACACGGTAAAGCGGGACCTTCGTCAAGGCAAGGGTGTCGTTCTGCGCGACAATTTCGCGGCCGGTATTGTGGGAAGAGTCTCCGGAGACCCCATTTCAGAGCGGACCCTGGCCGACGTGGTATCGACCACGGACCCCTTTGGACAATCGATCAAGACCAACTTCAAAGGCGCCCGGGCTGCCCCATTTGAAGGGTCAACCCCGCTCATCTTCAATAACAAGGTCGGCTACATCCGACGTGGGCAGCTCGAACGGAACGACGGCTGGGTCGACCGCTGGAAAGTTCTCGTCCCTATGGCAGGCGATGGGCACGGTCGAGAGGTCTCATTCGTCATCGGCGAGCCCCTCGCGCTAGCGCCGGGCTCTGCCTGCACGCAGAGCTACCTCGTTGCGGGTACATTCGACACCCGTGAAGAGACCGAGAACTACGCGTGGTTTCTGACAACCAAGTTCTGCAGATTCCTCGTACTGCAGCGAAAGATATCGCAGCATCTCACGCCTAGCCGGTTTGCGTTTGTTCCTGCGATGGACTGGACCCGCCGCTGGACGGACGCCGACCTCTACAAGCACTTCAAGCTGAGCGAGGAGGAGGTCGACTACATCGAGCGCGTGATCGCGCCCCGTGAACCGATACTTTCTCTCGACTCGCCGGTCCCCGCGACACACCTCCCCGGCGGCCGCAAGTATCGCGCCAGCGACGACCCTACCGAGTCGGATGATGAGGACGACGAGGACGAGTGAACAACTATATCTACGCATACACGCACGTCGGTCACGCCAAGCCGTGGACGCGGTCTACGGGGCAGTGCGGCGACTACTGGATCAAAATTGGTCAGACGCAACACGCAGGCATCGAGCGCGTACGCCAGCAGGTTGGCACGGCTTTCCCCGGTCTTGCGGGCGTCTCGATCCTTTTCCACTCGCAGCCTGCAACACGGCCGGACGGCACAAAGTTCAGCGACCATGACGTCCATCGCGTCCTGACCGGCGTCGGGGTCGCGGGTGCGGGCGGGGAGTGGTTTGAAGCGACTCCCGACGAGGCGCGGGGCGCCGTCGTCGCTTTGCAGCGCGGCGTCCCGTTTAATCCGACGCGGACTAAGTCGTTCGAGATGCGTCGGGAGCAGCGCAACGCGGTCGAGCAGACTGCGGCCTTCTTCCGCGCCCACCCGAGTGGCAGCCCGAAGTTCCTCTGGAACGCGAAGATGCGCTTCGGGAAGACCTTCACCGCCTACAAGCTCGCGAACGCAATGGGCTGGACAAAGCTGCTCATCCTTACCTATAAACCAGCCGTGCGTAGTGCTTGGCGTGATGACCTGCTCAGCCATGTTGACTTCGTCGACTGGCAGTACATCGACCGGGATACCCCACTCAGGGACGCCGATGCCCTCTTAGACAACGGGCGGCCGACCGTGTGGTTCGCCTCCTTCCAAGACGTCATCGGCCGTGACGCGCAGGGCAAGCCGAAACCGCGGAACGAGACGCTGCACATCATCGACTGGGACTGCATTGTCATTGACGAGTTCCACTTCGGCGCCTCGACGGCGGCCGCCCGAGAGGTCTATGACCCTCAGGACAAGGCCGAAGCCGCCATCGCCCAGATGTTCCAGAAGGCTACGGACGAGTCGAACGAGAATGACGCCGACGTTGTCATAGAGCCCGACTTCGGGCTCACAACGAAGCACCACCTGCACTTGTCCGGAACTCCGTTCAAAGCGATCACCAACGGCGACTACGACGACTCAGAGGTCTACAACTGGACCTACATCGACGAACAGCGGGCCAAGCGCGACTGGGACCCGGCCAATGGTCCCAACCAGTACGACGAGCTGCCGCAGATGAAGATGTACACCTACGCAATGGGCGTCCCGGCCGGCGAATGGTCCCAGGACGGCGAGTTCGACGGCTTCGACCTGAACACCTACTTCAAAGCGAAGAAGGTCGGCGACGGCTACACCTTCGAGAAGCCCGACTACGTCGCCTCGTTCCTCGACCTTGTCCGAGGCAAGAAAGCACTGCCAGAGCGGCTCCGCGATGACCAAGTGGCAGCGCCGTTCCCCTACGAAGCCGCCGAATTCAAGGAAGCCGTCAGGCACTCGGTCTGGTATTTGAACGACGTCGCCGCATGCGAGGCAATGGCCGCATTGCTGGGGTCCGACCCGTTCTTCGCGTCCTACGAAATCTACGTCGCCGCAGGGACGAAAGCGAAAATCGGCGCCGCCGCGCTGGATCCTCTGCAGAAGGCGATCCGGCGCGCGGAGACGACAGGCAAGTCCGGATCGATCACGCTGTCCTGCGGCAAGCTCATGACCGGTGTCACCGTCCCGGAATGGTCTTCGATTTTCATGCTCCGTTCGCTCAAAGCGCCAGAGTCCTACTTCCAGGCTGCCTTTCGCGTCCAGTCGCCGTGGAAGCAAGACGGGGTTATAAAAAAGAAGACCGCATACATCTTCGAGTTCGACCCCAACCGAGCGCTAAGCCTCGTCGCGCTCTACGGCACCGAGCTAGCGAATAACTCGTCTGACCGGCAGGCAACGCAGCGTAGCGTGCTCGGCGAGCTGATCAACTTCCTGCCGATCTTCGCCATCGACGGCGGCCACATGGAATCCCTCAGCGTTGACGCGATCCTAGACTGGGCGCACGGCGGCATGAGCGCGAACTCCCTCGCGCGCCGGTGGAAGTCGGTAGACCTCTACAACCTCAACGGGGTGACGATGGGACGGCTCTTGGCCGACGAGGAGCTCTTGGCCGAACTCGCGCAGATCGAGGATTTCCGCACCATCCGTGAGGATGCCCAGAAAATCGTCACTAACTCCGAAAAACTCAAAGGCATCAAGCGAGCTGGCGGCGGTGAGGACAAGCAGCGCCCGGCCAAGAAGGAGATCGCCCAGAAGCGCAGGAGCATCCGGGAGAAGCTCAAGAAAGTCAGCGCAAGGGTGCTCATCTTCATGTATTTGACAGACGTCCGCGAAGAGCGACTCGCGCATGTGGTCGAGTCCCTCGACACCGAGCTGTTTCTCCGCTCGACGGGCCTCAGCTTGCCGAGTTACCGCAAGCTCACTGAGCTGGGCGTCATTGACGTAGGTAACATGACGGACGCGATTCAGAAGTTCCGCTACTTCGAAAAGCAGAGCATCGAAGGGATGGTCCGCGGCGAACTCGGTTAAGCGGCCATTCTGCACGCTTCGCATATGGGTTTTGCCCCAGGAAGGCGTCGTAACGACGATCGACGAGGCGGTGGAGCAAGGTGCCATGGAGTCATTTGACAGAGTTGCGACCGAATTCCTCTAAAACTCATCGATCGCATCCCAGGAGGGCAATAGCAAGTTGCAGCGTGGGATGACGAGAGCCGTAACTGCATCCATCCAAACGGACTCCTGCGACACCAGGGACATCAACTGTGGGCGTCTGGATTGGTGGCCGTCAACCACAGCCACCCTTCCGGTGGAGGGCGCCCGTGGGCGGCGACCTCTTTTCCAGCGCGCGTTGGTGTCTCATAGCTCGGGTGTCCCGGCCCTCGGGGTGGCAATTCCCAAAGGATTAGAGAGCCCGGGGCGGATTGGGAGAGAGAACCAGCGGCCTAAGGGGGTTACAGCCTTTTCGGATTACCTGCTCCAGCGTTCAGTTCCTTCGGAGCAGTGGAGCGCAGATGACGGACCAGTGTTCTGCATTGATCTGCGCGACGAAAACTTGACCCATGAGCGCGCTGCAATTTGGGCACACGAACGCGCTGTAGGGCTCTCCTCTACCCTGACTGTTTCGCAGCTCGATTCTGGCCTTTGTCACGGTCGCACCAGACTGTGTAATCCATGTGTTCACCGCCTGATGGACGTCTGGGTGGTTTTCGTATCGCGTTGGTCCGACCTTGCTTTTTACGCTGACGGGCCCCGCCGAGGAATACTGCTCACCCGCGCGGCTGCTGGCTGCCTCCCAGACCATCATCTGTCGGCTGCATTTCCAGCAGTCAGTCAAGGTCGCCCAGACAAAGGGCCCGGATTCGGTATGGACGGTGTGGGGTTCGAATGCTTTGTCGGGGGCGATACTACCGAGGTTCGTCTTCTCAACGGCTACCTTGGACCTCGCGATACGTTCAGCTTCGGCCAGCTGCTCCTCGACGCGTCGGCGCTGTTCGGCCTCCCAGTCCTCCTGCTGTTTCTTCGGGGTCCCTGATCTCCAGCGTGGGCCGTTACTCAACAGGTCCCTAATGAAGTCGCCCAAGCCATCGTGTTCCACAGGCAAGTTGTGCTTTGTATCTAGATCAAGGAGCTGCGCGGGAGTGTCGGGGACTTCTGAGGTCTTGCCGAAGCCGGTGACCACCACGGGCAGCTGGATGTGACTGAATTCGAGGGCCCGGGGTACCAACCAGACCGGGAAGACGTTGCTGTCGAAGTACCTTTGAGTTCGGCGGAAGTAGTCCGCCGGCGTCTGCGAAGAGAGCTGTACTTCGAAGGCGACGCGGTGGAGCATGTCGTCGGACTCTGCCAGGATGTCGATAATCCACTCGCGGGAGGGATGGGGGTACTCGATGACGGCATGCCATCCTGGTGTCCCTGAGATCCCCTGGGCTATGGCTTCTTTCATGGCAAGGTGCTGAGGTGATTCTCCGCCGTGGTCAGCGGCGCAGTCGGTTAGTCGGTGGTGAGCGAAAAACCTCGTGGCCTGTCCGCGGGTCTTCGCGACTGCCCGGATATTGCACACAGGCATCAAGAGCCGCTTCCGGTCTCTTGATGCCTGAAGCGCTGCCCACGATTCCGCGTCATGCGTCGTGGCGTCGACCCGCTCGCCGTCTAACATCGCAATCAGCGGCACCTGTACCCCCGTGACAGTTTCCTTCGGCGTCTCACTAAGCCGTTCAATGGACAGATTCAATCACACGAACCTTCCGGCCTAGTGCATAGGCGCATTCCATTGTTCGATGGCCGGAGTGTGATCGAGTTTGTCGAGATTCTGGGCGCCGGGTTCTGGAAGCCTCGATTTTCCAGCGCATGTAGGGCTTCTACGGCTCTCTGCCCGTCTCGGGCGAATTTTCAGGCCTCGAGCTCGTCTGCCACACGGGGAACTCCAGACTCGCGGTTACCCTGTAACGGTGGCAGGCGGTCCCATCACCGCTGAGATCCAGAGGAGGCATGAGTGGTTCGGGCGGAGAACGGGACGCTTGCGGGTGTTCTAGAAGGCAAGAAGCAGTACCAGATTCCGCTCTATCAACGCGTTTACTCCTGGGGGAAGAAGCAGCTCGACCAACTGTGGACGGACGTCGTCGAGCTGGAGCGCGCCATTGGAGACGACCCGAAGGCTTCTCACTTCATTGGCTCCCTCGTGCTGGCGAGCAGTCCTGATTTTGGCGCCATCGGCGTCAACAAGTTCCTCGTCGTCGACGGTCAGCAGCGCCTGACCACGCTTACGCTCCTTCTGGCTGCGCTCCGTGATCACCTGGTCGAAGCGGGGCATTCCGAACGCGCCAACGGAATCGACGCGCAGTACCTGATCAATGTCTTCGACAGCGGAAAGCCGCTCAAGGTCATGCCGACCCAGACAGATCGGCCTGCCTATATGGCGGTACTCAATCGTGCGCCACAAGCTGGCGGCGAGGATGCAGTCGGCGCTGCGTACCGGTTCTTCCGCTCCAAAATTGCCGCGGCCGGTGACCCGGACGATCCACGAAACCTGGAGCTGCTCGAAGCCGCTGTCGTGCGTGGTCTGGCGCTTGTCGTTGTTACGGCCGAGCCCTCCGACAACGCGCACCGCATCTTTGAATCGCTGAACAACACTGGCCTCCGCCTGACGCAGAGCGACCTGCTCAAGAACTATTTGTTCATGCGGCTCGGTGATCGGGCAGACACGGTCTACGAGAACATTTGGCTCCCATTGGAGAGGACGCTTGATGCTGAGAATCTCGAGCTGTTGTTCTGGCTCGACCTCGCTCAGCGCGACGAGCGGGCGAAGCAGTCGGATACCTACGTCGGACAACAGCGTCGACTCGAGAGTCTAGGGAACGTCTACGAGCTAGAAACGGAGGTGATCCGTATCGCCAAGCTGGGTGACGTGCTGGCAACGATTCTCAAGCCGGCGGGGGAGAAGCACCCTGAGATCCGCCGTCGCCTCACCAGGATCAAAGCTTGGGGCTCGACCACCGCGTACCCGGTGGTGATGCAGATCCTCGCCCGACGTGCTGCCGGCACCGCGGCTGACGATGAAGTTGTGCGCGCGCTGACGTATCTGGAATCCTACTTCGTGCGGCGCATTGTTATCGGGCGCGCCACCGCGAACTTGAACCGAACGCTACTCCAGGCGGTAAGCGCCATCAGCGACGCAGACCACATCGACGTCGCGCTGCGCGAATACCTGTCCCGAGGCCGCAAACACTTCGCGACCGACATGGAGGTTCGCGAGGCTGCCAAGACGATCGCGTTTTACTGGCAGGGCCGCGGAGCGCAAAAGAAGCTCATCCTGCAGTGGCTCGAACAGGCGTTCCGCCCGAAAGAGATCGTCGACGTCGACCCTAGGCACCTGACAATTGAGCATGTGTTGCCGCAAACGATGACGGCTTCCGTGCGCAAGACGTTCGCCGCGGGTTTCAGCGCAGAAGCGGACATTGACTACGAACACGAGCGCGTCGTTCATACGCTCGGAAACTTGACTCTGAGTGGCTACAACAGTGAGCTCAGCAACAAACCGTTCGAAGAGAAGCGCGAGATGCTGGCTAAGAGCGGCCTGTCGATGAACCTAGCAATCGCGGCGCACGCCACTTGGGGCGTCGACGAGATCAACACCCGTAGCGCTGAACTAGCGGAGAAGATCATAGAGCTGTGGCCGGGACCGGACGAGAGTATCGTCGCGGTCCGCGACGAGCCGTCAGCGCTGCGCAGCCAAATAGCTGCGATCGTCGCCGAGATTCCAGCAGGGCGCTGGACTACGTACGGCGACGTCGCGCTCGTGGCCGGCACATGGGCCCAGCCGCTGGCTGCGATTATCGCGAACTACCCGATGGCCAACGCATGGCGAGTCTTGCAGAGCGGCGGTACGATCTCACCTGGTTTCCGCTGGACCAAGCCAGGCTGCAACGATGACCCACGCCTCGTGCTTGAGGCAGAGGGGCTCCAGTTCGATGCACACGGCCAGGCGGATCCTGAGCAGTTCATTGGTGCAGAAGAACTCGCGGAAGCCGCCGGCCTGGACGTCGACGACGACGCTATCGCCGCACGCCGCAAGAAACCCAAGGGTGACATTGGGAGCGGAATCCGAACGTCAGTAAGAGACGCCCAGCTCGCGTTCTTCGAGCGGGTACGAGACTACGGCTTGGCGAATGCGACCCATATCAGTACCTGGCGCAAGCCCGCCCCGCTGAATTGGTACGACGCCGGCATCGGAGACTCGCGTGCCGTGGTCTCCCTTCAGGCCAACTCGCAGAAGAAGCTCGTCACAACGATTTTTTGGATCAACCATGACAAAGACCTCTACCAGAGGTTGTTGTCCCAGCGCGCTGCCATCGAAGCAGACCTCGGTTTCGCCCTCGAGTGGGACGACAAGCCGGACCGCAAGGCGTCCAAACTGGTTATCAGCCGTACTGGCGATTTCCAGGACGAGGCTCAGTCGCAAGAACTCGTCGAGTGGCTAGTGACTACGGGAGACAGGCTGGCGGGGGTCTTGTCGAAATACCTATGACGGTTGCGCCCCCAAGAGAACATCCGCTTGGGATCACCGATTGCACGCCCCGTCACCGCCCCGCGATGTGCCCCGCCACGAACTCCGCGTCGTCGCCCACCACGGACAGCGTGGCGGACAGGTGCTTCGTGAGCCAGGGCAGGCCCACGGCGTAGAGGCCCGGGACCGCGGTGACGCCGCGGCTGTGGCGCGGGTAGTTCCACTCGTCGAGCACCGGCACATCGAGGAACCCGAAGTCCAGGCCGTAGCCGGTGCACCAGATGACCGAGGTGACGCCCTCGGCCTCCAGGTCCAGCCGCGTCCCGGAGTCCGCAGGCAGCCAGTCGTCCGCCGGCATGGGCTCGGCGGGCGGGGCGTCGATGCCTGCCGCGGCGATGTAGGCGTCGACCATCCGTCCCAGCCTCTCGCGGAACCCCGTCTCCACCAGGGCGAGGCGTGCGGGGAGGTCGTCGCTGAAGACGAGGCCGTCGTCGTCCGTTCCCTCAAACCGACCATGCAGGCGGACGCCCCGGCGGCCAAGGCCGCGGAGGTGGATGCTGTGGCCGCCGCCGTTTCCGGAGATCAGTGGGTTGCACATAAAACGCGCGGCCGGTGAGGGCAGCTGGTCCGCCTGGAGGCCGTTGATGCCGAACGCGGGGCCATGCAGGTTGAGCTGCAGGATCCAGTAGAAGACATCCTGGCCGCGGTACCGCCGCGGAGCCTCGGGGCAGGTAGAGACGGACAGGTGGACCTCCCGGCCGGCGTCGAGCAGGTCCTCGGTGATCTGGCCGACGGACTGCCCGGTGCCCACCACCAGCACGGCGCCGTCGGGAAGCTGCTGCGCGTTGCGGTAGTCGTGGCTGTGCAGCTGGCGGACGCGCCGGGGGAGTGTGGCGGCCGACGCCGGGATCCGCGGACGCTGGAAGGCTCCGTTCGCGAGGACCACGTTCCGTGCGAGCCAGCCGCCCTGATTGGTCTCGACCGTGAAGCGGCCGTCCACGACGCCGACCCGGGTCACCTCCGTGCCGAGCCGGACCGGCGCCTTGATCCGCGCGGCGTAGTCACGGAACAGCTCGATCACCTCGTCCCGCGGGAGGAAGGCATCCGGGTCGGGATCGTCGTAGCTCAGCTCCGGCAGCAGGAACGCAAAGTTCGGGGTGTTCAGGTAGAACGAATCCCAGCGGTCCTGCCAGGCGCCGCCCAGCGCGTCGCGCCGTTCCAGCAGTTGATGGTCGACGCCGTGCCGGCCCAGCCAGTAGCTGGTCGCCAGGCCGGCCTGCCCCGCGCCGATGACCAGGGTGTCGACCTCCTGGACTGGGCCTGCGCCGGGGGAGGACATGACTACTTCTTCGAAACCCTGGGAGCCTTGGGCGCCTTGGGCGGCAGCCCGGCCACATGCTCGAACGACTTTTCCACCCAAGCCCTGGCGCGCGCCTCGGCGTCGTCGCCCTCGCCGCTCCAAGTCTCCGGCAACCCGGTCCAGCCGCCCATGGGGCGCTCGGCAGGTCCGAACGGGACGGTCGGCTCGGTGCGTTCGAGCGTCGTTTTGTCCGTCTCGGACAGCTTCACCCCGATGGTGGGGCCGAACAGGCCGGCGAACATGTTGCCATTCACGAACGCCCCCAGATTCCCGAACATCGGCTTGATGACCACCTCCGGGAGATCCGGCACCAGCGAGCGGAACCGGGCCTTGTCGGCGTCGGATGCTTTCGGCATTTCCATGGGTACCTCCGGGACGCTGCGGGCCACGAGCGGGCTTTCCTGCAGGATATGCCCGCGGCTGTGCGGGGGATAGGCTCCCCGCTGGGCTAGCCCCGCCCAGCCAAGGTGGTGGCGTCCATAGAAAGGCGTCGGGACGCCGCCGGACAGGCTCGCAACGACGAACGCGCCCACCGGAAGCCGGTGGGCGCGTTCGATGGAACTCTGCGGTTTGTTAGGCGCGGGCCTTGGCACGGCCCTTGGTGAGGATGACCGCCAGTGCGATCATGGCGGCACCGAGCACCAGGTGCAGGATGTTGTCCAGGCTGTTCAGCGGCACGAAGTCACCGGCCGAATCTTCCGGAACTACCAGGCCGTACACGAACAGGACCAGGTAGATGATGCCGCCGTAGAGCAGGAAGGAACGGGCGCCGGTGGCGGTGCGGGCCAGCAGCAGGCCGGCGGCGCCGAAGAGCAGGTGGACGATGTTATGCAGGGCCGAGACCTGGAACAGGCCCAGCAGCATGGCCTCGGAGTGGTGGCCGGCGAACTGCAGGGAGTCGTAGTTGCTGGTGATGCCCGGGACGAAGCCCAGGATGCCGACCAGCAGGAATACGGCGCCGACGGCGAGGCTTGCCTTCTGGACGGTGGTACGGGCAGTGGTGCGGGAGTGGGTTGGGGTTGCCATGCGGGGCTCCTTGGGTTCGGACTTGCGGTGGCGGCCCCGCCGGGGTGTGGCCGGACCGTTGCTTATGCCAACTATTCGGAGAACACCTGGCCGTGGATTGCCCGGGGTGCTTGGGCTTTCTGCCGAGGGCGGGGGAGTCCGCCGGGGCCCGCGGAGATGATCGCAAGCGTCTGCAAGGATGGAGCCATGACTCAGAACACCCGCCAGCACCAGGAATCCGTCACGGTCAACGCCTCCGCCGAGGCGCTGTACGACCTCGTCTCCGACGTCACCCGCACCGGCGAATGGAGCCCCGTCTGCAAAACCTGCTGGTGGGACAACGAGGACAGCGCCGGCGACGTCGGCGCCTGGTTCACCGGACGCAACGAGGTTCCGGGGCGGACGTGGGAAACGCGGTCGCAGGTGATAGCTGCCGACCGCGGCAGGGAGTTCGCCTGGGTGGTGGGTGGCAAGTACGTCCGCTGGGGCTTCACGATGACCCCGGCCGAGTCCGGCACCATCCTGACCGAGTCGTGGGAATTCCTGCCGGAGGGGATCGCCATGTTCAAGGAGAAATTCGGCGACAAGGCCGACGCCCAGATCGCCGACCGCACCCGGCAGGCGCTGGACGGCATCCCGAAAACCCTCGCCGCCATCAAGCAGATCGCAGAATGCGTTCCCGCCGCCCAAATGTAACGGACTGGTAACATGGATCGATGCCAAACCAGCACGGATCCACCCGAGTCACGCAACTGGACGGCCTCCGCGGGCTGGCCGCCCTGGTGGTGGTCGCCTGCCACGCGCTCTCCACGCTCCCGTGGGTCGGCCGCGTCGTCTCGAACGACCGGTCTACCCGGCTCACCAGCTCCGAGATGTGGGCAGTGTTCTCCCCGCTCCACGTCCTCTGGAACGGCACCCCCGCGGTGCACGTCTTCTTCGTGCTCTCCGGCTTCGTCCTGATCCTGCCGTTCACCAAGTCACTTCCCGGCAGGAGCTGGGCGCCGTACTATGCCAAACGGCTGCTGCGGCTCTACCTTCCGGCGTGGGCGGCGCTGGCGCTCGCCGTCGTCCTGATGCTGCTGATCCCGCGCACCCCGTCGCCGCTGCAGAGCCCGTGGGCGGACATGTACGTCACCACCCCGGACCCGGGCCAGGTCTTCCGTGACGCCCTGCTGCTGCTCAACGCCAGCACCATCAACACCCCGCTTTGGACGCTCCGCTGGGAGGTGGCGTTCTCGCTGCTGCTGCCGCTCTACGTCTTCCTCGCCCTGCGCTGGCGCCGGTTCTGGCACCTCAAGCTGGCCATCGCCCTGGGCCTGGCGGTCATCGGCGGCGTCTTCCACATAGAAGCCCTGATCTACATGCCGATCTTCGCCATTGGCTCCATCCTTGGCGCCGAACGGGAACGGATCCGCGAGCTGACCAGCGCCTGGCCGCGGGTGATCTGGCTGTTGCTGGCCGCCGTCGGGCTCTACCTGGCCAACGCCGAGTGGATCAGCCCCGAACCGCCCATCTCCGGCATCGAAGCCGTCATCACGGTGGGCGCCACCCTGATCGTGCTAGTGTTCCTGCTCTCCGGCTCGGCCAAGAAGCTGGGCGACACCGCCCTCGCCCAGTGGCTGGGCCGCGTCTCCTTCAGCCTCTACCTGGTGCACCTGCCGATCATCCTGGCCGCCGCCACGCTGTTGCGCGGCGTCTCGCTCCCGCTGGGGCTCGTCCTGGGCGTGGCGGCGTCATTCGGCGTCGCCGAGCTGTTCTTCCGCTACGTCGAAGGCCCCGCGCACCGGCTCTCGGTCGCCGCGGGCCGCGCCGTCGAGCGGCGGATCACCAAGGGCAACCGCGCGGCGGCGGTCGCCGCAACCGAGCCCGCTGCCGTGACGTCGAACCCCCGGCCGGGGACGGCGCCGTCGGCCGCGGACACCCGGCAGACCCAGCCCCAGTCCTAGCCGCCCGGCGTTGGCACTTCGCGTCATGTGGTAAATGGCGGCCTGTAACTCCTGTAGTGTTGAACTTGTTGTTGTGTTTGCAGTTCGTAGTTCAGGCAGTACGCGCGGTCGAAAGTCCGTGTTCTTCTGAAGCAGCGGTTTTGAGCACCCCACACCGGAAGGCCCGAAAGTCGGGATTTTCCTTCCACCTTCACGAAGGACATAAATAATGGCTACTGGTACCGTCAAATGGTTTAACGCTGAAAAGGGCTTCGGCTTCATTTCCCCCGATGACTCCTCGCAGGACGTTTTCGCGCACTACTCCGCGATCAACTCCTCCGGCTTCCGTTCCCTCGAAGAGAACCAGAAGGTCTCCTTTGACGTCGAGCAGGGCCCCAAGGGCCCGCAGGCAACCAACATCCAGGGCCTCTAATTCCTTAGAGTTCCGGGACCGTTAGGGTTCGAGCAGGGCCCGTCTCCGGACGGGCCCTGCTTTTTTGTGCCCTGAGGAGGCCACCCGCGCCCCGTTCACGCCGGCGCCACCAGCGGTTCATCCGGACCGGCAACGGTGGAGGCATGACTGAATTCAGCCGCCGCATTGTCCTCAAGGGTGCCCTGGCCGCCGCCGGTGCCGCCGCCGTCGTCCCCGGAGCCGCCACCGCCGCCAGCGCGTCCGGCGTCGCCCTGGTCCGCAACCGCCTGACCCTGCCCTCCGGCATCTCCACCGGCGACGTCACCACCGGCTCCGGCGTCCTCTGGTCCCGCGCGTCCGGCCCCGGCACCCTGGTGGCGGAGCTGCTGGCGGTCGACGACGGCGGGTCCCCGCTGCGAGGCGGCCGCGCCTTCCGCCGCGTGCTGCGGGGGAGTGCCGCCACCGAAGCCACCGACTTCACCGCCCGGATCGACGCCAGCCACCTCCCCGCAGGCACCCGCTTCGCCGTCAGCATGCACTTCGAGGACCCTGACGGCCTCGCCGGCGATACCGCGCAGGGCTCCTTCAGCACCGCGGCGGACACCGGGCTGCTGGCCAGCGGCCGGGAAGCCCGCGGCCAGAGCTTCGTCTGGACCGGCGACACCGCCGGCCAGGGCTGGGGCATCAACGAGGAGATCGGTGGGATGCGCGGCTACGCGGCCATGCACGCCACCCGCCCGGACTTCTTCATCCACTCCGGCGACACCATCTACGCGGACGGGCCCATCAGCGCCCAGGTCACCGAACCCGACGGGCAGATCTGGCGCAACCTGGTCACCGAGGAGGTCTCCAAGGTGGCCGAGACGCTCAACGACTTCCGCGGCCGGCACCGCTACAACCTGATGGACAAGAACATCCGCGCCCTCTACGCCGAGGTACCCGTCATCGCCCAGTGGGACGACCACGAGACGCACAACAACTGGTACCCCGGCCAGGTCCTCACCGACATCCGCTACACCGAACGCCGCGTGGACGTCCTCGCCGCCCGTGGCCGGCAGGCCTGGCAGGAATACCAGCCGATCGCCGGTGTGAGCGCCGGCGGCACCGGGTTCGAACCCGAACGGATCTACCGCAAGATCTCCCGCGGCCCGCAGCTGGACATCTTCTGCCTGGACATGCGCAGCTTCAAGGACCCGAACACCGACGGCAAGGAAACGCACCTGACCCACATCCTGGGCCAGGAGCAGACTGACTGGCTGATCCGCGAGGTCAGCCGCTCCAAGGCCACCTGGAAGGTGATCGCCAACGACCTGCCGCTGGGCCTGGTGGTCCCGGACGGGCCGGTGAACGAGGAATCGCTGTCCAACCACGACGACGGCGCCCCGCTGGGCAAGGAGCTCGAGCTCGCCGCGGTGCTCTCCGCGTTCAAGCGCAACCGGGTTAAAAACGTGGTCTTCCTGACCGCCGACGTGCACTACTGCGCCGCGCATCACTACTCGCCGGACCGGGCCGCGTTCACCGACTTCGACCCGTTCTGGGAGTTCGTGGCCGGCCCGATCAACGCCGGCAGCTTCGGGCCCAATGCCCTGGACGGTACCTTCGGCCCGAAGGTGGAGTTCTTCAAGGCCGGCGCCTACGCCAACGAGTCCCCGCGCAGCGGCACCAGCCAGTTCTTCGGCCACGTGGACCTGGGCGCGGACGACGTTTTCACCGTCAGTCTCCGCGACGCCAACGGCACCGTGGTCTGGAGCAAGTCCCTCCCGCCGCAGCGCTAACCCCGTCGGGTGCCTGGGAGCCGCCGTCGTGCGCTGATCCCCAGAACGCCAGTGGGCCCCACCCGGAGAATCCCGGGAGGGGCCCACTGGCGTTTGGCGCTGGGACGTTACGGCGTCGGCATGCCGCCGTTGACGTTCAGCGTCTCGCCGATCACGTAGCTGGACTCGGGGGAGGCCAGGAATACGTAGGCCGGGGCGAGCTCGGCCGGCTGGCCGGCGCGGCCCAGCGGGGTCTCCTTGCCGAACTCAGGCAGGTCCTCGGTGAGCTGGCCGCCGCTTGGCTGCAGCGGGGTCCAGATGGGGCCCGGGGCCACGGCGTTGACACGGATGCCCTTGGGCGCCAGCTGCTGGGCCAGGCCCTTGGTGAAGTTGTTGATCGCGGCCTTGGTGGAGGCGTAATCCACCAGCGTCTCCGAGGGGCTGTACGCCTGGATGGAGGTGGAGTTGATGATGGTCGCGCCGGCCGGCAGGTGCGGCAGCGCCTCCTTGGTCAGCCAGAACATCGCGTACACGTTGGTCTTGTACGTGTGGTCGAACTCGACGTCGGTGATGTCGCCCAGGGCCTTCTGCGCCATCTGCTTGCCGGCGTTGTTGACCAGGATGTCCAGGCCGCCGAGCTCGCGGACGGCCGTCTCGACCAGCTCGCGGCAGACGGCCGAATCCTTCAGGTCGCCGGGGACCTTGACCGCCTTGCGGCCGGCCTTCTCGATTAGGTCGGCGATCCGGGCGGCGTCTTCTTCCTCCTCCGGGAGGTAGGACATGACGACGTCGGCCCCCTCGCGGGCGAAGGCGATGGCCGTGGCGGCGCCGATCCCCGAGTCCGCGCCGGTGATGAGTGCCTTGCGCCCCTCCAGCCGGCCGGTGCCGCGGTAGGTCTCCTCGCCGAGGTCGGCCTTGGGGGCCATCTTCGCGTCCAGGCCGGGTTCCGGCTGGCTCTGCTCCGGCGGCTCAATCTGGTCATACGCCGTGACGGGGTTCCTGAACGTGTACTGGTCAGTCATAGTTCTCCTCCGATAGGTGCGTGCGGCCCGGCCATCAGGCGGCCCGGGCTCGGGCGGCGGGTGGATCCCACGGCATGCTAAGCATGCTTATCAATCACCCTAGTTCGATGGCGGGGAGCGCGCAACGCGGGCGGTGCCGATGCCGATCCCACCGTTGTCTGAAACCCGGGGAGTGTGCTTCAATTTTTGGACGGAGGGGAGTATCCCCCACATGTTCCGTCGTCAGTACGGCCGCCCCTGAGCGGCCCGGCGGGCAGGTCTTCGGGCCGGGAGAGACCTCCAGTTGGTAGTGACTGACTGGAAGCGGGTGCTCTTCGATGAATGTTCCTTTGTGGGCCTGGTTGGCCGTCCTTGGCGTGATCGTCCTGATGCTGGCGGTGGATCTGTTCGCCCACCGCAAGGCGCACGTGATCGGCGTCCGCGAAGCGTCGCTGTGGTCCGCCGTCTGGGTCGCGTTCGGCGTCGGCTTCGGCGTATTGGTGTGGCAGCTGTTCGGGGCCGAGTTCGGCCAGCAGTACTTCGCCGGCTATCTGATCGAGAAATCCCTCGCCGTGGACAACGTTTTCATCTGGGCGATCATCTTCACGTACTTCGCGGTACCCCGCGAGTTCCAGCACCGGGTGCTGTTCCTCGGTGTGGTGGGCGCCCTGGTGTTCCGTGGCATCTTCATCGCGGCCGGCTCGGCCATCATTGCCAGCGCCGGGTGGGTGCTCTACCTGTTCGCGGCGTTCCTGCTCTACACCGGCTACACAATGATCCGGCAGCGAAACCAGCACCCGGAGCCGGAGAAGTCGCGGACGCTCGCACTCTTCCGCCGGTTCGTTCCCATGACCGACAAATTCCACGGGCAAAGGTTCCTGGTCCGGAAGAGCGGTGTGGTGCTGGCCACCCCGCTCCTGGCAGTCCTGGCCCTGGTGGAGGTCACCGACATCATCTTCGCCGTCGATTCCATCCCCGCGATTTTCGCCGTCACCGACGAGGTGTTCCTGGTCTTCACCGCCAACGCCTTCGCGATCCTGGGCCTGCGCGCCATGTACTTCCTGCTCGCCGACCTGATCCACCGGTTCATCTACCTGAAGATCGGCCTGGCGCTGGTGCTGGTGTGGGTGGGCATCAAGATGCTCCTTAAGATCGACATCTACTACATCCCCACACCGCTCTCCCTGGGCGTCATCGCCACCATCCTGGCCGTCTCCATCGGTGCGAGCCTCTGGGCCACCCGCGGCCAGGAGCGCAAGGCCCCCGACGGGCCGGCCGTCGCCCCCTTCGGGACGGCCACGGACGCGGACCTGGCGGAACTGGAACCGCTGTGGCGACGCGGACGCGGCGGAAGCGGGAGGACTCGAACGACGACGGCGCCGCCGGGCGCGACGGGCGAGTCGGGGACCGGGGCCAGGGGCGACGAGAGAACGGGTTTCGCGGAGGGCGCCGGCAAGGGTGCCGCGGAGGACGCCGGCCCGGGTCTCCCGGGCGACGCGGGAACGGGTGCCCCGGGCGACGGGGGTACGGGTACCCCGGAGGGCGCCGAGGCCACGCCGCGGTGACGCAGCTCATACCGGTCGCGTAGCCTCAGGCGGGCTGTCAGGGCACCCCCCCGAACCCTTCAGTTCCCCGGAATCCCGGGGGACTGGAGGGCAAGGGGCCCCGCCGGGGTGCGATTTGTGTGGTCCGGTGTTCGTGTGTAAAGTTATTCGAGTCGCCGCCGCTGAAGCGGAAAGATAGCGACCGACCCCCTTGTTGAACAGCCTGGAAAATGGTGCGGAATTGTGCGCCGGTTTTTCGGGTGGGGACCCTTTCCATTGCGTGGGATTCGGCGAATATGCCGGTTTGCATTGCGGTTGGTGATCGGGTAAGTTTGAAAAGTTGCTCCGGAGCGAGTCATGATCCTGAATGGGTTGTGGTGGTGCCGGGTGTGTCTGTTGTTTGAGAACTCAATAGTGTGCCAAGTTTGTTGATACCGATTGTTTTATTGATTGGTTGAAATTGC
>NZ_JBFBKQ010000006.1:0-261278 GCF_040686595.1 Arthrobacter sp. NPDC080082 | reverse complement strand
TCAACCAATCAATAAAACAATCGGTATCAACAAACTTGGCACACTATTGAGTTCTCAAACAACAGACACACCCGGCACCACCACAACCCCATCAAGGGCCGCGACTCGCTCCGGAGCAACTTTTCAAACTTACCCGATCACCAACCGCAATGCAAACCGGCGTAACCGCCGAATCCCACGCAATGGAAGGGTCCCCACCCGAAAAACCGGCGCACAATTCCGCACCATTTTTCAGGCCGTTCAACAAGGGGGTCGGTCGCTATCTTTCCGCTTCAGCGGCGGCGACTCGAATAACTTTACATACGAACACCGGACCACACAAATCGCACCCCCAAGGCCCTCCCCCGCCCCGAAAACCGCGGAAACCCGGGACTCAGCGCTTCTTCGGGGCCCAATCAACCGCCGTCGTACCCAAAACCGCTCCGTGTGCGCTCGGTCACCACCCCGCGGACCCGGCGCCAGCAGCCCCACGGCAGCCGGCGGCTTAACGCGCAAGGGGCCGGCAACCATGACGGTTGCCGGCCCCTCTCAAGCCACTGGCTTCAGGAGTGCTGAATTACCAGGAAGACTTCGTGATGCCCGGGAGCTCACCGCGGTGAGCCATGTCGCGGAAGCGAACACGGGAGATGCCGAACTTCTGGAAGGTGCCACGCGGGCGGCCATCGATGATGTCGCGGTTGCGGAGGCGGACCGGGGAAGCGTTGCGCGGCAGCTTCTGCAGGCCGAGGCGTGCAGCTTCGCGGGCTTCGTCGGTCGAGTTGGGGTCGACCAGGGCCTTCTTCAGTTCGAGGCGCTTTGCAGCGTAGCGCTCGACGATGACTTTACGCTGTTCGTTCTTAGCGATCATTGACTTCTTAGCCATGTGCTTAGCGCTCCTCTCGGAATTCGACGTGCTTGCGGATCTTGGGATCGTACTTCCGCAGGACCATGCGGTCCGGGTCGTTACGACGGTTCTTGCGCGTCACGTAGGTGTAACCCGTGCCCGCGGTCGACTTAAGCTTGATGATCGGACGTACGTCCTTGTCCTTTGCCACTAGAGCTTCACTCCTCGTGCCAGGATGTCGGCGACGACAACGTCGATGCCGCGTACGTCGATGGTCTTGATGCCACGTGCAGAGACCTGCAGGGTGACATTACGGCGCAGGGACGGAACCCAGTAGCGCTTCTTCTGGATGTTCGGGTCGAACCGGCGCTTGTTGCGGCGGTGCGAGTGCGAAATGCTGTGTCCAAAGCCCGGCTCGGCTCCGGTCACCTGGCAGTGTGCTGCCATGACGACTCTCCTCATGAAAATAAATGAAACGGCAGGCGGAGTTCCGCGTTACCGTGCGATAGGCAGCGTCCGCCGCCAGCTCCCCTCGAACGGGCCCCTCACGACAACGGCCGAAACCGTGCTGCGAGGGAACTGAAGAAGGAGTCCGGGACAACCGTCAGGGAGAACTCGTAAGCCATCACTGCGGTACCGGGATGCCGGGCGAATACAGGAACGCGCGCAACTTGAGCCCCTAACTACCGGCCTCCGGAGCCGCCTGCACTGCAGACTTTTCCGTCAACCGGAGCAATTGCCCACGCTCCGCGCCACCTAGCGCCTACCAAGTCTACGATCTCGCGGAATTAAAGACCAATCCGGGGGTCCGAGGGTGTATAAGGCGGTCCCCCGGACATGCGGGGAAGACTTAAGCGGGGCGCAGTTCTTTCACAGCAAAACGAAAGGGAACGGGCAGATTCTGGATTCATGAACACATCGACCCAGACTGCTCAGCAGCCCCTCGCCCGGCGGGCCGGGGCCGGCGGCGACCCGTTTGCGGCGCAGCACCGCCGGCGGATGTTCAGGGGCGACCTGCTCACGGTCACCGCCTGGTCCTCCATCGCAGCTGCCATCGCCCTGTGGCTTGCCGACGGCGGCGCATCCGGCTTCTCCACCCCGGGCGGAACCTTCACGGCCCTGGGCATCGTGGCCGGACTCGCCGGCATGGACCTGGTGCTGCTGATGCTGCTGCTCGCGGCGCGGCTGCCCATCATCGACGGGGCCGTCGGCCACGACCGGGCCCTCGAATTCCACCGCAAGCTGGGGAAACCCGCCCTGTACCTGCTCCTGGCCCACGGCGTCCTGCTGGCGGTCGGCTACGGGATGGCGGACGGCCTGGACCCCGTCAGCGAGGCAGTGTCCCTCTGGGTACAGGTGCCGGACATGTGGCTGGCGTACATCTCCATCCTGCTGTTCATCGCCGTCGTCGTGACCTCCCTGGTGGCCGTGCGCCGCCGCTTCCCCTACGAGTTCTGGTACGCGGTACACCTGCTGACCTACGCCGCGGTCCTGACCGCCATTCCGCACCAGTTCAGCGTCGGCGGGCTCTTCGCCGAGGGCACCTGGCAGCGCTGGTACTGGCTGGCCGTCTGCATCGGGACCGGCGCCGCGTTGGCGCACTACCGGGTCCTGGAGCCGATCGTTGCCACCGTCCGGCACCAGCTGACGGTCAGCCGCGTCGTCTCCGCCGGCCACGGCGTGGTCAGCATCGAAATGACTGGCCGGCACCTTGACGAGCTGGCCGGCAGCGGCGGCCGTTTCTTTATCTGGCGGTTCCTTGCCCCCGGCCAGTGGTGGCACCCTCACCCCTTCAGCCTCTCCGCCGAGCCCGTGACGTTCGGGGCCGACGGCGGCGGCCGGCTCAGGATCACGGTCCGGAACCTGGGCCGCGGTTCCGCCGCCCTGGCCCGGCTGCGGCCGGGCACCCGGGTAGCGGTGGAGGGACCGTACGGGCTGTTCAGCTCGGCCTCCCGCAGCCGGCGAAAGGTGGTCCTCATCGGCGCCGGGATCGGCATTACCCCCATCCGGGCGCTGCTCGAGAACACGCCCTTCGCGCCGGGGGAAGCCACGGTGATCCTTCGCGGTCACAATCAGTCCGGCCTGTACCTCGGCGACGAGATCCTGGACCTCTGCCAGCGGCGCGGGGCCACCCTGTTCCACCTGACCGGCCGACGGCCCCGGGGCGTGAGCACCTGGCTGCCCGAGAGCGAGTCCCGCGCCGGCTATCGGCTGGCCAGCTACGCTCCCGACCTGGCCGGCTCCGACATCTACGTCTGCGGCCCGGATGCCTGGGCCCGGAACGTCCTCGACGACGCACGCCAGGCCGGCGTGCGGGAAGAACAACTCCACTACGAAAGGTTTGACTGGTGAGAATACGCGCAGTAGTTTCCGCGACCCTGGCTTCCGCCGGGATCCTTTTGGCCGGCTGGCAGTCCGGCGCCCACGTGGCCGAATCGGCCAGCGCGGTCGGCACGACGGCGGGAACCGCCGGGACCGGGACCACCGGCACAGGGTCCGCCAAGTCCGGGCTGGGCAGTTCCGCCGGCGGCTCGACCTCCGGGTCCGCAGCCTCCGGGGACACGTCCTCCGGCACCGGCACCAGCGGCAGCGGCAGCGGGTCGTCAGGATCCTCCGGCAGCTCCTCCGGTTCCTCCAGTGCCGGCGGCACCTTCACCGGGGACTCGGTGCAGACCCGGTTCGGCTCGGTCCAGGTGCAGATCAGCGTCAGCGGCGGCAAGATCACGGACGTCAAGGCGCTGCAGCTCACGGACGAGGACCGCCGCTCGGTGCAGATCAGCAACCGCGCCGCTCCCCTGCTGCGCTCCGAGGTGCTCCAGGTCCAGTCCGCCAACGTCCAGACCATCAGCGGGGCCACCGTCACCAGCTCCGCGTACCTGACCTCGCTGCAGGCGGCCCTCGATGCTGCCCACCTCTAAGCCGGAAAGCCCGGCATTGAAGGCCCGGACATTCCAGTGCATGGGTACCGTCATCGGCCTCACCGTCCCGATGGCGGGGAACGACGACGGCGGCCCCCGGGCCGCGACGGAGGAGGCCCTCGGCTCGGCCGCGGACGCCGTCGAATGCATCTTCCGGGAGCTTGACGGGCAGTTCAGCCTCTACCGGCCGGATTCGGAGGCCAGCCGGGTGGTCCGCCGGGAGGTGACGCCTAAGGAAACCTCGGCTGGCTTCCGGGACCGCTACGCCGAGGCCGCGAACTGGCGGCTGCTGACCGAGGGCGCCTTTACCCCGGAACGTCCCGACGGGGCCCAGGACCTGTCTGGGCTGGTCAAGGGCTACGCGGTCCAGGAGGCCGGGGCCGCCCTGGCGTCGCTGGGGCTGAGGGACTGGTGCCTCAACGCCGGCGGCGACGTGCTGGTCTCCGGCTCGCCGATCGTCGGGACCGCGGCCACCTGGCAGGCCGGCATCGTGGACCCGCAGGACCGCGGCACCCTGCTGGCCGCCTACCCGCTGGGCGGCGGCCACACGGCGCGGGCGCTGGCCACCTCCGGGTCGGCCGAACGCGGCGACCACATCTGGACGCGGGCCACCGGGCCGAGCGAATTCCTCCAGGTCTCGGTCGCCGCGGCGGACATCGTGACCGCCGACGTACTGGCCACCGCGATCGTGGCGGGTGGGCTCCCGATGCTGAACCGCGCCACCGACGGCTGGGACGTCCAGATCCTCGCGGTCAGGCGCGACGGCGGCCTGCTCGCCACACCCGGTTTCCGCGCCTAGCGCTCCTGGCCGTCAGCGCTCCCGGCCGTCAGCCCGGCAGGGCATTCGACGCCGCGACCCGGGCGTACCAAAGCCCGCTGGCCTTGGGGATCCGGCGCTGCGTGTCGTACTCCACCCGGACCAGGCCGAAGCGCTGGTGGAAGCCGAAGGCCCACTCGAAGTTATCCAGCAGGGACCAGGCGAAGTAGCCGCGCACGTCCACCCCCTCGGCAATCGCCGCGTGCAGCGCGCGGAGGTGCTGTTCGAAGAAGCTCCGCCGGTCCTCGTCGTTGACGAAGCCCGCCGCGTCCGGTTCGTCGTCGTAGGCGGCGCCGTTCTCGGTGATGTAGATCGGGATCCCTGCCGGCCCCGTGTATTCGCGTTGCAGCCGCACCAGCAACCGGCGCAGCCCATCGGGCTGGACTTCCCAGCCCATGCCGGTGAGGGGGAGTCCGCGGGGCACGGTGTGCACGCCGTCGGCGGCCACCATCGGGGAGGACGGGTCAGGGTCCCGACCGGGCTCCGCCGTGAAGGCACTCCCGTGGTAGTAGTTGACGCCCAGGACGTCCAGCGGGGCACTGATCAGTTCGAGGTCTCCGGACCGGACGACGTCGGCCATGCCCAGGTGCGCGACGTCGGCCAGAACGTCCGCGGGGTATTCGCCCCGGAAGAGCGGGTCCAGGAACAGCCGGTTGGATTGGCCGTCGGCGCGCCGGGCGGCGTCGCGATCCAGTTCACGGTCCGCGTCCGCCGGGTCCGCGACGGTCAGGTTCAGGGTGATGCCCACGGTGGCGGCGGCGTTCCGGCTCCGGATCTCCCGCACCGCCAAACCGTGGCCCAGCAGCAGGTGGTGGACGGCGGCGAGGGCGGCCGCCGGGTCCATGCGGCCGGGAGCGTGGAGGCCGGCGGCGTAGCCCAGGAAGGCCGAAACCCAGGGTTCGTTCAGGGTGGTCCAGAACCGGACCCGGTCCCCCAGCGCCCCGTGCATGAGGGCCGCGAACTCCGCGAACCGTTCGGCGGTCTCCCGGGCTGCCCAGCCGCCCTTGTCCTCCAGCGCCTGGGGCAGGTCCCAGTGGTAGAGCGTGATCCAGGGCGTGATCCCGGCCGCCAGCAGCCGGTCGACCAGGTCCGAGTAGAAGGCGATTCCCTCCGGGTTGGGGGTGACGCCGTCGGGCATGCAGCGGGCCCAGGAGACCGAGAACCGGTAGGCGGCCAGGTTCAGGTCCTGCATCAGCGCGATGTCCTGCGCCGTGCGGTGGTAGTGGTCGCAGGCGACGTCGCCGTTGTGCCCGTCAGCCACGGCGCCGGGCACCCGGCTGAAGACGTCCCAGATCGATTCGCCGCGCCCGCCCTCCCGGGCCGCGCCCTCGATCTGGTACGCGGCGGTGGCGGCGCCCCAGAGGAAGCCGGGCGGGAAGGTCACTGGGGTGCTGTTCATCCGGTGCTGCTCCTTTGAACGGTGCTCATCCTTGTGTCAGGGCGGCGGCCGCTGCCCCGCAGGGCCTAGAGGTGGGTCAGCTGAGGATACCGCGGCGTGAGGCCGTCGCCGGAGGACTTCCCGGTGACCCGCCGCATCACCCAGGGGCCGGCGAATTCCCGGACCCAGCGGGCATTGGCGGCGAGCGCCTCGGAGCGGCTGAGTTCCGGGACCGGGGCCATGGGCGGCACGTCGATGGAGTGCTCGTGGGCCAGGACGTCGAGGACCCGCCGGGCCATGGTGGCGTGCCCGGCCGGGGACATGTGCATCCGGTCCGTGGCCCACATGCCCCAGTCGTAGTATTCGCTGAAGCGCCAGTAGTCCACCAGGAGTGCCCCGTGGTCGCCGGCGATGCCGCGGACCAGTTCGTTGTAGATGGCGGTGCGGCCGCGCATGGTGCTGAAGACCTTGGACCCGCGGGCGTCGAAGCCGGTGAACATCACCACGGTGGCGCCGGTGGCGGTCAGCTTGGCGACGGCCTCGTTGTACTCCTCGAGCAGCCCGTCGATGTCGATGGTGGGCCGGAGGATGTCGTTGGCGCCGGCGTAGATGGTCACCAGCGTGGGGTTGAGCGCGACGGCGGCGTCCACCTGTTCGGCCAGGATCTGCCGCAGTTTCCGGCCGCGGATGGCCAGGTTGGCGTAGCCGAATCCGGGGTCCGCGGCGCCGAGCTGCTCGGCGACCCGGTCGGCCCAACCGCGCACCCCGTTGGGGCGGGACGGATCGTCGTCGCCGACGCCTTCGGTGAAGGAGTCTCCGAGGGCCACATACCGGGTGCTGAAATCCATGCAGACAGTCTGTCACCCGTTGCCGGAAGCAACCAAGGAGGCGCGAAGGCCTACCCGGCCTCGACGGGTCCGTTCTCACGCAGGATCCAGTGGCAGGGGTCCAGCCGGGCCACCACCTTCTCGCCGATCCGGGCGAGGGCGGCGACGTCGTCGGGGTCCAGGGCGTCGAGGAAGAGCTCGCGCACCGCCTCCACGTGGGCGGGGGCGAGCCCCACCAGGGTTTCCAGCCCGGCGTCGGTCAGGTGCGCCGTGGTGACGCGGGCGTCGCCGGGGTGGGGCTGGCGTTCCACCCATCCCCGGTTCTGCAGCTTGGTGACCACGTGCGAGAGCCGGGACAGTGAGGCGCTGGTGCGGGCGGCGAGTTCGCTCATCGGCAGGTAACGGCCCTCCGCCTCGGACAGCATGGCCAGGACGTTGTAGTCGAAGAGGGAGAGCTTCCCGGCCGAGTGCAGCTGGGTGTCCAGCGCGGCCGGCAGCAGGGTGTTGATGCTCAGCTGTGCCAGCCAGGCACGGCGTTCCTCGGCGTTGAGCCAGCGCGGATCGGTCATGGCTCCATTCTAGGAGCTGCGAAGCTTGACGGTTCAACCCTCTTTATTCGATGCCTGCCGGGCCGCGCGGACAGGCGGTACGCTGACGCTATGTACGTCGTGTCGCTCACCTACAAGGTGCCCGAAGAGATCGTCGATTTCCACCTGCCCGCGCACGTCCAGTGGCTGCAGGACGCCTTCGACCGGGGCGTCTTCATGGTGGCAGGGCGCAAGATTCCCCGGACCGGAGGGCTGCTGCTCTCCAATGCCGAGCGCGCGGACCTGGACGCGGCGCTGCTCGCGGATCCGTTCTACGTCAACGGCGTGGCGGACTACGACGTCGAGGAGTTCCACGCCAGCCGGGTGGCCCCCGGCTTCGAGAACCTGCTGGACGCCTAGGCCGGAGCCTCAGGTCAGCAGCTTCTTCAGCCCGCCCTTCTCGGGCACCCGCACCGGCTGAGGCCAGCGCGGGGTGAGCTGGTCCCCCAGGGTGACGCCGCGCAGTTTCCGGCCGAACAGCGGCAGCACCCAGTCGTGCACCCAGCGCCGCTGCCGCCGTTCCCAGTCGCGGAATCCCAGCGGGGCGGCCGGTTCCCATTCCTTGGGGCTGATGCTGTGCGCTACCCCCAGATGGTCCAGGACTTGCGCGGCGAGGTACTTGTGGCCGGCCTTGGACATGTGGAGTCGGTCGCTGTCCCACATCCTGGGGTCCTGAAACGCCTCGAAGGCCCAGTAGTCCACCAGCACGGCTCCGTACCAGTCGGCCAGTTCCCGGACCCGGCGGTTATAGAGTGTGTTGCGGCGCTTGAAGGGTTCGAGCAGCACGGAGACCTTGACATCGAAGCCGGTGAAGAGCACCACGGTGGCCCCCGAGGCGGTGAGCCGGGCGACCAGGATCTCGTAGTCGTCCATCAGGTCCTCGATGTCGGTGCCGAGGTCCAGCAGGTCGTTGCCGCCGGCGTAAAGGGTCACCAGGGAGGGTTTCATCGCCAGCGCAGGTTCCAGCTGCTCGGCGATGATCTGCCGGAGGCGCTTGCTGCGGATGGCGAGGTTGGCGTATTCCCAGCCCGGGTCCGCCTTCGCCAGCCTCTCGGCCACCCGGTCCGCCCAGCCCCGGACACCGTTGGGCAGGTGCTTGCTGCGGTCCCCCACGCCCTCAGTGAAGGAATCGCCGAGGGCGACGTAAACCCGCCGCCCGTCCGGGCCCGGATGCAAGAGGTTCGCGGCCATGCCGCCACGGTAGCGCCGCCGGCCAAAGAGCCGGTGCCGGGAGGGTGAACTGCGGGCGGCGGCTTGGCACCGGGATGGTGCCCCCCCGGTTCCATACCGCCGCCCGCGCCTTTGCCTAGAGCTCGGCCCGGCCCTGCCGCCAGTAGCCCATGAAGGCGACGTTCGCCCGGTCGATCCCCGCCTCGCGGACCAGATAACGCCGCAGCTCCCGGACGGTGCCCGCCTCGCCCGCGATCCAGGCGTAGAACGGGCTGGCCGGGACACTTTCCGGGGTCTCCCACAAGAGGTCCGCGTCGTCCGTCACCGCTTCCGTCTCCGGGGCGGCCGCCCCCGTCAGGGCGCCGCGGCCATCCGGGCGGGAGACGATGTCCGGGACGGCATCCCGGAGCAGTTCGCCGTGCGGCCGGCCTCCGTCGGAAGGTTTCCCCGCGGCCGCGGTGCGGCGCGGGAGCCAGGTGACGGCGACGTCGGCCTCCGTGGTGATGTGCCGGATGTCGCCGACGTCAGGGACCTCCAGGACGGCGTCGCCGCTCAGGTGCGGGGGCAGGCTCTCGAGGATCGCGCAGATTGCCGGGACCGCCGTCTCGTCCCCGGCCAGCAGGATCCGCCGGGCGGCGCCGGGCCGCCACTCGATGCCGGCATAGGTCTCCTCCAGCACACAGTGCGCGGCGCGGCTGTTCGGGCCGATCAGGGTGACGCGGTCCCCGGGCCGGGCCTGCCGGGCCCACGTGGCACCCGGCCCTTCGGCGTCCGCTCCGCTGCCGCCCATTCCGGCGCCCCCGTGGGCGTGCAGCACGATATCGACGTCGATCTCGGGGTAGACGGCGTCCAGCCGGGCCCGCCGGACGGTGTAGGTCCGCATGGTCCCCCGGACGTCCGCGTCCATGGCCAGCCATTGGCGGTACCAGCCGGGTTCCTCGACCCGGAAGGCCGGGAGGGGCAGCGCGCTTCCGTCCGCCGCCCGCGACGGGAGCACCAGCTTCACCCGGAGGTCCAGGGTGGGGCCGTGCACGCCGAAGTCGCGCAGCGCGTAGCCGCCGAGGGTGATCCTCCGGAAGCCGGGGCTGAGGTCCCGCACGGCGGACACGGTGACGTCGAAAGCGCGGGACATCGGCTGCCCGGCGAGGGTTTCGGGGACCGGCCGGGGTGCCGTGCGCTGCGCGGTCACGGGACCGTCACCATCCCGTTGCCGCCGGCCGGGGCAAGCACGGTGTGGTGGCGCCCGATCGGCAGCACCAGGGGCGTCCCGGATACCGGATCCGGCATTACGCGGCACTCCAGGCCGAACACCTCCCGGATCAGCTCCTCCGTGACCACCGCCGCGGGCACGCCCTCGGCCACGATCCGCCCCGCCTTCAGGGCGATGAGGTGGTCCGCGTACCGTGCGGCCAGGTTCAGGTCGTGCAGCACGACCACCACCGTGGTGCCGCGGCGACGGTTCAGTTCGGTCAGCAGGTCCAGCACCTCCACCTGATGCGCGAGGTCCAGGTAGGTGGTGGGTTCGTCCAGCAGCAGCAGCCCGGTCTCCTGTGCCAAGGCCATGGCAATCCAGACCCGCTGGCGCTGGCCGCCGGAGAGCTCGTCGACGTCGCGGCCGGCAAGGTGCGCGGTGTCCGTGGCCGCCAGCGCACGGTCGACGGCCTCCCCATCCGCCCGGCTCCACCCGCCGAAGGCGCCGCGGTGGGGATAGCGGCCACGGCCGACGAGGTCCCGGACGAGGAGTCCGGCCGGCGCGGAGGGATGCTGCGGGAGCAGTCCCATCTGCCGGGCGAGGTCCCGGGCCGGACGGGACCGGATGTCCTGGCCGTCGAGAGTGACCGCGCCGCCCGCGGGCTTGAGCAGCCGGGACAGGCCGCGGAGCAGGGTGGACTTGCCGCAGGCGTTGGCGCCCACAATCATGGTCACCTTCCGGGGCGGAATCGTGCAGTTGAGGCCGGCCACCACCGGCGTGGTCCCGTAGTCGAGGGTGAGATCCTGTGCGGCGAGTTCTGCCATCTCAGGTGTCCTTTCGGTTGGCGGTGGCCAGCAGCCACAGCAGGAAGGGCGCGCCCAGCGCCCCGGTCACGACCCCCACGGGGAGGACGGTTCCGGCCAGGAGCAGCGGGGCGAGGTTCGCGGCGAGGAAGTCGGCGGAGAGGACGATCAGCATCCCCGTCAGGGCCGCGGCCGGCAGGCTCGTCCGTCGGCTCAGGCGTCGGGAAATCGGGCCGGCAAGGAAGGCGACGAACGCCACCGGGCCGGCCGCCGCCGTCGCGCAGGCCGCGAGGGCGACGCTCACCGCCACGACGCCCAGCCGGGTGGCGCCGACCCGCACGCCGAGCCCCGCGGCGGCGTCGTCGCCGAGTTCGACCATCCGCAGGGGCCGCGCCAAGGCCGCGGCCGCCGGGATCAGCACCAGCAGGGCCGCGGCCAGAACCCCCGCCCGTTCCCATCCCGCGGAGTTCAGCGAGCCGCTGAGCCAGACCAGGGCATCCGCGGCGGTCCGGATGTCGGAGCGGGTCATGAGGAAACTGACCACCGCCTGCAGCGCCGCGGCGATTCCGACGCCGGCCAGGATCAGCCGCCCGCCGGCCGCCCCGCTCCCGCCGGTACCGCGTCGGGAGATCGCGTAGATCAGGAGTGCGACGGCGAGGGCGCCCGCGAGCGCGGCCCCGGATACTGCGGCGCCGGAGGCCCCGAAGACCACGATGGCCGTGACCGCCGCGGCGCTGGCACCGTAGCTGATGCCGATGACGTCCGGGCTGGCCAGCGGGTTCCGCAGCAATGTCTGGAACAGCGCCCCCGAGAGGCCTAAGGCGGCGCCGACCATGGCGCCCGTGACCGCCCGCGGCAGCTTCAGCTCCATCACCATGAAGCTCACCGTCGGGATCCTGGGGGCACCGCTGAAGTGCGCGGCCAAAACCCTCCACAGGTCCGGAACGGTGACGGTGTAGCTGCCCAGCAGGACCGACGCCGTGAACACCCCGCCGGCGGCGAATGCCAGCAGCACCGCCGGGCGGGACGGCCGCAGGGGCAGCAGCCGGGCGCTCACAGCGCGGCTCCCTTGCTCCGGCGGACCAGCCAGACGAAGACGGGGGCGCCCACCAGGGCGGTCATGATCCCGGCGGGCACCTCACCCGGAAGCAGGACCACACGGCCGGCCAGGTCCGCGAGCAGCAGCAGGCACGGACCCAGCACAAGGGACAGCGGCAGGATCCACCGGTAATCCGGGCCGGAGAGGAGCCGGACCGCGTGCGGCACCACCAGGCCCACGAAGCCGATCGGGCCGGCCAGCGCCGTCGCCGTCCCACAGAGCAGCACCACCCCGAACGCGGTGACCCCGCGGGTGAGACCAACGCGCTGGCCAAGTCCTCGGGCCACGTCGTCCCCCAGGGCCAGGCCATTCAGGGCGCGCCCGGCACCCACCACAATCACGGCGCCTGCGGCCAGGAACGGCAGCCCGGCCAGCACCACGGACCAGTCCCGTCCGGCGAGTCCCCCCACCTGCCAGAACCGGAACCGGTCCAGGGTGTCCTGGCTGGAGATCAGGACCACGTTCATCAGCGAGAACAGGGCGGCGCTCAGGGCGGCGCCGGCGAGGGCGAGTTTCACCGGGGTGGCGCCGCCCCGGCCCGCCGCGGCGATCAGGTAGACCACGACGGCGGCCGCCGCGGCCCCGGCGAACGCGAGCCAGAGGTACCCGGTCAGCGAGGTCACTCCCGCGAGGTGGATGCCGGCGACCACGGCCAGCGCCGCCCCCGCGTTGACGCCCAGGATGCCCGGGTCCGCCAGCGGGTTGCGGGCCACCCCCTGCATGGCGGCCCCGGCCAGGCCCAGCGCGCCGCCCGCCAGGAGTCCCAGGACCGTGCGAGGCACCCGGGCCTGCACCACGGCGTGATCCCCGTTGCCCGGGTCGAACCCGGTCAGGGCCGCGACGACGGTGCCGGGGCTGAGTTGCCGGGCCCCCACCGCCAGCGAGGCCGCGGACACCAGGACCAACGCGGCGACGGCGGCGAGCAGCCAGCCGGCGCGGACGCTCCGCCCCCGGGCCGAAGGCATGGGGCGCCCTACTTTGCCGCGGCGGCGTCCGCCGCGGCCGCGAGTTGGGGAAGGAAGCGGTCCAGCGCCCACGGCAGGCTCAGCGGGGAGGCCGCGGAGATGGAGAGCGTCAGGGTGTTGTCCGGGTCCGCGACCAGGGCACCTTTCCTGATCGCGGGGATCTGGCCGAGCAGGGGGTGCTGCTTGATCGAGTCCGCGGTCTTGGCGTCGGGGATCCAGGTGACGAAGAGGTCCGAGGCGAGCTCGTTGGCTTTTTCGGCGGACCAGGGGATGAAGAACTCCTTGGAATCCTTGGTGTTCGAGGCCACCACGGGGGCCAGGGTCATTCCCAGGCTGGAGAGGAACCGGGGACGGTTGTCGTTGGCGGTGTAGATGTTCACGCCGTCGCTCTTGGCCGGCTCCAGGTTGCCGTAGATGAAGGTCTTGCCGGCCAGCTGGGGGTAGGCGGCGGCCTTGTCCCTGACCGTGGCCTCGGTCTTCGCGACCAGGCTGGCGGCCTCGGCCTCCTTGCCCAAAGCCTTGCCGATCATGGCGGTGGAGTCCTGCCAGGCGGTTCCGTAGGCGACGCCGGGCTGCGCCACCACGGGGGCGATGTCGCTGAGCTTGCGGTAGTCCTCCTCGCTGAGGCCGGAGTAGGCGCCGAGGATCACGTCCGGGTTGAGCTTGGCGATTTCGGCGAAGTTGATGCCGTCAGCCTCCGAGTACTGCGTGGGGGCCTTGGCGGAGCCGGCTCCGGCGCCCAGCCGGTCCAGCGCGGCGTCCTTCCACGGCGTCGACGCCCGGCTGTTGCCGCCCCAGTCATTCTTCGGCAGGCCCACCGGCACGACGCCCAGGGCGAGGGCGACGTCGTCGTTGACCCAGGACACGGTGACCACGCGCCGCGGCTGGTGCTCCAGCGTCGTCTCACCGAAGGCGTGCTTGATGGTCACGGGGTACCCGGCGGTGGCGGCCGGGGCGGTCCCAGCCTCCTGCGCGCCGGCGGGGCCGGTGGAGCAGCCGGCCAGGCCTAGGCCGGCGACGACGGCGAGGGCGGCGGCGGCGAGTCCGCGCCGGGAGAAGGAGCGCGGGCTCAGGAGGGGGCCGGCGGAGCGGGAGGGAGGCGTAGCGAGCGGGGACGTCACGATGATCCTTAGGTTGGTGATGCAAACCTAAGTAAGGCTAACCTATCCTCATGCTGATTACGCAAGCTTTGAGTGACGTAATTGCCTCGGGCACCTCGCCGGCCCGCGAAGGGCGGACTGGACACCGGGTTCCGCGTTTGCGAGGATGGCGGGGCCGGGCATCGGAAACCGGCGCCGGAAGGTCAGAAACCACCTCCGGATGCGACGAGGGAAAGTGGGCGGACATCATGGCGATGACTCCAGCCGCAGTCAGCGGGGTGGCCGTTGCGGCCTGCATCGCGCCCGCGCCGTCGCCGGCCTTCTCCACCATTTACGGATCCGCAGCGGCCTAACGCCGCCGCGCCTCCCCACCGGAATCGCAGGCCGGCAGCTGCCTGCCCCCTCCCCCCGCGCGTCCAACGCGCCGGCCGGAGCTCTCCGATCCCGAAAGACCTTCCCATGTACGAAATCACCGCTGCCCGCATCCGCTCCTCCTTCATCAACGCCAGCCGCTCCGAAGCCGCCAAGCTGACCCTGCCCAGGAACTTCGACAGCCTGGACTGGGATAGCCTCGACTTCCTCGGCTGGCGCGACGGGAAGATGCCGCTGCGCGGCTACCTAATGCTTCCCGGCGCCAACGGGCCCGTCGGCATCATGCTCCGCGCCCCCGAGGGCGGTGCCAAGAAAAACCGCGCGGTGCTGTGCGAACTGTGCCGCGACATCCATTCCAAGGACGACGTGCTGCTCTGGGTGGCCAAGCGGGCCGGCCAGTCGGGGCGCAACGGCAACACCGTGGGCACCTTGATCTGTGCGGACTTCGGCTGCTGTCGCAACGTGCGAATGGCGCCGCCGGTCAACGACATCAACCCGGACCCGGAGGCGGCCGTCGCCCGCCAGGTCGAGGGCCTGATTGCCCGCACCGCGCAGTTCATGGACCGCGTCCGCGGAGCCTGACGGCACCGGCGCGCCGGCGTCAGCGCAGGATGATGTCCACCGGGTTCGCCTCGGACCGCCAGGCCACGCCGTCGGCGGCGTCGGGGGCGATCACCGGGGCCGTCAGCACGCCGGAACGGTTGGTGCGCTTGTCCCGGAGGATCTCGGTCACCGAACCTAGGTGCCGGGACAGGTCGATCACATTCTCCGGGGCGGCCAGCAGCAGCTGGAACCCGAATTCGTGCAGCGCCTTGATGCCGGCGCCGGCGAATTCCTCGGAGGCCAGGACGAACGCCTCGTCCATCATGACCGTGCCGTAGGTGGTGAAGCCCTGCTCGGCGATGCCCAGCTGGTAGCTCAGCGCGGCCGCCATGATGAACGCGGTGAAGCGCTGCCGCTCGCCGCCGGACATGGAGCCGGTGTCCGCGTGCATGAAGACCTCGGTCTTCTTAGCGCCCTTCGCCGCGCCGGACTTCACCGCGCCGGACTTGTCAGCGCGGGCGGCCACCTCGCGGTGTTCCTTGCACTGGATGAACAGGTGCCCGCGGACGTCCAGCACCTCGGCGCGCCAGCGGCGGTCCTCCGGGCTCTGCGAGCCCAGCCGCTTCACGAGGGTTTCCAGCGACTTGTACCGGGAGGTGAGTTCGACGTCGTCGTCCGCCGGCGTCGGCGCACCTACGGCCTTGCCCGGCCTGGCGTGCCGGACCTTGAGGGCGTTTTGGATGGCGTCTTTGAACTGCTTGGCCGTGGCCGGCAGGGTCTGCTTGATGTCCAGCTCCAGGTAACTGCCCTCGTGGAAATTCACCTGGGACAGGATGCCGTTCAGCGGCAGGATCCGGCTGGTGATGGAGCGACGTTCCTCGTCCAGCAGGTGCAGCAGCGTGGAGAAGGATTCGTGCGTGCGCTGGTTGAAGAACTGCCGGAATTCGGCCTCCTGGGCAGGCAGGCCGTCGCTGACGATCGCATGGTAGCGGGCCTCGAACTCACCGGCGGCGCCGATGGACTGGCCGTGGTCGGCGGAGATGGCCGTGCCCCACTCGCGGACGAAGCCCTCGAAGATGCGGGTGAGCCGCTCGGCGGTGGCCTGGCCGCGGGACTCTGCGGCGTGCAGTTCGGCCAGCAGCCGGGTCCGCACCTGGTTGGCCAGCAGGTCCAGTTCGTGCATTTCCAGCACGTCGCCGAAGCCGCTGAAGTACTCCGCCAGGGCCGCGGCCGCCTCCGGGGAGGGCGGCTGGTCGGCGAGCCGGCGCCGGGCCGCGTCCAGCAGTGAGTCGGCGGTGGTCAGCTGCGCGTCCAGGGCCTTGTATTCGCTCTGCAGCACGGCGGCGGATTCGGTGCTGGATTGGTGCCGCTGGCGGGCCGTCTCCACCGTGGCCCGCAGCGGTTCCAGGTCCGCCTGGGCGGCGAGGGCGTCCTTGAGCCGCTGTTCGATCCGGGCCAGTTCTTCGGCGGCGACCGCCGCGGACACCTGCTCCCAGGGCCGGTGGTCCTCGGCGACGCGCCGCAGCGCCTCAAGCTGCCGGGTCATGCCCTGGTGCGATTCCTCGCGGTCCTGGGCAAGCTCCGCGGCCCGGGCCAGTTCCCGTTCCAGCTCCTCCACCTGGGCCGCCACCAGGTCCAGTTTGGCGGCGTTGTCGAAGCCCAGGACGTAGTCCTGCCGCCCGGTGAACCGGTCATCCTTTTCGACGGTGTGGCGGTTGCGCTTGACCACGCCGCCGAGGCTGAGGCCCTTGTCCAGGCCGGCGAGCTCGTCCGGGTTCTCGACGCAGGGGTAGGCAAAGTCCAGGGCGATCCGCTCCCGGATCCACTGCCCGGCCTCGGCAATCGCGCTGCCCTCGGGCCCGGCGGTGAGGATGTCCAGCTTGCCCAGCAGGTCGCCGTCGGACGCCTCCGCCACGGCCAGCGCGCCGCCCGCGAGCGGCTTGGAGATGTCGACTGCCCGGAGCGCACCGCGGACCGTGTGGTCGTTGAGGTAGCGGGTGACGGCGGCGAAGTGCTCGCCCGGCACCAGCAGCGTCGTGGCGAGGCTCCGCAGGGCGCGTTCGGCGGCCGGGCGCCAGCGTTCCTGGCCCTCCGCGAGGTCGATCAGCTCCCCACCGAACGGCATTTGCTCCTCCGGGACCCCGGTGGCGGCGGCGATGGCGGTGCGGTTCTCGATGCTCGACGGCGGCAGGAGGGACTTGCGGGTCTTGAGTGAGACGAGTTCCTGCTGGGCCGCGGCGAGTTCACGCTTGCGCGCGGCGTGGCTGTCGAACGCCTCGAAGCGCAGTTCCTTCAACGCCTCGGAGTCGTCCTTGAGCTCGGCCGAGCGCGCGGCGGCGTGCTCGTGGGCCTGCTCCCAGCCAGCGGCGGTCCAGTCGAGCTCCAGGCCCGCGTCGCTGAGGGCCTTCCGGGCGGAGGCCTCCACTTCCTCGCGGAGTTTCAAGCCCACCCGGGCGTTTTCCAGCGACTGTTCGATCGCGGAGATCGCGTTTCCGCCCTGGTTGTTGTACTCGGCCTCGAGCTGGCGCAGTTCCTTGGCCAGCCCGTCCCGGACCGCCCGCTCGGCGGCCAGGTCCTTGGCCTTCGCCTGGGCTAGGTCCTTGAACCGGGCCAGGGTCTTCTCGTGCACGGCGACGGCGAGCTGTTGCCGGTAGGCCTCGAATTCCTCGCCGGCCAGCTCCCGCAGCCGGTTCGCGTCCAGCAGCGACAGGGCGTACTCCTTGTTCAGGCCGGGGACCGGGGCCAGCTGGTCGCGCTGCTGCCGGACGTCCTCGAGCCGCTGCCGGATGGACATCAGGTTGCTGAACTCCTCGACGACGTCGTCCGCGGCGGCCAGGGTGGCGGGGGCGTCCAGCACCTGGTCGCGGAAGAACGTGTTCACGCTGCCGCCGAGGCCCTTGCCGGCCTGGATGACGCGCAGCAGCGGCAGCGCCTGGTCCGAGTTGATCCCCAGCAGGCGGCGGAACCGCTCCGCGAAGGCCTTGTGCACGTCGAAGATCTGGGCGTCCGGGAAGATGGCATCCAGCGTGGACTTGGTAAACCGCTTCTCCGCGATCCCCTCGACCTTGGCCAGGTCCAGCGGCTTGTTGTCGATCAGGTAGAACCGGCCGACGCTGGATTCGGTGCCGTTCTTGGGCAGGTCGAAGAGGGCCGAGATGGTGACCCGGGTCCCGGCGGCGTTGTCGAACGTCAGCGCGACGGCGGACCAGGTGGCGCCGGGCCGTTGGTAGGCACTGGCCGAGCCCTCGCCGACGGCCTTGTCCCCCACCTTGCCGCGCATATACGTGAACGTGGTCCGCTTGTCCTCCACGGCCCCGCCGGCCCGTTGCGCCGCAGCCTCATTGGACCGCGGCCGGGCATCGAAGACGCGCAGCATTGCGTCGAACAGCGTGGACTTGCCGACGCCGGAGTTGCCCGTCAGCAGCGTGCCGTTGCGGTCCACGTGCATCGTATGCGCGCCATGGAATGTACCCCAGTTGACCACCTGCACCAGGGCCAGGCGCATCTGTCCGGGGTTCGTCAGCTCGCCCATCGGCAGCATGGTTGCAATGCTCATTCGGCCGCCTCCGCTTCCGTGGTGGGGCTGAGTGACGCCGACGGCGATGCCGCCCCCGCCCCTTCGCCGGACGGCTCTGCTGCAAGCAGCAGGCCGTCCGGCTCCGACAGGCCCGATGCCACTCCCGGGGCGGCATCGCCGTCGTCGTCCGAGTCGTCCTCACCGTCCGCGTCGTCCCCAACCTCACCGTCCGGAACAGCGTCCCCATCGAGTTCGAGGAGGGGTTCGGTGCCGGTGGGGTCGGTGCCGGCGGCGATCAAGGCTTCGATGTGCGCCGGGATGTCGCCGATGTTCTCGAAGGGCAGGGCCAGCGGGAGGGCGTTGGAGATGGTGTACACGTCGTCGAGGCTGGTGCCCAACAGCAACTGGCGGGCCAGGAGCTTGGCGATGGCGCGGTTGACGACGTCGGCGTCGCGCAGGGCGTCCTGCTGGCCGGCGGGCTGGTAGTGGGCCACTAGGTCGGCGATTTCCTCCCGCGTGATGGTCGGGTCCGTCTGGGCGGTGACGTGCCGGTCCAGCAGCAGCCGCAGCCGGAGCAGCACGATCGTCTCGACCCGGCTGAGGGCCCGCTGCTGGCGCAGGATGCTGGAGCGGGCGCTGCCGCCGATGGCCTCCGGGTCCACCGGACGCAGGACGGCGACCTTGCGCTCGTGGTCCAGCTGCAGGGTCAGGAACAGCTCGGAGAGCCGGCTGCGCAGGATCAGCTGGTTGTCCAGCAGCGTGGTCCAGAGCTTCTCGTCCCGGCCGCCGTCGATGTAGGGGCCCTTGAGCAGCTTAACCAGCGCCTGCCGCACCTTCATCGGCAGCACCCCGGTGTCGCCGGGGAAGAGAGCCGCGCCGTCGACGAAGGTGTCGCGGGGAGTCACCGTGAACGGGTCCGCTTGCGCCCGGGTTGCGGCCGTTTCGGCCCCGGCGTCGGGCGTTTCCTGCGGCGATTCGGTCATCTTCAGTCCTCTTTAAGCGTGACGACGGGGAGGTAGGCGGTGCGGGTGGACCCGTCGATTTGTTCGAAGTCCAGCGGCTGCCAACCGCCGCGGTTAAATCCGGCGCCCTGGTGCAGCGCGTGGGAGAGCAGGGCCCGGATGGAGTTGATGTGGCGTTCGTCGGCGGGGAGCTGCTCCCAGGCTTCGGCGAGGGTGGCCGCCCCGGCGACGGCGCCGCGGATGGCGGCCTGGTTGGCCTTGCCGGTGCGCGGCGAGCGCGCCCGGTCCGAGTCGCTGAACGCGATCGGGTCCGCCAGCTTGGGCGGGGCCGCGAACTCGTCCGGGTCGAAGAGCTTGATCATGGCCAGCGATTCGAAGCCCGCGTTATAGAGCACGGGCCCGCGGACCAGGCCCGGCCGCTCGCGCTCGTACGGCAGCGAGCGGATCGCCTGCTCGGCCTCCCGCAGCACCTTCCGCAGCCGCACCGACTGGCGGTAGTCGTCGCTCTGCACGTAGGTGTTCAGGCTCTCGCTGAGCTTGCCGTAGATCCGCTGGATCTGGCTGTGCTGGCTGCGGAGTTCGGCGACGAGGTTCTTCAGCGTCTCCCGTTCCTCATGGCTGAGGTCGTCGGCGAACTGGCGGCTGAGCACCTCGCCGATCGCGGAACGGAAGCGCAGCTGCTGCTGTGGGTCTTCCAGGAAGGCGGTAAAGGACCGGAACGTCCTGCCCTCGGGACTTTGCCGGAGCCGCTTGTCCGCCTCGAGGACCTGCGCCATCGTGGCGCCCTTGCTGAGCGACTCCTCGATGATCTGGTTGCGGAGTTCGCCCACCAGTTCCTCGATCCGGTCACGCATCTTCTTGTAGTCGGCGGGCAGGCTGGCCGCGAGGTCCAGGATGTTGCCCGCGGCCTCGACGGCTTCCTCGTCGTCGAGCAGGCCGTCGAATTCCCCGGAGCTGATGTCCTCGATCAGCTGACGCCGTTCGCCGATCTCTTCGTGGAGCGCCTCCAGCCGGGCGCTCTGGTCCGGGTTCGTTTCGTTGGCCAGCTTCTCGACGTCGCCCAGCAACGTGCCCAGGCGGGATCCGTTGAGGGTGGAGCGTTCACTGGAGAGGCTGTCCAGGAACGCCAGCACGCGGGCCGCCGGTTCGGTGACCTCGTAGACAATCTGGCCCGACTGGTTGCGGCGGGTGAGGAAGTTCTTCCGGGTCCACTCGTCGCCGAAGGCCTTGCCGTTCGCCGACCCGCCGAGGCCCGGCTCCTGGCGGCGGAGCTGCTCGAGGAAGGCGTCGACGTCGGCGTGGAACTGTTCCAGCGGCAGCTGCGGCCGGGTGCGGGTGAAGGAGGCCTGCAGAACCGCGATGACCCAGGGGGCGGAGCGGGTCAGCGCCCACGCGGGTCCCTTGGTCAGCAATTCCAGCTCGCGCAGCCGGGCGCTGATGGCGTCCGCGGAGGACAGGGCGGATCCGGGCACGCAACTCTCCTCTCACTGCCGGGGGACGGCAGCCACGCAAAACTGCCAGCTACAACGTTAACGCAGTCACCGCCGGCGCCGGGCTCGCTGCCCCGCACCGCGCTCGCCGACGGCGGTGCGCATGTTTCTGGTGGGGCTCCTGCGATCTGTTCGTGACCTACCACCGGGTAGCGTCTCGATCCCGTATCAAGAGCGTCCGACGCGCCCCGGGACTCTGGAACGGGCCCCCTCCGCCGCCCTACGCTCGGGCTACTGATTCAGCCGAAGCGCCGTTGCAGGAGGAAGAATGCAGTTCGATGCGAGCCTGTTTGATCTGACCACGGTGGAAACCGGGACCCTGGTGTTCGGCGGGACCCTGCTCTTTGCCGCCCTCCTGGCCCTGTTCATCATGACGGCGGCGACCGTGGCCCTGGCACTGCTGGGGGTCGGCAAGCTGGCCTGGTTCCTCGTCGTCCGGACCCTGGTGGGCATGGTCTCCGGCATCAATACGGCGTGGGAGCACCTGGTCCACCACGCGGGCCGGGTGGAACTGCCCGGCGACTTCCCGGGCGAACTGATCGGGCACTCGTCCCCTGGCACCGGCACCTACCCGCGAGTAGTCTTGCGGGACAGCTGAAGGGTCCTCCACCCGCGGCGGATCCAGGGCTTGAGCCGGCCAGTCCGGTGAGGGGAGATGCCCAGTGAGCTCCGCCGTCGACAACCCAGCCGCCCCCGAACCGGGGCCGGACACCGGACAGCCCGCCATCGAGGCCCCGCCGGCCGATGAACTGGGCGCCGGCGCCACCGCCGACACCGCCCGCGCCGTCGCCGAGGCCGCCCGGGACACCAGCTGGGACCGGCCCAGCTTCGCGAAGGGCCTGTACCTTGGCAGCTTCGACCCGGGCCTGATCCATCCGTGGCCACAGGCACCCGCGGACGACGTCGAACGCGGCGAGGCGTTCATGGAGCGGCTCACGGTCTACTGCCGCACCATGTCCGGCCGGGTGATCGAGCGAGAGGCGAAAATCCCGGACGAATACATCAAGGGTCTGGCGGACCTGGGCGCGTTCGGCATGAAGATCCCCCGCGAGTACGGCGGCCTGGGCCTCACGCTGGTCTACTACGGCCGCGCGCTGGCGCTGCTGGGCTCGGTGCATCCGAGCCTGGGGGCGCTGCTCTCCGCCCACCAGTCGATCGGCGTACCCGAACCGGTCAAGGTGTTCGGCACAGCGGAGCAGAAGCGCGAGTACCTGCCCCGGTGCGCGGCCGGCGCGATCACCGCGTTCCTGCTCACCGAGCCCGACGTCGGCAGCGACCCCGCGCGGATGGGCAGCACCGCCATGCCCTCGGACGACGGCTCCTCCTACCTGCTCGACGGGGTGAAGCTGTGGACCACCAACGGGGTGATTGCCGAGTTGGTGGTGGTCATGGCCGTGGTGCCGCCGCGCACGGACCCGGACGGCACCGCGCACCGGGGCGGCATCAGCGCGTTCGTGGTGGAGATGGACTCGCCCGGCATCACGGTGGAGAACCGCAACGCGTTCATGGGCCTGCGGGGCATCGAGAACGGCGTCACCCGCTTCCACCGGGTTCGGGTGCCTGCCGCCAACCGGCTGGGACGGGAGGGTCAGGGCCTCAAGATCGCCCTGACCACGCTGAATACCGGCCGTTTGAGCATCCCGGCCCTCTGCGTGGCGTCGGGTCGCTGGAGCCTCAAGATCGCGCGGGAATGGTCCAACGCCCGCACCCAGTGGGGCCGCCCGGTGGGCCGGCACGAGGCGGTGGGAAAGAAGATTGCCTTCATCGCGGCGAGCGCCTTCGCCCTGGATGCGGTCTTCGAACTGTGCGCCGAGCTGGCCGACGCCGGGCAGAAAGACGTCCGGATCGAGGCGGCGCTGGCGAAGCTCTGGTCTACGGAGATCAGCTGCCGGATCGCGGACGAGCTGGTGCAGATCCGAGGCGGCCGCGGCTTCGAGACGGCGGACTCCCTGCAGGCACGCGGTGAGCGGGCGGTGCCGGCCGAGCAACAGCTGCGGGATATGCGGATCAACCGGATCTTCGAGGGATCCTCGGAAATCATGCGGCTGCTGATCGCGCGGGAGGCCGTGGACGCGCACCTGGCCGCCGCGGGCGCGCTGGCCACCGCGGACGCCAGCCTGCCGGACAAGGCCCGGGCCGCCGTCGGCGCCTCCGGGTTCTACGCCCGCTGGCTGCCGAAACTGCTCGCCGGCAACGGCATGGACCCGCGGTCCTACGGCGAATTCGGCCGGCTGGCACGGCACCTTCGGTACGTCGAGCGCGCCTCACGGAAGCTGGCGCGGCAGACCTTCTACGGGATGGGCCGCTGGCAGGCGGGCCTGGAGCACAAACAGGCGTTCCTGGGCCGGATCGTGGACATCGGCGCCGAGCTGTTCGCGATCTCCGCCTGCTGCTCCCGTGCCGAGATGCTGCTGCGCACCGCGCCGGAGCGCGGGGCGTCCGCCTACGAACTAGCCGATACCTACTGCGCGCAGGCCCGGGTGCGGGTCGAGGAATACTTCGACCAGCTCTGGCGCAACACCGACGACGGCGACCGCGCCCTGACGGCGAGGGTGCTGGCAGGGGACTATGAGTGGCTGGAGGCCGGCGTCCTGGATCAGTCGGAGGGCACCGGACCCTGGATCGCCGACGCCTCCCCGCGCGAGTCGAGGGCGGAAAATCTACACCGGAGCTACCGCTGACCTGCGGCAACATCCGCGATCCCTAATAATAAGCAACCTTGCTATTAAGTGTGGTTGCGTGGTTAGGTATGGCAAGACCTGATGACGGTCGAAGCATTGCCGTGCCCGGCCGGACAAGTCGGCACGGGTCCCCCAATGAAAGCGAGCAGCCATCATGAGCAGCACAGCAGGCCCCGAAGACCGCACCCCCCGCCGCGAGAGCTCGGCGGACATCGAACCGGGCCGCGACGCCCGGATCCACGACGCCCGGCAGGACAGCGCCGAGACCCTCCGACCCGCAGAGACCGACCGTCCTGCCGACGAGACCGCCGGCCACCACGCCGAACACCGCGCGGAAACTCCCGCCGCGGCCGCCGCCGGGACCCGTGCCGAGGAGCGCGAGCACCGCGCGGAGACTCCCGCCGCGGCCGCAGCCGAGACGCGCGCCGAGAACCGTGAACTCCGGGCGGAAGACAGGGCCGGCCACTCCACCGAGACCCGCGCCATGCCCGCCGCCGCCGGCGCCGCAACGGGTGCCGCCGCCGCAACGGCCGCCCGGGACCACCACGACAACCGGCCCATCCACGGCTCGCGCGACCCCCGCCAGGACGGACTGGACCGCCCCGACCGACTGGACCGGGAGACCGTCGTCGAGGAGGTCCCCACCCGCGAAACGGTCGTGGCCCGCGAAAAGGAACAGTTCGGCGGCATCAAGGTCGGCTCCGCCTTCTTCGGCTGGCTCGCCGCCACCGGCATGGCGGTGATCCTGACCGCACTGGTGGCCGCCGCCGGTACCGCCGTCGGCCTCGCCACCAACACCAACGTGAACGATGCCGTGAACCAGGCCTCCGGCAACCAGACCGTGGGCCTCGCCGGCATCATCACCCTTCTGGTGATCCTGTTCCTGTCGTACTACTGCGGCGGCTACGTGGCCGGCCGGATGGCGCGGTTCAATGGCGCGCGGCAGGGCCTCATGGTGTGGATCTGGGCGCTGATCGCCGCCGTCGTCGTCGCCATCCTGGCCATGACCGCCGGCCAGAAGTTCGACGTCCTGGCCAACCTGAACAGCTTCCCGCGCATCCCGGTCAACGAGGGCGACCTCACCACCACCAGCGTGATCGCCGCCGTCGTGGTGGCCGTCGTGGCCCTGGTCGGCGCCATGCTGGGCGGCCTCGCGGGCATGCGCTTCCACCGCAAGGTGGACCGCGCGGGCTTCACCCCGGTGGAAACGGTCGTGGAGCGCTAGCTCCAGCCCTCTTCGGGGAACGGCACCGCTAGCGGCCTTCGACGCCGTCGAGGTAGTACCAGCGCCGGTCCAGCCGGCGGAACCGGCTGGTTTCGCGCTGGACGCCGCGCTCCCCGCCCACCCGGTAGTGGGCCGCGAACTCGACCGTTCCCTCGCTGTCCAGGGGACCGCCGCGGTGGGTTGCGAGGATGTCCAGCCGCCGCCACTGGATCTCCGGATCCAGGTCCAGCTCCGCCGGCCGGGTCTCCGGGTGCCAGGTGCGGAGCAGGTAGTCCGGATCCAGGACCACGAACGCGCTGTACCGGGACCGCATCAGCTGCTCGGCGGTCGGTGCCTCCGCTTCCCCGCGGTGGTACCGGCCGCAGCACTGCCCGTACTGCTCACCGGAGAGGCACGGGCACCGGCCCTCGAACCCTGACTGCTGCACGTGATTCCCTTTCCTCGCCCGATCCCTCGTGGTCCGGAGCTGACACCGACTATATGCCGCTGCCGCGCCACAGAGGGACCGAAGGTATCGGCTTGGACACATCCTGGGTCCGCCGACGTTTCCCGGCGCGTCGGCGGCCGATTCTCCGTAAGGTTAACGGTGGCCGGGAACGGCCCGCAGCAGGCTTGGAAGGGAGAGGCGACGTGGAAGACCCGACGACCACCGCCATGAATCTGACCTACGCCGGCACCCTCGTGATCGGCGTCGTCATGTTCGTCGGCGTCGCGGCGGCCTTCGTCATCACCCTCCTGCTCGCCGGCCTCGGCAGGCTCATCGCCACGCTGGGCATGGCCCTCTTCGGGCGCCGCGCAGGCGCGCCCGCTACTCAGAAACCTGCGACGAAACAGCGTTCGACACTGAAGCCAGCCCGCAAGGAACCGCAGATTTCCCCGGAGTGGGCGGCCGCCGTCGAACGCGCCGATGCCCGGGCCCGCGCACGGGCCGAGGCGGCCGCGGCACCCGAGGTCACCGTCTCCGTCCGCGATCTCCCCGCCGCCGGCCGCCCGGAGCGCAAGGCCAGCTGAGCCCTTACCGTGCCCGGGTATCTGGGCTACGTTGGGACCCATGGAATTCAGATACCTCGGCCACAGCGGCTTCAAGATCTCGGAAATCACCTTCGGCAACTGGCTCACCCACGGCTCGCAGGTGGAGAACGACGTCGCCACCCAGTGCGTGCGGGCGGCGCTCGACGCCGGTATCAGCACCTTCGACACGGCCGACGTCTACGCCAACACGGCCGCCGAGACCGTCCTCGGCGAGGCGCTCAAGGGCGAGCGGCGCGAATCCCTGGAAATCTTCACCAAGGTCTTCGGCCCCACAGGTCCCAAGGGCCACAACGACCTGGGTCTGTCCCGCAAGCACATCATGGAGTCCATTAACGGCTCCCTGTCCCGGCTGCAGACCGACTACGTCGACCTCTACCAGGCCCACCGGTACGACTTCGAGACCCCGCTGGAAGAGACCATGCAGGCCTTCGCCGACATCGTCCGGCAGGGCAAGGCGCTGTACATCGGCGTGAGCGAATGGACCGCGCAGCAGATCCGCGACGGCCACGCCCTCGCCAAGGAACTGGGCTTCCAGCTGATCTCCAACCAGCCGCAGTACTCCATGCTGTGGCGGGTCATCGAGGCCGAGGTCGTCCCCACGTCCGAGGAGCTCGGCCTGTCCCAGATCGTCTGGTCCCCCATGGCCCAGGGCGTGCTCAGCGGCAAGTACCACCCGGGCAAGCCCGCGCCGGAGGGCAGCCGCGCCACCGATTCCAAGGGTGGCGCGCGGATGATCGAGCGCTGGATGTCCGACGAGGTCCTCACCGGCGTGCAGCAACTCAAGCCCATCGCCGACGAGGCCGGGCTGACCATGGCGCAGCTGAGCATCGCCTGGGTGCTGCAGAACAAGAACGTCGCCTCCGCCATCATGGGCGCTTCCCGCCCCGAACAGATCGAGAAGAACGTCGCTGCGGCCGGCGTGAAGCTGGACCAGGGCATCATGGACAAGATCGATGCGGCCATCGGTTCGCTGGCCGAGCGCGATCCGGCGCAGACCAAGTCCCCGGCGTCGCGCGAGGCCTGACGCAGGACTGCACGAGCCCTTTCGGGGGTGGCGCGGCGGGGCCGGCACGACCCGGGGCTGGCGCGCCGGGCCGCCTTGCGGTGGCGGGAGCGTGTTTCGGTTAGGCTCTGCACAACCGACACGATCCCGCCACGCAGGCGGCGGGCCACTCCTTGGGGGAGCCAATGAAAAACCTCTTCGATTTTTCCTTCACCCGGTTCGTCGCGCCGTCGATCGCCAGGATCGTCTACATCCTGATCATGATCGCCCTCGGCGTGATGTACCTCTTCTTCGTCATCTCGGCCTTCGCCAGCCGGAACCCCGTCCTCGGGGTGCTGGTGCTGTTGGTGATCGGCCCGCTGATCGTGATCATCTACCTGGCCCTGGCCCGGATCGGGCTCGAGTCCCTGGTGGCCGGCATCCGGACCGCGGAGAACACCGCGGAACTGATCCGGATGCAGGGCGGCACCCCTCCGGGCGCCCACCTGGGCCCGCAGCAGCACGGCCCGGTGGGTCCGCAGTCCTGGGAGACCCACGGCGGCCAGTACCCGGCACCGCAGCAATCCCAGCAGTACCCGGCACCGCAGCAGCGCCAGCAGTACCCGGGCTCCGGGCAGCCTCCCGCCCCGCCGGCACAGTAACCCGGCGGACGCGGCCCGGCGCGGCAGCCGCGCGGCAGTACAGGCCTAGCGGCCCCGGCGCAGGTGTTCGGCGTTGAGGGCTTCCAGTTCGCTGTCCGTCAGGTCGTCGAAGCTCCGCGCCTCGCGCTTGTCCGTGCGGGAGAACCGCATGAACATCAGGATGATCAGTGGCAGGTCCACGGCCTCGCAGATGAACCAGAGCGCGTCCCCGGCCAGTTGCTGGTCCCGGAGCGCGTCGGGGAACCAGCCGGGGCCGGCCTGCCGCGCCGTCATCAGGTCCAGAACCTGGCCGTTCAGCCGGAGCAGGATGCCGGGGACGGCGTCCACCAGCAACTCGATGAAGACGAAGACGAACTCCAGCGTGATGAAGGCACTGGAGCGGTGGAAGTCGGCCTCCTCGATGATGGGCAGCGCCATCAGCAGGCCCAACAGCGGGATGACCACGGTCAGCAGGGCCTCCGCCAGCGGGTTGGCCCGCAGCACATAGAACGCCGGGGTCAGGAACGTCGAGAAGAGCGCCAGGCCCAGCAGCGGGGCCACCAGGGAATTGCTGACGAAGCGGACCAGGCGGTGGCCCAGCACGAAGTCCAGGCGTCCGGCGCCGCGCTCCGACAAGGCGGCGCGAGCCAGTCCGATGGGTTTTCCGAGGCCGATCAGGAGTGGGACGACGAAGAGCAGCAGCGTGATCTTGACCGTAAACGCCCACCGCAGCCCGGCGCTGTAGACGCCCGTGAATCCGCAGGTCAGCAGCAGGAATGAGCCGAGGCCCAGGAGATAGAAGGCGATCGTGCGCCAGAGCGGCCAGCTGCCTCCCTTTGCCGCCGCGGCCCGAAGTCCCAGGCCGTAGAGGGTGCCGGCGATCAGCGCGAGGACCAGCGCGGTCCAGTCGACCTGCCAAGCGGAAATAACGACGTCGAGAGGTGGCACGCGCCCACCTTACGGGCGTTTCCTAGGAATTCCCCGGGATCGGCGGCGGCGCTATTCGGCCGGGCGGCCCGGCTGCGGGTTCTGTTCCGGCGCGGCGTGCTCGATCACGGCGGCGATGTGCTGGAGCAGGTATTCCTGTCCGGCCACGGTGGGGTGGTCGCCGTCGGGCCCGATCAGGTCCTCGACGTCGTCGCTGATCCAGCCCTCGGCGATGGGGTCCACGAACTCGGCGCCGGCACCCTGCGCGGCGCTCCTGAGCTGGGCCCGGATATCGAGAAGGCCGGGGTCGGGGTCCGTGGTGTACGACGGCGGCCCCACCACGATCAGCTTGGCCGAAGGCGCCACGACCTCCGCGTGGGCCAGCGCCGTCGAGGCCGCCTCGCCGACGTCGTCGGGGGCGTAGCCAAGATCGTTCTCTGAACCAAAGAACACCACGACGCCGGTGTCCGGGGTGACGAACTGGTCCACCTGGCTCCCGAAGGTGCCGTCGGCATCGCCTGGGCGGACGTAGCCGCTGCCGTTTTCCGCGGCATTGATCACCTGGAACCCGGACAGGGCGGGATCCGTTCGGATCAGGGCCGGCCAAGCGTGATCGGGGGACGTGCCGTGGCCGGTGCTGAGCGAATCGCCGACCACCACCACGCGCACCGCGGGTGCCGCTGTGACCGCCGGCTGCGAGGAACTGGCGAGGGCCGCCGCTACCAGGCAGGCCGCAATACCAACGGCGACGTGCCGTCCGTGACCACCGCGCGAAAAGAAGGTGACTGCCATGATCGCCTCCTGCCTGGAACCTGCCGTGTCCGCCCCCGCAGGGACGCTGGATACAGCAACGTTGCCGACTGTTGCCAGTGTAGCCGCGCCCGCTGTGGACGCCACCCCCTGGGCAAACGGGTTCAGGAAGCCGGCGGCGGGACCGGACCGGGCGACGGCGGGACCGGGGCGGGTGGGACTGGTCCGGGCGGGATCGGCGCCGGCCAGGTCGGGCCGGGTGCCGGCGCCGGCTGGAAATCGCCGGGATCGGCGGGGCCGAGATCCAGGTGGAACGGCGGATACTCGTCCCTGAGCAGGGCCACGTAGGCGATGACCCGGTAGACCCACCGGTTGAGCCCCATCAGCAGGTCAAATAGGCCCGGCCAGTATCGGCCGGTGAACAGGAGCACCACCCCCGCGATGAGCACCAGCAGCCCGATCAGGGAGATCCCAGCGTTCTCCTGCACCCATTCGGTGCCGTCCCAGTAGCGCTCCCGGCCGCCCCAGCCGCGCACGGTGCCGGTCAGGATCCCCACGATCAGCAGATGCGGAATCGCCAGCAGCCAGGACTTCACCAGCACCAGGCCGCGGGAGAGCCGCTCCGGGTAGTCGACGTCGAAGTCGGCAGGATAGTCGGTCCGGGCCAGGGTGAAGGGCGGGTAACGGTCCGTGCCCAGCGCCGAGTAGGAATAGAACGCCACCCGCCAGTTCCAGCGGATCACGCCCACGTTGAAGGCAAACAGCGAGCGCGGATACCGGCCGGTGAACAGGATGGCGAACCCCGCGACGATCGTGGTGACCACCAGCGCGAACCACAGGAAGAACAGCACGATGTAGTGCGGGATGGCCAGGAACCACTTCACCAGCCACAGCCACCGGGACAGCTGCGGGTCCAGGTGGCCGCTGAGCCGGGCAGGATAAATGCGCGACGGCGGCGGGTAACCATAGGGTGGCGGCGGCGCGGGATACCCGACCGGCGGCGGACCCCCGCCCGTACCGGCCCAGCCGGAACCGGGGCCGCCCGGCCCTGCGGCCCCCAGCCCCGCCGCGCCCAAGACAATCAGCAGCACCCCGACGCCCAGCAGCACCACCCCGGCGATCAGCAGGCCGATGAAGATCGGCAGCAGGAGCTCCGAACGGACCCCGCCGCTCAGGTCCACGGCCACCGGGCTCGCCGCGTCGGCGTTCATGATGACGACGGCCCAGTTGCCCGGTCGAATGTCCCAGCGCAGCTCCTGGCTGCCCGTCCCGGAGACGGAGGCGGCCCAGAAGGTTTGCTCCGCCGGCCGCCCGGGGGCCTTCGTCCCGGGGACGGTGCGGTAGTCGGCCTGGAAGGGCGAGAACCGGACGTCGGCGAGCTCGGCGTGCGGGACGCCGGCGAGGTAGCCCGCGACGTCGGCCTGGCGGGCGATTCCGATGAACACCGGCCGGGCCGGGTCCGCGGCCGAACCGCGCAGCAGGATGCTGCCCGGCGTCGCCTCCGTCCCGGGAAGTGTCCCGTTGGGGCGCATGCCGCCGTCGTCCAGGATGTTGATCCGGGGAAGCGTCAGCGCGTAGCCGTCCGCCGCGAACCGTTCCGTGGGGGTGGTGAAGTAGCCGCCGTCGCGCTGCTGGTAGTTGGCCCAGCCGGTCGCGGCGGCCCCGGCGAGCAGGCCCAGGCCCAGCAGCGCGGCAAGCGAGCCGAGGACCAGCAGGACTACCCGCCCGGGCCTCATGGCCTTTCCGCCGCCTCCAGTAGCGACTGGCCCCAACGGGTCGCCTTTTCGATCTCTCCGGGCCGCAGCGGGCCCTCACTGCCGCGGACGTAGAACGGCATGGGTTCGGAGATGATGTCCGCCCCATGGTCCTTCAATGACTGGGCCATTTTCTTGGCCGCATCGCCGTGGATGAACATCCTCACCCGGGTGTCGAAGGCGGCGGCCTTCACGCCGGCCAGGTCGCCGTGGCCCAGGCCGGAGAGCAGCTCGGTGACCTTGGGCGTGGGGCGCCAGCCGTTGATCGGACTGCCCAGGACCAGCAGGTCTCCGGCCAGGAGGTCGGAGGGCCGGAAGTCGGTGACCGGGATGGGGTCCGCGTGGAAGACCTCGGCCACGGCTTCGGCCACCGACTTGGTGTTGCCGTAGGCGGAGTCGTAGACAACATGGGCCCTCATCCGCTGATCACCACCTTCAGCGCCTTGGTGTCGGCCGCCCGGGCGAAGGTGTCGTAGGCGTCCAGGAACTGGTCGAAGCGGAATCGGTGGGTGGCGAACTTGGCCGCGGGGATCTTGTGCCGGGCCACCAGCTTCAGCAGCATCGGCGTCGTGTTGGCGTTCACCAGGCCCATGCTGATGCTGATGTTCTGGATCCAGAGGTTCTCAACGTGCAGTTCCACGGGCTTGCCGTGCACGCCCACGTTGGCCACCGTGCCGCCGGGACGGACGATGTCCGTGCACATGCCGAAGGTCGCCGGGACACCCACCGCCTCGATCGCCACGTCCACGCCCAGCCCGTCGGTGCGGGCCAGGACCTGGTCCTTCCAGTCGGCGTCGCTGGAGAGGACGGCGTCGGTGGCCCCGAATTCCCGGGCCTTCTCCAGCCGGTTCGCGTCCAGGTCGACGGCGATGATGGTGGCCGCGCCATAGAGCCCGGCCGTGGCGATCGCCGCGAGGCCAACCGGCCCGGCCCCGATCACCGCAACGGTGTCCCCCGGCTTGACCCGGCCGTACTGCACGCCGATCTCGAAGCCCGTGGGCAGGATGTCGGAGAGCATCACGGCTTCCTCGTCGCTGACGCCCTCTGGCAGCAGGTGCAGCGAATTCTCCGCGTACGGAACCCGGACGAACTCGGCCTGCGTACCGTCGATCAGGTGCCCGAAGACCCAGCCCGTCCCGGACTTCCCCTCCTCTCCGAGGCAGTGCGAGTACAGGCCGGTCTTGCAATTGGCGCAATGCCCGCAGGACTTGATGCAGGAGATGATCACCCGGTCCCCCACCTTGAGGCTGGTCACCGAGGACCCCACCTCGGTGACGGTGCCGACGCCCTCGTGACCCAGGATCCGCCCCTCGGTTACGGCGGGCACGTCGCCCTTGAGGATGTGCAGGTCCGTGCCGCAGATGGTGGTGGTGTCCACCCGGACGATCGCGTCGCTCGGATTGGTGATCACCGGATCCGGGACGTCGGTCCAGGATTTCTTGCCGGGGCCGCCATAGACGAGGGCTTTCATGCAGACTCCTTGACTCGAAGGACCACCGGCGGATCGACAATCCGCAGGCGGCAGGGCGTGACGGAGGCATCGATCCCCGAGGAGACGATCGACTGGCGGGCGTGCTCGCGGAGTTCGTCGAAGGCGGCCGCGGTAACCCGGGCATGGCCGAGGTCCACGACGATTTCGAAGCCCACGAACTTGGCGACCACCCGCCGGCAGACGACATAGAGCGCGCGGATGTTCGTCGTCGTCACGACGCCGCGCACGTCCACCCGGACTGTCTCGGACGCCGGGTCAGCGTGCAGCACCACCTTGATGCGCGGGTCCCCGTGGGACGGATGCGCCAAAAAGGACCTTGCGCGGCTGCTGTGATGAGCGTGTCCCAAGGGGCTCATGGCGCCTCAGCGCTCCCCGCGAAGCCCGGCGTCGCCGGTCCCCGCTGCCGCGTCTCCTGCTGCCGGTCATTCACCATGGCGGATCTCCTGCCTTTCCTGCCCAAGCTGGAAAGTGCAACTGCCATTTCCTCACCCCAGGGTCATAGCGAGACCGAAATTTCCTCGCAGGCGCTTCCCCAATTCCCCAAAATTGCCGTGCTGGATTCGCCTCATACCCAGAGTGAGGGTGCCGTTCTGCCCGGGCAAGGGGACAAAGGTCCCTTGGACTGCCGCCGCCGGCGGGTGCTGATACTGGTGTGCGTTGTGTGGCTGTTGCTACGTGGATTGCCGCCGTCCGGGGACCCCTTTAGCCTTGCTGCTATGCCTAAAGCAGCCCCCGACGGCGGCGCGCCGGACCTTCTTCTCACCGGCGTCCACCAGCCGGACGATATGACGCCGTGTGACATCCTCCTGAGCGGCGGGCGGGTCGCGGCCATCGCCCCCGCGGGGTCCCACGCAACGGTTCCGCCCGGGACACGGCGGGTGGAGTTCGACGGCCGCTTCGTGATTCCCGGGCTGTGGGACGAGCACGTGCACATGAACCAGTGGGCGCTGACGCTGGGGCGGGTGGACCTCTCTGGGGCCGCGGCGGCGCGGGAGGCCGCCGCCGTCGTCGGGGCTCACGTTGGCGGCGTGCGCGGTGGCGGCGTGCGCGACGGCGGCGCATCCTCCGGCGGCCGGACGCTGGTCGGCGTCGGCTTCCGCGACGCAGCGTGGGCCGACGCCCCCAGCCTGGAGCTGCTGGACGGGACGACCGGCGGTGTCCCCGTGGCGCTGATCAGCCACGACCTGCACTGCGTCTGGCTGAATTCGGCCGCGGCTGTGCGCTACGGGGTGAACCCGGGCCCGGACGGCCTGCTCCGCGAGGAGCCGGCGTTCGCGCTGACCCGTGAGCTGGGCCGCCTGCCGGATTCGGATGTGGACGCGCTGGTCCGCTCCGCGGGTGCGGCGGCCGCGGCGCGGGGCATCGTGGGGATCGTGGACCTCGAGATGGTGTGGAATAGGGATCCCTGGCTGCGCCGGATCGCCGACGGGTTCGACTCGTTCCGGGTGGAGGCGGGGGTATACCCGCTGGACCTGGACCGGGCCGTGGCGGAGGGGATGCGGACCGGCCAGCAGGTTCCGGGCGGCGCCGGCCTGCTCAGCGTCGGGCCGCTGAAGGTGCTGATCGACGGGTCCCTGAACACCCGCACTGCGTACTGCGTGGACCCCTATCCGCACGGCGGCCGCGGGTTGCTGACGGTGAGCGAGTCGGAGTTGCTGGAGTTGCTGGTGCGGGCCCGCGATACCGGGTTCGTGCCAGCGGTCCATGCGATCGGCGATGGCGCCAACGAGGTCGCGCTGAACGCCTTCGCCGCCGCGGGCGTGAAGGGACGCATCGAACACGCACAGTTCGTCCGGCAGCAGGACTTTGCCCGCTTCGGCGAGCTAGGGCTGACCGCCAGCGTCCAGCCGGCGCACGCGCTGGATGACCGCGACGCCGCCGATGCCAACTGGGCGGGCCGGACGGACCGGGCCTTCCCGCTGCGGTCCCTGCTCGACGCTGGGGCCACGCTGGCGCTCGGCTCGGACGCGCCCGTGGCTCCAATGGAGCCGTGGACAACGATGTCCGCCGCGACCACCCGAGCACGCGGCGACGGGCGGGAGCCGTGGCATCCGGAGCAGGCGCTGACGCGGCGGGAGGCACTGGCGGCCTCCGCCCGCGGGCGTTCCCGCATCCGCGTCGGCGACACGGCCGACGTCGTCGTCCTGGAGGGCGATCCGCTCACCGTGGACGACGCCGCATTCACCGCGATGCCAGTGGCCGCGACGCTGGTGGCGGGACGGTTCAGCTTCGGCGGCTAGGTGCCTGGACCAAGTTCGCGAACGGCAGCCGGCCAAACTCTTCGACGAAGGCCGCGTGGTAGGACGCCAGAGCCGGGGCCAACTCGTCGACGGGAAGCTCGCTCCAGGCGACGATGAGCCGGTCCGCGGCGGCCAGCTGCCAGATGAGGCGGCCGTCCCAGTGCCCCGGCGGCCTGCCCCGGCCGAAGTCGACGAATTCCTGGATCTGCCGCCGGAGCCCGCGGTTACCCTTGCTGCCGGGGCCGGCCTTGCCCAGGTAGAGGATGTCGGCGCCTTCCACCCACTCGGCCTTCAGTGTTTCCTGCGGGAGGCCGGGGTTCTTTTTCTTGAAGACTCCAGCGGTGCTCCTGGCCAGGAACTGCGGCTCGGCTGCCTCCGGGCCGCCCGCGGGCAGCAGGAGGGCGAAAATCCCGGGTTTCTGCGGGACGCGGTTGATCTCAAGCTCGCCCAGGGGCCGAAATCCGGTGAAGCCGTCACGCTTCAGTGACGCTCTGTTCAGGGGCATGGATTCCTCGGGGAGTGCTTGGATACGGCAAGTTCCAGTATGAACGGTGGGAGTGCTGCGGGTGCAGTCGGGGTTGAGGCTGACGGCGGGCACGGGCCGTGCATGCTCTCCCGGAGCACGGGCCGGGACCCCCGTTCCGTGCAGATGACGAGAGGCGCTGGGGCGGTTGGTTTTCGGGCCCCGCGGCCAGCGGGCGCCTGAACGGACGACGGCGATACGCGCGCCCGTCCTGCGCCTCGGACCGGAAGTGCTCCACTGACGGCATTCGCGTAGTTCCCTTCGCCGCTAGGGATCTCTCCGCGTTCTGCCTTTAAATGTCAGACCCCTCCGATTGAATGGGTTCATGGAAGGCAGTCGGAAGCTTTTCGAGAATGTGGTCGCCGCGGACCTGGTGGGAGATGCGGCGGCGATCATCGATGAGCTCCGTGCGCTGGAGGACCGGAAGTCGGCGATCTCCGCCCGGCAGGCACGACTGGCGGTGGCGCTGGATCTGGTCCGGCGGCGGGAACAGGCCGCTCTTGGCTTGCCGGCGGACCAGCTCGGCACCGGGGTGGGGGCGGAGGTTGCGTTGGCGCGGCGGGAATCCCCGGTCAAAGGCTCACGTCTGCTGGGTCTGGCGCGGGCGTTGGTGACGGAGATGCCGCGCACCCTGGCCGCCCTCGAAATCGGGCGCCTGAACGAGTGGCGTGCCACACTGTTGGTCCGTGAGACCGCCTGCCTGGACGCCGCCGACCGTGGCGCGGTGGACGAGGAACTCGCCGCCGAAACCGGGACTTTCGACGGCGCCGGAGACCGGGCCATCATCTCCGCCGCCAAGGCCGCCGCGTACCGGCACGACCCGCGCTCCGTCACCCAACGGGCAGCCCACGCCGAAACCGAACGCAGTGTCAGTCTCCGACCGGCCCCGGACACCATGTGCTACCTCACCGCTCTGCTCCCCGTCGCCGCAGGAGTGGCCGCCTCCGCCGCCCTGACCCGGCACGCCGACACCGCCCGCGCCACCGGAGACACCAGATCCCGAGGCCAGTTGATGGCGGATGCTTTGGTCGAACGGGTCACCGGGACCTCTGGCGGGATCACCGGCATCGAAGTCCAACTCGTTATGACCGACCGGACCCTCCTGGCCGGGGACAACGAACCGGCCCGGCTCGCCGGCTACGGGATCGTCCCGGCCGGGTGGGCCAGGAAACTCGTGGCCGGCAAAGGCGACAATCCAGAATTCACAACCTGGCTCCGGCGGCTCTACACCGCTCCCACCACCGGCGAACTGACCGGCATGGACTCCCGGGCCCGGCTATTCCCCACGGGCCTGCGCCGGTTCATCGAAATCCGCGACAACACCTGCCGCACCCCCTATTGCGACGCACCCATCCGACACCTGGACCATATCGTCCCGTGGGTACCGCGGCGGGGAAACCACAACAGTCAACGGCGCCGGACTCTGCGAAGCCTGCAACCACACCAAAGAAACCCCCGGCTGGACCGCCCGTCCCGTGGATAGGACAGAATCGGTCACCCGAGTTGGACCAAGAAACCGGACCGCGACATTAAGCAGAGCCCTACCAGCCGCCGGACCCGGAGCGAACCAGAGAGGCAAGCTCGGCGACACTCCCCCTCCGGCTACGCGCCACACCCTCGAACTCACCACGCCCACAGGTCACACCTACACCGCAGTTGCGCCTCGTCTTCCCGGCAGCGCAACGAGGAGTGGAACGTGGGACCAATCGGAACAAGCAACGGAGGTAGAACCGGACTATGCCTACGGATTGCGGTCTCCGGCAGCACCGGAGGTGAGGGCGGAGCGTCACCGAATGAGGACACGACGGCTCGGCCGGAAGAAAAAGGTGCCGGCTTGAGCTGCAACGAGCCTGGCGCAGGCTGCCTCGCGGGCTCGGCCAAAGTCGGGTGGGCGGCGGAACCTGGTGCGGGTGCCCGGCGGAGTCGAGCGCGCGGTGCCTGACCGGACACCGGCAACCGGCAGCCGCGTGAGGTACCCCGGCCCGGGGAAAGCACCCCTTAAACGCAGAACCTGCAGGTACCTTCGCGATCTCGCTATGAGCTGGCCCGGGAATCGAAATGCCCTGAACGGCCCGTGAAAATCAGATGGTTACCTGCAGGCACTTAAAGCGTACGCCGTCGTCGAGCCCGGGGCCTAGGGGTCCGTGGCCTCTTGCTCGGCCCCGGGAAATGGCTCCCAGCCTAGCGGCGTAGAGTGGACAGAGACGCCTGATTCTGGACGCCAAGCGCTGAGGGAGAAATCGTGACGATTGACTGGGACGAGAAGAAGACCCTGCTGCAGGAACCAAACATCGCCGCCGTCACCCAGCTCTGTGACGAGCTCAGGGAGAAGAAGCCAGGCTCGGTGGTCCCCTATATCGATCCCGTCCATGACGAGGACGAATGCCGGATCGTTAGCCTCCATATCTCGCCCGGCAAGGGCTGCGAATCGGGGTTCCTCTCCCACTTCAACGACGATGAGGCCGCCCAGCGCGCCACGTCCATCTACGAAGCCGTGGAACTCGACCCCCGCTACGTCATGCCCTGGAACGCCTACCCCTGGGTCCGCGACCCCGGCCTTCCCACGGCGCTCAACGTCCAGGAAAAGACCGACGGCCTCCGCCCGTTCCGCCAGTTCATGAAGATCAACAAGCGCGCCTCAGCCGTCATCGCCCACGGCGCCGACGCCCACTCCTTCCTCACCCTCTTCGAGAAGACCTACCATTCCTCGTTGAAGAACCGCGGCGTCAAGATCTACAAGGCCACCGCCCTCGGCGGGCGCGCCTTCGCCGTCTCACCGGCCAAGCAGGAGGAACTGCTCGCCAAGAACGTCGCGGTCTACAAGGACGCCATGCAGCGGGCGGGCATCCAGCACCTCTAATCCCCCGGGCACAACGGCCCTCCCCCGTCCCGTCCCCGGCGGGCAAGCTGGGAGGGCCGGCCGCGGGGCCGGTCCACAGTGGCGGCCGGACGGCGCCGGAAGGGCGGGTGCGCGATGGGACGGTTGGACGGCAAGGTGGCCCTGATCAGCGGTGGCGCCCGCGGCATCGGCGCGGCCATGGCCCGGCGCTTCCTCGAGGAGGGCGCCAGCGCCATCGTCGGGGATGTCCTTGACGACGACGGCGCCGCGCTGGCAGCCGAACTCGGCGAGCGCCTTCGGTACGTCCACCTCGACGTGACCCGGCCCGAAGACTGGGACGCCGCCGTAAATCAGGCCGTCACCGCCTTCGGCGGCCTCAGCATCCTGGTCAACAATGCCGGCATCGTGAACTTCGGCCGCATCGACGGATACCCGCACGAGCAGTGGGCCCGCATCATCGACGTCAACCTCACCGGCGTCTTCAACGGCATCAAGGCAGCCGCCCCGGCCCTCGCCCGGTCCGGCAGCTCCGCGATCATCAACGTCTCCTCGATCGCCGGGATCCGCGGCTACGAGAACCTCCCGGGCTATACCGCCGCCAAGTTCGGCGTCCGCGGCCTGACCAAGGCCGCCGCCCTGGACCTCGGCCGCGACGGCACCCGGGTCAACTCGATCCATCCGGGCGTGGTCCGGACCCCCATGACCGACGGCCTGACTTTCGACACCGGGCACGTCGCCCTGCACCGGATCGGCGAGCCCGTGGAGGTGGCGGACCTGGCCGTCTATTTGGCCGGCGACGAGTCCTCCTACGTCACCGGCGCCGAGTTCGTCATCGACGGCGGCGAGACCGCCGGCACCGTCGTCACCCCGGCCGGCTGACCGCCCATGGCAACGCCCCCGGCAGCAATGTCCGGCACAGCGCGCTCCGGCACCAAACTCGCCGTCGTCGGCGCCGGCAGCGTCGGCACCTCGCTGGCCTATGCCGCCCTGATCCGGGGCTCGGCCAGCCACGTCGCGCTCTACGACGTCAACCCCGCGAAGGCCGAGGCGGAGGTCCTGGACCTGGCCCATGGCACCCAGTTTTCGGCCGCGGCCGTCACGGTCGACGGCGGCGGGGACATCGCCGCGGTGGCCGGCGCCGACGTCGTGGTCATCACCGCCGGGGCGAAGCAGTCGCCGGGCCAGACCCGGCTGGACCTCGCCGGAACCAACGTCCGGATCCTCGAGCAGCTCATGCCCCGGCTCATCGACCACGCCCCGGACGCCGTCTACGTCCTGGTGACCAATCCCTGCGACGTGCTCACGGCCGCGGCCCGGAAGATCACGGGCCTGCCGTCGTCGCGCATTTTCTCCTCCGGCACCGTGCTGGACACCTCCCGGCTGCGGTGGCTGCTGGCGCACCGGGCGGGCGTCTCCGTCAGCAGCGTCCACGCCAGCATGGTGGGCGAACACGGGGACACCGAGTTCCCGGTCTGGTCCGGCGCCACAATCGGGCCGGTTCCCATCCGGGAGTGGACGGTCGACGGCGCCCGCGTCTTCACCGACGCCTCCCTCGCCGGCACCGCCCGCGAGGTGACCCAGGCCGCCTACAAGGTGATCGCCGGGAAGGGCGCCACGAACTACGCGATCGGGCTCTCCGGCGCCCGGATCGTCGAGGCCCTGCTCCGCGCCGAGAACGCGGTCTTGCCCGTCTCCACGGTGCTGGACGGCCAGCACGGCATCACCGGCGTCGCCCTCTCCCTGCCCAGCGTCGTGGGCCGCGGCGGCGTGCGGACGGTGCTGGAGACGCCCATGGACGACGGCGAGATCGCCTCGCTGCACCACAGCGCCGAGACGCTGCGGCAGAGCCTGGCTTCCCTGGGGATCTAGGGTCCCGCCGCAGATCCCTCGTCATCCGGCCCCGCGTATTGACAGCCCGATGTGACCCCTGCCATATTTGAAGTGTGAACCTGTCAGACAGCCGGACAGCTGGACAGCCTCTCGCCCGCCTTAGCGCCGCCGAAGCCGTCTTCAACGTCCTCCGCTCGGATATCGAATCCGGGAAACTCCCCGTCGGCGCGAAACTCAGCTCCGAGGCCACCCTCGCCCAGCAGTACGGCGTCAGCCGTTCCGTGGTCCGGGAAGCCCTGCGCTCCTGCACCGCCCTGGGCCTGACCGTGACCCGCACCGGGCGCGGCACCTTCGTGGTCGCGGACCGCGTGGCCACGGACCTGGTCCTCGGCCAGTACTCGGCCCTGGACCTGACCGAGGCCCGGCCCCACATCGAGGTCCCCGCCGCCGGCCTGGCCGCGGAACGGCGCTCCGCCGAAGAGCTGGAAACCATGCGGGACATCGTCGCCGAGATGGCCGGCGAGGACGATCCCGAGGTATGGGTGGGGCTGGACTCGAACTTCCACGCCCTGATCGCCAAGGCCAGCCGGAACAAGGTCTTCGAGAACGTCGTCGCGGAGATCCGCGAGGCCCTTGCCTCCCAGTCGGAAACCCTGAACATGGTGGCCGACCGCCAGCACGCCTCCAACGATGAACACCGGAAGATCCTCGCCGCCATCGAGGCCGGCGACGCCGCGACCGCCCGGTTGGCCATGAGCCAGCACCTGCACGCCGTCGGCGAGGCCCTCGCCTCCATCCTGCACCCCACCAGCGCCGCCTAAGCGGCCACCACCGGGCACCACCCACGCCCACCCGATCCAAAGGACACCATGACTTTGCCTTCCCCCGCCCTCGCCCCGGACCGCCTGGACCCGGCCGGCCTGCCGCAGCACGCCGCCCTGGCGGCCCAGACCCGCGACGGGCTGGTGGAAAGCATCCACTACGGCTCGGCGGCGGCCACCGCGGCCGACGGTTCCCTGGTGCTCTCCGCCGGCGACCCGCAGGCCCCGTTCTACCCCCGGTCGGCCCTGAAGCCGCTCCAGGCGGTGGCCATGGTCCGCGCCGGCCTCGAACTCCCGGCCGACCTCCTGGCCCTCGCCGCGGCCAGCCACTCCGGCGGCCCCGAGCACCGCGACGGCGCGCTGCGCATCCTGGAACTGCACGGACTCGGCCCGGACGCGCTGGAAAACAGCACCGACCTGCCCTACGGCGTCCGCGAGCGCGAGAAATGGCTCCGCGCCGGCGGCACCGCCACCCAGCTGGCCCAGAACTGCTCCGGCAAGCACGCCGCGATGGCCGCCACCTGCGTGATCAACGGCTGGCCCGTGGCCGGCTACCTCGACCCCGCCCACCCGCTGCAGCAGCAGGTGGCCCGGACCGTGGCGGACCTGACCGGCCAGGAACCGGAACGGACCTCCACCGACGGCTGTGGCACCCCGCTGTTCGCCCTGACTCTCGGCGGCATGGCCCGCGCCTTCGGGCGGATCGCCGCCGGGACCGGCACCGCTGAAAGCGACACAGCCGAGGCCGCCGTGGCCGACGCGATGCGCCTCCACCCGGAGATGGTGGCGGGCCGGGACCGGGACGTCACAGCCCTGATGCGCCTGGTTCCCGGGCTGGTGGCCAAGGACGGCTTCGAGGGCGTCCAGCTCGTTGGCCTGCCGGACGGCCGCGGCGTCGCCGTGAAGATCTCCGACGGCGGCGACCGCGCCCGGATGCCCGTCACCGTCCGGATCCTGACGGCCCTGGGCCTCGACGCGGAGACCCTGTCCGGCCTCGCCACGGCACCCGTCCTCGGCGGCGGCCACCCCGTGGGGCTGCTCCAGGCCACCGACTTCCTCTCCTCCATCACCCCCAGCACCGACGCACGCTAAGGAACGCCATGACCACCCCTGCCACCGCAGACTTCCGCTCGGAACACGACCTCCTGGGCGACCGGGACGTCCCCGCCGACGCCTACTGGGGCGTCCACACCCTGCGCGCCGTCGAGAACTTTCCCATCACGGGCCAGCCGCTGTCCTCGAACATGTACCTGGTCCGGGGACTCGCCGCCGTGAAACTGGCCGCCGCCCGCGCCAACCACGAGCTGGGCCTGCTGGACGCCCGCCGCGCGGACGCCATCGAGGAGGCCTGCACCGACGTCATGAGCGGCAAGCTCAGCGAGCAGTTCGTCGTCGACGTCATCCAGGGCGGCGCCGGAACGTCGTCGAACATGAACGCCAACGAGGTGATCGCCAACCGGGCGCTGGAAATCCTGGGCTACCCCAAGGGCGACTACGGGCAGCTTCACCCCAACGACCACGTCAACCTCAGCCAGTCCACCAATGACGTGTACCCCACCGCGGTGAAGCTCGGCACCATCTTCGCCGCCCGGGAACTGCTTGAGGCCCTCACCGAACTCGAGGACGCGTTCGCCGCGAAGGCCATGGAGTTCCGCACGGTCGTCAAGATGGGCCGCACCCAGCTTCAGGACGCCGTCCCGATGACCCTGGGCCAGGAGTTCGGCACCTACGCCGTCACCATCGGCGAGGACCGGCTCCGGCTGGCCGAGGCGGACCTGCTGATCCACGAGATCAACCTCGGCGCCACCGCGATCGGCACCGGGCTGAACGCCCCGGCCGGCTACGCCGAGGCCGCCTGCCGGCACCTCGCCCGGATCACCGGCCTGCCGCTGGTCACCGCCGTCGACCTGATCGAGGCCACCCAGGATGTGGGCGCGTTCGTGCACCTCTCCGGGGTGCTCAAGCGGGTGGCCGTGAAGCTGTCCAAGATCTGCAACGACCTCCGCCTGCTCTCCTCCGGACCCCGCGCAGGCCTGGGCGAGATCAACCTTCCCGCCGTGCAGTCCGGCTCCTCGATCATGCCCGGCAAGATCAACCCGGTCATCCCGGAGGTGGTCAGCCAGGTCGCCTACGAGGTGATCGGCAACGACGTCACCATCACCATGGCCGCCGAGGCCGGCCAGCTGCAGCTGAACGCCTTCGAACCGATCATCGTCCACAGCCTCCACAAGAGCATCTCGCACCTGGAAGCCGCCTGCCGCACCCTCACGGCGCGCTGCGTCCGGGGCATCACCGCCAACACCGAACGGCTCCGCCTCACCGTGGAGCAGTCAATCGGCCTGGTCACCGCACTGAACCCGCACCTGGGGTATGCCACCGCCACGGCCATCGCACAGGAAGCCCTCGCCACCGGCAAGGGAGTCGCGGAACTGGTCCTCGAACACGGACTGCTCACCGCCGAGCAGCTCGCCGACCTCCTCAGCCCGCAGCGCCTGGCCAACCTGAGCAAATAGCGTCCCCCGAATCCCCATAAGGACCCCCCATGTCATCTCCCGGAACAGCACGCTCGCCCCAGCCCACGGTCACGGACCACACCATCCCGCAGCACGCCCACGCCACCGAGGCGGCCCTGCATGCCGAGGACCAGGGCTACCACAAGAGCCTCAAACCCCGTCAGGTCCAGATGATCGCGATCGGCGGCGCGATCGGCACCGGCCTGTTCATGGGCGCCGGCGGCCGACTCGCCGCGGCCGGACCCGCCCTGATCATCAGCTACGCCGTCTGCGGCTTCTTCGCCTTCATGATCCTGCGCGCCCTCGGCGAACTGGTCATGCACCGGCCCTCCTCGGGATCCTTCGTCTCCTACGCCCGCGAATTCTTCGGCGAGAAGGCCGCCTTCGTCACCGGCTGGCTGTACTGGCTGAACTGGGCGATGACCGCCATCGTGGACATCACCGCCGTCGCGCTCTACATGAACTTCTTCAAGAAGTACTGGGCGCCGATCGCCGACGTGCCGCAGTGGACCTGGGCCCTGGCGGCTCTGATCCTGGTCCTGGGCTTGAACCTGATCAGCGTCAAGGTCTTCGGTGAGATGGAGTTCTGGTTCGCCCTGATCAAGGTGGTGGCCCTGGTCTCCTTCCTGCTGGTCGGGATCTACTTCGTCATCTTCGGCACCCCGGTCCCCGGCCACGAGGTGGGCTTCACCTTGATCGCGGACAACGGCGGATTCTTCCCGAACGGGCTGCTGCCCGCCGTCGTGGTGATGCAGGGCGTCGTCTTCGCCTATGCCTCCATCGAGCTGATCGGCACCGCCGCCGGCGAGACCGAGAACCCGGAGAAGATCATGCCCCGGGCCATCAACACGGTGATCGTGCGGATCGCGGTGTTCTATGTCGGCTCGCTGATCCTGCTCTCCCTGCTGCTGCCCTTCAACGCCTACAAGGCCGGCGAGAGCCCCTTCGTGACGTTCTTCGGCTCCATCGGCGTCGACGGCGTGGACGCCATCATGAACCTGGTGGTCCTCACCGCCGCGCTCTCCTCCCTCAATGCCGGCCTCTACTCGACCGGCCGGATCATGCGCTCCATGTCCGTCTCCGGCTCGGCCCCGAAGTTCGCCGCCCGGATGAACAAAGCAGGCGTGCCCTACGGCGGCATCGCCCTGACCGCCGGCGTGGCCGTCCTCGGAGTCATCCTCAACGCCGTGGTCCCGGCCGAGGCCTTCGAGATCGTCCTGAACGTCGCGTCGCTGGGCATCATCAGCACCTGGGGCATGATCGTGCTCTGCCAGATGCAGCTGGCGAAACTCGCGGCCCGCGGCGAACTCCTCCGCCCCTCCTTCCGGATGCCCGGCGCGCCCGTCACCGGCTGGATCACCCTGGCGTTCCTGCTGGCCGTCCTGGTCCTGATGGCTTTCGACTCGCCCGTGGGCACGTGGACCATCGCCTCCCTGGTGGTCATCATCCCGCTCCTGATGCTCGGCTGGCGCCTCTGCAAGCATCGCATCCTGGAGATCGCCGCGGTGCGTGACGGCTTCACCGGCCCCGCCCCGCTGGTGGCGAACCGGCCGGGTCCGGGCGCCGGCGGCGGGAGCGTCTAAGCCGGATCGCCTAAGCTCGGACCAGGCATTCCTTCGGGCTCAAAGACGATCCACCGGGAGAGACACATGACCAGCTGGCGCATCCGGGACTTCCACTCCGCGGACCTGGACGGGATCCTGCACCTGTGGGAGACGCTCAAGGCCTCGAACGTCGAGCCGGTCTACGCCCTCTCCGAGGTCCTCGCCTCCTGCGAAAAGGATCACGCGGTGGTGGCGGTGCAGGGCGAGCAGGTGGTGGGCGCCGCCGTCGGCCGCGCCGCCCACGACCAGGGCTGGATCGTCTTCCTGGCCACCCTGCCCGAGTACCGCGGCCGCGGCATCGGCACCTCGCTGCTGGCCGCGGTGGAAAACCGGATGGCCCCGCACGGGCTGAACAAGCTCTCCGCGCTCATGCCGGAGTCCGAGACCCGGGTGGAGGCGTTCCTGGGCCGCGGGTTCGTGCTGAAGAAGAACCTCCGGTACTTCGAGCGCCGGATCCCGGTCCAGCGCCAGGAGCTGGAGCCGCTGAGCCAGCTGGGCGGCCGGATCCTGGCGCGGGACCTCTGGGAGAACGTCGCCGGGATGCGCAACGAGAAGGAACTCCTGGAGCGGCGGCTGGTGCTGCCGCTGGCGGAGGCCGAGCTGGCCGACGAGTTCGGGGTGGTCCCGCCGCGGGCCGTCGTCCTCTTCGGCCCGCCCGGCACCGGCAAGACCACCTTCGCCAAGGCGATCGCGTCCCGGCTGGAGTGGCCCTTCGTGGAGGTCTTCCCGTCCCGGCTGGCCGCGGACCCGCTGGGCCTGGCCGGCGCGCTGCGGGAGACGTTCCTGGAGATCGCGGAGCTGGAACACGCCGTGGTCTTCATCGACGAGGTGGAGGAAATCGCCTCCCAGCGCGCCGGGGATCCGCCGTCGCCGCTGCAGGGCGTGACCAACGAGCTGCTGAAGATCATCCCGGCCTTCCGCGAGCAGCCGGGCCGCCTGCTGGTCTGTGCCACCAACTTCATCCGCGCCCTGGATTCGGCGTTCCTGCGCCACGGCCGGTTCGACTACGTCATCCCCATCGGCCTCCCGGACCGGCAGGCCCGCGAGGCGATGTGGCAGCGCTTCATTCCCGCAGCGGTGGTGGACGACGTCGACATCGAGCTGCTGGTGGAGCGCACGGAGGGCTTCTCCCCCGCGGACATCGAATACGCCGCCCGGAGCGCCTCGCAGCGCGCCCTGGAGAACGCGGTCTATGGGGAGGGCGACGGCGGAGCGCCCGGTTCCGGCGCCCCGGCGGGAAGCGCGGTGCGGCGGGGGCCGGCCACCCAGGACTATCTCGACGCGATCGCGGACACCCGGACCACCGTCAGCGCCGAGGTGCAGCAGGAGTTCCTGGAGGATATCGACCTGCTGGGCCGGGTCTAGGCGTCCCCTTCGAGTTCCGCCAGCAGCCAGGGATTGATCCGCGCCAGGATCTTGCGGGTCTCCTCAACGAGAACGGCGGCGTAGAGGACGGGACGCGCCTCGGCGTACCGGGTCACCGGCGGCTTGTCCGGCCACTTCTCGGCCAGGGCCTGCACCCGTTCCGGCAGCGAGTTGTGGGCGTTGTCCGCGATCTTGACCAGCGTGGCGTCGTGGTGTTCCGCGATCGCGCGGATGCCTGACTGGTAGTCGTCCGGGTTGTCCTGCAGCCGCTTCGTGACCCGCTCGATGATGTCCACGGCCCGCTCGGAGACGCCCATCTCCAGCAGCGCCTGCCGGGTGATCGGGGTGTCCTCTGCGATGTCGTGAAGGTAGCCGGCGATCTGGATGTCCTCGTCGAAGTCGGCCAGCGCGTCGCCGACCGCCAGCACGTGCTCGCGGTAGGGCCGTTTCAGTTTGTCCTTTTGCCGGTTGTGGGCCGCTTCGGCGAGGACCCTGGCCGTCTCGACGGTGAAACGCGGGGCGGAAGGCTCTGTTTCGGGCATGGGTTCAGCCTACTCGTCCGTCATCCCGGGCCATACCCAGGGCTCCTGCGGCAGCGCGGCCGGGTCGAAGGCCGCCAGGGCATTCCCGAGCGGGCCGGGCGGCAGCCCGAGCGAGGCCAGGAGCAGGTCCCGGACCCGGTCCGCGGTGACCCCGACGGCGTCGAGGTCCGACAAGGTGACGGCGCCGTCGCGCTTGGCCAGCCGGGCGCCGTCGGCGTTCAGCACCAGCGGCACGTGCGCATATTCCGGCAAGGGAATATTCAACAGGCCGGCCAGGTAGGCTTGGCGCGGCGTGGAGGGCAGCAGGTCATCTCCCCGGACCACCTGGTCGATGCCCTGTTCGCCGTCGTCCACCACGACGGCGAGGTTGTAGGCGGTGACCCCGTCGGCGCGGCGGAGCACGAAGTCGTCCACGACGCCGGTGAAACTCCCCAGCAACCGGTCCCGGATGGTGCCCTCGGTGACGGCGGCCCTCAGCCGGATCGCGGCGGGCCGGCGGGCGCGCCTGGCCTCACGTTCGGCCTCCTTCAGGTTCCGGCAGGTCCCCGGGTAGGCGCCCTGCGGCGCGTGCGGGGCCGACGGCGCCTCCTGGATTTCGCGCCGGGTGCAGAAACACTCGTAGGTCAGGCCCGCAGCGGTCAGCCGGTCGATCGCGGCGGCGTAGAGCGGCTCCCGGTCGGCCTGGCGGACGACGGGGCCGTCCCAGGTCAGGCCGATCGCGGCCAGGTCGCGCAACTGCGCGTACTCGGCGCCGGAGCGCGCCCGGTCCAGGTCCTCCACGCGCAGCAGGAAGCGGCGGCCGGAGGAGCGGGCGAAGAGCCAGGCGAGGAGGGCGGTGCGGAGGTTGCCGGCGTGCAGCTCTCCCGAGGGGCTGGGGGCGAAGCGGCCGGCGGGATCCATGGGTCAAGCCTATGCCGGACAGCACAAGAGCCCCTCAGCCACCGATGACTTCGGGGAACCGACGTCGGGGGCTCAGGGGCTCTTGCCAGGATGTGCGGAATGACCAGGGTGTGAACAAGAGTCAATCAGCGGCAGGCTCCTTGCGGGAGCCGGATCCAGAGTCCGGGAGGTGTGCCGGGAGATCTGCAGCCATTGGGTTCCGGCGGTGGCCGGCGTTCCTTTTGTTGCCACCATTTGAGCAGAAGCCCTACAGTTGATGCAACGGACGCCGGTGGCATTGATCAGACTGACCAAGGCGGACCCAAACATCTAGCAGGGAGTGGTCAGATTGCAGCAGCTCGACGGAACGGACCGGCGGATCCTCCTGGCCCTCGACGAGGAACCCCGGATGCCAATCATGCTGCTGGCGCAGAAACTGGGCCTGGCCCGCGGGACCGTGCAGTCGCGGCTTGAGCGGATGACCGCCTCGGGCGCCCTGCGCGCCAACAGCAGCCGGGTCCTCCCCGCCGCCCTGGGCCGCGGCGTGGCGGCGGCGGTGAGCGCCGAACTGGACCAGAGCCGCCTGAACGAGGCGATCGCCGCGCTGCGGAACATCCCCGAGATCCTCGAATGCCACGCCCCCGCCGGGGATACCGACCTGCTGATCCGGGTGGTCGCCACCAGCCCGGACGACCTCTACCGGGTCTCCGAGGAGATCCGGCTCTGCCCCGGCATCGTCCGGACCTCCACCAGCATGTTCCTGCGCGAGGTCATCCCCTACCGGACCACCGGACTGCTCGCCGACTAGGACCCCGGACCTACCGCCAAGCCGCTAGGCGACAGCGGCGGTCCAGACGCCGATTACCCAGGTGCTGGCGGCCAGGCAGGCGAGGCCGAACTCGGCCAGCATGCCCAGGCCCGTGGCCTTCAGGGCCGCCCAACTGGACGCCGCGGCGGTGCGCCAGGCGCGGGTGCGGTGCAGCTCGCTCAGCAGCAGGCCCGCGGCGAACCCGACGAAGAGCCCCACGGCGGGGATCAGGAACATGCCCACGACGCCGAACACCAACCCGGTAACCACCGAACGGCCGGGGATGCTGTGCTGCTTGAGCTTCCGGCCCGTCAGCACCGCGCCCGCGGCCATGCCGGCCAGCACGAACACCCCGCCCACGGCCAGGACCACCCAGCCCGTGGTGCCCGCCCCGCCCCAGAAGGCCCAGGCGAGCAGGCTGAGGGCAATCAGGATGCTGCCCGGCAGGACCGGGATGACGATGCCCGCCACCCCGGTCAGGATGGCCAGGCCGCACAGGACGGTGACGAGCGTTTCGGCGAACACCTGCCCAGTCTAGGGCCGGCCCTCCTACCCCTCGGCGACCGCGGCGGCGACGGCGGCGGCCACCGCCGGGGCGACGCGCGGGTCCAGCGGGCTGGGCACGATGTAGTCGGCGGAGAGGTCCTCCTCGGCGAGCGCGGCGATGGCCCGCGCGGCGGCCAGCTTCATGGCCGGGGTGATCCGGCGCGCACCGGCGTCGAGCGCGCCGCGGAAGATGCCGGGGAAGGCCAGGACGTTGTTGATCTGGTTCGGGAAGTCGCTGCGGCCGGTGGCGACGACGGCCGCGTACTTCGCGGCGACCTCGGGCAGCACCTCCGGGTCCGGGTTGGAGAGGGCGAAGACAATCGCGCCGTCGTTCATCCGGGCCAGGTGCGCCTCGTCCAGCCGGGACGAGGAGACGCCGATGAAGACGTCGGCCGCCTCCAGCGCCTCGCCCGGGCCGCCGCTGACACCGCGGGGGTTGCTGCGGGCCGCGAGCCGGGCCTTTTTGCTGGCCGGATCCGCGGCGATGTCCGCCCGCTCCCGGTTGATCACGCCGCGGGAATCCAGCAGGACGACGTCGTCGATCCCGGCGGTCAGCAGGATCTCGGCGACGGCGATTCCGGCGGCGCCGGCGCCGGAGACCACCACGCGCAGGCCCTCGAGGTCGCGGCCGGCGATCTTCGCGGCACCGGTGAGGGCGGCGAGGACCACGACGGCGGTGCCGTGCTGGTCATCGTGCATGACGGGGCAGTCGAGGGCCTCGATCAGCTTCTCCTCGAGCTCGAAGCAGCGCGGGGCCGAGACGTCCTCAAGGTTGACGGCGCCGAAGCTGGGCCGCAGGCGGACCAGGGTCTCCACGATCTCGTCGACATCTTTGGTGTTGAGCACCAGCGGGATGGAGTCGAGGTCGCCGAAGGCCTTGAAGAGGGCGGACTTGCCCTCCATCACCGGGAGGGAGGCGCTGGGGCCGATGTCGCCGAGGCCGAGGACGGCGGTGCCGTCGCTGACCACCACCACGAGGCGTTCGGCCCAGGTGAGGGTCTTGGCGAGTTCCGGTTCCGCGGCGATCGCCCGGCTGACCTGGGCGACGCCAGGGGTGTAGGCGATGGAGAGGTCGCGCTTGCTCTCCAGCGGGACGGTGCTGGCAATGGAGAGTTTTCCGCCCTGATGGGAGGAGAAGATTTCCTGGTCGTCGATCGGGGCGGTTGCGGCCCCGGCTGCGTCGTCGGCGGAAGTGGGCAGGATGGTTTCAATGGACACGTCGTTGTCTCCTGGGGCTGACCGTGGGCATACGGCACTTGGCTGCCTGGGCGCGGACGCGCCCAGGGTGGTCGTGGGGAACTCCGGCGGCGGCCCCGGGGTGGCGGGCCTGCGGTGGAGATTCCGGAAAGTGCTGGCATGGCGCCGCTCCGGTGTTGCCATGGTAGCCAGATTCGGGGTCCGGGCCGGAGTCGGCCGGACACAAAGGAGTAACCGGTCTAGACCGGCTTGGCCGCCTGGGATCCGCGCTCGAAGAGGGAGCAGGCCCGCTTCAGGTCTTCCTCGGCCTCGAAGAGCGAGAGCCTGCGGCACCGCACGGACTGCACCAGCCCGGACACGGTCAGCAGCAGGACCCGGGACACCACGGGGTCGCCGCTGACGGCGGTGACGGCCTTCTCCGCCGTCGCGTCGATGTCGAGCAGCAGGCGGGTGGTGTCCGTGTCCTTGGCGTACACCACCCGGTTCAGGCACTGTTCCACCGCCGGCTGCATCAGGCGCATGTGGAAGATCTCCATCACGACGCCTACCAGGACGTGCACCGGGGCGCGGGTCCCGGCCGGCCGGTCGCCCACGTGAAGCTCGCCCAGCTGCTTGCGGTAGAGGGCCAGCATCAGCTGGGTGGAGGAGGGGAAGTACCGGTAGAGGGTGCCCAGCGGCACGTCGGCCTTCGCGGCCACTTCGGAGAGCACGACGGCGTCGAGGCCGGTGCGGGCGAAGCCGGCGGCGACGTCGAGGATGCGGGCGTAGCGCTGCCGCTGACGGGGCAGCATGGGCGGCGGGGCCATCGGGGGAAGGTCGGAAAGAGACTCAGGCATCGGCAAGGTTCCGGGGTCGTTTTCTCGGCACTCCGGAGGCGTGCTCCGCCGGGGTGCCGCGGGAATCCCGTCCACTATACGGCACCGGGCTGGGCGCCCGGCCAGTCACACGGGAGCCCGCCGCTCAGTCCACGCCCTTGATTTTCACGACGAACACCGCGCCCAGCAGCCCGATGACGGCGGCCGCGACGTAGAGCGAGACGTACCCGCCCCAGAGGGCGACGAACGGGTAGGCGATCAGCGGCGCCAGCACCTGTGGGAGCGAGTTGGCGATGTTGATGACGCCCAGATCCTTGCCGCGGCTCAGCGCCGTCGGCAGCACCTGGGTGATCAGCGCGAAGTCGACGGCGAGGTAGGCGCCGAAGCCGATGCCGAGCACGGACGCGGCCACGAGCGCCCCGGGCCAGGTGGGATCGAAGGCCAGGACAAGGGCGGCCGCGGCGATCACGGCGGAGGAGACGATGACCAGGGGTTTGCGCCGCCCCATCCGGTCGCTGAGCCGTCCGCCGATCACGCTGGTGATGATCACCATCACCGCGTACAGGCCGGTCAGGATGAGCACGCCGAATTCGGCCTCGATGCCCTGGGTTTCGCGGAGCCGGACCGCGTCCGTGAGGAAGAACAGGAGGTAGAGGGTGATCATGTGGTTGCCGATGTTCACCAGCAGCCGGGTCAGCCAAGCCCAGGCGAAGTCAGGGTACCGGGCCGGGGAGACCCAGAAGCTGCGGAGGAAGGCCGCCAGCGCGAACGGCGGCCGCACCCCCGGCGGGAGGGCGACGTCGTCGTTGCGCCGGTAATACAGCACGACGCCGGCGAGCAGGACGGCCGCGCAGAGGACATAGCCCAGGCCAAAGTGCCCGGCGACGACGGCAGCGATCACGGCTCCCAGCAGGATGCCGACGGTCTGGCCCATAGCGGCAAGGCCCCCAACGGTGCCGCGCTGGGCGACGGGGACCCGGTCCGGGATCGCCGCGGTGATGGCGGCGTAGGCGGCGTTGCAGCCGGCTTGGACCAGGCACCACAGCAGCGCCATGACGGCCACGTTCGGCGCCCCGGCGAGCGCCACCAGGGCGGCGGCGCCCAGCACCGCGCCGAAGACCACCCACGGGACCCGCCGGCCCCGCCGCGCCGCGGTGCGGTCGCTCAGGGCCCCGCTCAGCGGGTTCGCCACCACGGACACGGCCGCACCCGACCCGGTGACCAGGGCCAGGATGGCTTCCTTCTGCCCCTCGTCGAACACCGCTGCCTGCTGGCCGAGGAGGACCTGGAGCGGGCCGAAGAAGGCGGCGTTGATGCCCACGTTGACCAGGACGACGCCGGTGGTCCACGCCGGCCGGACGGGCCGGACCGGTTCGGCGGTGGCGGGTGAGGCGCTCCCGGCGGCCGGCAGATCGGACAGGCTCATGTGGTTCCCCCCGGAACGGATGTCTGGCGCGGTGGACCAGGCTGGGGCCAGACTATCGTGGGCAGCAAGAGCCACACCCGCCGCCAGAGGAGACGCCATGACCCAGACGCCCGTCAACACCGCCGACCTGTACGACGAGCGCGGGGAGGAGTTGGACTCCGTGGCCCTGCAGTTCCAGTCGCTGGGCGGGCGGAGCCACTTCGCCGGCCCGGTCCGGACCATCCGCTGCCTCGAGGACAACGGCCTGGTCAAGAGCGTGCTGGCGACCCCGGGCAACGGCGCGGTCCTGGTGGTCGACGGCGGGGGCTCGCTGCGCACCGCCCTGATGGGGGACATGATCGCCGCGAGCGCCGTGGAGAACGGCTGGGCCGGCGTCGTCATCAACGGCGCCATCCGGGACCGCGTGGCCATCGCCGGGCTCCCGCTGGGCGTCAAGGCCCTGGGCAGCAACCCGCGCAAGAGCGCCAAGAACGGCGCCGGTGAACAGGACGTGGAGCTGGTGATTGACGGCGTCAGCATCCGGCCCGGGCAGTGGATCTGGTGCGACCCGGACGGCATCCTGCTGGAGCGTTGAGACCGCCGAAAAAATTGGCCGGAAAATCAGGAACAAAGCTGGCACTAAGATAGTTACTGAAAGCAACCTTTGTGCTTAAATCCTGAATCTTTCCCCTTGGAGCAGTCATGTCCACCACCACCTCCGCCCGCCTGCCCGGCGAGGTCCTGACGCACCGTCAGACCATCACCGTCATGGTGGGCCTCATGCTCGGCATGTTCCTCTCGTCGCTGGACCAGACGATCGTCTCGACGTCCATCTACACGATCGCCAACGACCTCGACGGCCTCTCGCTGCAGGCCTGGGCGACGACGGCCTACCTGATCACCTCCACGGTGAGCACCCCCCTCTACGGCAAGCTCAGCGACATCTTTGGCCGCCGCCCCCTGTACCTCGCGGCCATCCTCATCTTCCTGGCCGGGTCCCTCTACGCCGGGTCCGTCCACTCCATGACCGAGCTGGCGATTGCCCGCGGCATCCAGGGCATGGGCGCCGGCGGCCTGCTGGCCCTGGCGCTGACCATCATCGGCGACATCGTCGCCCTCAAGGACCGCGCCAAGTTCCAGGGCTACTTCATGTCCGTCTTCGGCGTCTCCTCCGTGCTGGGCCCGGTCATCGGCGGCGCGTTCGCCGGTTCCGCGAACATCCTCGGCTTCGACGGCTGGCGCTGGGTCTTCTTCATCAACATCCCGATCGGCCTGGCCGCCCTCGCCGTCGTCTTCCTCTACCTGCACCTGCCCGCTAAACACCTCAAGCAGAAGATCGACTACTGGGGCGCCGCCGCCATCACCCTGGCGATCGTCCCGCTGCTGCTGGTCGCCGAACAGGGCCGCACCTGGGGCTGGGCCTCCACGGGGGCCTTCCTCTGCTACGGGCTCGGCGTCGTCGGCATCGCCGCGTTCTTGCTGGCCGAAAAGCGCGCCGGTGACTACGCCCTGATCCCGCTTCGCCTCTTCCGCAACACCACGTTCGGGCTGTCCTCGCTGCTGAACTTCATCATCGGCATCGGCATGTTCGGCGCCATCGCGATGCTGCCCATGTACCTCCAGCTGGTCAAGGGACTCACCCCCACCGAGGCCGGCCTGATGATGATCACCTTCACGGTGGGCATCCTTACCGGCTCCATCACCGCGGGCCGGACCATCTCCGCCTCGGGCACCTACCGGATCTTCCCGATCCTGGGCACCGCGGTCCTGACCGGCGCCGCCGTCGTCATGGGCCTGTCCCTGGGTGTGGACACCCCGCTGTGGGTCCCCGGCGCGATCGCCGTCTTCTTCGGCCTGGGCCTGGGCTTCTGCATGCAGCCGCTGACCCTGGCCATGCAGGTCTCAGTCCCGCCCAAGGACATGGGCGTGGGCACCTCCTCGGCCGCGTTCTTCCGCTCCATGGGCGGCGCCGTCGGCACGGCCGTGTTCATCTCCATGCTGTTCAGCCTCGCGGCGGACAAGGTGGGCAACGGCATGAAGGCCGCCGTCCAGAACGCCGACTACCTGAAGGTGCTCAAGGACCCGGCGGTGGCGGCTGATCCGGCGAACGCCAAGCTGTACGCCTTCTTCAAGGACGGCGCCAGCAACGATTCGCTGAACGACACGAGCTGGCTGCACACCGCCAACCCCGAGTTGACCCGCCCGATCACCGAGGGCTTCGCCCAATCGATCGACGCCGTCATGCTCACCGCGGCCATCCTCACCGGCATCGCGTTCCTGATCACCTTCGCGCTGCCGAACAAGAAGCTCACCGACCCGAAGGCCGCCGCCCGGGAAGGCGCCGCTGCCGCGGCGCACTGACCCGGGCGCAGGGTGACACCCTCCGGCGGGAGCGGCTTCGGCCGTCCCCGCCGGAGGCGCCTAACCGCCCGGTTCCGCTATGTTTCGGCTCACTTTCGCGGTCCCCGTGACGTGCACCATGCGGGGACCGGTGTAAAACTGGATAGTTGCGGCGCAAGCCGCTGACCACGATTTGCCGAGGGAGCCATATGACCACCACCCAGGACCAGACCGCCGCGAAGATTCCGAAGCGGGTCATCTGGCTAGCCGTGGCGGGCGCCGTCGGCGGCTTCCTCTTCGGCTTCGACTCCTCCGTCGTCAACGGCGCCGTCGATGCCATCAAGGAACAGTTCGCCCTCAGCGAGGCCGTGACCGGCTTCGCCGTCGCCGTCGCCCTGCTGGGCTGCGCGGCCGGCGCCTACCTCGCCGGGAAGGTCGCGGACCGCTATGGCCGCATCCCGGCGATGAAACTGGGCGCCCTGCTGTTCCTGGTCAGCGCCTTCGGCACCGGTTTCGCCTTCGGCGTCTGGGACCTGATCTTCTGGCGCCTGATCGGCGGCCTGGGCATCGGCCTCGCCTCGGTGATCGCCCCCGCCTACATCTCCGAGATCTCCCCGCGGCACGTCCGAGGCCGGCTGGCCTCGCTGCAGCAGCTCGCCATCACCACCGGTATCTTCGCGGCCCTGCTCTCTGACGCCCTGTTCGCCAACACCGCCGGCGGCGCCGACCAGAACCTTTGGTTCGGCATCGAGGCCTGGCGCTGGATGTTCATTGCAGGCGCCGTCCCCGCCGTGATCTACGGCTGGATCGCGTTCACCCTGCCGGAATCCCCGCGGTTCCTGGTGGTCAAGGGCAAGGACGAGGAGGCCCGCAAGGTCTTCAAGTCAATTGCCCCGAACGAGGACACGGACCGTCACCTGCGCGACATCAAGGACGCCATCGAAGAGGACAAGATCGCCGGCAAGAAGGGTTCGCTGCGCGGCAAGGCCCTGGGCCTGCAGCCGGTGGTCTGGATCGGCATCATCCTCTCCGTGCTGCAGCAGTTCGTCGGCATCAACGTGATCTTCTACTACTCCACCACCCTGTGGAAGGCCGTCGGGTTCCAGGAAAAGGACTCGCTGACCATCTCGGTAGCCACGGCCATCACCAACATCCTGGTCACCCTCGTGGCGATCGCCCTGGTGGACCGGGTGGGCCGCCACCCCATCATGCTGGCCGGTTCGATCGGCATGGCCGCCTCGCTGGCCACCATGGCCGTGGCCTTCGGCTCGGCGACCGGCTCGGGTGAGAACATCACGCTCCCCGGCGGCTGGGGCCCTGCGGCGCTGGTGGCCGCCAACGTCTTCGTCATCAGCTTCGGCGCCTCCTGGGGTCCGCTGGTGTGGGTGCTGCTGGGCGAGATCTTCCCGTCCCGCATCCGCGCCCGCGCGCTCGGCCTGGCCGCGGCCGCCCAGTGGATCGCCAACTTCGCCATCACGCTGAGCTTCCCCGTCATGGCCGCCGCATCGCTGCCGCTGACCTACGCCATGTACGCCCTGTTCGCGGCGGCGTCGTTCTTCTTCGTGATGTTCAAGGTCCCGGAGACCAACGGCATGGCCCTGGAGCACGCCGAGACGCTGTTCGTCCCGAAGGGTTCCGCCAAGAAGTAAGCAGCCCAGCGGGCAGCCCAGTCGGCAACTCAGCCGGTAAAAGCACAAAGGTCAGGCCCATGTTTCCGCGGAAACATGGGCCTGACCTTTTGTTACTACCGGACGGCTAGACCAGGTGCGGCTCGTGCGAGCTGAGGAACCGGCGTCCGCCGAGCACCACCGCGATGGCCACGGCCATGGCGACGGCGGCCGCGAAGAACGGCACCTGCGGGCCGAAGTGCTCGCCCAGCTGGGCGGCGGCGAACGGCGCCAGCGCGCCGCCCATCCAGCGCACGAAGTTGTAGCCGGCGGAGGCCACCGGACGCGGGGAGTCGGAGACGCCCATGGCCAGTTCGGTGTAAATCGTGTTGTTCACGCCCAGCAGGGCGCCGGAGACCACCACGAGGGTGACGACGGCGGGTACCGAGTGGCCCGCGGACAGGCCCAGGCCCACCAGGTCCAGCAGCAGCAGGGCCAGGGTGCCGGAGAGGACCCGGACGGCGCCAAAGCGGCGCTGCAGGGCGGGGGCCACGAAGACGGAGAACACGGCGACGGCGACGCCCCAGCCGAAGAAGACCGCGCCGATGCCGTAGGCGTCCATCCCGAGGATGAACGGGGTGAAGGCAAGGATGGTGAAGAAGCCGTAGTTGTAGAACAGTCCGCTGGCGGCGGTGGTGCGCAGGCCCTTGTGGCCCAGGGCCAGCAGCGGGTCGCGGAGCCGGACCTTGCGTTCGGGCAGCGGCGTCTTGGGCAGCAGGGCAATCAGGGCGATGAAGGCGGCGGCCATCAGCACGGCGGTGCCGAAGAACGGGGCGCGCCACTGCCAGCCGCCCAGCAGGGCGCCAAGCAGCGGGCCGAGCGAGATGCCCAGGCCGAGGGCGGCCTCATAGAGGATGATCGCAATGCCGGCGCCGCCGCTGGCCACGCCGACGATCACGGCGAGCGCGGTGGCCACGAAGAGGGCGTTGCCCAGGCCCCAGCCGGCGCGGAAGCCCACGAGCTCACCGACGGATCCGGAGAAGCCGGAGAGGGACGCGAAGACCACGATGATCGCCAGGCCGGTCAGCAGCGTGCGCTTGCCGCCGATCCGGGAGGAGACGAAGCCCGTGATGAGCATGGCGATGGCCGTGACCATGAAGTAGCTGGTGAACAGCAGCGAGACCTGGCTGGGGGTGGCCTCCAGGTTCTTGGCGATGGCCGGGAGGATGGGATCCACCAGGCCGATGCCCATGAAGGCAAAGACGGCCGCGAGGGCGGTGGCCCACACCGCCTTCGGCTGCTTGAGGAACGAGGCCTTTTCGGCTTCGAGGGTTGATGATGCTTCCGGCGCTGGGGCCTTGAGCTGGCCGTCCATGGAGGGCGCTCCTAGGGTCGTGGGTGTACGGGGTGGTCTGTGTGGCGCCGGGCGGGGCCGGCGCGGTGGCCGCGGGTCAGGGCTGGACGGATTCGTTGATCCGGCCGATCACCGGCATGGCGGCGGCGAGGGCCCGCCGGTCTTCCTCCGGGAGGCCGCCGAGGATCTGCGCCATGACGGCGTTGCGGCGGGCGTTCGCGGATTCGACGGCGGTGTGTCCCGCGGCGGTGAGCCGGACGCGGACGGCCCGGGAATCGGCGGGGTCCGCCTCCCGCAGGACCAGGCCCGCGCGCTCGAGCTTGATGATCTGCTCCGTGGCGCTGGGGACCTTGACGCCCTGGTTCTTGGCGATCTCGCCCACCCGGACGCCGCCGTCGGAGTCCGCCTCCAGCAGCATCTTGAGCGTGCTGATCTGGGCGGCGCTGAGCTCGCCGTCGGCGTCGAGGCGGCGCACCAGGTAGATGCTGTGCCGCAACGCCTCACGGAAGTCCTGGGCCAGGGCGAGCAGGTCCTCGCCGGGGGTCTCATTGTTCATACTTAGGAAGCCTAACAGTTAGGGTACCTAAGAGTCAAGGATGACGCCGGGACGACCCATAACGCACGCCCAGGGCTAAACCTGTACTTTGGAAGGGCTGATTTGTTACCGCCGTCACCCCTTCGGCGGACCATTCGAAGGATCGTTGATATGCCCGAACAGACCACCGCGGGGCAAAGAACTGCCTCCAGCCGGGACACCGAGCCCCACCTCGCCCGCTCGCTGAGCAACCGCCACATCCAGCTGCTCGCCATCGGCGGGGCCATCGGCACCGGGCTCTTCATGGGCTCCGGCAAGACCATCTCGGTGGCCGGCCCGTCCGTGATCTTTGTGTACATGATCATCGGCTTCATGCTCTTCTTCGTGATGCGCGCCATGGGCCAGCTCCTGCTCTCCAACCTGAACTACAAGTCCTTCAGCGACTTCGCCGGCGACCTGCTGGGCCCGTGGGCCGGCTTCTTCACCGGCTGGACCTACTGGTTCTGCTGGGTGGTCACCGGCGTCGCCGACGTGATCGCGATCGCCGGCTACGCCGAGGAGCTCTGGCCCGGCATCCAGCTCTGGGTCCCCGGCATCGCCACGATCGTCATCCTGCTGCTGCTGAACCTGCCCACGGTCAAGGCCTTCGGCGAGACCGAGTTCTGGTTCGCGCTGATCAAGATCGTGGCCATCGTCGCGCTGATCGTGGTGGGCCTGGTCATGATCTTCACCGGCTTCCAGTCCAACGCCGGCACCGCCTCCTTCAGTAACCTGTGGAGCCACGGCGGCTTCTTCCCCAAGGAGTTCATGGGCTTCGTGGCGGGCTTCCAGATCGCCGTCTTCGCCTTCGTCGGCATCGAGCTGGTGGGCACCGCCGCGGCCGAAACCAAGAACCCGGAGCACAATCTGCCCCGCGCCATCAACGCCATCCCGCTGCGCGTCATGCTGTTCTACGTCGGCGCCCTGATCATCCTGATGTCCGTCACCCCGTGGACCGGCTTCAAGGCCGGCCAGAGCCCCTTCATCGCGATGTTCTCCCTGGCCGGCCTCGGCATGGCCGCCACGGTGGTGAACCTGGTGGTCCTGACCTCCGCCATGTCCTCGGCCAACTCCGGCATCTACTCCACCTCCCGGATGGTCTACGGCCTGGCGAACGACGGCGACGCCCCCAAGGTCTTCGGCAGGCTCTCCAGCCGCAAAGTCCCGCAGAACGCCCTGTTCCTCTCCTGCGTGCTGCTGCTCGCCGGCGTCGTGCTGCTCTACGCGGGCAAGGACGTGGGCACCGCGTTCGACATGGTCACCACCGTCTCCGCCGTCTGCTTCATGTTCGTCTGGAGCATCATCCTGGCCAGCTACCTGGTCTTCCGGAAGCGCCGGCCGCAGCTGCACGACGCCTCCACCTTCAAGATGCCCGGCGGCATCCCGATGGTGTGGGTGGTGTTCGCGTTCTTCGCGTTCCTGGTCTGGGCGCTGACCACCCAGCCGGACACCCTGGTGGCCCTGCTGGTCACCCCGCTGTGGTTCGCCATCCTGGGCGTCGCGTTCGCCGTCGTCCGGCGGTCCCCGCTGCACCAGGCCCGGGTGGCCGAGTGGAAGTCCATGGCCGACGCCGAAACCGCCGCCGCCCGCCCCTGACGCTCCCGCAGGTCCTGTAGCAAAACGACGGGCCCTCCCTCACGTGATGTGAGGGAGGGCCCGTTGTTTGTTGGTGCAGCAGAACGCCGTCAGAGCCCGGCCTTGGCCTCCGTGACCAGGGCGCAGACGGCGGGGAACAACGGATGGGTCGGCTCCAGGCCGGTGATCCGGGCGGTGGCGTCCTCCGGGCTGGAGGACGCCAGGATCTGGCCCAGCTCCACGGCCTCGGCATCGGCCGGGTCGTTGAAGCGCAGCGCGGCGGCCATCGCCCCGAGGAGCGCCTCCGGGACGATGCCCCGCTCGGCCAGCTCGGCGGCCGGTCCGATGAAGCGCTCGTGCCGGCTGAGCTTGCGCAGCGGTGCCCGGCCCACCCGGTTCACGGTGTCCGGCAGGTACGGGTTGGTGAAGCGGCCCAGGATCTTCTGCACGTAGGCTTCCTGCTCGTCACGGTTGAAGCCGTGCTTGGCCACCAGCAGTTCCTTGGTCTCGTCCAGGACGGCCCGCACGTCCGCGGCCACGTCCTGGTCCGCCATGGCGTCCGAGATCTTCTCCAGCCCGGCGTCGAAGCCGAAGTACGCCGCGGAGGCGTGCCCGGTGTTGACGGTGAACAGCTTCCGCTCGATGTAGGGGCCCAGGTCGTCGACGAACGTGGCGCCCGGGATGACCGGCTGGTGGTCCCCGAACGGTGTCCGGTCGATGACCCACTCGTAGAAGGTCTCGACGGTGACGTCCAGGCCCTGGCCGGCCTCCTGGTTGGGCACGATCCGGTCCACGGCCGTGTTGGCGAACACCGCGGCTGCCGCCAGGTCGCCGGCGGCCGGATCCCACTGGGCGGTGATTTCGGATTTCAGGATGTCCGTCGCGTTGATGGCGTTCTCGCACGCCATCACCTGCAGCGGAGCCAGCCCCGCCGCGCGGGCCGCGATCCCCTTGGCGATCACGGGCGCCACGAACTTGAGGATGTGCGGCCCGACGGCGGTGGTGACGACGTCCGCCGTCGCGATCTCCGCGACGACGGCGTCCTCCTGGCTGCCGGAATTCAGCGCGCGGAAGTTGTCCACCGTGCGCACGGCCGGGGTCTCCCCCACCTCGTGCACCCGGTAGCCGTCCGCCGCGGCGAGCTCGGAGATCAGCGCGTCCGCGACATCCGCGAACACCACCTCATAGCCCGCCTCGTGCAGCAGCAGCCCGACAAACCCGCGGCCGATGTTCCCGGCTCCGAAATGAACAGCCTTCACTAGTCATTGACCTTTCCCAGCAGGTCCAGCACTTCGTCGACGGTGGTGGCCGCCTCCAGTTGTGCGACCTGCGCCTTGTTGGTGAACACCTTCGCGATCGAGGAGAGGATCTGCAGGTGCTCGTTGTTCACGCCGGCGACGCCGACGACGAACTTGACCTCTTTACCGTTCCAGTCGATGCCCTCCGGGTACCGGACCACGGACACCGCGGACTTCATGATGTGGTCCTTGGCGGCGTTGGTGCCGTGCGGGATGGCGAGGTAGCTGCCCATGTAGGTGGAGACAGATTCCTCGCGTTCGTGCATGGCGTCCAGGTAGCCGGAATCGACCGCGCCACGGTCCAGCAGGAGCCGGCCGGCCTCGTCGATCGCGCCGTCACGGGTGGTGGCGGAGCCTTGCAGGACCACGCTGTCGGCCACCAGGATGTCCGACGGTGCGGCCGTCCCGGTTTCCGCGGTGGCGGTTCCGGCAGGCGCGGCGGTTCCCGCGGCAGCGGCGCCGGAGGCGTCCGCCGGGGCGTTGCTGCTGCGGACCAGCTCCACGACCTCGTCATAGCGCGGCGAGTTCATGAAGTTGTCCACGGAGACGTGCACGGCGCTGGCGGTGACGGGCCTGGCCCGTTCGGTCAGGTCCTGGTGGGTGATGACGACGTCGTAGCTGTCGCTGAGGTTCGCGATGGCGGAGTTGGTGACCTTGACGTCCGGGTAGCCGGCCGCCTTGATCTTATTCCGCAGTACCGAGGCGCCCATCGCGGAGGAGCCCATGCCGGCGTCGCAGGCGAAGACGATGTTCTTCACCGGTCCGGCCAGCACGGCGACGCCGCCGGCACCCGCACCGGCGCCCGTGAGGGCGGAGGAGACGGAGCTCTTCTTGCCCTTCATGGCTTCCATCCGGCTGGTGGCGGCGCCGAGTTCGTCGCCCTCGACGTCCTTGCTGGACTTGAGGATGACGGACGCGATCAGGAAGGACACCGTGGCCGCCAGCACCACGGAGAGTCCCACGCCCAGCAGGCTGTCCGCCGGGGTGGCGGCGAAGACGGCGATGATGCTGCCCGGCGCGGCCGGCGAGCGCAGGCCGGCGCCGGTGAGGACCAGGGTGAAGATGCCGGTCATGCCGCCGCCGATCGCGGCGAGGATGATGATCGGCTTCATCAGCACGTAGGGGAAGTAGATCTCGTGGATGCCGCCGACGAACTGGATCAGCGCGGCGCCGGGGGCCGAGGCCTTGGCCATTCCCTTGCCGAAGAGCATGTAGGCGAGCAGGATGCCGACGCCGGGGCCGGGGTTGGCCTCGAGCAGGAACAGGATGGACTTGCCCTGGGCGAGGGCCTGTTCGGTGCCCAGCGGGGTGAGGATGCCGTGGTTGACGGCGTTGTTCAGGAACAGCACCTTGGCGGGTTCGATGAAGATGCTGGTGAAGGGCAGCAGGCCGTTGTTGACCAGGAATTCGACGACGGCGCTGGCGCCGTTGCTGAAGGCCTTGACCACCGGGCCGATGACCAGCATGCCGAAGATGGCCATGATGGCGGCGACGATGCCGGCGGTGAAGTTGTCGATCAGCATCTCGAAGCCGGGCTTGACCTTGTTCTCCCAGAGGCTCTCGAGCTTCTTCATGATCCAGGCCGTGAGCGGGCCCATGATCATGGCGCCGATGAACATCGGGATGTCCGTGCCGACGATCACGCCCATGGTCGCCGCCGCGCCGACGACGCCGCCGCGGACGCCGTAGACCATCCGGCCGCCGGTGTAGCCGATCAGCAGCGGCAGCAGGTAGGTGATCATGGGGCCGACCAGCTTGGCCAGTTCGGTATTGGGGGTAAAGCCCGCCGGGATGAAGAAGGCGGTGATGATGCCCCAGGCGATGAAGGCGCCGATGTTCGGCATGATCATGCCCGAGAGGAAGGTGCCAAATTTCTGGACGCCGACCCGCACGCTGCTACGGGGTTTCGCAACTGTCTCTGTTGCCATGTGATTTCCTAACCGTGTTTTCCTGCTGCACCGCAGGAGTGTCCGATATTTCGACGAGCTAGCTGGTGGAACTGATGGAGATCCGGTGGAGCCATTCGAGGAAGAGCTTGAGTTCAGAGCTGGAGAGCTGGTCCGAGTGCGAGGACTGCAGGGCCGCGTTCAAGGCGATCGCGGCCACCACCACCGGCGACTTGCCGGGGTCTTCCGGGTCGGCCTCGCGGGCCAGATCGGTGGAGACGGCGAAGATCATGGCGTCCCGGGTCATGGCCGAGAGCTCCAGGTTCCGTTCGGGGGCCTTCTCCGTGATGAGCATCAGGGTGACGCCCACGTTTGCGGCCAGGATGCTGCGCGCCGCTTCCTTGGGCGGGACGGCCAGGTGGCCGGCCACGGCGGCCTTGTTCAGCATGCCTTCGAGCAGCGCCTCGGCGTCGGCGACGACGGCGGGGCGGCTTTCGGGGCGGATGTTACCGAACATGACCAGGTACAGCTCGGGCTGCTTCAGGCCGAACTGGACGTGCTTGTCCCACATCCGCCGGATGTTCTCCAGCGGACGTCCGGAGGGTTCGAAGTCCCGCTCCCCCGCCACGTACTCCTCGAAGCCGGCCGCTACGACGGCGTCGAACAGGCCTTCCTTGTCCCCGAAGTGGTGGTAGAGCGTGGGTGCCGTGACTCCGGCCAGCTGCGTGATCTGGCGGGTGGAGACGGCGGCGCCTCCGGATTTGGCCAGCAGTCCGGCGGCTGCGCGGAGCAGCCGGATTTTGGGCGGTAGCTGGCCATCGATACTCATAGCCGCTACCCTAGCACCTATAGCAACGCTATATGAAGTGCATCACAACACTTTTTCCATCGACTTTTTCAGGTGCTTCGGGTTCCGGGTTGACGTAGTGGACGGCCACGGGAAATCTAGGGTCTAGCGGCTCAGCAGCGGCATCTGAACCGTCTTACTGGCTCACGGCAGAGAATGAGGACTTTCAGTGCAGAACTTCCAAGGTGTAGGCGTCAGCCCCGGCCGGATCATCGGCACCATCCGTCAGATGCCAAAACCGGTCAGCGAGCCGCCCGCCGGAGAGCAGCTGCAAGCCGGCGTCTCCGTCGAGGATGCGACGGCAGCGCTGAAAGCCGCCGCGAAGGCCGTGCACGACCAGCTCAAGAACCGCGCCCAGACCGTCAGTGGTGACGGCAAGGCCGTGCTGGAGGCCACGGCCCTGATGGCCACGGACACCATGCTGCTGAAGACGGCCGGAAAGCTGATCGCCCGCGGCACCTCCAACCAGCGGGCCATCTGGGAGGCCGGCGCCTCCGTCTCGGAGATGCTGCACAACCTCGGCGGCTACATGGCCGAACGCGCCACCGACGTCCTGGACGTCCGCGCCCGGATCGTCGCCGAACTGCGAGGCGTGCCCGCCCCCGGTATTCCCAGCGCCGAGACTCCCTTCATCCTCATCGCCGAGGACCTCGCCCCGGCCGACACCGCCACCCTGGACCCGGAAAAGGTCCTGGCCCTGCTCACCGCCGGCGGCGGGCCGCAGTCGCACACCGCGATCATCGCCCGCTCGCTCGGCCTGCCCGCCGTCGTCGCGGCCGCGGGCGTCGATGCCCTGGCCGACGGCACCGAGGTCTACGTCGACGGCGCCGCCGGCACCATCACCGCCGAGCCCGGCGACGAACAGCGCCACGCGGCCGAACAGTGGGCAGCTACCGCGTCGCTGCTGGCCGACTTCGACGGCACCGGAACGACGGCGGACGGGCACCAGGTGCCGCTGCTGGCGAACGTCGGCGGCGGCAAGGACGCGGCGGCCGCCGCCCGGCTCAACGCCCAGGGCGTGGGCCTGTTCCGCACCGAGTTCTGCTTCCTCGAACGCGACAATGAGCCGAGCGTGGACGAGCAGGCGGCCGCCTACAAGGAGGTGTTCGACGCCTTCCCCGGCAAGAAGGTGGTGCTGCGCACCCTGGACGCCGGCGCTGATAAGCCGCTGCCGTTCCTGACCGACGCCACCGAACCCAACCCGGCGCTCGGCGTCCGCGGCTACCGCACCGATCTGACCACCCCCGGCGTCCTGGAGCGCCAGCTGCAGGCGATCGCCCGCGCCGCGGCCGAGTCCGACGCCGACGTCTGGGTGATGGCCCCGATGATCTCCACCGCCGAGGAGGCGGCCCGCTTCGCCACCATGTGCGCGGAGGCCGGCCTCAGGACCCCCGGCGTCATGGTCGAGGTCCCGTCCGCCGCCCTCACCGCCGAAGCGATCCTGCGCGAGGTCTCCTTCGCCAGCCTCGGCACCAACGACCTGACCCAGTACGCCATGGCCGCGGACCGGCAACTCGGCCCGCTGGCCGGCCTGAACACCCCGTGGCAGCCCGCCGTGCTCCGCCTGGTGGGACTGACCGTGGAGGGCTCAATCGCCGAGGGCCACGGCAAGTCTGTGGGCGTCTGCGGCGAGGCCGCCGCGGACCCGGCCCTGGCCGTGGTCCTCACCGGCCTGGGCGTAACCACCCTGTCCATGACCGCCCGCTCCATCGCCGCCGTGGCCGCGGTCCTGAAGACCGTGTCCCTGCCCGAGGCGCAGGAACTGGCGAAGCTGGCCCTCTCAGCCCCGAGCGCCACGGACGCGCGCGCCTGGGTCCGGGCCAAGCTTCCGGTCCTGGAGGAACTGGGCCTCTGAGCTGTGCCTATCAACCGGGCCTCTAAAGCAGCCGCCGCGGCGGGCCCGGGACGCTAGGATGCAGTCCATGACACTCATCGCGCCCCGGGTCACCGCCGCGCTCCCCGCCGAGGACGCCCAGGCCCTCCGCTACGCCCTCGACGGCAGCACCGACGTCACCGTTTTCGTCGACGGGACGGTCCACCGGCTGCCCGCCTCCGCCCGGGACGCCGTCGTGGATCTGCTGCAGCGCTTCAGCCGCGGCGAATCCGTCACGGTCAGCAGCGTCGAGGAGATGCTGACCACCTCACGGGCGGCCGAACTGGCCGGGATCTCGCACACCTACCTGCGCAACATGACGGACCGCGGGGAGATCCCGGTCCAGTACCGCGGGACGCACCGGCGGATCCGACTAGCGGACATCATGGCGTGGCTGGAGACGCAGAAGAAGAGCGGGGCCGCGGCCGGGGAGCCCGCCGAATCCCCCGTTTCCGCCGAAGAATCCTGACGGCGTGATAAGGATCAAGCAACAATCCGGCCCCGGGGCGAAAGTGCGGCGGACCCCGGGGTTACGCTGGAATTGTGGGTAAGTTCAGAGGGTGGCACATCCTGGCCGGCATCGCCGCCATGGTGATCACCGGCATCCTCGGAAACCTGATGGGGCTGAACAACACCGCCTCCTTCATGGCCAGCTGCGTGGTCTTCGTCGCCGTCGCCCTCTGGACCGAAAGCCGGCTCACGCGCCGCCGGCGGGAAACCGCCCGGCAGGCCCCGCGCGACTCGGTGCACGATCGCCCGGAGCCGGACGAGCGGTAGATTCCCGCTGGGTCCCTGGCCGTTCGCACCCGGCCGCTAGATCCTTGGCCGCTCGGCCCAGCGCCGCGCCTTGAGCGCCGCGTGCAGTTCCAGCCGGACCAGGCCCTTGAGCGGGTCGACGCCCAACAGCTGCCGGATCCGTCCCAGCCGGTTGTAGATGCTGCTGCGGTGCAGGTGCAGCTTCGCCGCGACGTCCTGGACCGAGCCGTCGTTGTCGTAGAACAGCTCCAGCACCGGCAAGAGCTCCCCGTTCCGGTCATGGTCGGCCAGGGTGCGGAAGTGCACCGACCCCGCATCGGCCCACGCCCCGGCGCCGCCGCCCGCGGAGGCCAGCAGCTGATAGATCCCGGTGGCCCGGCAGTCCACCAGCTCCCCCAGCTGCGGATCGACGGCGGCCGCCTGCGCCGCCTGGCGCGACTGCTGGTACGCCTCCACGAGACCCCGGGGCCGGGAAAATCCCTCCGAGGTTCCCAGGATGATCCGCCGGACGGGCCGGCCGGAGCGCTTGGCCAGTTCGAGCTGATAGTGCACCAGCACCTGGGCGTGGTCCGCCCGGCCGGTGGACTCCTTGAACAGGATCACCGCGTGGGTCTCCGTTCCGGCGCTGAAGAGGGCCGCGTCCACGCCGATGGTGGCCTGCAGCGCGGCGGAGCGGTGGACCAGCATGGCGTCCGTGGGGTCCGATCCCTCGGCCCAGCCGTCGGCGTCGAGCACGGTGACCAGCTGCCAGGGCCCCCGGCCTTGGACTTCCTTCCAGCCCGCAACGGCGGCGACGGCGTTCGCCTCCCCGCGGCAGGCGGCCAGGAATTCCCGTTCCCGGCGGCGGCGGAATTCGGATTCGGCGGTGTTGGAGTCCAGCAGCAGTGCCGAGAGCTGCTCGAGGTCGCGGGCCACGTCCGGCAGCTGGGCCAGGACGGATCCGGCGGTGGGTTCTCCGGCGTCGAGCTGGACCCAGAGGTAGCCCACCCGGAAGCCGCGGACCAGCAGGGGTACGCAGACCCGGCCCAGCATGCCCAGCTCCTCGTTCGCCGGGACCACCACCGGCCGGACCGCGGTGGCGATGCCGTGCGAGAGCTGCCAGGCGCTGACGTCCACCGGCACGCGTTTGCTGAGCAGGAAGTTCACCCGGACCCGGTCCGCGGCGGACTGGTTGGAGGAGTAGGCGAGCAGGACGCCGTCGAGGTCCTCGAGGGACAATCCGCGCCCCAGCCGCATAGCCACGCGCTCCACGAGCTGCTCGACGTCCTGCTGCTGCATGGTGCCACAGTACTGCCCCGCCCGGGCCGCGGCGAAGCCGGACCACTCCGGACAGCAGGCGACACCTGCCGCCGGCACCCTCGACATCTGTCGAACCGAGCCGGATAACATCCGCGGAATGGCGGGGTTTTCGCGTCGGGCGGGCAGGACGTCCCTGTCGCCTGCCTCACAGCCGGTCCTATTCTGGAATCACGACTTCCCCCGTACACCCGGCCGGCCAGGCCGCCACTTTTGGAGCTTCACACATGATCATCGGTGTCCCCAAAGAGATCAAGAACAACGAATTCCGCGTCGCCATCACGGCGGCCGGCGTGCACGAATTCCGCCACCACGGCCACACCGTCCTGGTGGAGCGCGGCGCGGGCCTGGGCTCGGGCATCACGGACGAGGAATACGCCATCGCCGGCGCCGAGATCGTGGCCGAGGCCGACGACGTCTGGGCCCGCGCCGACATGGTGATGAAGGTCAAGGAGCCGGTCAAGGCCGAGTACCACCGCTTCCGCAAGGGCCTGATCCTCTTCACCTACCTGCACCTGGCCGCCGAGCCGGAACTGACCCAGGAACTGATCAACTCCGGCGTCACCGCGATCGCCTACGAGACCGTGCAGGAGGGCCGCGCGCTGCCGCTGCTGGCGCCCATGTCCGAGGTCGCCGGCCGCCTGTCGGTCCAGGTGGGCGCCACATCGCTGATGGCTCCGGCCGGCGGCAAGGGCGTGCTGCTCGGCGGCGTCCCAGGCGTCCGCCCGGCGAAGGTCGTGGTCCTGGGCGCCGGCGTGGCCGGCACCAACGCCGCCGCCATGGCCCTGGGCCTCGGCGCGGACGTCACCATCCTGGACATCAACATCAACCGGCTGCGTGAACTGGACGCCCAGTACCAGGGCCGCCTGAAGACCGTCGCGTCCAACGCCTACGAGATCGAAAAGTCCGTGGTGGACGCGGACCTGGTCATCGGTTCGGTGCTGATCCCGGGCGCCAAGGCCCCGAAGCTGGTCACCAACGAGCTGGTCTCCCGGATGAAGCCGGGCTCGGTCCTGGTGGACATCGCCGTGGACCAGGGCGGCTGCTTCGAGGACACCCACCCCACCACGCACCAGGAACCCACGTACAAGGTCCACATCACGATCTTCTACTGCGTGGCCAACATGCCCGGCGCCGTGCCGAACACCTCCACCTACGCCCTGACCAACGTCACGCTGCGCTACGGCGTGGCGCTGGCCAACCTGGGCGTCAAGGCCGCGTTCGATCGGGACGCCGCCCTGGCCGCCGGACTGAACATCGCCGCCGGCAAGGTGGCGCACCGCTCCGTCTCCGAGGCGCACAACCTGCCCCTGGTCTCCGACTGGCACGAGCTCGTCTCGGCGTAACTGACGCCGGTCAGCCGTTTGAACGGCAGTCATCCAACGCGTGCTGCTCCTTCGTCGCTTTGACGCACGCTTTCTGGATGGCTGCCGTTCAAACGTTAAGGCCGCCATACCGCCACTTCCCGGGCCTGCTCGATCAGCTTGAGGACGTCGACGGCGTCTTCCGGATCAACGGGGAGGGGCAGTGCCGAGGAGGCGCCGCCGTCGTGGATCTTCTCCGCGAGCAGCCGGTAGAACTCCGGGTAGGCGCCGCGTTCGGTGGGCAGCCGGTCCAGGTGGCCGTCACGGCCCAGCAGGCCGGCCCACTCCGTGTCCTCGACCCCGTAGGACGCGCCCAGCGGGCTGCCGCCGGCCGCCAGGTAGGGTTCCTGCGGGTCCACGCCGTGTTTGGTGTAGCCGCCGCCGCTGCCCAGGATCCGGAACCGCGGCCCCTGCTGGGCGCAGAGCAGGTTCATCCAGAGGTGGCTTGTCACCCCGGAGTCGTGCCGCAGCGCCACGAAGGCGTCGTCGTCTGAGGCCCCGCCGGGCCGCCGCACGGCCAGCTCGGCATGGCTGAGCGTGGCGGGCCCGAAGAGCCGCAACGCCTGGTCCACCAGGTGGGTGCCCAGGTCGTAGAGCACCCCGCCGCCCTCGGCCGACGTCGCCGCCGCCTTCCACGGCTTACTGACCGCCGGGGACCAGCGCTCGAACCGGGACTCGAAGCGCGCCACTTGGCCCAGGCTGCCGGACGCCAGCAGACCGCGGACGGTCAGGAAGTCGCCGTCCCAGCGGCGGTTTTGGAACACGGTGAGCACCCGGCCCAGCCGCTCGGCCAGGCCGGTCAGCTCCCGGCCCTCGGCGCTGGTCACGGTGAACGGCTTGTCCACCACGACGTCGAGCCCGGCCTCCAGTGCGGCGCGGGCGAGCGGGTAGTGGGTGGCCGGCGGGGTGCCGAGCACCAGCAGGTCCAGGCCGTCCGCGTCCTCCAGGATGGCCTCCGGGGTGTCCACGAGCCGGGCCCCCGGGTAGCGTTCGGCGGCCGCGGCGCGCCGGCCCGGGTCCCCGGTGGCGATGACCTCCAGCGAGTAGGCGGGGTCCGCGGCGATCAGCGGGGCGTGGAAGACGCTGCCGGAGAGGCCGAACCCGGCGACGGCGGTGCGGAGGGGATGCGTGGGGGCTGCCATGGGTCCACGCTACCGGCCCCTTGCACACGGAGTGGCGCCCCCTCGGTTTCGGCTACAAAAAGGCGACGCTCCCCCACAACGTGAGGGAGCGCCGCCCGAATTCCCGCATAAGCTGCGGGAGCGTCGGAGGGGAGGTTACTTCTTTTCCCAGCCGATGGTGGTCCAGTCCGGAACCTGGGACAGGCTCTTGAACAGGGAGGGACCGTAGTTCGCCAGGCCCGTGCGGGCGAAGGAGATCTGCGGGCCGTTCATGACGACGCCCATGGAGAAGTACTTCGCCATGTGCTCCTTCTCGACCTCCATGGCCGCCTTGTTGCGCTCGGCGTTGTCGGCGATGGTGGAGAGCTTCTTGATCTTCGCGTCGAGGTCGGCGTCGCCGAGCTCGTTCTCGTTGGTCTTGGAGTCGTAGAACTGCTTGACGGAGTCGGTCGCGTCGGCGCCGACGGTGTAACCGGAGACGCTCAGGAAGAAGTCGCGGCTGCCCAGGACCTTGCCGAAGTCGGCGGAGGCGCGCTGGTCGATGCCGACATCCATGCCGCCGGCCTGGAGCTGCTTCTGCAGGGTCTGGGCGAAGGCGAGCGTGGTGGGGTCGTCACCGAAGTTGCTGATCTTGAAGGCGGCGGGGACGCCGTCCTTTTCCATGATGCCCGCGGCGTTGGCCTTGTAGCCGGCGTCGGTCAGGACCTTCTTGGCGGCGTCGGGGCCGGTCTCGGTGACGGGGTAGTTGTCCTGGTAGTACTTCGAGAACGGCAGCAGCATCATCGAGCCGGAGCTTTCCTCTTCCCAGTTCAGCCCGTTGAAGCGGACCTTGCGGAGGGCCTCGCGGTCAACTGCGGTGAAGATCGCCTTGCGGATGGCGACGTCGGTCATCGGAGCCTTCTGGGCGTTGATGTTCAGGCCGCCGGCGAACAGGCGCTGGCCGCGCCGGATCTCGGAGTTCTTGGTGCCGTCGAGCTGCTTGTACGGCGTGATGGTGTTTGCGGACACACCATCGATTTCACCGTTCTTGAACGCAGCGATCGCGGCGCTGGACTCGAGCTGGCGGAAGACAACGCTTTCCAGCACCGGCTTGGCGCCCCACCACTTGTCGTTCGGGACCATGGTGACGGTCTTCGCGGCGGTGTCGTACTTGTCGACCTTGAACGGGCCGGCCATCCACTCGGGGTGCATGTCGCCGGTGAAGCCGGTGTTGAAGATCTCCGGGGTGTTGACGGCCGGGTGGATCAAGCCGGTGAAGAGCGAGTCCAGCGGGTAGACCGGCTGGGTGGTGGTGACAACGACTTCCTTGTCGTTGGCGCCGGCCTTGACCGAGTCGACGAATTCGTAGGCGCCGGACGAGACGATGTCGATGTCCTTGTTCTGCCCGTTGAGCATCTTCCAGGTGTTCTCGAAGGTCTTCACGTCGATCGGGGTGCCGTCGTTGAACGTGGCCTTCGGGTTCACCTTGATGGTGATGGTCTGCTTGCCGTCCTTGACGTCGCTCTTGACGTCCTCGCAGAAGTTCTTGTTCGGCGAGGCGGTGCCGTCGAAGTCGAAGTTCCAGCAGCCCCAGGTGCCGGCCTCGTCGATCGGGCGGTGCAGGGCTGTGTTGTCCGCGCTGTTGCCGGTGTTGGAGAAGCCGTTGAAGTCCGGGCCGATGTTGCCCAGCGGCAGGGTGAGCTTGCCGCCCTGCTGCAGGTCCTTCGGGTCCTTGGCGTTGATGCTGATGAGCTTGGACAGGTCGCTGCCCGAGTCCTGGCCCTTGGCGGCTTCCGGGCCCTTCGACCCGCCCCCGCCACCGCCGCAGGCGGTCAGCGCGAGAGCTGCCACGACGGCGGTGACGCCGCCGATCTTGGTGAGATTCTTCATTTTTCCCCTCATTTTTATCTGTTGCACTGCTGCGCCTGACGGGTAGGTCAGGTGGTTTCGTGGACTACGAGCATGTCCGCGTCCAGGTCGCCGTCCGGGTAGAAGCAGGCGAATTGCTGGTCTGTGGGGGCCGACGGCGGACCGCCGGCCGGGCGGCCGGGGGCCGCCCCGGGATGTGCTGCGTTTTCGAGCACGGGCTCGATGGTCAGGCACTTCTCCTGCTTGGCGGGAGGAAGCGCGGCGAAGACCGGGCAGCGGGTCGCGAAGTTGCAGCCCTGCGGCGCATCCAGCGGCGAGGGCAGGTCACCCTGCAGGATGATCCGTTCCCGGGTGCGTTCGAGCCGGGGGTCCGGCACCCGGATCGCGGAGAGCAGCGCCCGGGTGTAGGGGTGGCGGGGGCGGTCGAAGACCTCGTCGACGTCGCCGATTTCCACGATCTTGCCCAGGTACATGACGGCCACCCGGTTGGAGATGTGCCGCACCACGGACAGGTCGTGGGCCACCATCAGGTAGCTCAGGCCCAGTTCGGCGCGGAGCTGGTCCAGCAGGTTGATGACGCCGGCCTGGACCGAGACGTCCAGCGCGGAGACCGGCTCGTCCAGGACCACCAGTTTGGGATTGACCGCCAGCGCCCGGGCGATGCCGATGCGCTGCCGCTGGCCGCCGGAGAACTGGTTGGGGAAGCGGTTGACGTGGTCGGGCTGCAGGCCCACCAGTTCCATCAGCTCCATGATCCGTTTCCGGATCGCGGGCTTGGCCATGCCGGAGTTCTCCAGCGGTTCGGCCAGCACCTCGAAGACGGTGAAGCGCGGGTCCAGGGCGCCGGTGGGGTCCTGGAAGACCATCTGCAGTTCCCGGCGCATGGCGGCCTTGGTCTTCGCGTCCGAGGCGGCCTTGTTGCTCAGGCCGCCGATGGTGACCTCGCCGTCCTGGTCCCGGTGGAACTCCATGATCTCCAGGAGCGTGGTGGTCTTGCCGCAGCCGGACTCGCCCACGATCGAGAAGCACTCGCCCTCGCGGATGTCGAAGCTGAGGCCGTCCACGGCCTTGACCGTGCCGATCCGGCGCTTAATCAGGGAGCCCTTGAGCAGCGGGAAGTGCTTGCGCACGTCCGTCAGCTCCAGCACGGCCTTGCGGTCGGCGCGCGGGACGGCGTCGAACCGGGAGACCGGCACCGCGGGGGCGGAGAAGATCCGGTGCACGTCCACTCCGGCGCCCAGCTCTTCGCTCTTGATGCAGGCGGCGCGGTGCTCGAGCGTGCCGTCCCCGGCGCCGCCGACGGCCAGCAGCGCGGGCTCACCGTCGAGGCATTCCTCCGTTGCCAGCGGGCAGCGGGGCGCGAAGGAGCAGCCGGTGGGGGCGTTGATCAGGTTCGGCGGGATGCCCTCGATCGGCACCAGCGAGGTCTTCTCGGCGGTGTCCACGCGGGGCACGGCGCCCAGCAGGCCCATGGTGTAGGGCATCCGCGGGTTGTAGTAGATGTCGTCGACGCTGCCGGTTTCCACCGGCCGGCCCGCGTACATCACCATGATGTCGTCCGCCATGCCGGCCACGACGCCCAGGTCGTGGGTGATCATGACGACGGCGGCGCCGGTCTCTTCCTGCGCGGTGTGCAGCACCTCCAGCACCTGCGCCTGGATGGTGACGTCCAGCGCCGTCGTCGGCTCGTCCGCGATCAGCACCCGGGGGTTGTTGGCGATCGCGATGGCGATCATCACCCGCTGCCGCATGCCGCCGGAGAACTCGTGCGGGAAGGCCTTGAGGCGGTCCTTCGGGCTGGGGATGCCCACCATGGCGAGGAGTTCGACGGCGCGCGCCTCCTTGGCCTGCTTGCTCATCCCGGGGTTGTGCACGGTGAGCGCCTCGATGATCTGGGCGCCCACGGTGTACACCGGGGTCAGCGAGGACAGCGGGTCCTGGAAGACCATGGCCATCTCGTTGCCGCGGTGGCGGCACATGGCCTTGTCGCTCAGGCCCAGCAGCTCGGTGCCGTGCAGCCGGACCGAGCCGCTGATATCGGCGGTTTCCGGCAGCAGGCCCATGATGGCCATGGAGGTCACGGACTTGCCGGAGCCGGACTCGCCCACGATGCCGAGGGTCTTGCCGGGCATCAGGTCGAAGTCGATGCCGCGCACGGCGTGGACCACGCCGTTCTCGGTGTTGAAGCGGACGTTCAAGTCCCGGACGGAGAGGACGGCGCCCGCGGGCGCACTATCGGCGCTGTGCAGGCCGGCTGCGTGGAGGCGTTCGGCGGTATCGAGGCGTTCGGCGGTGCCGAGGCCGGTGGAGTCGCTGCTCATGCAGTGGCCTTCTTCCTTTTCTTGGCGCTGCCAATCGAGCTGGAGCTGGGGTCGAACGCGTCCCGGAGGCCGTCGTTCATCATTGCCAGGGACCCGGTGAGCAGGAACATCACGGTCAGCGGCACCCAGAACATCCACGGGAAAGTGGAGACCTGGGAGGTGGCCTGGCCGATCAACACGCCCAGGCTCACGTCCGGGACCTTGATGCCGATGCCGATGAAGGAGAAGGCGACCTCGGAGAGGATGGCGCCGGTGACGCCGCGGGTAATGTCGAGCACCAGCAGCGAGCCGATGTTCGGGACCAGGTGCCGCCAGACGATGCGCCGGGCGGGAACGCCCATGTACTGGGCGGCCTTGACGAAGTCCCGCTGCATCAGGGACATCGACAGGGAACGGATGAGGCGGGCGGTGCCCATCCAGCTGAAGACCAGCAGCACGATGATCAGCAGCAACCAGCTGGGCAGGCTCTTCTTCAGCCCGTCCCCGCCGCCGCTCGTGGCCACGGCCACCACCAGCAGCGCCGGCATCATGATCAGCGCTTCGAGGATGAAGAGCATGACCTTGTCGACCTTGCCGCCGAAGTAGGCCATGGTGCAGCCGTAGACGGCCGCGATAAGGACCGAGACCAGGCCCACCACCAGGCCGATAAGGATGGAGACCCGGGTCCCCTCGACGGTGAGCGCGTACAGGTCGATGCCGGCCTGCGAGGTGCCCAGCAGGTGCTCGGCGGAGGGCTCGGTGCCGATGTTGAACGGGTCGATGGTCTCCTTGTCCCAGCTGGAGAAGGCCCCGCCGAAGAAGGAGAGCAGGGTCAACAGGATGAAGATGACGAGGCCGGCGACGGCGGTCCTGTTGCGCAGGAAGCGGCGCAGGATGATCCGCGACTTGGCGATGACGACGTCGCCGTCTTCGATCTTGGCTTCCTCGGCGACCGCGGCCGGGTCGATGGCGTTGAGGTTGGTCATGGCTACTGCACCCGCACTCTCGGGTCGACAAGGGTGGTGGCGAAGTCGGCGAGGATCGCGCCGATCGCGAAGATCACGGAGCCGTAGGCCAGGGTGGCCGTCGCCGCGTTCACGTCCTGGAGGGCGATCGCGTCGATGCTCCACGAGCCCACGCCGTGCCAGGCGAAGATCTTCTCCGCGAAGAAGCCTCCGGCGAAGATCGCCGGGATGGTGAAGGCGATGCTCTGGGCCACCGGGATGAAGGAGACGCGCAGGGCGTGCCGGGTGATGGCCTGGTTGCGGGTCAGGCCCTTGGCGCGGGCGGTGCGGACGAAGTCGGCGTTGACGTTGTCCAGCAGGTACTGCCGCTGCGCGATCTGGTAGGCGCCCCAGCCCACGATCGTGATGGCGAAGGTGGGCACGGCGTAGTGGGCGAGCATGTCCAGGAACTGGACCCAGCCGTCGCCCTCCAGGCCGGGGGTGGAGATGCCGGTGACGAACAGGATCCGGTCACCCACGGTCTCGTTGATGTTGATGGCCCACAGCTGCACCAGGAAGTACGCGATCGGTGCGGGCACGATGTACACCAGGTAGCTGTAAGAGGTGATGGCGCGGTCGGAGAACTTGTACTGCCGGGCCGCGGTGTAGACACCGAGGGCCACGCCGATGATCAGGGTCAGGATGATCGAGGCGAGGAAGAGCCGGGTGGAGATCCAGACCCGGTCGCCGAACTCGGCGTTGATGTAGGCGCCATTGGGGCTGCGGCCCCAGTCCCAGCGGGTGACGATCCCGGTGAGCCAGTCCACGTAGCGTTCCCAGGGGCTCAGCGCGGGGTCCAGGCCCTTGAGCCGGAAGGAGTTGGCGACCTGCTCGGGGGTGGGGCGCGGGATGCGTTCCTGTTCCAGCAGCGCCGGCTGCAGGCTGGTGACCGCCAGGAAGTATCCGGCACTGGTGGTCAGGAAGATCATGACGACGTAGGTGACGGCCCGTTTGGCCAGGTAGCGGAGCATGCGGCTACGTCAGGCTGGCCGTCGGCTGCGCTGCGGTGGCGGGCACCGCCGGGCGGGGCAGGCGCGCCCGTCCTGGTGCCGGGTTAATGAGATCGTTCACAGCGCGAATCCTTCCGTAGTCCCCGCGTGACGGGGGGTCTCCGCCGTCGGTCCGGGATCAAGGCCAGCAGGTGCGTGGCCACCCGCAGGCCCTTCGGCCAGCCTCGTAAGGCAGTATGTTGCGGGTCACATTCCAGAGGAAACTACCACATAGAAATCGCGCCGCCGGGCGGGAAATGCGCCAATCCGGGACCGTCAATACCAGATCGTTATGAATAATTCCTTTGAATTGATTTGACTTGGCGGACGGCAGAAACAGGGCGTACTCTACGCGGTGCCTACCACCCGGACGGCAAGCTCCCGCCAGGACTCCGCCAACCGTTCCGGGGACACCTGGTGCACCCTGACGGCGTAGAGAATGCGCTCCGGTTCGAGCGTCACGCTGAGTGATCCGGCCATCAGCCAGGGGTCAGCCGTAAAGCCCGCCTCACGCAGCAGCATCTCCAGGTGGCGCTGCCAGAGGACGGCGGCCGGGACGTCGAACCGGTTGTAGGGGGATTCGTCCGCGGCCCGGGCGAGGTCGCCGAATTCCAGCACCCAGCGGATCCGGGCGGCACCCACGGCCACCAGCCGGTCCAGGGGCGGGGCGCCGGGGCCCAGGGGCGGCGGACCGAACATGAACCGGCCCTGGAACTCCGCCTCGGCGTCGCTGAGCAGGCTCACCATCAGCCCGGCGCGGCTGCCGAAGCGGCGGAACACCGTGCCCTTGCCCACGCCGGCCCGTGCGGCGAGGGAATCCATGGTGAGGGCCTCCGCGCCGCCCTCGGCGATCAGCTCCCGGGCGGCGGCGAGCAGGAGTTCGCGGTTGCGCGCGGCATCCCGGCGCTCGGACGGCCTGCCGGCGGCCGCGGGCAGGCCGGCGCCGGGCGCGGACCCCGGCATGCCGGGGCGGAGGGGGATGTGGCTCACGCTCCACATCCTAGCGGCCGGGAATAATAAACGGACCGCAGTCCGTTTACCTCCGCGAAGGCCTCCGGGCCGGTTCCATCAGCCACGCGCCGCCCCCGGCGCACACGAAGGAGACTCCATGTCCAGCACCACCGTCCTCACCCTTGTCGGCAGCCTCCGCGCCGGCTCCACCAACGCCCAGCTCGCCGAGGCGATCCAGCTCAACGCACCGGAACAGGTGGAGGTCGTGATCCACGACAGCCTGGGCGACATCCCGTTCTACAACGAGGACATCGACGTCGAGGGCCAGGTTCCCGCCGCCGCGGCCGCCCTGCGCGCGGCCGCCAGCGAGGCTGACACGCTGCTCCTGGTCACCCCCGAGTACAACGGCACCGTTCCCGCCCCGCTGAAGAACGCCATCGACTGGCTGTCCCGCCCGTTCGGCGCCGGCGCCCTCAACGGCAAGCCCACCGCCGTCGTCGGCACCGCCTTCGGCCAGTACGGCGGCGTCTGGGCCCAGGACGAGGCCCGCAAGGCCGCCGGGATCGCCGGCGCCCGGGTCCTCGAGGACGTCAAGCTCGCCGTCCCGGGCTCCATGGTCCGCTTCGCCGAGGTCCACCCCAAGGACGACGCCGAGGTCGTGGAGCAGATCAAGGGCGTCTTCCAAGCCATCGAAGAGGCCCGCACCGCCGACGCGGCGTAGTCTCCCCTGCCCCGGAAGCCCCCGGCCGGCCGCTGGCTGCCGGGGGCTTTCGTGTGCGCGCGATCTTGTGAACAAAAGTTTTCCCTATAACAACAAGCGCTGTATCCTGAGGGTGTGACCCACGAAACACTTGATGCCGCCGGCGCCGTCCTGCCGGCCGAGGCCATTGACGCAATCGAACGCGCGGCTACGTCCGCCCACCGCCACGAGGAACTCTTCTCGGAGCGCGCAGCAAACATCAAGCAGTCGGCCGTGCGGGACGTCTTTGACATCTCCCTCCGGCCCGGGCTGGTCTCCCTCGCCGGGGGCAGCCCGTACCTCCAGTCCCTCCCCCTGGACCGGCTCGCGGAATCGGCGGCCCGGATCATCGCCGAGGAGGGCCTGACCGCCCTCCAGTACGGCGGCGGCCAGGGCACCGAGGAACTCCGCCGCCAGATCTGCGAGGTGATGGCCGCCGAGGGAATCCTCGACGCAGCCCCAGAGAACATCGTCATCACGGCGGGCTCCCAGTCCGCCCAGGACGTGGCCACCAAGGTCTTTTGCAACCCCGGCGACGTCGTCCTGGTGGAGGACCCCACCTACGTCGGCGCGCTGAACACCTTCGAGGCCTACCAGGTGGAGGTGGCCACCATTCCGATGGACGGCGACGGCATCGTCCCGGAGCAGCTGGAGGCCAGGATCCTCGCCCTGCAGGCCGAGGGCAAGAACATCAAGTTCCTCTACACCATCCCCAGCTTCAACAACCCCTCCGGCATCACCCTGGCCGCCGAGCGCCGGCAGCGGGTCGTGGATATATGCCGTAACGCGAATATCATCATCCTGGAAGACAACCCCTACGGGCTGCTGCGCTTTGACGGCCACCCGCTGACGCCGCTGCGGGCCGGGAACCCGGACGACGTCATCTACATGGGGTCCTTCTCCAAGATCTTCGCCCCCGGCCTGCGGATCGGCTGGGCGCTGGTCCCCGCGCACCTGCAGCGCCGCTACTACCTGGCCTCCGAGGCGGTCACCCTGTGCCCACCGACGCTGAACCAGATGCTGGTCTCGGCCTACCTCCGCGACTACGACTGGCAGGGCCAGATCGCCACCTACCGTGGCCTCTACCGGGAGCGGTGCGAGGCGATGCTGGCGGCCCTGGAGGAGTACATGCCGGAGGGGCTCAGCTGGACCCGGCCCGAGGGCGGCTTCTTCGTCTGGGTCACCCTACCGGCGGGCATCGACACCTACCCGCTGCTGCAGAAGGCGATCGACGCCGGGGTGGTCTTCATCCCGGGCGCCGCGTTCAGCCCCTCCGACGAGCCCTCGAACAAGCTGCGGCTCGCGTTCAGCGCCGTCCCGGCCGAGGCGATCGAGGAAGGCGTCCGCAGACTGGCGCCGGTCCTGCGGGAAGCCGTCGGGGCGTTGTAGCCTGAACTGATTGTCTGGCCCGCCTGAATTAGAGGAGACCTCATGTCCGGAATCATCGTCGTCGGCGTCGACGGCAGCGAGACTGCCCTGCGCGCCGCGCACACCGCGCGCGATTTGGCCGCCTCCCTCGGTGCCACCCTCCACGTCGTCAGCGCCTTCGACAGCGACCGGACGCAGGTGTTCGGCAGCGGCAGCGACCAGTGGATCGTCTCCGACGCCGGCGACGCCGAGACGGTCGCCAAAGGCGTGGCCGAGAAGCTGCAGTCCGAAGGCACCCCCGTGACCTACTCCGCGGCGCGCGGCAAGCCCGCCGAGGCCCTGATCCAGGAGGCCGAGCGCACCGGCGCCCGAATGATCGTGGTCGGCAACCGCCGGATGCGCGGCCTGGGCCGCGTGCTGGGGAGCGTTGCGAACAGCGTGGCCCACAACGCCCCCTGCGACGTCTACATCGCCAAGACCGACTCGCCGGAATAGCGGCGCCGGCCGCCCGGGCGGCTCAGGTTTTACGGCCGGCTCAGGCCTGCGGCGCCGGGTGCGGATTCTTCAGCACCCGGCGTAGGATCTTGCCCGACGCCGACTTCGGCACCGCGTCGATGAACTGCACCCGGCGGATCTTCTTGAACGGGGCGACCTTCGCGGCCACGAAGTCCTCGACGGCCACCTCGTCCAGCGCGTCGCCGTCGGGCCCGGGCTGGCGCACCACGAAGGCCATGGGAACCTCCTGGCCGTCCTCGTCGACGCTGCCGATCACGGCGGCGTCCGCGATGCCCGGGTGGGTCAGCAGCAGCGCCTCGAGCTCGGCCGGGGCGATCTGGTAGCCCTTGTACTTGATCAGTTCCTTGAGCCGGTCAACGATCGTGACCAGTCCGTCGGCGCGGACCGTGGCGATGTCCCCGGTGTGCAGGAACCCGTCCGCGTCCAGGGTGTCCGCGGTCTCCTGGGGCCGGTTCAGGTACCCGAGCATCACGTTCGGGCCGCGGCACAGCAGGTGTCCGGGGGCGCTCGTGCCCTCGGCGGGAATCTCGATCTCTTCCCCGCTGGCGGGGTCCACCAGGCGGCACTCCATGTTAGGGATGGTGTAGCCCACCGAGCTGACCGGAACGTCGTCGGCCTCTAGGGGCGTTACGTGTGAGATCGGGCTCATCTCGGTCATGCCGTAGCCCTGGAGCACCCGGCAGCCCAGGCGCTCGGCGAGCCGGGTGCCGAGTTCGCCGTCCAGCGGCGCCGCGCCGGACATGGTGGTGCGCACGGATCCGAGGTCGTACTCGGCCACCATGGGGTGCTTGGCCAGGGCCACGGCCACGGGCGGGGCGATGAAGAGGAAGCTGCAGCGCTGCTCCTGGATCAGCCTGAGGAACTCCGCGAGATCGAACCTGGGCATGGTGACCAGCCGGGCGCCCTCGCGCAGGGCCAGGTTCAGCAGCACCGTCAGGCCGTAGATGTGGAAGAACGGCAGGACCGCCAGGACCCGGTCCTCGGCGGTGACCTTGAGCAGGTTCCGGGACTGTTCGACGTTGGCCACCAGATTGCGGTGGCTGAGCATCACGCCCTTGGGCCGGCCGGTGGTGCCGGAGGAATAGGGCAGCACGGCGATGTGCCTGGCCGGGTCGAAGCTGACCTCAGGGGCGGGTTCCCCGGCGGTCAGCAGGTCCCGCAGCGAGGGGTGCCCCTCGGCGCCGTCGAGCACCACCAGCCGGTCGGCGGGAATGCCCGCCTCCTGCGCCGCGGCGCGTGCGGCCGGGAGCAGCGCCGAGACGGTGAAGAGCCAGTCTGCGCCGGCGTCGTCGAGCTGCTTGGCGGTTTCCTCGGCCGTGTACAGGGAGTTGACAGTGGTGACGGTGGCGCCGGCCCGAAGCAGGCCGTGGAAGACGACGGCGAAGGCCGGGGTGTTTGGGCAGAGGATTGCCGCGACGCCGCCGACGCCGAGGCCCCGGGCCGCAACGGCTCCGGCGACGGCGTTGACCCCGTCGCGCAGTTCCCGGTAGCTGGTCTCCGCGCCGCTGCTTCCGTCCACCAGCGCCACCCGGTCCAAGGCGGCGTCGTCGAGGCCGGCAAAAAGGTAGTCGTAGAGGCTGACGTCGGGAATGTCTACGGCGGGGAACGGACTCCGGAACACCACTATCTCCTTTGATCGGTGAGGACCGCACCGCGGCGGCTGGTGCCACTCTAATGCCGCGGGGCGCCGTCGGACAGGAGGGCGGCACTTTGACCGCCGTCACGGTGGCCCGTGGGCAGTCTCACCCGGCTCCGGTCCGGGCCGGCGGTCGGCGCGGCGGTAAAATGGGAGGTGCCCCCGACGGTGCGGACAGTCCTATCCGCCCACGTTTCCGGGAGAATCCTTTGCCTACCCTGCCTACATTGCAACGCCGCCAGCTCGTCGGGCATGACATCCTGCTGGCCCGCCACGGCAACCACATCAGCGCCATGCGCGTGGACCGCGCCGCCGGCCGCGTGGTGGCCTACCTCGACGACGGCAGCGTGGACTCGGCGCCGAACCTTATTTCCCCGTCGCTGCAGATGCCGGCGACGGTGCGCAGCGTGCTGCGGGAGGACTGGAAGTTTCTCTCCATCGTCACCGGCGCGAGCTTCGGCGTGGCCGGCATCATGTTTGCCGCGGCCATTGCCGTCGCGAACTGGGGCGGCAGCCGGGTCATCGGCCAGCTCCTCTCCGGTTACTCCGGAGCGTAGAGCCTCCAGGCGGTTCTGTCTGTCTAACGGGAAGGGGCGGGCGCTCGGGCGGGCGCCCCTTCCCGTTAGTCAGACCCGGTGAGTCGCGCCCGGTTAGTCGAGCAGCAGCGCCGGTTCCTCGAGGATCGAGGCGACGTCAGCCATGAAGCGGGCCGAGAGGTCCCCGTCCACCACGCGGTGGTCGAAGGAGCCGCCGAGCGTGGTGATCCAGCGCGGGATGACTTCGCCGTCCAGTACCCACGGCTTCTGCTTGATGGTTCCGAAGGCCACGATCGCCACCTCGCCCGGGTTGATGATCGGGGTGCCGGTGTCGATGCCGAGGGCGCCGATGTTGGTGATGGTCAGGCTGCCGCCCTGCATCTGGGCCGGCTGGGTCTTCCCGGCGCGGGCCGTGGTGGCCAGCTCGTTCAGCGCCAGCGCCAGTTCCTTGAGCGAGAGGTCCTGGGCGTTCTTGATGTTCGGCACCATGAGCCCGCGCGGCGTGGCCGCGGCGATGCCCAGGTTCATGAAGTGCTTGACGTGGATCTCCGCGGAGTCGCTGCCGTCCTTGGCGTCCACCCAGCTGGCGTTGACGCTGGGGTTTCGCGCCGCGGCCCAGATGACGGCCTTGGCCAGGATCAGCAGGGGCGAGACCTTGATGCCCTCGAAGTCGCGGGAGGCCTTCAGCCGCTTGACGAACTCCATGGTGCGGCTGGCGTCCACGTCGACGAAGATGCTCACATGCGGGGCGGCGAAGGCCGACTCGACCATGGCCCGGGCGGTGGCCTTGCGGACACCCTTGACCGGGATCTTCTCGATCCGCTGTTCCTGCGGCCGGCCGGTCTTGCCCCAGAAGGTGTCCGCCTTGTCCAGCTCGGCGTCGCGCTGCGCCTGGTAGCTGACCAGGTCCTCGCGGGTTACCTCGCCGCGGGCGCCGGTGGGGACGACGTCGGCCAGGTCGATGCCGAGGTCTCGGGCGATCTTCCGGACCGGCGGCTTGGCCAGGACCTTGGAGACGAGGCCGGTGATGGCTCCGCCGAGGGTGGGGCGCGGGTCGGCCCCGGCAACGGGCGCCTGGGGCCCGCGTCCGGAGTGGCTGACGGCTGCCGGGTCGATCCAGATGTCGTGCGACTCGACCGGCTCGGCGGGGGCTGCGGCCGCGGCGGTGGCCGCGGGGGCTGCGGGGGCGGAGGTCCGGCGGCGGCGCTTCACGGCGTCGGCCTTGGGGCCGGAGCCAACCAGCGGGCCGCCGGCGGGGCGGCCGTCGGCTTCTGCGGCGGGCTCGGCGTCGCCGCCCGGGGTGAGCGTGCCATACATCGGAGCCGGTTCCGGTGCCTCCGGCGCCTGTGTAAGGTCGGGGGCGGGCGCCGCGGAAGCCGCCGGGGCGGGTGCCGTGGGGGCGCCGGCGTCGGCCACGCTGATGATGGGGGTGCCGACGTCGACCGTCACGCCCTCGGCGACCAGCAACTCCGCAACCGTCCCGGCGTACGGCGACGGGAGTTCGACGATTGACTTGGCGGTCTCGATCTCGCAGAGGATGTCGTTGACGGCCACCGTGTCGCCGGCCTTGACCTTCCAGGAGACGATTTCAGCCTCGGTCAGGCCCTCGCCGACGTCCGGGAGGTTGAACTTGTTTACGGTCATGGTGCTCCCCGTCAGTAGGCGAGGGCGCGTTCGAGCGCCTCAAGAATGCGGTCGATGTCCGGCAGGTAATCTTCCTCGACCTTGGCCACCGGGTAGGGCATGTGGAAGCCGCCGACGCGCAGCACCGGGGCCTCCAGGGAGTGGAAGGCCCGCTCGCTGACGCGCGCCGCGATCTCGCCGCCGATGCCGCCGAAGGTGGGGGCCTCGTGTGTGATGATCAGCCTGCCGGTCTTCTTCACGGACGCGGTGACGGTGTCGAAGTCGATCGGTGAGATGGAGCGCAGGTCGATCACCTCGACGCTGTGCCCGTCCTCGGCCGCGGCGTTGGCGGCGGCGAGGGCCACGGGCACCAGCGGGCCGTAGGCAACCACCGTGGCGTCGGTTCCCTCGCGCAGCACATGGGCGGCAAACGGGTCGGCGGAGCGGCCCGGGGCGGCGGTGTCGACGTCGCCCTTGAGCCAGTAGCGGCGCTTCGGCTCGAAGACGATCACCGGGTCCTGGCAATCGACGGCCTGCTGGATCATCCAGTAGGCGTCGTGCGGGTTGGACGGGGTGATGATCCGGATCCCGGCGGTGTGTGCGAACAGTGCCTCGGGAGACTCGGAGTGGTGCTCGATCGAGCCGATGCCGCCGCCGTAGGGGATGCGGATGACCACGGGGACCGTGAGGTTGCCGTTGCTGCGCGAGTGCATCTTGGCCAGCTGGGTGGTGATCTGGTTGAAGCCCGGGAAGACGAAGCCGTCGAACTGGATCTCGCAGACGGGCCGGAAGCCGCTGAGGGCCAGGCCGATCGCGGTGCCGATGATGCCGGATTCGGCCAGCGGGGTGTCGACGACGCGGTCGGCGCCAAACTCGCCGATCAGGCCGTCGGTGACCCGGTAGACGCCGCCCAGGGGTCCGATGTCCTCGCCCATGAGCAGGGTGCGCGGGTTGCCGGCCAGGGTGGCGCGCAGGCCCTCGTTGATGGCCTTGGCAATGGTCATGGTGGTCATCGGCTGGCTGCCCCGTCTGTCGCTGTGCCCTGGGTCCCGGAGTCCTCGGCCTCCGCCGCCTCATCGGCGAAGCCGGCGCTGTAGTCCTCGAACCACGCCAGTTCCTCGGCCACCAGGGGGTGGGCCTCGGCGTAGGTGTTCGCGAAGGCCTGCCGGATGTCCGGGGTCTCCAGGTCGTGGGTGGTCTTGCGGACGTAGGCGGCGAGCTCGTCGCCGTCGGCCTTGACCTGCTCAAAGAAGGCGTCGTCCGCGAGGCCCTCGGCCCGCAGGTACTTCTCGAGCCGCTCCAGCGGATCCTTGGCCCGCCACTGCGCCTCTTCCTCCGAGCCGCGGTACTTGGTGGGGTCATCCGCCGTGGTGTGGGCGCCCACCCGGTAGGTGAAGGCCTCGATCAGCACCGGGCTCTCGCCCCGCCGGGCCCGGTCCAGGGCCCATTCGGTCACGGCGTGCACCGCGATGACGTCGTTCCCGTCCACCCGGATGCCCGGGAAGCCGTAGCCCTTGGCGCGGTTGGAGAGCGGAATCCGGGTCTGCACCGTGGTGGGGACCGAGATGGCCCAGTGGTTGTTCTGGCAGAAGAAGACAACGGGGGCGTTGAACGAGGACGCGAAGACCATCGACTCGTGGACGTCACCCTCGGAGCTGGCGCCGTCGCCGAAGTAGACCATGACGGCGGCCTTCTCCCCGGTCGGGGCCAGCTTCTGCTCGCGCTGGATGCCCATGGCGTAGCCGACGGCGTGCGGCGTCTGGGCTGCCAGGACCAGCGTGTACAGGTGGAAGTTGGTGTCCTTGGGGTTCCAGCCGCCGTTGGACACCCCGCGGAACTGCCGCAGCAGCTCGGCCAGGTCCACGTTCCGCGTCAGGGCGACGCCGTGTTCCCGGTAGGTGGGGAAGATGTAGTCCTGCGGCTGGCTGGCCCGGCCCGAGCCGATCTGCGCGGCTTCCTGGCCGGTCAGCGGCACCCAGAGGGCCAGCTGGCCCTGGCGCTGCAGTGCGGTGGCCTCGACGTCGAACCGGCGGATCTTGGCCATGTCCGCGTAGAAGCCCCTCAGCTTCCCGGGGTCCAGGCGGGCGGCGTACTCGGAGAACACCGGGTCAGTCCCCAGGGTCCCGTCCGGGCGCAGGAGCTGGACCATGGGGACGTCGGGGTCGCCCAGGACAGCCTCGGCCTGCGCCTCGCGGCGGTCATCCGTGTCGGTTCCGTCGAACTCGGTGGAGGGCAGTTGTGTACCCATACCGTCTCCTTGCCTGCCGCATCCGGGGCGCTGCACTCGGTGGAAGATATGCCGCACCGGGAATACATCCCGGTTCCGGCATACATGATGGCTTACTCGTCCCCACAGTACCCTCCGCGGGCGGCCGCAGGGGGTGATGTTTACCGCTAGGAACGCTGCGGGGCTTTTGTATAGTTCGCACACAGTTCGAGGAAGCGGGTGTTGGCTTCCGTCTCGCCGATGCTGACCCGCACACCCTCGTCGCCGAAGGCCCGGACGGAGAGCGCCTGTTCCCCCGCCAGTGCGGCAAATTCGCCGCTGTTGGCCCCGAGGTTCAGCCACACAAAGTTGCCCTGGGCCTCGGGAACGAACCAGCCGAGGTCCCGCAGGCCTGCCGTTACCCGGTCCCGTTCGTCGACCAGGCTTTGTACCCTTTCTACAACCTGGTGGTAGTGCAGGAGGGAGGCGACCGCGGCGTCCTCACCCAGCTGGGATACGGCGAACGGGGTGGCCGTGACGCGCAGGTGCTGGGTCAGCTCGGGCTGGGAGACGCTATAGCCAACCCGGAGGCCGGCCAGGCCGTGAGCCTTGGAGAAGGTCCGGAGCACCACCACGTTGGGGTATTTGCGGTACATCTCGATGCCGTCCACGGCATCCTCGGCCCGGACGAACTCCTGGTAGGCCTCGTCGATCACGACGACGACGTCCGCGGGCACGGAGTTGAGGAACCGCTCCGTCTCTTCGGTGGTGAGGATGGGCCCGGTGGGGTTGTTCGGGGTGCAGAGCAGGATCATCTTTGTCCGGACAGTGACGGCTGCGGCCATGGCGTCCAGGTCGTGGCGTCCGTCCGCGGTGAGCGGGATGCGGACGCTCTCGGCACCGGCGAGGCCGACGCTGATGGGGTAGGCCTCGAAGGAGCGCCAGGCGTAGATGACCTCGTCGGCCTTGCCGTCGTCGTTCTGGCCGGCGAAGGTGGCCAGCAGCTGGTTCAGGGCGCCGAGGCTGCCGGCGCCGGTGACGATGTCCTCGGCCGGGACCTCGAGGAAATCGGCGAGCGCGGCGCGGAGTTTGCTGCTGAGCGGGTCCGGGTAGCGGTTGAAGTCGGTCCGCGCCGCGATGGCCTGCTGCACTGCAGGGATCGGCGGAAGCGGGTTTTCATTGGAGGAAAGCTTGTAGCTGACCAGCCCCTCGACGGGAGCCGGCGGCTTGCCGGCGGCGTATCGGGGAAGCAGGTCCACCACCGGCCGCGGGCGAATTCCGCCGGCCAGGCTGTCAGAAGAAGTCATGCCCCCTAGCCTACGACGCCACCCTGCCCGTGCGTCCGGTGATGTGACAGCATGGGACCATGCGCTCTCTCTTTGTGCGGGTCATCGTCAATGCCCTGGCCCTCTGGGTGGCCAGCTGGATCCTGCCGGGACTGAATATCTCCACCACGGCCACCACCGGCGCCGTCGCGGACCAGGGGGTCACGCAGGGCACGGAGACCATCGGCATCATCCTGGCCTACCTGTTCATCGGCCTGATCTTCGGCTTGGTCAACGCCTTCGTCAAGCCGCTGGTCAGCCTGCTGTCACTGCCGATCACCATCCTCACCCTGGGCCTGTTCACCGTTGTGATCAACGCGGCCATGCTGTACCTGACGGCCTGGCTGAGTTCCTACACGCCGGTGCACTTCACCATCGACTCCTTCTTCTGGACCGCCGTCCTGGCCGCCATCATCGTGACCCTGGTGTCGCTGGTGGCCGGCCGGCTTCCCGGTGGCCGCCGCTGACCATACCGCCGGCGTCGGCCCTGACGCTCCCCCCTCCCGCCGGTACGGGGCGTGCCTCGCGGCGGAGCGCGAACCGGGTGACGGCCGCCGTCCCGCCCGTACCCACCACGGCCGCGAGCGCGGCGGTGGACGCCTGCAGCGACGGGTCACGGGAAGCTTCGACGGCGGCGGCGCCGGCCTCGTAGTTCCCCAGCCGGTGCCCCGGCCCCAGGCCGAAGTCCTTTGGCGCCGGGACGCTCAGGGCGTTGGTCAGGGTGGCCGTGACCCGGTCGCGGGTGTCCGCGTTCGGGGCGCCGTCGGCCCCGGGCACCCAGTCCTCCCGATGTTCCAGGTGCAGGCTGCTGATCCCCGGGGCGGGGCTGATCCCGCCGACCGGCGACCCGGCCGTCAGGACGTACTTGAGGTCGAATTCGGCCAGGAATGCCTTGTCCCGGCTGAGGTTCATGGCGTGGATGCCGCCCTGGCTGTAGCCGACGGCCACCAGCTGATCGCCCGCCTCCGCGCCGGCCTCACGCAGTGCGCACCTGATGGCGGCTGTTGTTTCGACGGAGTCATAGCCCAGCGCCTCCGCGATGCCGGCCGTGTCGAAGGGGTTGGTTCCGGCGGGAAGACCGCCCAGTTGCGTCCCCGGGACCAGCACCACCCAGGCAGGGCCGCCGGCGGCATCGACCCTGATGACCTCGATCTCACCCGGCGTCCGGTCCACGTCCTCGGTACGGCGGAGCAGTCCGGCCGGCGTCAGGTCCACGGTTTCGGTGCTGGTGCCCCCGGCGGTGGCCGAGACCGGACGGGGCTTGAGGAAGCCGAGCCCGGGCTCGTCCGTCAGCGCCCTGACCAGGCCACCGATCGAGGACGAGCCGGGAACCCCGGCGAGCGCTCCGGCCAGCGGGAGCGGCAGGCCCAGCAGCAGCGCCAGGCTCCCCGGTGAGGCGAGCCCGGTTTCGAACCGGTCGCGGACCCCGGGGAGGCCCAGAACCCCGCCGACGGATCCGTACTCGGGTCCGGCCAGGCCCATCCTCAGCAGCAGGGCGTTTCGGGCCTCGGTGAACTCGTAGTCCCGGTGGCTGGCCCGGACCTGGGCGGCGATGTGTTCCAGCTCGGCCCGGACCCTGCCGATCCCCCGGCCTGCCTCCCCCACAGCGGTGATGGCTTCACTGCCGCTGCGGTAGGCGTCCTGCTGATAGGGGAACAGGGAGCGGCGGATCCCGTCCGCCTCCGCTTCAACGGCGTAGAGGTCCCGCACCGAGGCGTCCAGGGCTGCCGCGCCGGCCAGCAGTTCTTCGAATTGGAAGGCCACGCCGCCCACCCCGCCGCGGATGCGGAGCATGCCGTCCGGGGGCGGGGCCACCGGACGCGGCACCTCGCCGGAACCTGCCGGGCTGAGTTCCGTCATCAGTACCCGTCCTCTCAAAACCCGGACCGGCCGGGGGCGAGGGCCACAAACCGGGCGTGGGCCAGCACCGCCGACGAGGCCTCGAGCAGGCCATCCCGGGCCCGTCGGAGCGAGGCCGCCTGCAGCGAGAGCGTCACCCGGTAGGCCCGCCCGGCCGGCGACTGCCAGGTCTGCAGCTCCAACCGGGCCAGCGCCGCCAGGACGGCGTCCGCCTGCCCGGCGCATCCGGCCACCCGGGCCGCGAGCCGCTGCACCTCGGCGCTGCGGGAGGCGCAGGCCGCCGCGTCCCCGGCCAGCACGGTTGTGGACGTCATCGCGCATCCCTCCTTTCTCCGGCTTAAGCCGGCTTCCTCGTGTTCTCTGCCGTGTGTTCTCTTCCTGGGGTTGCCTCCTGCACACCCCGGCCACAGAACGACGCTAGGGCCACGCACCGGGGGCGGACACGGCACGGTGAGGCTATGTGGACAACGGGCTGCGCCCCGCCCGGGCGGCTGTCATACCACCGCCCGGCTTCGGCCCCGGCGGCACTTCGTGAAAGAATCGGACCATGCCTGAAACTGCTGCCACAGCTGAGACCCGCACGCCGTCCGGACGCCTGGCCCTGGCCGCCTCCGGCACCCCCATCGCCCTGGGACCGCTGGACGGCCGCTACCAGTCCGCCGTCGCGCCTTTGGTGGACTACCTCTCTGAGGCCGCGCTCAACCGCGACCGCGTCGCCGTCGAGGTCGAATGGCTGATCCACCTGACCGGCAACAACGTCCTGCCCGGCGCCGGCCCGCTGTCCGCGGAACAGCAGCAGCAGCTGCGGGACATCGTCACCGAGTTCGACGCCGCCTCGGTGGCCGAACTCGCCGAGATCGAGGCCGTCACCGTCCACGACGTGAAGGCCGTCGAGTACTACATCGGCCGCCGCCTGCCCGGCATCGGGATCGAGCACCTGACCGCAATGGTCCACTTCGGCTGCACGTCGGAGGACATCAACAACCTCTCCTACGCGCTCGGCATCAAGGGCGCCGTCGAGGATGTCTGGCTGCCCGCCGCCCGCACGCTCGTGGCCCAGATCAGCGCCATGGCCGAGGCCAACCGCGCCGTCCCGATGCTCTCCCGCACCCACGGCCAGCCCGCCACCCCCACCACCCTGGGCAAGGAACTGGCCGTCATCGCGCACCGCCTGACCCGCCAGCTGGACCGGATCGCGCGCACCGAATACCTGGGCAAGATCAACGGCGCCACCGGTACCTACGCCGCGCACGTCGCCTCCGTCCCGGGAGCCGACTGGGAAGCCGTCGCGAAGGGCTTCGTCGAGGGCCTCGGCCTTACCTGGAACCCGCTGACCACCCAGATCGAAAGCCACGACTGGCAGGCAGAGCTGTACGCCGACGTCGCCCGCTTCAACCGGATCCTGCACAACGTCTGCACCGACATCTGGAGCTACATCTCGATCGGCTACTTCGCCCAGGTCCCCGTGGCCGGCGCGACCGGCTCCTCGACCATGCCGCACAAGGTCAACCCGATCCGCTTCGAGAACGCCGAGGCGAACCTGGAGATCTCCTCCGGCCTCCTGGACGTGCTCGGCTCCACCCTGGTGACCTCCCGCTGGCAGCGCGACCTCACCGATTCCTCCTCGCAGCGGAACATCGGCGTCGCCTTCGGCCACTCGCTGCTGGCGATCTCCAACGTCGCCAAGGGCCTGGACCGCCTGGACGTGGCAGAGAACGTGCTGGCCGCGGACCTGGACACCAACTGGGAGGTCCTCGGCGAGGCCATCCAGATGGTCATGCGTGCCGAGGCAATCGCTGGCGTGCCGGGCATGGAAAACCCCTACGAGCGGCTGAAGGACCTGACCCGCGGCCAGCGGGTGGACGCCGCCCGGATGCAGGAGTTCGTCCAGGGCCTGGGCCTCTCCGCCGAGGCGGAATCACGCCTGCTGGCGCTCACGCCGGGCCGCTACACCGGCATCGCGGACAGGCTGGTCGATCACCTGGCGGACGGCCGCTAGGTCATTCACGTCGAATTAACCTTCCGGCACATCCGCGTTTACGCCGCCGTCGAGGACCGGCCAGTCGTATCGTGGATTCTGGGACTGTAACCGACACGAGGAGACTCCCTTGCCGAGCGACATAGCGTCGACCGCACGGACCGTTCTGACCGACCCGGACCCCCTGGCGACGGACGCCCCCGAATCTCCGGGGGCGGACGACGCCGCGTTGAGCCTGATGAGCTTCAACATCCGTTGCGATACCAACCACACCCTCCCCGGCCAGGCCGACTACTGGCCTGAGCGGGCACCTGCCCTGCAGGCCGTGCTCGCCGAGGAACTCCCGGACGTCCTGGGCATCCAGGAGGGCCTCGGGCACCAGCTGGCGGTGATCGAAGAGGCGCTGCCGGACCACTACCGGATGATCGGCCAGGGCCGCGACGGCGGCAGCCGTGGTGAGTACTCCTGCATCTTCTACAACTCCCGGCGCCTGCTGCTGCAGGCCTGGGACCAGTTCTGGCTCTCGGACACCCCTGACGTCGCGGGATCCGCCACCTGGGGTAACGACACCACCCGGATCGCCACCTGGGGCCGGTTCGAGGACAGCAGCACCGGCCGGGAGCTGATGGTCCTCAACACGCACTTCGACCACGAGTCGGAGAACGCCCAGCTGCGCAGCGCCGAGGCCATCATCGACCACACGGCCCGCTTCGAACCCGGGCTGCCCACCGTGGTGATGGGCGACTTCAACGCCCGCGCCGGCGCCTCCGGGGCATACTCCACCCTGGTGGACGGCGGCCCGTTCCGGGACTCCTGGCTGGTCGCCAAGCGGCACCTCACCCCGGCGTACGGCACCTTCCCGAACTACAAGGACCCGGTGGTGGGCGAGAGCCGGATCGACTGGATCGCCGTCACCCCCGGCATCCAGGTGGCCGACGCGGCGGTCAACACCTTCCGCCTCGACGACCGCTACCCCAGCGACCACGCCCCGATCCAGGCCACCGTCCTCATCCCCTGACGCCCGGCTCCCCTCGCAGGGTGCGGCGGTAAAATTCGGGCTATGAGGCTCCTCCTGATCAGGCACGGCCAGACGCCGGGCAACGTGCTCGGCCAGCTCGACACGGCGCATCCCGGCCCCGGCCTGACCGAGCTGGGCGAACGGCAGGCGGAGGCCCTGGCCCGTTCCCTGGCGCGGCTGGAAATCAGCCGGCTCTACGCCTCCACTCTGATCCGGACCCAGCTGACCGCCGCCCCGCTGGCCGGCCGCCGCGGACTCGATGTCACGGTCCTGGACGGGCTGCACGAAATCGAGGCGGGCGCGCTGGAGAAGCTCACCGATCGGGAGTCCCACCTGCGCTACCTCGGCACGGTGTTCGGGTGGGCCGCGGGCGAGCTGGACCGGCGGATGCCTACCGGTCCCAGCGGCCACGACTTCTTGGCCCGGTTCGACGACGCCGTCGACCGGATCGCGGCGGCAGCTGCCGGGCCCCGGGGCGGGGCGTCCCCGGGGAGCACGGACGACGGCGGCACGGTCGCCGTCGTCAGCCACGGCGCGGCAATCCGGGTCTGGACCGCCCTGCGCGCGGAGAACGTCGACGCCGGGTTCGCGGCCCGGCACGTCCTGGCCAACACCGGCATCGTGGCCCTGGAGGGCGGCCCCGCGGACGGCTGGCGGATGGTCCACTGGGACGGCAGCCCCGTGGGCGGCCTGGCCCTGGCCGACCCGACGGCGGAGGACCCGGCCGGCGGACCCGCCTGAGGTCCGTTCGGCCTCCACGGCCTCCACGCCCTCCGCGCCGTCACCGCCCCAAGTTCTCCCATCCCTTACCTGCGGGAAACACCGTGGAAACCACCGCTTCCTAGCCTTGGACTGCATAACCCTTCGGTGAAACGAGGCAACGATGCAGACCAACCCGCGGCTTCACATCCGGCAGGTGCCCTGGGCCAACCCCGTGGGCGCAGACCTCCGGGCCGCCCAGCAGGCCGAACTGGACGCACGCTTCGGCCGCCCGGACCACGAGCCGGGCCCGGTACCCTCCGAGTCGGACTCGGCGGTGTTCCTGGTCGCCTATGACAAGGGCTCGGGCCAGCCGGTGGGCTGCGGCGGGCTGCGCCTCCTGGACTCCCGGACCGCCGAGATCAAGCGCCTCTACGTCCTGCCGTACACCCGCGGTTCGGGGGTGGCGAGCTCCATCCTGGCGGCACTGGAGGGGCACGCCCACGCCCTGGGCATCACCAGGCTGACGGCGGAGGCGGGCTCGGTACAGACCGACGGGCGGCAGTTCTACGCCAACTCCGGGTTCGCCCCGGTGCCGAACTTTGGGCCGTACATCGGCGTGGATCACTCCTTCTGCTACGAGAAGACCATCGATTCCCACAGCGCGGCCCACACCGCGATGGCCTGAGGGACACGAGGGCGGGGATGTTCGGTCAGGCCCAGAAATCGTCCGCCGTGGCGGTGTTCTCGAAGTACTCCCTGCCCTCCGCGACCTTCCCGTCCCGGACCACGAAGACGATGACCGAGCCCATGTCCAGGGTTTTGCCGTTACCCTCCGCAACGGTCCGCTGGATCGCTACCGTGTGTTCCTCGCCGCCAACGATGTCCTGGACCTTGGCGTGGAAGTTGCCCTGCGTGCGGGCACCCAGTTCGCCGAAATAGGCGAGAATTGCGTCGCGGCCCTGCTTGGTTCCCGAGAGCACGCCGCTTCCGGCCACGTGCCACACTGCGTCCTCGGCGAAGATTTCGCTGAGTGTCGCCATATCCCCTGAGTTGAAGGCCTCGTACCCCCGTCGGACCAGTTCAACATTGTCTGCGCTTCCCATGATGGACACCTCTCCGTCGTCCTCGTCGGGTCATGGTGGGATGGTTTAAGGCTAGTCCCGTCGCAAGGGAGTGTCGATGGAAGAATGAGTGGCTGACCGCTCCCCGGAGCGCCGCCCTACCGCGCCGACGGCCAGCCGGTGTAGGCCTCGGCGAGGTAGGCGCGGCCGTGCCGGGAGGACACCACGGAGTTCAGCTCGCCCAGCTGCCGGGCCCGGGCGAAGTAGTCCGCACCCTCGGGGGTGTGCAGCATGGAGGTCATCCAGTAGGAGAAGTGCTGGGCCTTCCACACCCGGTCCAGGGCGCGGCTGCTGTAGCGGTCCAGGAGAGCCTCCGACCCGGTCTTGTAGTAGCTGTCCAGTCCCTCGAACAGCACCCGGACGTCAGCGATGGCGAGGTTGAGGCCCTTCGCCCCGGTGGGCGGCACCGTGTGGGCGGCATCCCCGGCCAGGAACAGCTTCTTGTGGCGCATCGGGGCCTGCACGAAGCTGCGGAACTTCAGCACCGTCTTGTCCAGCACAGGACCTTCCTTGAGCTCGAAACCGTTGCCGTTCACCCGGCTGCGGAAGGTCTCCCAGATCCGCTCATCGCTCCAGTTGTTGACGTCCTCGCCCGGATCGCATTGGAAGTACATCCGCTGCACCGTCTCGGTGCGCTGGCTGATCAGCGCGAAGCCGTTCTCCGAGTTGGCGTAGATCAGCTCCTCCGAGCTACGCGGCGCCTCGGCCAGGATGCCGAACCAGGCGAACGGGTACTCGTGGAAGTACCACTTTCGGTACGCCTCCGGGATCTGTCCGCGGCAAAGGCTGCGGGAGCCGTCGGCGCCGACGATGAACTCCGCCCGGAGCGCCACCTCGGTGCCGTCGGCGTCGGTGAACCAGACCCGGGGGTCGCCGTCGAGGTCGTGGATGGCCGTGTCCGTGACTCCGTAGCGCACGTCTCCGCCGTCGGCCTCGCGGCGGGCGGCGAGGTCCTTGAAGACATCGGTCTGGGGGTAGAGCCACACCGATTCCCCGACCAGGTCCTGGAAGTCGATGCGGTGGCTCTCGCCGTTGAAGCGCAGCTCGATCCCGTCGTGCCGGTCCCCGTCGGTGAGCACCCGGTCCGAGACGCCGCTGTCCACCAACAGGTTGACCGTGCCGTGCTCCAGGATACCGGCGCGGACGGTCTCGGCGATCTCCTGCCTGCTGCGCAGCTCCACCACGGTGGACTCGATCCCCTCCCTCGCCAAAAGGTGGGAGAGCATCAGGCCGGCGGGGCCGCCGCCGACGATGGCCACCTGCGTGCGGACGACGTGCCGTGCCATGGGTTCCTCGCTTCATTGCGGGGTCCGGGCGGGCCCGGGGCGGGCGCGGCGCACGGACCGGATCATCACTGCCTCCCAGTGTGCCGCACGGGCGTGACCGGCGTTACACCTGTTCCGTTGAATGGATCGAGGATGCGCGGGTCTCCCCCAGCCGCCGCCCGATGCCCCGCGCGGCGGTCTGCAGCGCGGGCACCAGCGCCTGGAGCCGCATCTCCCGCACGGGAACCACGACGCCGAGCGCGGCCACCGCGCGCTTGCGGGCGTCCCGGACCGGCACCGCGATGCCCCACGTGTCCGGATCCACCACGCCGGAGAGTTCGGCGTAGCCCTGGGCGGCGGCCTGGGCCAGCAGCGCGCGGAGCTCGGCCACGCCCACTTTCCCGGCGGGATCGGCGAAGTCGCGCAGGTACGCCGCCTGGCGGGCGGGCGGCTGGTGGGCCATCAGCACCAGCCCGGCCGAGGAGAGGTGCACGGGCATTCGGCCGGCCACCTTGGCCCGGTTCGCCACCGAGCCGCGCCGGGAGAGTCGTTCGACGAAGAGGGCCTCCGCACCGTCCAGCACCGCCAGGTTCACGTTCTGGTTCAGCACCTGCTGAATGTCCTCCATGAACGGCATCGCCGCCTGCCGCAGGGCCAGGGTGGGCGAGTTCCGGTTTACCAGTTCCCAAAGCCGCAGCCCCAGCCGGACCGACCCGCCGGCACCGAGTTCCAGCAGCCCGTGCCCGGCCAGCTGCCGGACCAGGCGGTGCGCGGTGCTCAGCGGCAGCCCGGCGCGGGCGGCGAGTTCGGAGAGCTGCAGCGCATCCGAACCCTCCGGGATGGCCTCCAGCAGGCGCACCACGCGGTCCACCACCGAATCACCCGATTCGGAATTGGCCATGCCCCACGCTCCCGCCGTCGACGTTTCCTGCTAGCGACCAGTCTTCCACTGCCGCCACAGGGCGGGCGCCAGGACGACGGCAACGCCCACCACGGCACCGATTACGGTCTCGAAGAGCCGGTCCCGGAGCAGCACGCCGGCCGGAACGGGCGCCACCAGGAGGGTGGAGATCAGGGCCAGCGGCGTGACGAAGAGCTGGGCCACCAGGTACTGGCGGGCGATGAACATCTCCGCGCCGTACTGGCAGGCGGCGATCACCAGCACCGTCAGCCAGGGTTCGGGCTGCAGCAGCAAGATCGCCGCGAGCAGCGCCAGGCCCAGGGCCGTGCCCAGTATGCGCTGCAGGCCGCGGCTGATCCGGTGCCGGGTGGTGTGGCCCACCAGGGGCACGACGGCGGCCACCATGGCCCAGTAGTTGTGGCCGATGCCAAGGCGCTGGCCGATCACCGTGGCCAGGATCCCGGACAGGCCCGCGGCCACGAGGTAACCGACGGCCTCCTGCCACGCCGCACGACGCTCCGGCCCGGTCAGGCGGACGGGGGCGGACCAGCTCCACGGCCGCCGCAGGCCGGGAACCACGCGGGAGGACATGCCCACCAGGAGCGAGAACGCGACCGTCAGCACCGCCACCAGCATGCCCTGCCAGAGCGGCGGCTGGTGCGGGACGGAGGCGATCGCCGCGAACGCGAAGATGTGAAACAGGGATCCCGCCGGGCGGAGACGCCACAGGGAGACGATGAGCGAGCAGGCGCCGGCCACCAGGGTGGTCGCCGCGACCTGCAGCCAGATCCGCCCGGCCGGCGTGAACGCGGGCAGCGCGCCGGCGTGCGCGGTCAGGGCAGCCAGCAGGATCACGGCGAGCATCAGCGTTCCCGCGCGCAGCTGCAGCACCAGCCGCCGGCCGTGCGGCTCGTTACGTCCGTAGATCCCGGCGAAGGCGCCGAAGGAGGCGAAGATGGCCAGGTCCAGCCGCTGCAGCAGCACCAGGGTGATCAACGGGACGAAGACGCCGACGGCGCAGCGGAGCGCGGGGTGGTGGTCCTTGTTGGCCGGGCCCATGCTGAAGAACACGGCGAAGAAGTCGGCGAACGGTGCGCGGCGGTCCGCGGCGGATGAGGGATGCACGGGGTGTGAGGGGCCTTCCTTTGCCATTCAGTGAACGACGGCGGCACTGGCATCCCTGACGAGCTTACGCCCGGAAGGTCCCCGCCGCCGCCTCAATTTCCGATCAACGGAAGACCCGGAGGGTGCTTGCGGTGGTAGCGTCGAGCGGTTGAAACACCCGTACGGCAGCATTCCCGGAGGACCCCATGCTCAAAGGATTCAAGGACTTCATCCTGCGCGGCAACGTGATCGAACTGTCGATCGCCGTCGTCGTCGGTACAGCGTTTACCGCCCTGGTGACCGCCTTCACCACCAACATCATCAACCCGATCATCGCGGCCGCGGGCGGCGTGCAGGCCCAGGGCCTCGGCTTCCACATCTGGCCGGGCAACGAGAAGACGTTCGTCAACGTTGGCGCGGTGCTGACCGCGTTCGTCACCTTCCTGATCACCGCCGCGGTGGTGTACTTCATCTTCGTGGCGCCGATGAACCGGATCAACAGGATGGTCAAGAACCGGCTCGCGACGGCGGAGCCGGAGGAGAAGCCGCTCCCGGCGGACACGGCCCTGCTGGCCGAGATCCGGGACCTGCTGACGGTGGTGGCCGGGACGTCCCGCGACTCCCGGGACGTCCCGGCCGATCACCGCTAGCGGCCAGGCGCCTCTCGCTAGGCCTGCGCGGCCTTCGTCATCCGGATGGTCAGGGCCTCGTGCTCGACTGCCACGCTCAGGTGCTTGGCCTTGCCGATGTGGTCGCCGTCGAGCTGGAATTCCTGCTCCTGGTCGAGGCTGATTTCCGCGGTCTTGCCGACGAAGTACTCCACGGCCTTGTTCTTGTCGTTCTTGCGGCCGAACATGCCGGCCAGCACACTGAACCAGCCGAGCCGGCCCTGCGGGGCGAGGATCAGGACGTCCAGGATGCCGTCGTCGATCTTGGCGTCCGGGAAGACCTCGATGCCGCCGGTGATCTTGCCGCAGTTGCCCACCATGACGCTGCGGATGCGGCGCCGGACCGGCTGCTGTCCGTCGACGCTGATCCGGGCGCGGACCGGCTTGCCGGGCAGGTGCCGGATGCCGGCCTCGACGTAGGCCAGCCAGCCCACCCGGTCCTTGAGCTCGTCGACGGTGTTGGCCATGATGGCCGCGTCGTATCCCAGTCCGGCCATGACCAGGAACAGCTGCTCGTCCCCGCCGTGGTCCAGCCGCGCCTTGACGACGTCGACCTTGATGTCGGAACCGGCCAGGACGTCCCGGCTGGCCGCGACCGGGTCGGTGATGTCGACCCCGATGTTGCGGGCCAGCAGGTTGCCCGTGCCCATCGGCACCAGGCCCATCGGGGTGCCGGTGCCGGCGAGGACCTCGGCGACGCACCGGACGGTGCCGTCCCCGCCCGCGGCGATGACAACGTCGACGCCGGCCTCCAGGGCCTCACGCGCCTGGCCCAGGCCGGTGTCCTCGGCGGTGGTCTCGAGCCAGAGAGGCTCGGCCCAGCCCTCCGACTCGCAGAGGTCATAGAAGGCGGTCTTGAAGTCCTCGCCGGAGGATTTCATCGGGTTGATGACGACGGCGGCGCGGCGGGTCGTCGAGGCGTCCCCTGCCGGGCTGGTCTGTGCGGAATGCTCCGGGGCCGGGGTGGCCTGGGTCGCGGCATTGTTCTGTGGCATGTCGTCCTTCGGGCAGCGTGGCGGGATGGCTCCCGCAGTGAAATCCTATCCGCGCCGCCCCGCTATCCCGCACAGCGGGGGCGCGGAATCGTGGACGCACCGCTCGGATGGTCAGTACACTGACCGTGTTCAAGGACTGAAGCGTGCCGGCCTGGCCGGATGCCGCCCCGGAACCTCCGGGGCGTGTGCGCTTCGGACGCGGAAGGCGGCCACATGACCGAACACCAGGACCATCACACGGCGGAAGCCGAAGCCTCCAGCAGGGATCCCCACGACTGGGGCCGGGCCATGGCGCTGGCGCTGACCCGGCTGGCCGAACAACTCGATCCCGAGGGCGGCGAGGACATGCACACCACCCTGGTGAACCGGCCGCTGCAGCTGCAGATCCGTGACGACGACGAGGGCGTCACCATCACCGTCTCCACCGCGTAACCGGGCCCCGGCCCGGCGACGGGGAAACAATCCGCCGGGAATCCGTATTTTGTCCAAGGTATGTGCCAGACTGGGCGGGATTTAGCGGCCCGATGTGGCCGGAAGACTCATCTCATTTGGGGGAATGATGACCGAGCGCGCGGATTCCGACGCACACGAACACTCACTGACGAACCTCGGGGCGGAGCCCCGCTACGGCCAGCGATGGCCCGACGGCGCGCCGTGGCCGGATTCGGCGGACCGCCGGCACACGCTGCTGCCGGCCCTGCCGCTGCCCCGCCCGCGGACCGAGACGCTGGAGCACGCCGTGCGCGGCACCGTCTTCGCCCTGGCGGTGGTCCCGGCCGGCGTCGTGCTGTGGCTGGCTCTCTGGAAGCTCGGCTGGATGGCCTCGCTGGTGTCGTTCGTGACGGCGGCCGGCGCCGCACGGCTCTATCTGGCCGGCAGCACCGGTGGCCGGGGCGGCTCCGTGACCCGGCGCGGGGCCTGGGTGGTGCTGGGCGTGACCGCGCTGACCATGCTCCTGGCGTTCTTCGGCAGCATCTGGCTGGATGTGGCCGAATATATCGGCGACCAGCCCTTCGGACTGCTCTTCGAACCGGGAGCCTGGGACCTGCTGGGCTACAACCTCACGAGCAATCCGCCGCTGGTGCAGGACCTCAAGGGCGAATTCCTGATGATGCTGCTGTTCAGCGCGCTGGGCTCCTTCTTCACGCTGCGGCAGCTCTTCGCCCGGTCCCGCCGGGTCTAGAACCCCTCGCCCGGCGACTCAGTCCGCGCGCCAAGCCCGCGGCTCAGCTCTTCGCGGAGAGGTCCGCCGAGATGAGTTCGGCGGTGGCGACGGCGGCCTCGCGGACCGAGTCGAGGTACGCTGCGGGGTCCGGGCGGGCCGCGACGGCCTGGGCCTGCAGGGACACGTTGATCGCCGCCACCACCTTCGGCCCGTCGTGGATCGGCGCGGCCACGGACATCAGCCCGAGTTCCAGTTCCTGGTCCAGCAGGCACCAGCCCTGGGCGCGGACCGTGGCGAGTTCGGCCTCCAGCCCGGCGCGGTCGGCGATGGTGTGCGGTGTCAGCGGTCGCAGATCCGCGGTGTCCAGGTAGCGCGCCAGCTCCTCCGGCGGGAGGGCGGCCAGCAGCACCCGGCCCATCGAGGTGGCATAGGCGGGGAACCGGGTGCCCACGGTGATGCCGACGGTCATGATCCGGCGCGTCGCCACCCGGGCGACGTAACTGATGTCCTGGCCCTCCAGCACCGCGGCGGAGGTTGATTCGCCGAGCGCCAGGGAGAGCTCCTCCAGGTGCGGCTGGGCGATCTGCGGCAGGGACAGCCCGGAGAGGTACGCGTAGCCGAGCTGCAGCACCTTGGCCGTGAGCGCGAAGTCCTTGCCATCGGTGCGGACGTAGCCCAGCTCCACCAGGGTGTGCAGGAAGCGCCGGGCCGTGGCGCGGGTCAGATCCGTCCGCGCGGCCACCTCGCTGAGCGTCATCTGCGGGTGCTCGGCGTCGAAGGAGCGGATGACGGCCAGGCCGCGGGCCAGCGACTGGACGTACTGGTCGCTCGCGGCGGGCGCCTCCGTGGCACCGGCCGGGGACGGGTTCGGCTTTTGAGTCACCGCCCTACCCTATCTGCGCGGCCCGTCATTCCGGCCCGGCCGCGGTCAGCGGCACGGGCACCACGGCCTGCAGGTCCGCCAGGGTGCAGCCGAACGTCTCCCGCACCGTGACGCCGTCGGGCCCGATGAGGAAGACGGCCTTGTCCGTGTAGACGCGGGTGACGCAGCCGATTCCGGTGAGCGGGTAGGTGCAGGTTTCCACCAGTTTGGAGACGCCGTCGCGGGTCAGCAGGGTCATCATCACGAAGACGTCCTTGGCGCCGGTGGCCAGGTCCATGGCCCCGCCCACGGCCGGGATCGCGTCCGGGGCGCCGGTGTGCCAGTTCGCCAGGTCCCCGGTCCCGGAGACCTGGAAGGCGCCGAGGACGCAGATGTCCAGGTGGCCGCCGCGCATGATCGCGAAGGAGTCCGCGTGGTGGAAGTAGGAGGCGCCGGGCAGCTCGGTGACGGGGATCTTGCCGGCGTTGATCAGATCGCCGTCGATCTGGCCCCCGGTAGCCTCGGGTCCCATGCCGAGCATGCCGTTCTCCGTGTGAAGGGTGACGTTCTGTTCCGGCTCGAGGTAGTTGGAGACCAGGGTGGGCTGGCCGATGCCCAGGTTGACGAACGAGCCGGGGGCGATGTCCCGGGCCACCAGGCGGGCCAGCTCGTCCCGGCCCAGGGGCTCTTCGGAGCGCCGGAGACTCTCCTGGCGCTCGGACTGCGTGCTCATCTCAGGCCACCTTCACAATGCTGTTGACGTAGATTCCGGGCGTGATGACGTTTTCCGGGTCGAGGCTGCCGGTGGGGACGACGTCGGAGACCTGGACGATGGTGTGCTTGGCAGCCGCGGCCATGATGGGACCGAAGTTCCGGGCGGTCTTGCGGTAGACCAGGTTGCCCTTGCCGTCGGCGGTGAGCGCCTTGATCAGGGCGACGTCGGCGTGGATGGGCGTCTCGAAGACCTGCCATTTGCCGTCCAGGAACCGGGTTTCCTTGCCCTCGGCGAGCATGGTGCCGTAGCCGGTGGGGGTGAAGAAGCCGCCGATTCCGGCCCCGGCCGCCCGGATCCGTTCGGCCAGGTTGCCCTGCGGGACAAGCTCCAGTTCGATCTCCCCGGCCCGGTACTTCTCGTCGAAGTGCCAGGAGTCGGACTGGCGGGGGAAGGAGCAGATCATCTTCCGCACCCGGCCCTCCTTGATCAGCAGCGCCAGGCCCTGATCCGCCTGGCCGGCGTTGTTGTTCACCACCGTGAGGCCGGTGGCGCCGCCGTCGAGCAGGGCGTCGATGAGTTCGAAGGGCTGGCCGGCGTTGCCGAAACCGCCGATCATCACCGTGGACCCGTCCCGGATACCGGCGACGGCCTCGGCCACCGTGTCTACGAAGTTCAGCATGGCTCAGGCCTTTCCCTTGCTGGCGCCGGCGGTGACGTTTTCGAGGACGACGGCGAGGCCCTGCCCGACGCCGATGCAGATCGCGGCGACGCCCCAGCGTTCTCCGGACGCCTGCAGGGAGCGGGCCAGGGTGCCCAGCAGCCGGCCGCCGGAGGCGCCCAGCGGGTGGCCCATGGCGATCGCCCCGCCGTGCCGGTTCACAATCGCGGGATCGATGCCCCAGCCGTTGATGCAGGCCAGGGACTGCGCGGCGAAGGCCTCATTGAGTTCGACGGCGCCCACCTGGTCCCAGCCGATCCCTGCCTTCGCGAGGGCCTTGTTGGCCGCCTCGACGGGGGCGTAGCCAAAGTACTGAGGGTCGTTGGCGTGCGCGCCGCGGCCGGCGATCCGGGCCAGCGGGTCCAGGCCGAGCAGCCCGGCGGCGGCCTCGCTGCCCAGCCACGCCGCCGAAGCGCCGTCGGAGAGCGGGGAGGCGTTTCCGGCCGTGATGGTCCCGCCGTCGGGCCCGTCGGCCTCGGCGCGGAAGACGGTCTTCAACCCGGCGAGCTTCTCCGCGCTGGAACCGGGGCGGATGCCCTCGTCCCGCGTCAGGTCCGTGCCCGGCACGGCGGCGACGAGGGAGTCGTAGAAGCCCTCGTCCCAGGCCGCGGCGGCCAGGTTGTGCGAGGCGGCCGAGAACTCGTCCTGTGCCTGCCGCGTGACGCCGAACTTCTCGCGGAGCCGCTCGGTGGCCTCGCCGAGGGAGATGGACCAGTCCGGGCGCATCCGTTTGTTCACCAGGCGCCAGCCCAGGGTGGTGGACACCAGGGCCATGTCCCCGGCCGGGTAGGGCTTTTCGGTCTTGGGCAGAACCCACGGCGCCCGGGACATCGACTCGACGCCGCCGGTGAGTACCAGGTCGGCGTCGCCGGTGGCGATCTGCCGGGAGGCGATGATCGCCGCGTCCAGCGAGGACCCGCAGAGCCGGTTGACCGTGGTCCCCGGGACGCCGACCGGAAGCCCTGCCAGCAGGGTGCCCATCCGGGCGACGTTGCGGTTTTCCTCGCCGGCGCCGTTGGCGTTGCCGAAGACCACCTCGTCGATCCGCTCCGGGTCCAGGCCGGGGGCCCGGCGGACGGCCTCGCCGATCACGTGCGCGGCCAGGTCATCCGGGCGTACGCCGGCCAGGCCGCCGCCGAATTTGCCGAACGGGGTCCGTACGGCGTCGTACAGAAAAGCCTCAGTCATGGTTCTTGTCCACTTCGGTCTCGTCGATGGTGCGGAACACCTGCTGGGCGGTCTTGAAGGCGGTGTTGGCCGACGGGACCCCGCAGTAGATGGCCGTCTGCAGCAGGATCTCCTTGATCTCGTCCCGGGTCAGGCCGTTGGTCAGGGCGGCCCGGATGTGCATGGCCAGCTCCTCCCAGTGCCCGTGCGCCACCATCGCGGTGATGGTCACGGCGGAGCGCATCTGCCGGCTGATGCCCGGCCGGGTCCAGATGCCACCCCAGGCGATCCGGGTGATCATGTCCTGGAAGTCCTCGGTGAAGTCGTCCTTGGCGGCGTTGGCCCGGTCTACATGCGCGTCGCCGAGCACCTCGCGGCGGACCTTCATGCCGCCGTCGTAGATCTCGCGGCTGGTGGCCTCCGGCTGGACGACGCCGTGACGGTCCGGGCCGCTCACTGTCCCGTCCCGTTCGACTCGGCCCAGGTGATGAGGGTGCGCAGCAGTTCGGCGACGTGCCCGGGGGCCTCGAAGGGTGCCAGGTGGGCGACGCCGGCCAGGGTGGCGGCGTTCGCGGTGCCACCGCCGGCGGTGATGCCGTCCACGATTTCCTTCGCGAGCGACGGCGGTGCCACCTCGTCCAACTCCCCGGCGAGGGCCTGGGTGGGGACGGTGATGCTGCCGAGTTCGGCGCGGACGTCGTAGCCGGCCAGGGCCTCACAGCAGAACGCGTAGCTGAACCGGTCGGCATCCCTGAGCGTGTGCAGCAGGCGGCTGCTGCGCTCGGGTTCGTGCTCCAAGAAGCCGGGCGCGAACCAGCGCTGGGCGGAGCCCTCGATCATCACCGGGGTGCCCTGGTTCCGGACGGTCTCCGCGCGCTCCAGCCAGCCCTCGGGGGTGCCGATCCTGGCGCCGCTGCACTGCACGGAGAGGCTCTTGAGCCTGCCGCCGTGTTTGATGCCCAGCTGCAGCCCCACGGCCCCGCCGAGGGAGACGCCGGCGTAGTGGAAGCGTGCGCCCGGGGAGATCGAATCGACGAGCTCGACGACGGCGTCGGCCAGTTCGGCCACGGTAAAGGGTTCCGTCGCGGCCGGGGAGACCCCGTGGCCGGGCAGGTCCCAGGCAACGACGTCGAATGCGTTGCCGAGGAGGCCCCCGGCCTGGCTCCAGAGCAGGGTGGAGGTCCCCAGGGAGGGCCCCACCACCACCAGGGGCCGGTCGCCGAGTTCGCGTTGCGGCGAGAGCAGGACGGCCTTGAGGGTTGGCTTAGTCATCGGAAACACCTTTCTGGAGGGCCGGGTCAGCGAAGCCGGGCCGGGCGTCGAGCAGCCGGCGGATGATCCCGCCGGACTGGCCGAGGTAGTTCGCGGGGTCGAGCAGCTCCTCGAGCCGTTCGTCGGTGAGGGCGTCGGCGGGGACGGCCTCCCGCAGCAGCGAGCGGTAGGTGGCGCCCCGCTCGGCGGCGGGCGCCTGCAGGGTGCGGTCCACTACCTCCTGCAGCCGGGCGCGGCCGCCGTCCCCCAGCAGGGGCGCGACGGCGGCGCCGACGGCCTCGGAGAGCAGCAGCGGCCCGAAGAGGTCCAGGTTGCGGCGCATGGCGTCCGGGTGCACCTGCAGCCCGGCGGTGAGCTCGCGCAGCTGGCCGGCGGCGCCGAGGGCGAGCCGGAGCAGGGAGCGCAGCGCGGGCCATTCGGCGTGCCAGGCGCCGTCGGCACGTTCGTCGTTGAAGCTGGCGGCGGCAAGGTGCAGCTGGGCCGCCAGCGCGGGGGCCTGCAGCGCGGCGCTGCGGACCAGGACCGAGAGGACCGGGTTCTGCTTGTGCGGCATCGCCGAGGAGCCGCCGCGTCCGGGGGCTACGGGTTCGGACAGCTCGGCGACCTCGGGCCGGCTGAGGAACAGCACGTCCCCGGCGATTTTGCCGGCCGCGTCCGTGACCGCGGTGAGGGCGTCGCCCAGTGCCGTGACGGCGAGGCGGTTGGTGTGCCAGGGTGCAGCGACCGGGTCCAGGCCGAGGCTGGCGGCGAGCCGGTCGGAGAGCTCGAACGGGGTGCTGGCGGGGCCGGCCAGTGCGGTGCCGGCGGCCAGGGTGCCGGCGGCGCCGCCGGTCTGCACCGGAAACTCCAGGCTCTCCAGGCGGGCCGCGGCGTCGACGAGCCCGGCGAACCACTGCGCGGCCCGGAGTCCGAAGCTGTAGGGCAGCGAGTGCTGGGTCAGGCTGCGGCCCACGCAGACGGTGTCCCGGTGGCGTTCGGCGAGCCCGGCCAGCGCCGCCGTCGATTCCCGCACCCCGGCCAGGAGTTCGGCGACGGCGTCGGAGGCCAGCAGCATCAGGGCCGAGTCCAGCACGTCCTGGCTGGTCAGGGACGCGTGCACCGCGGCGGACGCCCCGAGGCCCTCCGTGTCCAGGGTGGTGACCCGGGCCCGGAGGTCGGCCAGCAGCGGGATCACCGGGTTAGCCCCGCCCTGGGCGCGGACCGCGATCCCGGCAAGGTCGTAGTGGTCCACGTCCGCGGCCGCCGCAACGACGGCGGCAGACCCGGCGGGCGCCAGGGAAGCCTCCTCGAGGACCCCGGCCCAGGCGGCCTCGACCCGCAGGATGGCGGCGAGGACGGCGCGGTCGCCGGTCAGCGCCGTTACCCGCGGGGCGGCCGAGACCGGGCTGAGCAGGCCAAAGTCGCCGTCGGGAAGGGGAGCCGTCACGGCGCGGTGCCCTCGCCCTCGGAGCCGGCCTCGAAGTCGAGGAACACCGTCTCGCCCTCGCCCTGCAGCCGGATATCCCAACGCAGGCCGCCGTCGGCCTCGCGCCGGGCGATCAGCGTGCGGCGGCGCTCCGGGTCCAGGGTGGACAGCAGCGGGTCGCTGGCCAGGGCTTCCTCGTTCTCCGGCAGGTACACGCGGGTGAAGAGCCGGTTCATCAGGCCGCGGGCGAAGACCACCACCGAGATGAACGGCGCGGCACCCGGGGCGGTGGGGCCGGGGTTGACGGTGGTGAAGGTGAAGACGCCGGTGTTGCCGACGGCGCAGCGGCCGAAGCCGGTGAAGGTGTACCCGTCGCGGACCAGGGAGCCGGGGTGATGCGGGACGTTACCCTCGGCGTCGGCCTGCCAGATCTCCAGGATGGCGTCCGGGACCGGGTGGCCGGCGCCGTCGTAGACCGCGCCCTGCAACCGGATGCTGCCCGGGGTGGCGGGCGGCAGCAGTTCGCGGTCCTTGGCGTAGGGCAGGGCGTAGCCGTAGAACGGGCCCACCGTCTGGCCGGGCGTGGGGGTCAACTTACTCATGGTGGTCGCCTTCCGCGCCGAGGGCCTCGTTTTCGGTCCAGGTCCGCTTGGACCCGGTCAGGACGATGTCCCAGTTGTAGGCCAGCGCCCACTCGGGCTTGGTCTGGTCGTGGTTGTAGGTAGCCACCAGGCGGTCCCGGGCGTCCTGGTCCACGATCGACTGGTAGATCGGGTCGAGGGCGAAGAGCGGGTCGCCGGGGAAGTACATCTGCGTGACGATGCGCTGGGTGAACTCGTGGCCGAAGAGCGAGAAGTGGATGTGCGCGGGACGCCAGGCGTTCAGGTGGTTCTTCCACGGGTACGCGCCGGGCTTGATGGTGGTGAAGCTGTAGGAGCCGTCCGCGCCGGTGATGCAGCGGCCGACGCCGGTGAAGTTCGGGTCCAGCGGGGCCGGGTGCTGGTCCCGCTTGTGGATGTAGCGGCCGGAGGAGTTGGCCTGCCAGATCTCCACCAGCTGGCCGGCGACCGGGCGGCCGTCGCCGTCGAGGACCCTGCCGGAGACGATGATCCGTTCACCCAGGGGCTCGCCGTTGTGCTGGATGGTCAGGTCCGACTCCAGCGCGTGCACGTCCATGTGCCCGAACGCCGGTGAGTACAGCTCGATGGTCTCCGGGTCCGCGTGGTGCAGGCTCTTCGTGGGGTGCCGGAGGATGCTGCTGCGGTACGGCGGGTAGTCCAGCCGCGGCTGGATTTCCGCGGTGGCGCCGTTGGCGCGGGCCTGGGCGTACGCGGCGCCGAGGGCCTGCATCTCGTCGCTGAGGATCTGCTGGGATTCGGCGGCGGTGTCCAGGGCGGGTACGGCCGGTTGGGCCGGGGTCTGGGGCGCTGCGTCGGACACGTCTTCGGTGAGCGGGTCCGCGTTGAACGTCTCGCGGTTGATCTCTTCAGGCACTGCAGCCTCCTTTCGTGGTGCTGGATCGGTGATTCTCGGATGATGCGCGGGTCAGGAGGTGCGGGTCAGTTGGTGCCGGTGGTCGTACTGGACGGCGTGGCGGACCGGCGCGTTGGGGGCACCATACCCGTCGTAGCGGCCGCGGCGTTCAACCATTTCGAAGAACACGCTGCCCACGGTGGCGGTGTAGAAGTGCAGGAACTCGCCGTCGGCGTCGCGGTCGTAGAGCAGGTTCAGCTCGCGCAGGGTGGCGAGGAACTCCGGGTCCAGGTCGAAGCGGGCGTCCAGGTCCTCGTAGTAGTTGGCCGGGATGCGCAGGAAGTCCAGGCCCCGGTCCCGGGCGGCGCGGGCGGTGGCCACCAGGTCATCGACGGCCACCGCGATGTGCTCCTGGTAGGTCCGGCGCGGCGCGTGGCCCCCGCCGGCCGGCTCCGTGGAGCCCTCCTGCTGGTGCAGCGGGGCGAGGTTGAGTACCAGCCGGACGCCCCGGTCGCCCGTGGCCATGACCTGCGAGCGGACCAGCCCGGTGGGGCTGGCCACCTCGGCATAGGGCTGGGGCTGGAGCGCCAGGGCGCTGGTGTAGAAGAGGACGGCCTCGTCGAAGTGCTGCCAGGGCTGGGCCAGGTTGACGTGGTCGATCACGGCGCCGGACCCGGCGGCTGCCCCTTCCGCGGCGGCGTCCGCGTGGCCGGGGCCGAACTCGTCCACCCAGGCGGCCGTGCCGTCCGGGCTGCCCTGGCAGAGGAAGATCTCGGTGGAATCCGGTGCGGCGAAGCCCTGGAAGACCTCCTCGTCCGCGCGGCTGGTGCGCGGCACGGCGGGGGCCTTCAGCTGCCGGGCGCGGGCCGCGGCGAGCACGGGCGAGTCGACGTCGAAGCCGACGGCGGCGATGGCGGTTTCCGCCGGGGCCGGGGCGTCCTCGTTGATGATGATCCGGGCCTGGCCGAGGGTCCAGAGCTGGACGTTCTTGCTGCGGTGCCGGCCGTTGAAGCCGAAACCGAGCTGGCCCAGCAGGCTCTCCAGCGCGGCGGTGTCCGTGGCGCGCACCTCGGCGAAGTTAAACCCGGCGGGTTCGGCCACCCGCGGCAGCGTGGCCAGCTCCATCGGGTGCCGGCGCGGGGCGGGCCGGCCGGCGGCGGCACCGGGCGCGTTCCCGGTAAGCCACTTGGCGCTTTGTTCCTCGAGCCAGATCAGCGAGCGCATTGCGTCCACGGCGGTGCGTTCGACGTCGGACTGGCGGAAGACGTCGTTGAAGACCTCGAGCGAGACCGGTCCCGCGTACCCGGCGCGGACCACGTGGCCCATGAACTTGGCCAACTCGAACTGCCCCTCGCCCGGGAAGACGCGGTGGTGCCGGCTCCAGGACAGCACGTCCATGGACAGCTTGGGGGCGTCCGCGACCTGGACGAAGAAGATCTTCTCCGGGTCGAACGCCTCGATCGGTGCGGTGTCCCAGTCCCGGGAGAGGATATGGAAGGAGTCCAGGCAGGTGCCCAGGTTCGGGTGGTCCACCCGGGCCACCAGGCGGTGGGCGTGCTCGTAGTCGTTGACGTATCGGCCCCAGGCGAGGGCCTCGTACGCCACCCGGACCCCGTGCTCCCCGGCCAGCTCCGCGAGCCGGGCCAGCTGTTCGGTCCGGAGGTCGTCGTCGTCGATCGACGCGGTGGCCACGTTGGAGCAGACCAGGATGGTGTCCATGCCAAGTCTGGACATCAGCCGGAACTTGGCCTCGGCGCGGCGGAGGTTGCCGCCCAGCAGCTCCTCCGGGACGCTGTCGAAGTCGCGGAACGGCTGGTACAGGTCCAGGGTGAGTCCCAGGTCCGCGGCCATGGCGCGGATGTCCTCCGGGCTCAGCGGCGAGGTCACCAGGTCCTGTTCGAAGATCTCGATCCCGTCGAAGCCGGCGATGGCGCAGGCCTGCATCTTCTCCCGCAGGGTGCCGGAGAGGCAGACGGTGGCGATTCCGGTGCGCATCAGGCGGCCACCTCCTCGGCGGCGACGAGTTCCAGGAAGTGGTCACGCATCCGGGCCGCGTCCGGTTCCCTTCCGGTGAAGATGCGGAAGGCGTCGGCGGCCTGGCCCACGGCCATCCGGCCGCCGTCGAGGACGTCGCAGCCGCGTTCCCGCGCCACCCGGACCAGCTCGGTCTCGATCGGCCGGTAGACGATGTCCGCCACCCAGTGCCGGGATTCCAGCAGATCGGCGTCCAGCGGCAGGCCCGGGTGGGCGGCCATGCCCACCGGGGTGCAGTGGACCAGGCCGTCGGCGCGCGGCATCAGGGCCGGCAGCTCCGCCGTCGTCCGTGCCGTGACCGTGGCGCCGGGGAAGAGGACGGCCAGCTCGGCGGCGCGGGCGGCGCAGCGGGCGGGGTCGGTGTCCACCAGGTCCAGTTCACGGACGCCGGCGGTGAGCAGGGCGTAGGCGACGGCGGAGCCCGCGCCGCCGGCGCCGAGCTGGACCACGCGGTCCAGGGTGGCGTCGGGGAGCCCGTCGGCCAGGGCCGCGGCAAAGCCGGAGCAGTCGGTGTTGTGGCCGGTCAGCCGGCCGCCCCGGATGGTGACGGTGTTGACCGCACCAAGCCGGCGGGCGTCCGGGGTGAGGTCGTCGAGGTGCTCGATGACCAGCTGCTTGCAGGGGTGGGTGATGTTCAGGCCGTTGAAGCCGAGCCGCGCGGCCCCGGTGAGGAGATCACCGACGGCGGTGCCGGGCAGGCCGAGTTCGATCAGGTCGATGGGCCGGTACAGGTAGCGCAAGCCCTGCTCATCGCCCTCCCGTTCGTGCATGGGCGGCGTGAGCGACGGCGTCACGCCATCACCCACGAGGCCTATGAGGAAGGACTCCGCTCGGTTGCTCATCCGTCTAGCTCCTTTGACAACGGCACCCTCTCCGCCGCACCGCTCGGGGAGGCGGGGAAAGTGATAGGGGTAACAATACTGCAAGTGTTCACATAATGCACTTGTGTTCTTATGACGAACTTATCTATTGCTGCGGCAGCCTGGCGGAGAGTTCCGCGGCCGCCGCCTGCAGCAGGGGCACCAGCGCCATGAGGGCCTCCATGCTCATCCGGAAGACCGGCACGGCGGTGGCCAGGGAGGCGAAGGCGTGGCCCTGGGCATTGAAGACGGGGACGGCGACGGCGCGCATGCCCAGCTCGTTCTCCTCGTCCATGGTGGCGTAGCCGCGGGCGCGGACCTGCTCGATTTCGGCGCGGAAGTCCCCGCGGTCGGTAATGGAACGCTCCGTCAGGGGATCGAGCGGGAGTTCCTCCAGGAGCCGGTTCCGGGTGGCGTCATCGGCGAAGGCAACCAGCGCCTTCCCCACGGAGGTGGTGTGCAGCGCACCCAGATGGCCGGGATCCGAGGTCACCCGGAATGTCTGCGGGCCATCCACCTTGTTCACCGTCAGGTGGTGGTTGCCGTCCCGCACGGAGAGGATGGTGGCCTCCCCGGTCTCCTCGGTCACCCGGCGCAGGATGGGCAGCGAGGTGCCGGCGAAGCCGTGGTGGTTCGATACCCGCTGACCCAGCTGGAACACCCGCAGGCCCAGGTGATAGCGGCGGCCATCCGGCTCGTAATCGACGAAGCCGTCCCGGGTCAGCGAGCCCAGCAGCCGGTAGGTGGTGCTGAACGGCAGCTCGGCGCGGCGGGACAGTTCAGCGGCACTGGCGCCGCGGGGTTCGTCGCCGAGCAGGACCAGCAGCCCGAGGGCCTTGCCGACCATGTCGGTGCGGGAGCCGGCGGCCGGTTCCGGACCCGCCCCGGCACCGGCTCCTGCGGTTGTTGCCGGACCCGTCCCGGCGGTCGGCTCGGCAACGGAATCGGCAGCAGTTTCGGCGCCGGACTGATCGGCGGCCGGCATTGTGTCCTGGTTCACACTCATGACTCGATGTTCTCACATTGTGAGAGCTATTGCTAGATGGTGAATATTTTCCTTGACAAGTGATCTACCCCACAGCCATGCTTGCTACATCACGCAAGTAGCTCCCACCATGCGGCTACTTCACAGGGTCCACTCCAGGTCAATCGGCTGCCGCATCCGGGAAGCCAGCGGCCGGCACGGCCCCCAGATCCATCCCGACAATGCCGTCACCCCGAAGGAACACCATGAGCCAGACTCTCCCGACTACGACGCCGGGCACCGCCACTCCGGCGGGCACGCCGAAGAAGGCTGCCCTCGCCAGCTTCCTCGGCAGCGCCGTCGAGTACTACGACTTCTTCATCTTCGGTTCCGCCGCCGCCCTGATCTTCCCGAAGGTCTTCTTCCCGGACGCGGACACCAACGCCGCCATCATGTCCTTCGCGACCTTCGGCTTCGCGTACATCGCCCGCCCGGTGGGCGCCATCATCCTGGGCCACTTCGGTGACCGGGTGGGCCGCCGCAAGGTCCTCATGTTCACGCTGGTGCTGATGGGCGCCTCCACCTTCGTCATCGGCTGCCTGCCGGACTTCAAGACGGTCGGCTGGTGGGCACCGGTACTGCTGGTGATCGCGCGGCTCTGCCAGGGCCTCTCCGCCGCCGGCGAGCAGGCCGGCGCCTCCTCCATGACGCTGGAGCACGCCCCGGACAACCGCCGCTCCTTCTTCACCTCCTGGACCCTCACCGGCACCCAGGGCGGCCAGATCCTCGCAGCCCTCGTCTTCATCCCGGTCCTCGCCCTGCCGGACGAGGTCAAGTACGGCATCGGCTGGCGCATCCCGTTCTGGCTCAGCGCCGTCGTCGTGGTGGTCGCGTTCTTCATCCGCCGCACCCTGCACGAGCCGCCCGCCTTCGAGGAAGCCCAGAAGAGCGCCCAGATTTCCAAGATCCCGGTGGCCGACCTGCTCAAGCACCACTGGCGTGACGTGCTCCGCGTCGTGGCCTGCGCGTTCATCGCCGCCGTCTCCACCGTCTTCGGCACCCTGGCCATCAGCTACGCCAAGACCGTCGCCAACGTGGACGGCACCGTGACCCTCTGGCTGGTGGTCGGCGCGAACCTGGTGGCCCTGGGCACCCAGCCGCTGTTCGGCAAGCTCGCGGACCGGATCGGCCGGAAGCCCGTCTTCATCTACGGCGCGCTCTCCAGCGCGGTGCTGACCCCGGTGTTCCTGCTCAGCCTCGAATCCGGTTCCGTCCCGCAGATGTTCCTGGCCGCGATCGGCTTCTTCTCCTTCGGCTACGCCGCCTCGAACGCCGTCTGGCCCTCCTTCTACGCCGAGATGTTCAGCACCAAGGTCCGCTTCTCCGGCCTGGCGATCGGCACCCAGCTGGGCTTCCTGATGGCCGGCTTCGCCCCGGCGATCGTGGCTGCGATGGGTGGCATCAAGGCCGGTGGCTGGGTCCAGATCACCATCTTTACCGCCATCATCTGCGTCATCGCCGCCGCCTCCGCGCTGACCGCTAAGGAAACCTTCAAGGTCCCCACCAAGGAGCTCGGCCTACGCTGAGCCCGCCTCCGTTTGAAAGGCCAGGGCGGACGTTCCCGCCCGGTTACAAACCCGGAAGGCCCGGTGTGTTCACGGAACACGCCGGGCCTTCCGGCGTGTCGGGGCACTGAGGGGCGAGGTAACCGGGGAGGAGCGTACGCCTAGCGGCCGGCGCCCAGCACGTCGGCCAGGTCGTAGCCGACCGGTTCCTCGAGTTGGGCGTAGGTGCAGGACCGGGGGTCCCGGTCCGGCCGCCACCGCACGAACTGGGTGGTGTGCCGGAACCGGGGCCCTTCCATGTGGTCGTACTTGACCTCCAGCACCCGCTCCGGCCGCAGCGGCACGAAGCTGAGGTCCTTGCTGCCGCTCCACCGGCTGCCCTCGGCGTTGCGCGGGGTGCGGGTGCCGTCCTCCTGCCGGTCCCAGGCCCAGGGGTGGCCGGCGAAATCCGTGACCAGGGGCTGGAGTTCCTCGAAGAGTTCCTTCCGGCGCTGCATCGGGAAGGCACCCACCACGCCGACGCTGGCCAGCACGCCGTCGCCGTCGTAGAGCCCCAGCAGCAGCGAGCCCACCCGGTCCGGCCCGGAGGTGTGCACCCGGTAGCCGGCCAGGACGCAGTCCGCGGTGCGCTGGTGCTTGACCTTGAACATGGTCCGCTTGTCCGGCTGATAGACCGAGTCCAGGGCCTTGGCCACGATCCCGTCCAGGCCGGCGCCCTCGAACTGGTTGAACCAGCGCTCCGCGGTGTCCCGGTCCCGGGTCGCGGCCGTGACGTGCACCGGCGCGCTGCTGGCGGCCAGCGCACGTTCCAGGGCCTCGCGGCGTTCCGCGAACGGCCGGCCGGTGAAGTCCTCGCCGTCCAGCGCCAGCAGGTCGAAGGCGACGAAGCTGGCCGGAGTCTGCCCGGCCAGCAGCTTGACCCGGCTGGCCGCGGGGTGGATCCGTTGCTGCAGCGCGTCGAAATCCAGCCGGTCCCCCGCCACCAGGACCACCTCCCCGTCCAGCACGCAGCGCGGCGGCAGGTTCCGCTTCAGGGCCTCGACCAGCTCCGGGAAGTAGCGGGTCAGCGGTTTGCCGTTGCGGCTGCCGATCTCCACCTCGTCCCCGTCGCGGAAGATGATGGAGCGGAAACCGTCCCATTTGGGTTCGAAGCTCAGCTCCCCCTCGGGGAGGGCGGGGACGGCCTTGGCCAGCATCGGCGCGACCGGAGGCATCAGGGGCAGGTCCATGCGCCCATTCTTGCCTGCACCCGGCCCGGCGTCGAGAACTAACCCGTTCCTTACCGCACCGAAACGCGGCGGCAACAATGGGCTCCCACACTGGAAGTGCCCGCAGGTCCAGGCATCAGCTCCAGTCCGGGAGGCCCGCCATGTTGAAGGAAGCCGCAGCGCACGTTGTCCGAATCCGCAGCCTTGAGCAGGTGCGGCGCGGGGATGAGATCGAGGCCCGCCTGCGGGTGGGACCGAACTACGACGACGTCGTCATCCGCCGCGGGTGCGTGCAGGAGACGGCCCCGGGAATCGGCGTCGTCTGGATCATGGACCGGCACAGCGGCATGCGCAAGGCCGTCAATACCGACGAATGCACCCTGTGGCGCGTCGCTTGAGCCGGGGATCCAACCGCCGCCTGGAACGGAGACCCACGACCGGCCGGCGGGCGTAGTCAGTCAGGACTGCCCCCGGCCAGCAGGTGCAGCCATTCGATGGTGCCGTCGGTGACCGGGTGCGGCACGCCGAGGGTGTCCAGGAAGGCCCGCGCCTCGCGCATCTCCGCCTCGCGCCGCACCGCGTGGACCGGCGTCCCCGCCAGCAGCCGCGATACCAGCGCAGGGCCGGCGGGGCCCAGCTCCGCGGCGATCTGCCCGGTCAACCACTCCTCCGCGCCCACCGCACGGGCCGCCGTCACCGCCTCGATCAGCCCGGCCGCGAGGCCCTTCATGAATACGCTGCGCAGCAGCTTCAAACCGGCGGCCGCGCCCGCCTCGCCGCCCGCGCCGGCCGCCGGGATTCCCCAGCCCGCCAGCACCGGCAGCAGCGCCTCCGTGCCGGGGCCGCTCAGCAGCAGCGGGGTGGCCAGCCGGGCGCGGGCCACGGGGGCCAGGACGGCGACGTCGACGAAGCCCGCCCCGCCGTCCCGGGCCGCCAGGGCCAACCGCCGTTTGGCCTCCGGCCCGGCGGTGTTCAGGTCCGCGTAGAGGGCGTCCTGGCCCAAGGCGGGCAACGCCTGGCCCAGAACCTCCGCAGCGGCGGCTCCCCCCACCAGGCTGAGGACCACGGACGCGCCGCGCACCGCCTCCGCCACGGAGACGGCCCGGAGCACGCCCGGCGGTGTCGCGGCCACCCGGGGGTCGACGCCGGCGACGGCCACGCCCAGCCCGGCAAGGTCCGCGGCATAGATGCTTCCGGCTTCCCCCAGGCCGAGTACGGCGACGCGCATGCGGACCCACCCCTTCGATGCTTCTAAGATTGTAGACAATATGGTCCCGGATCCGGGGTCTGCCGCAGTCCGATTCCGGGGGTTGAGTTCATATGGCACCAGCAGCTGAGAGTCCCGCGGTGGCCGGGCCCGCCGCGGACACCCGGGTGACGGACCTGATCCGCGGGGCGATCATCCGCGGCGAGTACGCCCCCAACCAGCGGCTGATCGAGGCCGACCTGAGCGGGGCCTTCGCCGCCAGCCGTGCCACGGTAAGGACCGCGTTGCTGGAGCTGGCCGGCGAGGGCCTTGTGGAGCGGCTGCCCAACCGCGGCTCCCGGGTGCGTGCCATCTCGGTGGAGGAGGCGATCGAGATCCTGGAGGTGCGGATCGGCGTCGAGGGCCTGTGTGCCGCGAAGACCGCGGCCGCGCTCAGCGACGGGGACGCCGCCGAACTGCTGGACCTCCGGGCCAGGATGGTCGAGTCCGTCGCCGAGGGTGACCTGGTGGAGTACTCCCGGCTGAACCTCTCGCTGGACAACCGGATCCGGGAACTGAGCCATCACACGATCGCCGCGGAGGTCCTGGCCCGGCTGCACGCCCAGAGCGTCCGGCACCAGTTCAAGCTCTCCTCCCGGCCGCAGCGGGCCAAGGTTTCCGTACTGGAGCACGCCGCGATCATCGACGCCGTCGTCGCCCGGGATCCGGACGCCGCCGAGCAGGCGGTGCGCAGCCACCTGCTCAGCGTCATCGCGGCCCTCCGCGATCTCCCGCCGGCCTGACCCCTAGCGGGCGGCGCCGGCGGTGCGCCAGCCGCCGTGGTACTCGGTCCGGGCCGTCACGGCGTAGGGCACCGGGCTGACGACGGCGCGCACACTGAGCTGCTCGTGCGGTTCCACGGTGGTCTTGCGGGAGCCGCCGCCGGGTTCGCCCCAGATCACCCTCACCTCGGTGCCGGCCTCGACGTTCGCGTCAACGGTGGCCAGGGACAGGCCGCGGCGTTCGTTGGCCGAGACGCCGGTGAAGAGCGAGAGCCCCACCGGGGTGCCGTCCGCGTCCACCACGGAGTCATAGTTTGAGGAGCCGTAGTTGGCGTTGGGGAGGTCGAAGAACTGGTAGCCGGGGGTGTCCCGGTCCAGGAAGGAGGCCCAGATCCTCGCCAGGTCCTCGTCATTCCAGGCCAGGGTGACCTTGCGCCGCTGGGACGCCGGGTCGATCCGCTCCAGGGCATCCCGGCCGATGAAGTCATGGTCGAACTTCACGAAGGAGCCGTAACCGAGCTCCCAGGGGGTCAGGTAGTAGTCCTCGATGCTGTCCGAGACGAACGATCCGGCCAGGGCATTGGTGGCCTCGTAGCTGGCGGCGGGCAGCCACCGCCGGTAAGCGCGCTCGGCGTCGCTGCTGTAGATGGCCGGCAACGGCGAGGGGATCCAGCCGGACTCCAGGGTATTGGAGGAGTAGGCACGGGATCCGCAGGGTTCGATGCCGAACTCCGCGCCGGCTTCCAGCACCGCGTCGCGGATCCTGCCGTGCTGGGCGTAGGGTCCCCAGATTTCCAGGCCCGGCGCGCCCGCCATGCCGTGGCGCAGCGTGCGGACCTGCTCCCCGGCGATCTCCAGCTGCCCCATGTGGAAGAACCTGACCTGTTCCAGCGTGCCGCCGTTGAGCTTTTCGATGATCTGCCAGGCGTTCGGGCCCTGGATCTGGAACCGGTAGTACTCGCGCTGGACGGCCTGGCCGTAGGGACGCGACGGGGACCGGTCGTCGTAGCGGCATTCGACGTCGTAGCCGCCGGTCTCGGCGTGGAACTGCAGCCAGTTCGCCGCCGGCGCCCGGCCGACGTAAACGAATTCGTTCTCCGTCTGGTGGAAGAGGATGCCGTCGCCGATCACGCCGCCGTTGGAGGCGGTGGGAACGAACTGTTTGGCGGTGTTGACCGGGAAGTTGGCGAAGCTGTTGATGCCAGTGTCCGAGAGGAGCCTCAGCGCATCCGGGCCCGTGATGAAGAAGTTCACCATGTGGTGCGACTGGTCGTAGAGGACGGCGGTCTCCCGCCAGGCCCGCTGCTCGCGCCGCCAGTTGGTGAACTCCGCCGGCACCACCGGGTAGATGTAGGTGCCGAGCTGGGAGTTGCGGAGGTGCTCCACGGTGTTGCCGGCCGCGTCGAGGACATCCTGCAGGGACTTCTGGGCCATCGGTTATCTCCTTTGATAGCGGGCCGCAACCGTGGCCGCGATCGCCGTACGGATCTGGAATCAGGATTGCTAACAAAATTGTATGGGATGTATTGACCGGTCTGCCAGAGCGTGGTTGTCTGGCACTGTCCGCGGAGCGAACCGGAGAGGACCGAGACATGGGCATGCCAGGAACGGTGCTGGTGGTCAGCGCGCACGCCGGGGATTTCGTCTGGCGGGCCGGGGGCGCGATCGCCGCCGCCACCGCCCGGGGGGACCGCGCCGTCGTCATCTGCCTCTCCTACGGTGAGCGGGGCGAGTCCGCGAGTCAGTGGCTCGCCGGCAAGTCGCTCGAGGAGATCAAAGAGCTGCGCCGGTCTGAGGCGGGGGCCGCGGCGGCCGCGCTCGGCGCCGAGATCGAGTTCCTGGACGCCGGCGACTACCCGCTGCAGCCCAGCCGCGAACTGCTGGACACGCTGGTCCGGATCTACCGCCGGATCCAGCCCACGGTGGTGCTGACCCACCCGCTGCTGGACCCCTACAACGGGGACCACCCGGCGGCGGCCCGGCTGGCGATCGAGGCCCGGATCCTGGCCCAGGCGATCGGTTATGACGCCCCCGGCGAGGTACTCGGGGCTCCCCCGGTGTTCTTCTTCGAACCGCACCAGCCGGAGCAGTGCGACTTCAAACCCGACGTCCTGCTGGACATCACCGCAGCGTTCCCGGCCAAGGAACGCGCCATGAAATGCCTGCCCGCCCAGAAGCACATGTGGGAGTACTACAGCTCCCTGGCCGTCCGCCGCGGCGTCCAGGTCAAGCGCAACGCCGGGCCGAACCTCGGACTGCCGGTGGACACCCGCGGCGAGGCCTACATGCGCTACTACCCCCAGGTCACCGATGTCCTGGCCTGAAGCACCGCGGGAATGAGAGGGGTGGCGGCATGAGGACCGTCGTGGTCACCGGGATCGAACGGGCCGACGCCGGGGTGGCGGACCGGCTCGGGGCGCTTGGGGTCGCCACCGTGCACGAGGCCATGGGCCGCACGGGGCTCCTCGGCCCCGGCCTTCGCCCCATCCAGGACGGCGACCGGATCGCAGGCACCGCCGTGACCGTGCTCTGCTGGCCCGGCGACAATCTCATGATCCACGCCGCCGTCGAACAGTGCCGCGAGGGCGACATCCTGGTGGTGACCACCACCTCCCCCTCCCTGGACGGGTCCTTCGGCGAACTCTTCGCCACGGCGCTGCGGCACCGCGGTGTCCGCGGACTGGTGACCACCGGCGGGGTCCGGGACGTGGCCGAGCTGCGGGCCCTGGGATTCCCGGCCTGGGCAGCGGCCGTCAACGCCCAGGGCACGGTGAAGGCCACGGCCGGTTCGGTGAACGTCCCGGTCGCCATCGGCGGGACCGTGGTGCGCCCCGGCGACGTGATCATCGCCGACGACGACGGCGTGCTGTGCGTGCCGCGGCCGGAGGCTCCGGGGGCGCTGCGGGCCGCGGACGCACGGGCGGCCAAGGAGGCCGATTCACGCGCCGACTACTCCACCGGCGGGCTGAGCCTGGACCGCAACAAGCTGCGCGGCCTCCTCGACGGGCTCGGCGTCCGGTATATAACCGCTGCGGAATATGAGTCCCGGGATGGCTGAGACCGAGGGCATTCCGTGCCTGCTGATGCGCGGCGGCACCTCGAAGGGGGCCTACTTCCTGGCCTCCGAGCTTCCCGCCGGCCCGGAGGAGCGGGATGCCCTGCTGCTGCGGATCATGGGCAGCCCCGACCCCCGGCAGATCGACGGCCTCGGCGGGGCGCATCCACTGACCAGCAAGGTGGCCGTCGTGTCTCCCTCCCCGGACGGGGATGCGGACGTGGATTACCTGTTCCTGCAGGTGGGCGTGGACGAGGCGATGGTCAGCAGCCGGCAGAACTGCGGCAACCTGCTGGCGGGCGTGGGCCCTTTCGCCGTGGAACGCGGCCTGGTGCGCGCCGGCGCTGAAAACACCGAGGTCCGGATCCGAATGCTCAACACCGGCAGCCTCGCCACCGCCGCCTTCCCCACCCCGGGCGGCCGGCCCGAGTACGACGGCGGCCTCGCGATCGACGGCGTCCCCGGCACCGCGGCGCCGGTCCGGCTGAACTTCGAGGGCACCGCCGGGTCCTCCACCGGGGCGCTGTTTCCCACCGGACGGGTGCTGGACACCGTGGACCGCCTGGCGGTGACCTGCGTGGATAACGGGATGCCGAGCGTGCTGCTGCGCGCCGCGGACCTGGGCCTGGCCGGCGACGAATCCCCGGCGGAGCTCGAGAGGGACGCCACGCTGGCGGACCGGCTGGCCGGGCTCCGTAAGAACGCTGCCGCTCTGATGGGAATGGGCGACGTCAGTAAGGCAACGGTGCCGAAGCTGGTGCTGCTCTCCCCGCCCCGGGGTGGCGGCACCGTCACCACCCGCAGCTTCCTGCCGGTGCGGGTGCACACCTCCATCGGGGTGCTCGGCGCGCTGACCGTTGCGGCCGGGATCCTGGCGGACGGGTCCGTGGGCCACGGCCTTGCCGCCCTGCCCGGGCCCGGCGAACCGTGCCGGATCGAGCACCCGACGGGCCACTTCGACGTCGAGGTGGGCCTGGCCGCCGGCCCGGACGGGATCATCGTGACCCGCTCGGCGGCGCTGCGCACCGCCCGCAAGATCTTCGACGGGCGGGTCTTCCCGCGCCCCCGGCCCTGACCACCACCGCTACGAGAGGACTGCCCCGTGACCGAGTACACCTCGTTCGACGTCGCCCACCTGGGGAATGTGGAGCTGCTGACCCCCACCTTCGACAAAAGCCTGTGGTTCTTCCGAGACCTGCTGGCCATGCGCGTCGTCGCCGAGGCCGCCGGGGACGCCGGGGGCGGCCGGTCCGTGTACCTGCGCACCTGGGACGAATACCAGCTCTACACGATCAAGCTCACCGAATCCGCCGACGCAGGTGTGGGCCGCACTTCCTTCCGGGCCAGCAGCCAGGCCGCGCTGGAGCGCCGGGTCGCCGCGATCGAGGCCATGGGCCTGGGGACCGGCTGGGTGGACGGGGAGGTGGGGACCGGGCCGACTTACATGTTTCGCGACCCGGACGGGCACAGCATGGCCCTCTACTACGAGACCGAGCGCTACGTCGCCACCGACGACAGGCCGGCACTGAAGAACCAGGCTTCGGCCTTCCCTGGCCGCGGCGTGAACGCGCGCCGGCTGGACCACATCAACTACCTGGCCAAGGACGTGGTGGCCAACGGCGAGTTCGTGGCGCACGCCCTCTGCGGCCGGGAGAGCGAGCGGATCAAGCTCGACGACGGCGGCTATGCGGCCTGGTGGTTCCACTTCAATAACAAGTCCTACGACGTGGTCTACTCCGACGACTGGCTCAAGCACGGCAACCGGCTGCACCACGTCGCGTTCGCCCCGGACACCCGCGAGGACATCCTCAAGGCCGCGGATATCTTCCTGGAGAACGGCATCCACATCGAGTCCGGCCCGCACAAGCACGCCATTAACCAGACCTTCTTCCTCTACGTCTGGGAGCCCGGCGGGAACCGGATCGAATTCGCGAATGCGGGCGCCCGGCTCCTGTTGGATCCCGACTCCCCGGTGGTGGAATGGACCCAGGAGGAGCGCAAGAAGGGCCAGGCGTGGGGCATGAAGACCATCGAAACCTTCCACACCCACGGCACCCCGAACGTCTCCGCCGACGCCTGACCCACACACAGGAAACCACGCAGTCCACCCACTACAGCTCCCAGCAACACAGCAGAGCACAACAGCACAGAGAGGTGCGCCGCCATGACCAGTACCACCGACACCGCCGCCCCAGTCACCACCGGCCTCTACATTGGGGGCCGGGAACGCCGGGCCGGGCAGACCCTGGAGATCGCCGACCCCGGCCGGCCGGGCGCCGTCGTGGGGCATGCCGCCGCGGCCTCCGCCGACGATGTCGACGACGCCGTGGCCGCCGCGAAGGCCGCCTTCCCGGCCTGGGCGGCCCTGACCGCGGAGCAGCGCGCTGACATGATGCGGGCCGCACTCGAGGGGATCGCCGAACACCGCGACGAGGACGCCGCCGTGCTCTCCCGCGAGAACGGCAAGATCCGGATGGAGGCCTGGGTGGACTCGCTGGTCTTCGAGATCCGCTGGAACCTGGCCCTCGCCCTCGCGGCGGAGGTGGACGCCACGAAGGTGCTCCCGCCGGCGCCGGGCATCCCCGTCTCCACCACCGTCGCCTACCAGCCGCTCGGCGTGGTGACCGTGATCGTGCCGTTCAACTGGCCCATCGCCATCCTCGCGGCCTCGCTGCCGCACGCGCTGCTGGCCGGGAACACCGCCATCGTGAAGCCGCCGCCCACGGCGCCACTGGCCACCACCCGGGTGGTGCAGAGGATCGCGGAGAAGCTGCCGCCGGGCGTGCTCAACGTCGTCACCGGCAAGGACGCGGACATGTCCGCCCTGATCAGCAGCCCGGACGTCGCCAAAGTCTGCTTCACCGGCAGCGTCGCCGGCGGCAAGCGGATCATGGAGATGGCCTCGAAGGCGCTGACCCGGGTGACGCTGGAACTGGGCGGCAACGACGCCGCCGTCATCCTGGCCGACGCCATCCTGGACGACACCCACCTGGACCGGCTGTACGCCGCCATCTTCGACACCACCGGCCAGATCTGCATGAACGCCAAGCGCATCTATGTCCACCGCTCCCGGCTGGACGAGGTGGTCAATGGGCTCGCCGCCCGGCTGGAGCGGGCCGTGATCGGCTACGGCCTGGACGAGGGCACCACCATGGGGCCGCTGCACTCCCCCGCCCAGAAGGAGTTCGTGGCCGGGCTGATCGAGGAGGCCAAAACCGCCGGGGCGGACGTCCGCGAATACGGCACCCTGCCGGAGGACCCGGAGCTGCGCGGCGGGAACTTCCTCCGCCCGGCGCTGGTGATCGACCCGGATCCGTCCCTGCGGGTGGTGACCGAGGAGCAGTTCGGCCCGGTCATCCCGCTCCTGCCCTTCGACGCCGAGGACGAGGCGGTGGAAGCCGCCAACGCCACCTGGGCCGGTCTCTGCGGCTCCGTCTGGACCGCCGACGCCGCCACCGCCAACCGGGTGGGTGCCCGGCTGGTCTGCGGCTACGTCTGGGTCAACGACCACGGCGCCACCCGGCTGGACCTGCGCGCCCCGTTCGGCGGCATGAAACAGTCCGGCATGGGCCGCGAACAGGGCATCGAGGGCGTCCGGGCATTCCAGGACACCCGGTCCATCGCCCACCTGCAGCCGGAGGACGCCGTCGGGAGTTAATTACCTATAGACAGTGCCTATGCACATAGGTAAAGTCGGCCGTGGGTGCACCGTCGCACCCACGGAAAGGACTTCCTGATGGCGAATCGAATCACGCCCGCGGCCAACCGGGCGGCTTCCCTGGAACTGATCCGCGATTTCTCGCTCGAGATGACCGGCAAGGACGTGCCGGCCCTGCACGAGGCCAAGGATCACATCCCGGCGGGCACCCGCATCAACGTCACCTTCCTCGGCAACGAGGACCTGGAGATGCGGGTGGCCGGGGCGAAGGCCGTCCGGGAGCTCGGGTTCGTTCCCGTCCCGCACATCTCCGCCCGCCGGCTCCGCTCCCTGGAGCAGCTCGAGGAATTCCTGGCCAGGCTCCAGGACGTCGGCGCCAGCGAGCACATCTTCGCCGTCGGCGGCGACCCGGCCACCCCCGAGGGGCCCTTCGAGGATTCCCTCGGCGTGATCCGGAGCGGCGTGCTGCAGCAGTACGGGGTGCGCCAGGTGGGGATCGGCGGCTACCCCGAGGGCCACCCGGACATCGCCAAGGACGTGCTCGCCCGGGCGCTGGCGGACAAGACCGCCGCCCTCGCGGAGCAGGAGCTCGACGCCGTCATCCTCACTCAGTTTGCCTTCGACACCGACCCGGTCGCGGACTGGATCACCGGCCTGCGCGCCGACGGCGTCAACGCCGAGATCCGGGTGGGAACCCCCGGTCCGGCCGGCATCAAGCGGCTCCTCGGCTTCGCCCGCCGCTTCGGCGTCGGCGCCAACGCCATGATCGTCAAGAAGTACGGCTTCTCCCTGACAAACCTGATGGGCGACGCCGGGCCGGACCGGTTCGTCAACGACCTCGCCGCCGAACTCGCCGAGCGCACCTCCGGGCCGCAGGATCCCGCCGTCGGCCGCGTGGGCCTGCACTTCTACACCTTCGGCGGACTGCTGGCCACGGCCGACTGGGTCCGGCAGTTCACCGCCGGACGCCCCTGATGGCACCGCACACGGAGTCACTCCGGGACCAGGCCTGCCTGATTGTCCACGGCCCCGACCAGCCCGGCATCGTCGCCGCCGTGGCCGCGCTGGTGACCCGCAGCCGGGGAAACATCGTCTCCCTGGACCAGTACTCCTCCGATCCCAGCTCCGGCGACTTCTTCCAGCGGGTGGTGTTCAACCGCCCCGACCTGGCCGCCGCCCTGCCGGAAATCGAGGCGGACCTGGCGAAGACCCTGGGCCCGCTCGGCCTGCAGTGGACCCTGACGGACCGGTCTGTGCCCAAGCGGATGGCCATCCTGGTCTCCACCTCGGACCATTGCCTGCTGGAGCTGCTCTGGCGGCACCGCCGCGGCGAGCTGCCCGTCTCCATCCCGATGGTGATCTCCAATCACACCAATACCGCCGAGGATGTCCGCTCCTTCGGGGTGCCGTTCTTCCACGTGCCCTCCGCCGGCGCGGACAAGTCCGCGGCCGAGGGCGAGATCCTGAAGCTGCTGGCCGGCAACGTCGACTTCGTGGTGCTGGCCCGCTACATGCAGATCCTCTCCCCGGAGTTCCTGGACCGGGCGGGCGTTCCGCTGATCAACATCCACCACTCCTTCCTGCCCGCCTTCGTCGGCGCCGCGCCGTACCGCAAGGCCAAGGAACGCGGCGTGAAGCTGATCGGCGCGACCTCGCACTACGTCACCAAGGACCTGGACGAGGGCCCGATCATCGAACAGGACGTCGCCCGCGTGACCCACGCCCACTCCGCGGCGGACCTGCAGGCCCGCGGCGCCTACGTCGAACGGGCCGTGCTCTCCCGCGCGGTGCAGTGGCACGCCGAGGACCGGATCATCCGGCACGGCAACCAGACCATCGTGTTCTGACCCCCTCTGACTTCCAAACTCCCCCAGACCCCCGAAATCCCGACAGAAAAAGAGGTTCATTGTGGCACCGAAGAATCTGCAGGAAGTCCTCGACGCATCCCGCGGCGCCGTCGACCTGCTCCGCAACTCGCAGATCGGCTCCTACATCTATCCGGTGGTCCCCGCCGACTTCCAGAACTGGATCAAGGAACAGACCGCCTGGCGCCAGACCGCCGTACTGTACGACCAGTCCCACCACATGGACAACCTGTTCATGTCCGGCTCGGACGCGATCAAGCTGATCTCCGCCACCGCCATCAACTCCACCGCCGTCTTCCCGGTCAACAAGGCCAAGCAGTACGTCCCGACGACTGAATCCGGCCACGTGATCGGCGACGGCATCCTGTTCCGCGAGGGCGAGGACGAATACGTCTATGTAGGCCGCGCCCCGGCCGCGAACTGGCTGCTCTACCACGGTGAAACCGGCGGCTACGGCAACCTGGACATCCGGGTGGACCGCCGGTCGCCGTCGCGGCCCTACGGCCATGGCGTGTCCCGGCAGTACTACCGCTTCCAGATTCAGGGCCCGAACGCCTGGCAGGTGATCGAGAAGCTCAACGGCGGCCCGCTGGAGCAGCTGAAGTTCTTCAACATGTCCACCATGACGATCGACGGAACCACCGTCCGGACCCTCCGCCACGGCATGGCCGGCGCCCCGGGCCTCGAGGTGTGGGGGCCGTACGAGGACCACGACCGGATCCGCGATGCGATCGTGGCCGCAGGCGCCGAGTTCGGACTGGTCCCCGTGGGCTCCCGCGCCTACCCCTCCAACACGCTCGAATCCGGCTGGATCCCCTCCCCGTTGCCGGCCATCTACACCGGCGAGGCCGAGCGCGGCTACCGCGAGTGGCTGCCGGCGGACGGCTACGAGGCCACCGGCACCCTGGCCGGGTCCTTCGTCTCGGACCGGATCGAGGACTACTACCTGACCCCCTGGGAGTTGGGCTACGGCTCCTTCGTAAAGTTCGACCACGACTTCATCGGCCGCGACGCCCTGGAGAAGATGGACCCCGCCGCGCAGCGCCGCAAGGTCACGCTGGCCTGGGACGCGGAGGACATCACGAAGATCTACGCCTCGCTCTTCAACGTGGAGGGCCCGAGCTACAAGTTCTTCGACCTGCCGCTGGCGAACTACGGCTCGGCCAACTACGACTCCGTGGTCGACGCCGACGGCACCGTGGTGGGCTACTCGATGTTCACGGGCTACAGCGCGAACGAGCGCCGGGCGCTGTCCCTGGCCACGATCGACCCGAACGTCCCGGAGGGCACCGAACTGAAGGTGGTCTGGGGCGAGCCGAACGGCGGCACCGCGAAGGCCGCCGTCGAGCCGCACGTGCAGACCGAGGTCCGCGCCGTCGTCAGCCCGGTCCCCTACTCCACCGTGGCGCGCGCGACGTACCAGGGCGGCTGGCGCACCAACTACCAGCCCGCCTAGGCTGGGAGCCCCGGGTCGAGGGGGCGGCATACGCCCCCTCGACCCCCTCCACGCCCGGAAGGAGCACCGTATGAGCCTGCGTTATGCGCTGCTCGCACTGCTGCGCGTCGGCCCGCTCTCCGGGTACGAACTGCAGAAGCAGTTTTCCGCGTCCGTGGGCCACGTCTGGCACGCGCCTGACTCACAGATCTACCCCGAGCTGCGCAAGATGGAGGCCGAGGGCCTGATCGAGGGCGAGGAACAGCCCCGCGGCCAGCGCGCCACCCGGCGGCTCTACCACGTGACCGCCGCCGGCGAGGCGGCGTTCCTGGCCTGGATGCAGACCCCGCTGGAATACGCCCGGGTCCGCGACCCCGCCCACCTGCGCGCTGCCTACCTCGAGGCCGCCTCCCCCGGCGACGCCCGCGCCTTCTTCCGCCGGCACCAGGCCCAGTGGGAGGCCGAACTCGCCCAGTGGGAGGGTGAACTGCAGCGGATCGCCGAGGTGGCCAACCCGATGCTGGTCCGCCGCCTCGCCGTCACCGACCCCGGCGACCGGGAACGCACCGTGGCCTTCAAGCGCTTCACCTACGAGGGCCTGGTGGACCGCGCCCGCACCGAGATCGAGTGGGCCCGGCGCGGGCTCCGGCTGGTCGACGAGCTGGAGTCCGCCGGCGGCGCCTGGCCCGGGCCGGGAATCCCGGCCCGGTAGGCGCCGCCTGGCAGGTGCCGCATGCGCCTAGCCGAAGTTCTGCACCGTCGCGTAGCCCTTGCCGTCGTACTTCTGCACCAGCACCGAGGACACCGCGGGCTGGCCGTCCGTCGTCGTATCCACCGAGGTGCCGGAGAGCATCAGCGGCGCCTGCAGGCCCTTGACGTTGCGCAGCGCGGTCATGAAGCTGTCCCGCGTGGGCTCGGTCATGGTCTTGAACGCCTGCTCCAGCGTCGCACCCACCATGTAGCTCCACATGCAGTGCGGGAAGGCCGGCATGTCCGGGTACTTCGCGTATTGCTTGAGGTCGGCGAGGAACTTCACGACGTCGGGATCCTTGGCGAACGCCGGGCTCTGCGGGGCCTTGGCGAAGGACACCGAGTAGATGCCCGGGTACGCGGCGGCCCCGCCCGGGCCCAGGATCGCGGCCGGGCTGGAGGTGTTCGACGGCAGGAACCAGCTGGGCTTCCAGCCGAGCTGCTGCGCCTTCTGCAGCGACGCGATGGCCAGCGGGGTGATGGACATGGCGTCGAAAAACACGTCCGCGCCGGAGGAAGCAAGCTGGGTCAGCTGCGGGTCCACGGAGGTGTCCGTCGCCTCGTAGGTCTGCTCGCCCACGACCGAGATGTTCGAGGCGCCCTTGATGGCGTCCTTGAAGCCCTGAACGTAGCCCTTGCCGTAGTCGTCGTTCTGGGACAGGATCGCCACCTTGTGCGGCTGGCCTGAACCGGCGATCAGCTTGCCGAACGCGGCGCCCTCGTTCTGGTAGATCGGGACGAACCCGAGTTGCCAGGGGCTCTGCTTCCGGTCGCTGAACAGCGGGTCGCCGGTCATCACCAGCACCTGCGGGACCTTCTGGCTGATCGCCGCCTCCCGGAAGGCCCGGTTGGTGGGGGTACCAAGGCCCGCAGTGGCGGCGAAGACGTTGTCCGAAACCATCTGCTGGAAGTTCGCCAACGACTTCTGCGGGTCGTAGCCGTCGTCGTAGGACTTGATGTTGACGGTGCGGGTCTTGCCGTCGCCGAATTTCACGCCGCCGGCGGCGTTGAGCGCGCCGAAGTAAGCGGTGACACCGGCCACCGTGCAGGTGCCCTGGCCGGCAATCGCGCCGCTGAGCGGGGTGGTGATGCCGAGGGTGATGGAGGAGTCGGTGATGCCGGGCGAGGCGGCGTTGCTTCCGCCGCCCTGGTTAGTGCTGCCGCGGGTGCAGCCCGAGGCGGAGAGCGCAATGACCGCCGCCACCGCCACTATGCCGAGGACCCCGCGAGGCCGGGTGTTCTTTCTCATGCTTGGTCTTGCCTCCCTGTCTGGTGCTGGATTGTCTGCTGCTGGTCTGTCTGGTCCGGAATGGCCTGGTGCTCTGTCTGGTGCTGGTCTGCCTGCTTTTCCGACCCGGCCCCCGGGGCCGGGGCGGGTACGGTGCGCTGCGGGGCGCCGGGCCGGTCCCGGTTCCGGCCGGTGATCCGGCGGAGCACCCGGGGCAGGCTGACCAGCCCCTCGGGCAGCAGGAACAGGACGATCAGCAGGATGGCGCCCTGGCTGACGGTGGTGAGGCCGGGGTCCACGGCGTTGGTCAGCAGCGGGACCAGGACGTAGTAGGCCCCGCCGATGAGGGACCCGGCGATGCTCCCGGCGCCGCCGATCACCATGGCGGCCAGGAGGCTGATCGAGTGCCCGAAGCTCAGGGTTTCCGGGGAGGTGTACTGAACGGCGGCGAGGTAGAGGAACCCGCTGGCGCCGCCGAAGATGGAGGCCACGGTGAAGGCCAGGACCTTGGTCCGGTACGGGGAGACGCCCATCGACGCGGCGACGGCCTCGTTTTCCTTGACGACGCCGAACGCCCGGCCGTACTTGCCGCGGACCAGGTTCCGGGCCAGCAGGAACCCTGCGGCGGTCACCAGCAGGATGATGTAGTACTGCCACTGGTCGTTGTAGAGCCCGGACCAGTCCGGGGCGTCGGTGAACCGGGCGGAGATGCCCTGCGAGCCGCCGGTGAATCCCTCCAGCCGCTTGGCCAGCGGCACGCCCACGATCGGCAGGGCGATGGTCACCATGGCGATCGCGAGGCCGCCCAGCCGCGCCGCGGCCAGCGCCACCAGCAGCCCCACGACGCCGGCGATCAGGCAGGCCAGGACGAACACCAGCAGGATGTTCCAGCCCTGCTTGACCCCGTACGCGGTGACGTAGGCGCCGAGACCCACAAAAAAGATCTGGCCGAGGTTGACCTGGCCGGTGTAGCCCATGACGATGTTCAGGCCCAGCACGGCCACCGCGTAGACGCCGATCCGCACCAGGGTCTGGTTGGCGAAGGGCGGCAGGTTCAGCGGCGCGAGCAGCAGCACCACGGCCACCAGGACGAGCACCACAATCCGGACGGTGCGGTTTCCGGTGGCCACGGGTTTTACGGACTGGGGTTCTACGGACAAGGGTTTTGCGGGCAGGCGGTTGCGCATCAGACTCTCACCACGACCTTCCGGCCAAAGAGGCCCTGCGGCCGCAGGATCAGGATGACGAAGATCAGCGCGAACGGGACGGCGATCTTCAGGTCGTGGCCGATGAACGGCACGTACACCGCCACGAGGTTTTCCAGCACGCCGATCGCCCAGGCGGCCACCACACAGCCGATCGGACTGCTCAGGCCGCCCAGGATCACGGCGGCGAGGGCGTAGACCAGTGCGGTGTCCAGCATGCCGGGGGTCAGGGTCAGCTGCGGGGCCACCAGGACGCCGGCGACGGCGCCGAGCGCGGCAGCCAGACCCCAGCCGACCATCAGCAGCCGCCCCACCGGCAGCCCGGAGAGGGCGGACGACGCCGGGCTGTCCGCCACCGCGCGGAGGGCCAGGCCCAGCTTGGTGCGCAGGAAGAGCAGCTGCAGGACCACCATGATGACCACGATCGTCACCGTGGTGGCGAGTGACCGGACGCTGACCACCGCGCCCAGGATGTCGACGCTGGTGAGCGGGAAAAGCGAGGGGAAGCCGAGGTTGTTGTAGCTCCAGATCACGGCGATGATGCCGGTGATCAGGGTCAGCAGGCCGATGGTGACGACGACGGCGGTGTCCGGGTCGCCGCGCTCGAACCGGCGGACCAGGAAGCGTTCGGCGAGGGCCCCGAGGACGAAAGACAGCGCCACTGCCACGATGATGGCCACCACGAGCGGCAGCCCGGCCTGGACGGAGGCGTAGGCCACGTAACCGGAGAGGACCGCCAGGCCGCCCTGGGCGAAGTTGATCAGCCCGGTGGCCTGGTTGACCAGCACGATCGCCAGGGCCAGCGCGGCGTAGATGGATCCGGTCGACAGCCCGTCGACCACCAGCTGGATGAAGGTGCCCACCGGTTCAGCCCCCCAGGTACGCTCGTCGGATTTCGTCCATCCCCTTGAGTTCGGCGGTGGTGCCGGTCAGGGCGGTGCGGCCCGTTTCCAGCACGGTTGCCGTGTCCACCAGGGAGAAGGCGAGGTTGGCGTTTTGTTCCACCACCACCATGGCGATCCCGGACTCCAGCCGGAGCCTGCGGATCGCCTCGTAGACGGTCTTGGCGGTGCCCGGCGCGAGTCCCAGCGAGGCCTCGTCCAGCAGCAGCAGCCGCGGCCGGGCCATGAACGCCCGGCCGACGGCGAGCATCTGCTGTTCGCCGCCGGAGAGGGCGGCCGCCCGGGAGCCGATCCGGTCGCGCAGTTGCGGGAACAGGTCCAGGCAGTAGTCGACGTCGGCGGCGATCGCCTGGCGTCCCTTCCGCAGGTACGCGCCCACCATCAGGTTTTCCCGCACGCTCAGCTGCCCCAGCGTTCCGCGGCCCTCGGGCACGTGCGCGATGCCCAGCGCCGCGACCTGGTCAGGCCGCAGCCCGCGGATGTCGCGGCCCGCGAACCGGATGGTCCCGCCGGCACGGACGGTGCCGCTGATGGCCCGCAGGGTGGTGGTCTTGCCCGCGCCGTTGGCGCCGAGGATCCCGACGGCGCCCCCCTCGGGCACGCTGAGCGAGACGCCGTCGATCACCTGGATCGGCCCGTAGGAGGCGGTCACGTCCACCAGCTCAAGCAGCGTCATCCGCGGCGTCCTTCCCCAGGTAGGCCTCGATCACCCGCGGGTCGGCCTGCGCCTCCGCCGCGGTTCCGGCCATGAGCTTCCGGCCGTGGTCCAGCACCACCACCTGGTCCGTGAGCGCCGAGATGAGGCCCATGTGGTGCTCGACGACGATGATCGTAATGTCCTGTTCGGCGCGGATCCGCCGGACGGTGGCGATCAGCTCCTCCACCTCGGCGTGGGAGAGGCCGGCGGCCGGTTCGTCCAGCAGCAGCAGCGAGGGTCCGGAGAGCAGCGCACGCCAGAGTTCGATCCCCTTGTGCAGGCCGTGGGAGAGTTCGTTGGCCGGGACGTCGGCCGCCCAGCCGAGTCCGGCGCGCTCGAGCAGCCCGCGGGCCTCGGCGCGGATGGAGCGTTCGGCCCGGGCGGTCCGCGGCAGCCGGAGCGCCCAGGAGGCGGGGCCGCCGGGGAGGCGGAGGTGTCCGCCGAGGAGGACGTTCTCCAGCACGGTGGCGTTCAGCAGCAGGGCCGGGTGTTGGAAGGTCCGGGCGAGGCCCAGTCCGGCGAGCCGGGACGGGGCCGAGCCCTGGACCTCGGCGCCGTCGATGGTGATGGTGCCCGCGCTGGGTTTGTAGTGCCCGCTGATGCAGTTGAAGAGGGACGTCTTGCCGGCGCCGTTGGGCCCGACCAACCCGAGGATGACCCCGGGGTCGACGTCGAAGCTGACGTCTTGCAGCACCTTGACGCCGCCGAAGTGGAGGCTCACGTCCGTCAGGCTCAAGGTTGCGGCCACCGGCATCCCTTCCTGTCGCACCATTGCGGGGTGGGGCGCGACCGGCAGGGACGGCCCGGAACCGACGGTACGGATCGCTGACGAAATTGTCAACGATTTTGAGGTCAGAATGCCGCGGAGCTCAGCCGCCGGCGACGGACTGGATGATGAGCACCTCCTGGCCCGGCGAGACCTCGGTCCCGAGGCCCTGCAGACGGCGGATTTCGACGCCGGAAACGTAGACATTCACGAAGCGGCGGACGCTGCCGGTCTCGTCCCGGAGGCGCCGGCCGAGCGCGGGGTAGTTGCCGGCCAGCTCGTCCAGCAGCCGGCCCACCGGGAGCGGGCCGTCGGCGGCCACCTCGAGGCCGGACCGGCCGCCGGCCAGGGGCGCCAGGACGCTCGGCAGCAGCACGCTGATCTCAGCCACGGCGGCCCGTCATGCCGGGGCCGGGGCGCCGACCACCTGCGCCGCGCGCACGCACAGCACGTCGGGCAGGTGCGAGGCGACCTCGGTGAAGTGCTCACCCTCGTCGGCACTGGCGTAGACGCTGCCGCCGCGGGTGCCGAAGTACACCCCGGCCGGCTCGGCGGTGTCCACGCAGGCCGCATCGCGGAGCACCGCGTTAAATTCGGAGCCGGGCAGGCCCTCGTCCAGCCGCTTCCAGGTGGCGCCGGCGTCGTCCGTCCGGTGCACCGCCAGCTTCCCCTCCGGGGGGATCCTCTCGCCGTCGGCCTTCAGCGGGATCACCCAGGCCGTCCCGGCGCGGTGCGGGTGCGTGAGCATGACGAAGCCGAAGTCCGCAGGCAGCCCCTCCGCGATGGATTCCCAGGTCTCGGCGTCGTCGTCCGTGCGGTAGACGCCGTGGTGGTTTTGCGCGTAAAGCCGGCCGTCGACGGCGGAATCGGCGGCGATCTTATGCACGCACTGGCCGAACTCGGGGTAGGGGTCGGGGTTGAAGTAGGCGGAGATGCCCTTGTTCCGGGCGTCCCAGGACTGCCCGCCGTCCTTGGAGCGGTAGACGCCGCCGGTGCTCATGGCCACGTGCACCCGCTCCCCGTCAGGGTGGACGACGATCGAGTGGGCCGCCGCGCCGCCGTAGCCGGAGCCCCACTCGCTGCGGTGCGGGTGGTCCCAGAGGCCGCGGTTCAGTTCGAAGTGCTCCCCGCCGTCGGTGGACTTCCACACCGAGATCGGCTCGCAGCCGGCCCAGACGACGCCGGGCCGGGACTCGGCGTCGGGGTAGATCTGCCAGACGCGCTCCAGGGCGGCGCCGGTGTCCTCCGGGAAGCGGATGGCACCCTGTTCGGGTTCGGTCCAGCTCGCCCCCAGGTCGTCGGAGTGGAAGACGGTGGGACCCCAGTGCTCGGAGCGGACGCCGACCAGGATCCGGGTCTTGCCGTCCCGGGTGTCGATGCCGATGCTGGGGATCTCACTCATCAGGAAATGCGGTCCGGATAGGGACCAGGACTCACGGTCGGGGCTGGTGGCCAGCCACAGCCCTTTTTTCGTGCCGATTGCCAGGACAAAGTTTTCCTCGGATGCCATGGCCCCCATCGAACCACCACGAGTGAAGGCCCGCAATGGTCTTTTCACCTTCGCTTGGAGAAATTCCCCGGGACACCGGCGGCGGCCCGGTCGGCCGGGGCACGGGAAACTAAAGCGAAAGTAGTTATCCGAGGTGCTGGCGAAGCCGCCGCGCGCCCCGTAGAGTCGTGGATGTAGGCGGAAGAACTCCTACCCCAATGACTGCTCCGGAGTGCGTATCCCCCAATAACGCACTCCGGAGCTTTTTAACGCCCATTCTCCGGCGGCGTAAACCATCGATACCCCCTGGGGGTACTTGTGCCATACCCACCAGGGGTATATCTTGGTGGCCATGAGCGCATCCGATTCTTCAGTGGCCGCCGCCGGGGACCTGATTCCCGCAGGTGCGGAGGCAGATACCGCCGCAGCGACAGACCAGCACGAGGGCCCCCACGCCGGCTCCGGCCAGCACGGGTATTCCGCTAACAAGGATGCCTACCTCAAGCGGCTCAAGCGCATCGAGGGGCAGGTCCGCGGCATCGCCCGGATGGTCGATGAGGACAAGTACTGCATCGACATCCTCACCCAGGTCGCCGCCGTCACCAAGGCCCTGCATGCCGTCAGTCTGGGTCTGGTGGAGGAGCACATCGGCCATTGTGTCGTCGGGGCGGCCGCCGAACCGGATCCTGAGCTGCGGTCGGAGGCCATCGACGCCAAGGTCAAGGAAGCCACCGACGCCATCGGCCGGCTCCTGCGCTGACGCCGCGAGCCGCACCACCCCACCGGTAACCCCCACATCCAGCTACCCAGCCAGCCACCAACAGGGCCGTCCCGGCCCACGAAGGAGAGCACCATGAGCACCGTTTCCACCACCATTGAGGTTTCCGGCATGACCTGCGGCCACTGCGTCTCCTCCGTCACGGAGGAACTCGAGGCCCTGGACGGCGTGGAGAACGTCGACGTCGACCTCAACGCCGGCGGGATCTCCACCGTGACCATCGGCTCCGCCCGGGAGCTCTCCCCCGCCGAGATCGGCGAGGCCGTCGCCGAGGCCGGCTACCTGGTGGTCGCCAACGAGGCCTGACCGGGCGGCAACCAGCCCTGAGCGCCGGAGCGGGCGCCCGCAGCATGAAGGAGCAAGGGAAGAGGCACGTACCGTGGAAAACGCCAAGCTGCTGGACCAGTCCGGGACGCGGGTGGTGGAACTCGATATCGAGGGCATGACCTGCGCGTCCTGCGTGGGCCGGGTGGAGCGCAAACTCGGCAAGCTGGAGGGCGTGGAGGCGGTGGTGAACCTGCCGCTGGAATCGGCCCGCGTGACCGTTCCGGCCGGCATCACCGATGACCAACTCACCGCCACCGTGAGTGCCGCGGGCTACAAGGCCACCGTGCGGACGCCCCCTGCCGCGCGCCCCGCCGTGGACGAGACTTTCGCCGGGGATGGAGCGTCCGACGGCGGCGCAACTGCCGGCGCAAGCCGCGGCGCGGCGTCGGCCCTGAAGCCCCGCCTGATCACCGCCGCCGTCTTCACCGTGCCCGTCTTCGTGCTCTCCATGGTGCCGGCCGCGCAGTTCCCGAACTGGGGCTGGGTGGCCGGGCTGCTGGCCCTGCCCGTCGTCACCTGGGCGGCCTGGCCCTTCCACCGGGCGGCGGCGGTGAACGCCCGGCACCTGTCCTCCACCATGGACACCCTGGTCTCGATCGGCGTCACCGCGGCCTACGTCTTCTCCGCCTGGCAGCTGCTGGCCAATCCGCGGCTCACCGAACACCCCGGCATGGCGGGCATGGGACCGGAGGGCCTGTACTTCGAGGTGGCCTCCGTGGTGACCACCTTCCTGTTGCTGGGCCGCTACCTTGAGGCCAACGCCAAGCAGAAGGCCGGGGATGCGCTGAAAACGCTGCTGAACCTGGGGGCCAAGGACGCCACCGTGCTCCGCGACGGCCTCGAAGTCACCGTCCCGGCGGACCGGCTCACGGTGGGCGACGTGATCGTGGTCCGCCCCGGCGGGAAGATCCCGGCCGACGGCGTGGTGGTCGAGGGCAGCTCCGCCGTCGACGCCTCCCTGGTCACCGGCGAATCCGTGCCGGTCGAAGTCGGCCCGGACAGCCCCGTCACCGGCGCCACCATCAACACCTCCGGCCGGATCCTGGTCCGGGCCACCCGCGTGGGCTCGGAGACCACCCTGGCCCAGATGGGACGGCTGGTCTCGCAGGCGCAGTCCGGCAAGGCGCCCATCGCCCGGCTGGCCGACCGCATCAGCGGCGTGTTCGTCCCGGTGGTGCTGGGCATCGCCGTCGTGACCTTTGCCGCCTGGTTGCTGGCGGCCGGACCGGACATCACCGACGCCGGCCTCCGCTCGGCCTTCACGGCCGCCGTGGCGGTGCTGGTCATCGCCTGCCCCTGCGCCCTGGGCCTGGCCACCCCGGTGGGCCTGCTCACCGGCACCGGCCGCGGCGCCCAGCTGGGCATCCTGATCCGCGGCCCGCAGGTCCTCGAGGACACCCGCACCGTGGACACCATCCTGCTGGACAAGACCGGGACCGTGACCACCGGGCACCTGGCCGTCGCAGGCACCACCGCCTTCCCCGGTTTCGAGGCCGGCGCCGTGCTGCGCCTCGCCGGCGCCGCCGAGGCCGCCTCCGAGCACCCGATCGCCCGGGCCATCGCGTCCGCCGCCCTGGCCGACGGGTCCGCGGACCGGCTGCCCGCCGTCGCGGACTTCCACTCCGCCCCCGGCGGCGGCGTCCGCGGCACGGTCGACGGGCACACCGTCACGGTGGGCCGCTCCGGCTGGCTGGAGGAGAACGGAGTCGCGCTCACCGGCGGTCAGCGCGAGACCCTCGCGGCCGAGGAAGCCGCCGGGGCGAGCGCCATCTGGGTGGCGGTCGACGGCGCACCGGCGGGGCTCATCAGCCTGCGCGACACCCTGAAGCCCGGATCCGCGGCCGCCATCGCCCGGCTCCGCGGGCTGGGGCTGCGCCCCATCCTGCTGACCGGCGACAACGCCGCCGTCGCGGCCCAGGTGGCTGCCGCCGTCGGGATCGCCCCGGAGGACGTCTACGCCGGGGTCACCCCGGAGGGGAAGGTGGACGCCGTCCGCGCCCTCCAGGACGACGGCGCCACCGTGGCCATGGCCGGCGACGGCGTCAACGACGCCGCGGCGCTGGCGCAGGCGGACCTCGGCATCGCCATGGGCTCGGGGACGGACGTGGCGATCGAGGCCGCGGACCTGACCGTCATGGGCAACGACCTGGCCCAGGTGGCGCAGGCGATCGAGCTGTCCCGCCGCACCCTGGGCACCATCAAGACGAACCTCTTCTGGGCCTTCTTCTACAACGCCGTCGGCATCCCGGTGGCGGCCCTGGGCCTGCTCAACCCGATGATCGCCGGCGCGGCCATGGCCGCCAGCTCGGTGCTGGTGGTGGCCAACTCGCTCCGCCTCCGCAGCTTCGGGAAGCAGGGGACGGCCGCAGCCTGAGCGGGGCCTTCCCTATGGGCAGGGCTCCATGGGCAGGGGTCCCCATCGACGCTGGCGGAGGCGGCAGGGTAGGTTCTTGGCATAGGAACTTCCGGATCAGCCGGGGGCCGCTGGGGACGCCGAGAGGTTCGGGTCCGACGATCTAAGGAGATTTTTCGCATGGCTATTTGGGGTGCAGATGTTGATCAGCTGAAGGCGCTCGGTTCCAAGCTGCAGGCCGGGTCGCAGGAAATCGATAACCAGAAGTCGATGCTGACCAAGGTCCTGGCCGGCACGCAGTGGATGGGTCCGGACGCGGAGAAGTTCCGCAGCGAGTGGAACGGCGAGCACGTCGCGGCCCTGACCCGGGTGTCCCAGGCGCTGCAGCAGGCCGGCCAGCAGGCGGTCCGCAACGCCACCGAGCAGCAGAGCGCCTCCGCCCGCTAAACGCGGCCACGGAAACAACCCGCCCACTGCGCAGCAGGTCCGGACGCACCGCGTCCGGACCTGCTGCTGTTAATCCGCCTTTTGTGACCCCGCCCGGCCTGCCTAGGGGACGGGTTCGACGTCGTTCGCGTGGTCCAGCGGCGCCGAAACCGCGGCGGCCGTCCGCAACTCGTCCAGCCGGACCAGCAGCACCCCGCCCACGATCAGCACGCCGCCCAGCAGCTGCACCGGCCCGGGAAGCTCGCCCAGCAGCAGCCAGGCCCAGAGCACCGCGAACAGCACCTCGGTCAGCGAGATGAAGGACGCCACCTTGGAGCCCAGGGCCCGGGCGGCCACGATCCCGGAGACGTAGGCCAGCACGGTGGCCAGCAGGACCAAGCCGCCGAGGGAGACCCACCACGGCGTCACCCAGGGACCCAGGCGGGTGTCCGCGGTGGAGGCGGCCATGGGCAGCAGACCCGTCGCCGCGGCCAGCCACATCACGGCGGCGCCGGTCAGCAGGCCGCCGGAGGCCAGGACGATCGGCGGCAGGGTGTCGTTTTCCTTGGCGGTGATGAAGAAGTAGATGGCCAGGCAGACGGCGGCCGCCACGCCCCAGAGCACGCCGACCAGGTCGATCCGCACCGCCCCCGTGAGGTCCAGGACCAGCACCAGCCCCGCCAGCGAGAGCAGCGTCCCGCCGATGGTCAGCGGCCGGGGCCGGCGTCGACTGGCCACCCAGAGCCAGAGCACGATCATCACCGGGGCAAGGTATTCGAGCAGGAGGGCGACGCCGACCGAGAGCCGGGCGACGGCGTTGAAGTAGAAGAGCTGGCAAGCCGCCACGCCGATCACGCCGAACAGCACCACGGTGAGCCAGTTGTCCCGGAGCTGGTGCCAGCGTCCGCGCAGCGCGAGGGCCGCGGGGACGGCGAGGACCAGGGCGGCGCCGGTCAGGCGCGCGGTGACCGCGGCGCCGGGGCTCCAGCCGGTCTCCAACAGGGACTTGGCGAAGGATCCGGACAGGCCGAAGACCGCCGAGGAGAACAGCGCCACGCCCAGGCCCGAGGCGAGGAACGAGGAGACGCCGGTCCGCGCCGGGATGCCGGCGGCGGCGGTTCCGGCGGCGGGCGTGCCTGGCGTGCCGGCGACGGTGCCCGGGCTGCCGGGGATGGACCCGTCGTGCGGGGTGCTGGTGGGAGAGCCGGCGGGGCGGCGAGCGGCAGGCAAGGGTCTGCCTCCTGTCAGGAGTAAAGTCGGGTTATGGTCATGACAGTACGTGCGTCGAACGTAAGGAGTCAAGATGATTTTTGCCCCTGACACGGAGATTGCGCTCCGGTCCGTCGTCAACCTGATCAATACCGCGGCGAACGGGGAGGAACATCTCCCGGATCCGGCCGCCCTGGACCGGTTCCTCAGCGCTGAGGGCTTCAGCGGCGCCCGGAGCCGCGACGTGGCCGAACTGGAGAGCGTCCTGCGGTTGCGAACCGAACTCACCGCCCTCTGGCGGGCCGGGGAGTCCGAAGCGGTGGACACCGTGAACCGGCTGCTGCGTGAGGCGCGGGCACTACCGCAGCTGAGCAAGCACGACGGCTGGGACTGGCACCTGCACGCCACCGCGCCGGAGGCGCCCTTGGCGGACCGGATGAGCACGGAGGCGGCGATGGCGCTGGTGGACGTGATCCGCAGCAAGGAAATGGACCGGATGCTGGTCTGCGCCGCGGACGACTGCGACGCCGTCGTGCTGGACCTGAGCCGGAATCGCTCCAAGCGGTACTGCGACACCGGCAACTGCGCCAACCGGGCGCACGTGGCGGCTTACCGGGCACGGAAGGCCGCGTCCTAGGGGGCGGCTGAGGACTGCCTGCGCCGCCGGAGAGGGGACCGGCTAGTGAGCTGGGGCCGGGGCTAGTGGAGCCGGACTGAGTGAGCCGAACCTAGTGGGCGGGGGTGCCGCCGTCGGACTCTTCCTGCTGCTGCGGGGCCTGCTGGGGGGAGGACGCCGGGCGGCGGGAGCTGAGGTTCACGCCGGAGCCCTTGCCGAGGTGCTCGGCGTTCTCCTTGTAGCTCATGGAGAGCATCGCGGCGATCACCAGGGTGACGATGAAGGCGATGCCGGCGCCGGTGAAGGCCAGGTCAAAGCGGGGGGCCTTGGCGCTGCCGCCGGAGGCGAAGATGAGGACGGCGAAGAAGGCCAGCACCGCGAAGAAGGCGGAGAACATCAGCGGTCCCTTCACCGAAGTCCGCATCGTGCGGCGTTCTCCTGGGTTCTGCTGTGCCAAGGTGCTTTCCTCCTGCCGCCAGCGCCGTGGGGCGTGGCAGTCGCGATCGCGCAAATGTTCTACGCCGGGTAGAACCTGTCCTGTCTAGTTTACGGCCTCGGCGGAAACGCCCCGCGCATCGTGCCGCAGGGTCAGCCCGGCCAGCGTCCACAGCACGCCGCCGATAATGGCGCCGCCGCCGGCCACACCGAGGAGGGCGTGCGGGCCAAGGTCGATGAAGAACGGCAGCCCCACGGCCGTGCCGAGGCCGATGATGCCGGAGGTGATCCAGTCCCGGGCCAGCACCGACCGGCCGCGGGTGGCGATCCCGAGGATCAGCTCGGCCGCGCCGGCCAGCGCCAGGCCCAGGGCGCCGACGACGCCGAAGACCAGGTTGGAGGGCAGCAGCGCCACTGCGGCCCCGGTGCCGGCCAGGATCGCACCGGCGGCGGCCAGGAGACGCGCGTGCGGACCGCCGGCGGCCAGGCCGGTCCGGCGGGCGCCCCAGAGCAGCACCACCCCGGTGGCCAGCAGGTAGAGTCCGGCGGTCCAGCCCATCGCCGGGACCGGCGGAGCCGCCCAGAAGACGGTGACGGCGCCGAAGACCAAGGCGACGGCGGCGCGCAGCAGGACCGGCTTCCAAAGGTCCGGGGCGGCGGTCGGGGCGGTCGAGGGGCTCGGAGTGGCGGGGAGAGTCACCCGTCCAGTTTAGGCGCTGGCGGGCCTCAGGCGTCGCCCAGCCGCATCCAGCGGTCCGTCCGGGCCCGGAGCCCCAGGGTCGCGGCCCGGGCGCCGAGGTAGCCGAAGGAGAACGCAGCCCAGAGCCAGAGCAGCCCCTCACCCCCGGCGACCCCGGAAAGCCGGACCACCAGCAGCAGCGGCAGGTACACCAGCAGGTTGACGACGCCGGCCACCGCCAGGTACCTGGCGTCCCCGGCGCCGATCAACACGCCGTCCAGGACGAACACGTAGCCGGCCAGCGGCTGGCCCGCGGCGAGGACCCACAGCGCCAGCGCCAGGGTGGAGCGCACGCCGTCGTCGGCGGTGAACAGCAGGCCCGCCCACGGAGCCGCCACCGCCAGCAGCGCCCCCGTCAGCACGCCGAAGCCCAGGCCCCAGCGGACCATGGTCCGGGTCAGCTCACGGGCCGCCGCCGGGTGTGAGGCGCCCAGCTCCTTCCCGATCAGGGCCTGCGCGGCAATCGCGAGGGCGTCGAGGGCGAAGGCGAGGAAGGTGAAGACGGTCATCGCGAGCTGGTGGGCGGCCAGGTTCACGGCGCCCTGGGCGGTGGCCACGAGCACGGTGGCGAGGATCGCGACCCGCAGGCTGAGGGTGCGCAGCATCAGCCAGGACCCCACCTGCGTCAGGGCGCGGATGCCGCGCCAGTCCGGCCGCAGCGGAACCCCGTGCCGGCGGGCGGTACGCTGCACCATCACCACATAGACCAGCGCCATGCCCCATTGGGCGATGCTGGTGCCGAGCGCCGACCCGGTGACGGACAGCCCCAGCCCGTAGACCAGGAACGCGTTGAGGCCGATGTTGACGGCGAACCCGGCGGTGGCCACCACGAGCGGCGTCCGGGTGTCCTGCAGCCCCCGGAGCACCCCGGTCCCGGCGAAGATCAGCAGCATGGCGACCAGGCCGGGCATCGACCAGCGAAGGTAGTCCACGGCGAAGGTGCGCACCTCGCCCCGGGCCCCCATCAGGTCCAGCAGCGGCCCGGCGGCGAGGGCGCCGGCGGCGGCCAGGGCTGCGCCAAGGAGCAGCGCCAGCCAGAGGCCATCGCGGCCGGACGCCAGGGCACGGCCCAGGTCGCCGCGGCCGACGGCGCGGGCGACGGCGGGAGTGGTGGAGTAGGCCAGGAAGACCATGAGCCCGACGGCGGTGTGCAGCACGGCGGAGGCGAGGCCCACGCCGGCCAGTTCCGCGACGCCGAGGTGGCCCACGATCGCGGAGTCGGCGAGCAGGAACAGCGGCTCGGCGATCAGCGCCCCGAAGGCCGGGACGGCCAGGCGCAGGATCTCCCGGCGCTGGTCGGGCCGGGCGGTAGTGGTGGTGGTGGGTTGCGCGGGCACGGCTCCACCCTAGCCGTCCCGTGTGGCGCGGGTGCGCGCGAATGTGTCATATCGCCTGTGTCCGCCCACGGCCGCGTCAGTACACTCGCAGGCATGGATGAGTCCCCCGACAATGCCGTCACCCTCCGCTTCCTGGCCGCGCCCACCGACGTCGGCCACAGCGGATCCGTGGACGCCGGGACGGTCCTCGAATGGGTGGACAAAGCCGCCTATGCCGCGGCGGTCGGCTGGGCGAAGTCTTATTGCGTGACCGCCTACGTGGGCAACATCCACTTCGCGGACCCGGTCAACAGCGGGGACATGGTGGAGGTGGAGGCCACGATCGTCTACACCGGCCGGTCCTCCATGCACATCCGGACCGTGGTGTCCTCGGGCGATCCGAAGGGCGGCCCCGCCACCATGCGCAGCCAGTGCCTGGTGATTTTCGTGGCCGTGGGCGCGGACGGCAAACCCGTCCCGGTGCCGCAGTTCGAGCCCGCCACCCCGGCGGAGATCGAGGAGCGGGACCATGCGCTGGCGCGGATCAAGGTCCGCGAGGAGATCGTCGAGGCCATGAACCGGCAGGAATACACCGACGCCGGCACGGCCGAACGCGTCACGCTCCGCTTCATGGCCGCGCCCACGGACGTGAACTGGGGCGGCAAGGTGCACGGCGGCATCGTGATGAAGTGGATCGACGAGGCGGCCTACGTCTGCGCCTCCCGGTACTGCGGGATGGACACGGTGGCCGTGTTCTCCGGCGGGGTGCGGTTCTACCGTCCGCTGCTGATCGGTCACCTCGTGGAGGTCGAGGCGCGGCTGGTGTACACCGGCACCAAGGGCATGCACATCGCGGTGCACGTCCGCTCCGGGGACCCCAAGGGCCACGAACTGAACCTGACCACCTACTGCCTGACCGTGATGGTGGCCCGGGACGCGACGGGCACCTCGGTCCCGGTACGGCAGTGGGTGCCGGCCTCGGACGAGGACCGGCGGCTGCACGCCCACGCCCGGGAGCTGTTGGAGATCCGCGGCCGGGCCCCCGGGAACCGGCTGCCCAACCACCTGCTCCCCGACCGGCCGGCGGGTCCGGCCTAGAAGCCCCCGCCGCCGCCGGCGTCGCCGGCCATGTTGGCGAACCGGGAGTAGTGGCCCTGGAAGGCGACCACGATGTCCTTGGTGGGACCGTTACGGTGCTTGGCGATCAGGATGTCCGCCTCGCCGGCGCGGGGGGACTCTTTGTCGTAGACGTCTTCGCGGTGCAGCAGGATGACCATGTCGGCGTCCTGCTCGATGGAGCCGGATTCACGCAGGTCGGAGACCATCGGCCGCTTGTCCTGGCGCTGTTCCGAGCCACGGTTCAGCTGCGAGAGGGCGATCACCGGGACCTGGAGTTCCTTGGCCAGCAGCTTCAGGGCACGGGAGAACTCGGATACTTCCTGCTGGCGGGATTCGACCTTCTTGCCCGAGCTCATCAGCTGCAGGTAGTCGAGGATGACCAGCTTGAGGTCGTGCTGCTGCTTCAGGCGGCGGCACTTGGCGCGGATTTCCATCAGGGACATGTTGGGGCTGTCGTCGATGAACAGCGGGGCGTCATTCATCCGGCCCATCGTGGTGGCGATCTTGGACCACTGTTCGTCCTTGATGGTGCCCTTGCGCAGGTCCTGCAGGCCGATCGTGGCTTCCGCGGAGAGCAGGCGCATGGCAATCTCGTTCCGGCCCATTTCCAGGGAGAACATGACGGTGGCGAGGTTGTTCTTGATCGCGGCCGAGCGGGCAAAGTCCAGCGCAAACGTGGACTTACCGACGGCGGGGCGCGCGGCGATGACGATCATCTGGCCCGGGTGCAGGCCGTGCGTCAGCTCATCGAGCTCGTAGAAGCCGGTGGGGACGCCCACCATGCCCTCGCCGCGGTGGCCTGAGGCCTCGATCTCGTCCACCGTGGATTCCATGACGTCCTTGAGGACCACGTAGTCCTCGGCGGTACGGCGCTCGGCCACGGCGTAGACCTCGGCCTGGGCCTGGTTGACCAGGTCCTCCACCTCGCCGTCCTGGCCGTAGCCGAGCTGGACGATCTTGGTCCCGGCGTTCACCAGGCGGCGGAGCACGGCGCGTTCGGCCACGATCTCCGCGTAGTACCCGGCATTCGCGGCCGTGGGAACGGTCTGGATCAGCTCGTGCAGGTAGGCGGGCCCGCCGATGCGGTTGATTTCGCCGCGCTTGGTCAGTTCATCGGAGACGGTGACGGCGTCGGCGGGCTCGCCCCGGCCGTAGAGGTCGATGATGGCCTCATAGATGGTCTCGTGGGCCGGGCGGTAGAAGTCCTGGCCGCGCAGGATTTCGACGACGTCGGCGATGGCATCCTTGGAGAGCATCATGCCGCCCAGCACGGACTGCTCGGCCGGAATGTCCTGAGGCGGCTTGCGGCTGCCCTCTGCTCCCCGGGTTCCCTCGATCGAGTCCAGATGCGTAACTGACAAAACTGCCGTCCTTCGTTGTGTGCCGTGGGGCGCCGCCGCCGGCGGCTTCCGTCCCATGCGTCAGGTGTATCAGCGGGCACTGACAGGATGGCGGTGTGGGGCCCGGCTGCCGCTGGTCTCCCGCCACGCTATCCCCCCGGGGGCCTGGCTCCAACCCGGTTGTCCACCGGGGCTGTGGATAAGGTGTGGAGCACCGCCCCCTGCTTGTGCACAGCCTGTGGGAAGTTCTGTGGAAAAGAATATTGTTTCGCTCATACATCGCCTCTGACCTGCGGAAACACTGCGTTCAGGCTGTGGACGCAAAAGAATTTTGGAAAACTTTCATCCACAGCCGCGACGGCTGTGCTGGGGAAACTGCAGCACATTCCGGCCGGAAAACTCCGCACATATGCCTATTCTGTGATGCATATCACCGATTCCGCGCCGCTCCGCCCGCGATCCCGGGTTCCGCCATACGGCGGGCGGAATATGCTGTGGATAACGGTCCGCGACTGTCTACAAACCGCCGGCCCGTCCGGCCCCGACCGGCCTCCGGCCCGCACCCGCATCAAAACCCGCACCCGCACCCCCAAGGATTGGTCCAGAACGTATGGAAGCCCTGCTCATCCCCCTTGCCATCCTGGTGCTCGCCGCCGTCGTCGTCATTCTCGTGGCGCGGGCGCTGGGCCGGCGGCGGAACGCCGGGGTGGATTCGGGCCCCACCGGCGCCCCGTCCTCTTCGGAGGCCGCCCGTGCCGCCGCGCAGGGCCTGGACCAGAACCAGCACCGCCGGGTCTACGCCCTCATTGCCCGCGGGCAGGCGGTGGCCGCCATCCAGGCCTACCGGGAGGCGACCGGGACGGGCCTGCGCGCCGCACGTGACGCCGTCGCGGCGCTGGCGGCCCATCCCCAGCCGTTCCGGGAGGCCGCCCCGGCGGACGCGCCGACCGAGGACTCCGAGGCGCCGCAGCACTTCCCCTACCGCTACCGTGCCATCGCCAGCAGGGGCGAGGTCACCCGGGAAGTCAGCAGCACCATGCTCAACGACGAGATCTACGGCCGGATCCGCCGCCAGGCCGCCGAAGGCGACGTCGAGGGCGCCGCGGCGGCGCTCTGCCGCCACTCGGATATCACCCTCGACGAGGCCCGGGAGTTCATCGCCCTCCTGGACGACTGACACCCGGCGCTGACACCCGGTCCGGGCGCCGCTGCTCCCTAGTGTCCGCCCGAGATGCCGGCCAGCAGCTGCTCGAAGGGCAGCGACGCCGCGGGTTCCTGCCGGCGGCCCGGCTGCGGACCCTGAAGCAGGGCCGCGAACTCCCCCGCGGCCCGTTCGATCCGTGACGAGAGGGGCGAGCCGCCGTCGCCCGCGGTCCCCCAGTCCTGGGGGCCGGCGAAGACGCCGGTGGCCGCCGTACGCGTCCGGAGGTAGCTGAAGAGTGGCCGCATGGCGTAGTCCAGCACCATCTGGTGCCGGTCCGTGCCGCCGGTGGCGCCCAGGAGCACCGCCTTGCCGTCGAGGGACTTGGGGTCCAGCACGTCGATGAAGGACTTGAACAGACCGCTGTAGGAGGCGCTGAAGACCGGGGTGACGGCAATCAGGCCCTCAGAGGCCTCGACGCCGGCGATCACTTCCGCCAGCCGCGGGCCGGCGTACCCGGTGACGAAGTTGTTGGCGATGTCCACGGCCAGGTCGCGCAGTTCCACCACGTCGACAGTGACGGCGTAGCCCTCGCGCTCCAGCCTGCCCTTGGCGGCGGCCGCCAGCTGGTCGGCCAGCAGGCGGCTGGAGGAGGGGACGCCGAGTCCGGCGGAGAGGACGGTAATGCGGCGGGTTTCCACGGTGCGCTCCTAAAATCGAGGTACATGCATTTGCATCTACCTATAGAAGCCGGTGCCGTGGCGCTTTATTCCCCTCCGCTTCCCATGCCTCCAATCGTTCAGAGGAGCCGTTCAGAGGAGGACGAATCCCTCGATGCAACTCACGGAGCTTCCGCCAACCCAGATATCGTCACCGGCAGCCTCGATGTGGACGCGCCCGGCACGGCCCAGCACCGTCCCCTGCGCCGCCAGGTAGGAGCTGGGCGCCCGGCCGGTTCCGATCAGCCACTGGGCCGCCCCGGCGTTGAAACTTCCCGTGACCGGGTCTTCAGCGGCCGCGTCTCCGGGGATAAAGGTGCGGACCTCGAAGCCCGGCTCCGATCCGTCCGGGTGGGGGCCGATCACACCGACCTTCAGCCCGGCCAGCGCGGCATAGTCGGGCCTGATGGCGAGCACCTGCTCCGCGGATTCCAGCAGGACACCGATCCATTCCGGCCCGTTGACCAGCCAGGACGCGTCCAGGAGTTCGTGCCGGGTCAACCGCAACCCGGCCGCGATGCGGCCCAGGTCCGCCTCCGCCACCGGCCCCGAGCGGGTCAGCGGTGGTGCCGCGAAGGCCAGGCGGCCGCCGTCGCGCCTCACGCGCACCAGACCGGCGGCGCATTCCTGCACCAGCTCCCCGTCCCGCCGGGGGATGCCGCCCGCCTCGAGCCAGGCATGGGCAGACCCCAGGGTCGGGTGGCCGGCGAAGGGAAACTCCTCGCTGCCGGTGAAGATCCGGACCCGGTAGTCGGCACGGGGATCCGTGGGCGGCAGCAGGAAGGTGGTCTCCGAGAGATTGGTCCAGTTGGCGAATCTCTGCATGGCCTGGGCGTCGAGGCCGTCTCCGTCGAGCACCACTGCCAGCGGATTCCCGCGGTAGGGTTCGGCGGAGAAAACGTCGACCTGGGCGAAGGGGCGAAGCCGGGGTGCAGGATTATCGGTCACCTGCCGCAGGCTATCACCGCCGCCGGTCCCGGGCGTGCGGCCCGGTCCTCTGCGGGGAGTTAACGCAGAAGGCCCCCGCTCCCGGTTCCCTGAGGGGATCCGGAGGCGGGGGCCTCCCCGTCGTGCAGTCAGTCAGTCGTAATGACTACTTCCCTGAAACGACGTCGAGTTCGATCACAGCGGAAACGTCGTCGTGGAGACGGACGTTGGCCTGGTAGGAACCGGTCGACTTGATGTGAGCCGGCAGTTCAACCTTGCGCTTGTCGATGCGGCCGAGGCCAGCGGCCTCAACGGCGTCGGCGACGTCGCCCTGCTTGACGGTGCCGAACAGGCGGCCGGTTTCGCCGGCCTTGACGACGAGCTTGACCGGCTTGGCCTGCAGAGCCGCAGCCTGCTTCTGAGCGTCTTCCAGGGAAGCGTGCTCGCGGGCGGCGCGGGCGGCCTTGATGGACTCAACCTGCTTCTCGCCACCCTTGGACCAGGTCAGGGCGAAGTTGCGGGGCAGCAGGTAGTTACGGGCGTAACCGTCCTTGACCTCGACAACGTCGCCAGCAGCACCGAGACCGGTGACTTCGTGGGTCAGAATGAGCTTTGCCATGTTAGTTAATCCCTTCCTTAGCCGCGGCCAGCGCCGGAGTAAGGCAGCAGAGCAACTTCGCGGGCGTTCTTGATTGCCTGTGCGATCTTGCGCTGTTCCTGGACCGTGACGCCGGTGACGCGACGGGCGCGGATCTTGCCGCGGTCGGAGATGAACTTGCGCAGCAATGCTACGTCCTTGTAGTCGATGACAGTGATGTCAGCGGCCTTCAAGGGGTTGGACTTTGGTTTGGGCTTACGGAGTTCAGCCTTAGCCATCGTGGAGCTCCTATTCGATGGAGCCCGTGGATATTGATCCACGGGATGGTGGTGATCCGCCGCCGTTCTCTCGCGGCCGCCCTGAGGCGGCCGTGCGGGTCCGGCGTCGGACCTTTATATGGTGTTTAGAAAGGAGGTTCGGAATCCGGGCCATTGCCCCAGCCGCCGGCATTGCTGACCCCGGGCGTTGCCCACGGATCATCCTGCGCAGCCTGCTGGCCGCCGCCCCAGTTTCCACCCGAGTTGCCGCCCTGGTTTCCACCAGAGTTGCCACCGAAACCGCCGCTATTGCCGCCGCCGAAGCCACCCTGGCCGCCGTTTCCGGCGCCACCCCCGCCGGAGCGCTGGGTGCGGTTGACCTTGGCGTTGGCGTAGCGCAGGCTGGGGCCGATCTCGTCGACTTCCAGTTCGATAACGGTGCGCTTCTCGCCTTCCTTGGTTTCGTAGGAACGGCTCTTCAAGCGGCCGGAAACGATCACGCGCATGCCCTTGGTCAGGGACTCGGCGACGTTTTCGGCTGCTTCACGCCAGACCGAAGCGCGGAGGAACAGGGTTTCCCCGTCCTTCCACTCGTTGGACTGGCGGTCGAACGTGCGGGGCGTAGAAGCGATGGTGAAGTTCGCTACTGCCGAACCTGACGGGGTGAACCTCAGTTCGGGGTCATTGGTGAGATTACCGATGACCGTAATAGTGGTCTCGCCTGCCATCTACTGCCTCCTTGTTCGTTCCTACGGGGTTAAAGATTGAGGGTGGAGCTGAATTACTCAGCAACAACCTTCTGCTCTTCGGGGCGGATGATCTTGGTGCGCATGATGGTCTCGTTGAGACTCAGCTGGCGGTCAAGTTCCTTGGCGGTAGCCGGCTCAGCGGTGAAGTTCACCACGGCGTAGATACCTTCGGACTTCTTCTGGATTTCGTAAGCCAGTCGACGACGGCCCCAGATGTCAACCTTTTCGATGGTTCCACCATCGTTGGTGATGACATTCAGGAACTTCTGAAGCGACGGCTCAACGGTACGCTCTTCGACCTCGGGGTCGATGATTACCATCAATTCGTAAGGACGCATATGTGAACCCACCTCCTTTGGGCTAAGCGGTTACGGCATTTCCGTAACAGGAGGTTCATTTGCGGTGACTGCACGGCCGCGCACCCGGAACGGGGCGTGACGCAGCACAGACTTCAATAGCTTAGTGCATCCGGGGTGTTTTCGGCGACTCTGCACCCACCGTAATCCCGGGCAGGGCAACGGGAAAGCGGGCCGGCGGCGGTGTGGATAACTTCCGGCCAAGGTCCCTGTGCCATGATCTGCTCATGACCCCGGCCACCGCTCCGCAGTCCTCCGGCTTCCCTGTCCGCCGCAGCCGGCTCCGTTTCATCGTCATGCTCGCCGCCGGACTGGTGTCCGGCGTGGCCGCCGGCCTCGGCGGCCGGTGGGTTGAGGCTCCGGCGGTGGGCTGGAGCGTCGCGGCCTTCGTCTATGTCGCCTGGGTGTGGATCGTGATCGGGCGCCTGGATGCGGCGGGGACGCGGGCCCATGCCACCTCGGAGGACCCCTCGCACCGGGTGACGGACCTGATGATCCTCGCCGCCAATCTGGCGAGCCTCGCGGCGGTTGCCGCCGTCGTCATCGATTCGCACAGCGGCAGCGGCGGATTCCGGCTGGCCGGCGGGCTGCTGGCCCTGGCCTCCACGGCGCTGTCCTGGATGCTCGTGCAGACGCTCTTCACCCTGCGCTACGCCGCCCTGTACTTCAGCACCTCTGCCAGGGCGGGGGCCGCAGTGGGCGGCATCGACTTCAACCAGCCGGAGCCGCCCCAGTACACGGACTTCGCCTACCTCGCCACCAGCCTGGGCATGACCTACCAGGTCTCGGACACCGCGTTGAAGAACCACGCCATCCGGGCCGAGGCCCTCAAGCACAGCCTGCTCTCCTACCTCTTCGGCACCGTGATCCTCGCCGCCACCATCAACGTGGTGATCGGCCTCGCCAGTTCCTAGCCGGCCTGACCGGCGGGGGTGCGGAAGAAGGCGCCCGTAACCGTGGCCAGGCGGTGCGGGTCCTCGACGCCGCAAAGTTCACGCGCGGAGTGCATCGAGAGCAGCGGGACGCCGACGTCGACGGTGCGGATGCCCAGGCGGGTGGCGGTCAGCGGCCCGATCGTGGAGCCGCACGGCATCACGTTGTTGGAGACGAATTCCTGGTACGGGACGCCGGATTCGGCGCAGAGCCAAGCCCAGAGGGCCGCTCCGGTGGCGTCGGTGGCGTAGCGCTGGTTGGCGTTGATCTTCAGCAGCGGTCCGCCGTTGAGGACCGGCCGGTTGGCCGGATCGTGCCGTTCGGGGTAGTTCGGGTGCACGGCGTGGCCGGCGTCGGCGGAGACGCAGAAGGACGCGGCGAAGGCCTGCCGGCGCTGGCTTGCGGTGGCGCCGAGGCCGTCGGAGATGCGGACCAGGACGTCCTCGAGGACCGGGCCGCAGGCGCCGGAGCGGGAGGCGGAGCCGATCTCCTCGTGGTCGAAGGCGGCGAGGACGGCGATCGGTCCGTCCGCCGGGACGGGCCCCGCGGCGTGGGCGATCAGGGCGGTGAGGCCGGCGTGCGTGGCGGAGAGGTTGTCGAGGCGGCCGGAGGCGAAGAATTCGCCGCGGGCGCCGAAGACGGCGGGGGGCTGGGTGTCGGCGATGACGACGTCGTAGCCGCCGATCTTTGCGGGGTCCACCGTGGCGCCTTCGACCCGGTCCGCGAGGAGGGCCAGGAGGTCGGAATCTGCCGGGTCACCGAGGCCGTAAACCGGGTTCATGTGCTGCTGCTTGTCCAGGGCGAGACCGTCGTTGACGGCGCGGTCCAGGTGGATGGCGAGCTGGGGGAAGCGCAGCAGCGGTCCGGTGGCGGTGAGGTGTTCGGTGCCGTCGAGCATCACCAGGCGGCCGGCGAGCTGCAGTTCCCGGTCCAGCCAGGAGTTCAGCAGCGGGCCGCCGTAGACCTCGACGCCGGCCTGGAGCCAGCCGAACTTGCCGGTGCTGGGCTTGGGCTTGAGCTTGAAGGACGGCGAGTCGGTGTGGGCGCCGAGGATGTTGAAGCCGGTGACGGGGCCAGCCCCTTCCGGGACTACCCAGGCGATCAGGGCGCCGTCGCGCAGCATGTAGAACCGGCCGGTGCCGGCGTCGGAATCCGCGGCGGTGGGCCAGGGCTGCAGTTCGTCGAGGGCGGTGAACCCGGCCTCATCCAGGCGGCGGGCGGCCTCGTGGACGGCGTGGAAGCTCGACGGGGAGGCGCTGACGTACGCGCCGAGGTCCTGGATGTGCTCTGCTGCGGTGGAAGACATGGCTCCGAGTCTAACCGGAGCCCGTTCCTCCCCCGCCGGCACGCGGAGACGTGGCGGCGGGGGGCGAACGGCGGGATTTACTTGGCCGGGCCGGTGACGGCGGGCTCGGCGTCGGTGACCTCGGCGGCGTTTCGGGCGGTGGCGTCACCCGCGGGGGCGTGGCCCCGGCCGCGGTAGCGGAAGAGCCCAATACCGACGACGACGGCGGCGAGGGCCAGCGAGAGCAGCAGCGATTCGCGGGTGCTGTCCAGGATCACCATCCCGATCAGCAGCGCCACGATGCTGATGATCGCGGCCCAGGTCAGGTACGGGAAGAGCCACATCTTCAGCTGCAGTTCGCTGGCGGCGGCGCCCATCCGGCGGCGCAGGATCAGCTGCGAGACGGCGATGACGAGCCAGACGAACAGGGCGATCGCGCCGGAGGTGTTGACCAGGAAGAGGAACACGGTGTCCGGGGCGATGTAGTTCAGGCCCACGGTGATGAAGCCGACCACGGTGGAGGCCAGCACGGCGCCGGCCGGGACGCCGCGCTTGGAGATCCGCATCCAGGACTTGGGGGCGTCACCGCGGCGGGAGAGGGAGAAGAGCATCCGGCTGGCGGTGTAGAGGCCGGAGTTGAGGCAGGACAGGACCGAGGTGAGCACCACGATGTCCATGATGGTGCCGGCGCCGGGGATGCCGAAGAGTTCGATCACTGCGACGTACGGGCTCTTGGCCACGGAGGCGCTGTTCCAGGGCAGCAGGGTCACGACGATGGCGATGGAGCCGATGTAGAAGACCAGGATGCGCCACACCGTGGACTTCACGGCCTTCTTGACGGCGTCGACGGGGTTCTCGGATTCGCCGGCGGCGATCGTCGCGATTTCGGCGCCGAAGAAGGAGAAGACGACCACCAGGATGCCGGCCAGGACGGCGCCCGGTCCGTTGGGCATGAAGCCGCCCTTGTTGACCAGGTTGTCCAGGCCCGGGGCGGGGACGCCGGGGATCAGGCCGAGGATGGCGGCGACGCCGAAGAGCAGGAAGAGGACGATCGCGGCGACCTTGATGGAGGCGAACCAGAATTCGAACTCACCGTAGGACTTCACCGAGCCGAGGTTGGTCAGGGTCAGCAGGATCATCAGGGCCAGGGCCCAGACCCACTGGTCGATGCCGGGCACCCAGCGGTGCATGATCGCGGCGCCGGCCGTGGCCTCGATGCCGAGGACGATGATCCAGAACCATGCGTAGAGCCAGCCGATGCTGAACCCGGCCCAGCGGCCCAGGGCCTTGTCAGCGTAGGTGGAGAAGGAACCGGTTTCCGGGTTCGCCGCGGCCATTTCGCCAAGCATCCGCATGACGAGGATGACGACGAGGCCGGCGGCCAGGTAGGCGACCAGGATGCCCGGGCCGGCCTGCTGGATGGCGGCGCCGGAGCCGACGAAGAGCCCGGCGCCGATGACGCCGGCGATGGCGATCATCGAGAGGTGCCGGGGTTTGAGGGACTTGGAGAGTTGCTGGTCAGCCTGCATGAAGCGCCGTCCTTTGTGGGTGGTCTAGGTCCGGGCCGCACGCCGGGCTCAGGGGCCGGGGGGCGTGTGCTGCGGACCACAAGGTCGTTTCACAGTAGACCGGCGGCGGAAGGCGGTGTCCTGTGCAATCCCACAGATTACGGTGCGTGATTTCGGGCGCGGTTCCAGCCCGGGGGCCCGGCGGTCAAAGCCTGTTGCCTCCCAGTCAACTTTGAAATGTGCCTGAAACCACTGCTTCAGGCTCTGCCTGGCCCCGCATCTGAGCTACCCGCGGGTACCCCTGGCGGGGCACCGGCGGGTAGCTCAGGTTTAGACGTCGCGCTTCTTCAGCAGGAAGCCAGCCAGGAACAGCGGGATGACCACCCAGGCGCCGAGCACCAGCGCGGCCTGCCACGCCTCGAGGGTGTCCGGGAAGTGCTGGGACGCGGTCATCGGGGTCAGGGTGCTGTCCGGGGTGTACTTGCGCAGTTCCTTGACCACGTCACCCTGGATGATCTGCAGGGCGATCGGCAGCACGAAGAACAATCCCACCAGGGCCATGATGCCACCGGCCGAGTTGCGCAGCAGGGCCCCCAGCGCCAGGCCGATGGCGGCGACGGCTGCCACGTAGGCGCTGTTGATCAGCAGGGTGCGCCAGTAGTGGTCACTGGAGACATCCAGGGTGTGGCCGTACTGCTCGAAGATCGGCACCGCCACGAGGCCGGAGATGTACAGCGACACCGCGGTGACAACAAACGCGGAGACCGCCACGACGATCAGCTTGGCCACGAAGGCCGGGATGCGGCGCGGTACGGCCGTGAACGTGGAGCGCGCCATGCCGGTGGTGAACTCCGAGCTGATGATCAGGACCGCCAGGGAACCGAGGATCAACTGGGCGAAGGAGATCCCGGCACCCGGGGCCGACGCCGCGATGTCACCCTGGGCGGCCAGTGCGGCGGAGCGCTGGGGATCGGCGCCGGAGGACTGGAGGGCCTGGCCGATGCCCCAGGACGCGAGGGCGCCGATGCCCACGATGACCGCGGCGGTGGCGACCAGCAGGATCACGGTCGAGAGCAGGGAGCGGAACTTGATGAATTCGGCGTTGAGGACCCGCGGGAAGCTGGGGCCGGGTCCGGTGCTGAGGCCGGCGGGGCGTCCGCTGCCGCCGGCAGCGTGGGCCGGGTCGCCGGGTTCGCGGCGGGAGGGCGTGGGGTCGATGGTGGTGGAGCTCATGGTTCAGTTGCCTCCGGCCTGGGCGGGGGCGGTGTCGCCCGTGGTGATCAGCGAGTGGTATTCGACCTCGTCCTTGGTCAGCTCCATGTAGGCCTCCTCGAGGCTGGCGCGGAGCGGGGTGAGTTCGTAGATCATGACGCCGTGCTCCAGCGCGGTCCGGGCGATCCGGCGCGGCTCCAGGCCGGTGACTTCGAGCAGTTCGTTCTCCTGGCCGTCCACGGTGGCGCCGTCGGCGGTGAGCAGGCGCGTCAGTTCGGCGGCCTGGTCGGTGCGGACCCGCACCCTGCCCCGGTCCTTGCCCGTGATGATGTCCTGGATCGGCGCGTCGGCAATGATCCGGCCGCGGCCGATGACGATCAGGTGGTCCGCGGTGACGGCCATTTCGCTCATCAGGTGGCTGGAAAGGAACACCGTGCGGCCCTCGGAGGCCAGGTATTTGACCAGATTGCGGACCCAGACCACGCCCTCGGGGTCGAGGCCGTTGACCGGCTCGTCGAGGATGACGGTACGCGGGTCGCCCAGCAGGGCGGCGGCGATGCCGAGCCGCTGGCCCATGCCGAGGGAGAAGCCGCCCACCTTCTTGCGCGCCACCTCGCCGAGGCCGGTCATCTCGATGACGTCCCGGACCCGCTGCTTGGGGATGCCGTGGGTGGCGGCCATGGCGAGCAGGTGGTTGTAGGCGGACCGGCTGGTGTGGACGGCCTTGGCGTCGAGCAGGGCGCCGACGTCGCGCAGCGGCGCGGCGTGCCGGGCGTACGGGACGCCGTCGACGGTCACGGTGCCCGACGTCGGTCGGTCCAGTCCCATGATCATCCTCATGGTGGTCGACTTCCCGGCCCCGTTGGGGCCCAGGAAGCCGGTGACCCGTCCCGGCTGGACGGTGAAATCAACTCCGGCGACGGCGGTTTTGTCGCCGTAGACCTTCGTCAGGCCTCTGGCCTCGATCATGGAAGCGGTCCTTTGCGTAGCGGTGGCTGTGTGGTCCCCACGCTACCCATGCCTTCCGCCAACCGGACCGGTTTGGCAACGGTTTAAGGGATGTTTCAGGGTCGACTCAGGGTCCCGGCACGGGTGCCGGGACCCCCGTCAGTCCTGGTCCCGCGGCGTGTAATAGACCAGGCCGCCGGCCTGGACCGAGAACTCCACGGCCCGGACCCCGGGCATGACCTCCCCGTCGACGGCCAGCACCATGGTGGGTCCGGCGGGTTCCACCCGGATCCGGGTGGCCTCGCGCAGGTGCGTGATGCCGGAGGTCGCGACCGTCCCGGTCAGCACCGCCCAGAGCAGGCGGAGCCGGGCAAAGGACTCGTCCGCGGTGATCATCCGGAGGTCCAGGACGCCGTCGTCGAGCACCGGGCGGACCAGCGGGGCGTGATCGCGCGGGTAGTAGCGGCCGCGGCCCACGTACAGGATCCAGAGCTTGTGCCGCACCCCGTCCACCACCAGGGTGCTGGGCGTTCCGGCGGCGAAGGTCCGGAACATCGCCACGACGCCGGCCAGCGGCTTGCCGAGGGCGGGCTGGAGCTGTTCGCGGCGCCGGACCAGGTTGGGATAGAGCCCGATGCTGGCGGTGTTGAGCATGGTCAGGTGCTGCCGGACCGGGTCGTCCGGGAGGCCGCGTTCCACCGCGACGTGGCCGATGTCGGCGCGGGCGGCCTCGCCCCGGGTCGCGGCGTCGACGGCGGCCTGGAGGGTGGGGGTGCCGGCGTCGCGGGCGAAGTGGTTCAGGGTGCCGCCGGGCAGGACCAGCAGCGGCAGGGAGTATTCGACGGCGGCGGCCGCGGCGGTGCCGACGGTGCCGTCCCCGCCCCAGACGCCGAGGGCCTTGATCCCCTCCCGCCGGGCCACCGCCTGGATTTCGGCGTCGACGTCCTCGCCGGCCTGGATTTCCTTGATATACGCCTTGGGGAATACTTGCTGGAGGGCGGCGGCGGTCTGGTCGGCGTAGGAGCCTCCCAAGGTGTTCACGGCGATGCCGAGCCCCTCGCCGTCGGGCAGCCGGTTGGCCTCCACGGGGGTGCGTCGGACGGCGGGAAACGGCGGCCGGACCGGCCACCAGCGCCGGGTCACGAGGGCCGCTCCGGCGCCGATCGCGGAGCCGAAGAAGACGTCCGAGGGCCAGTGCGCCCCGGTGTGCACCCGCGAATAGGCCACCCCCGCGGCGACCGGGGCCAGGGCGGCGCCCAGGGCCGGCCGGACCAGGCCCACCCCCACGGCGAAGGCCACGGCGGAGGCCGAATGCCCCGACGGCATGGAGGAGCTGGTGGGCTGCGGATTCACGAACCGGAAGGTCGGCAGGTGTTCGGGCAGGGGCCGCTGGCGGGGCAGCAGCGACTTGAAGACCACGTTCGTCACCGCGGACGCCACGCCCTGGGCCAGCAGTCCGTGCAGGGCGGCCCGGCGGGTCTTGCCGGGAACCAGGGCCAGTCCGGCGGCGATCCCGATCCAGAGCTTGCCGTGGTTGGCGGCGGCGGAGAGGTTCCGGAAGAAGTCGTCGTGGCTGCCGTGGGGGAGCCGCGAGACCTTCCGCACCAGCCGGCGGTCCAGCTTCTCAAAGTGGCGCGGGGTTTTGGCCAGCATGCTTCGCATCTGCCCACCTTACTGCCGGCCCGGCGGCGGCGTGCCCTACCCGGCGCGGAGCGGCTTCGCGGCGCCCGCCAGCAGCAGCGCCAGCAGGATGGGCGCCCCGATGGCCAGCAGGGCCAGCCTGATGCCGGTCAGGTCGCCCAGGTAGCCGAGCAGCGGAGGCCCGGCGAGGAACGCGACGTAGCCCAGCGTGGACACCACGGAGACCCGGACGGCGGCGCGGCGCGGGTCGTCCGCCGCGGCGGACATCCCCATCGGGAAGGCCAGGGCGGCCCCCACGCCCCAGAGTGCCGCGCCCCCGGCCGCCACCCAGAGGTTGCCGGCGAAGACGAACAGGGCAAGTCCCGCGGCCGCGGCGCCCATGCTGGCGCGCAGCACCGGCACCCGGCCGTAGCCGTCGATCAGCCGGCCGCCGAACAGGCGCATGGCGGTCATGGCGAGGACGAAGACGGCAAACAGCAGCGCCCCCGTCGATTGCGGGGCGCCCAGGCCGTCGACGGCCGCCTTGGCGATCCAGTCGTTGCCGGCGCCCTCAGTCAGGGTGGCACCGAGGACGACGACGCCGATCAGCACCGTGCGGCCCTCCCGCCAGGCCGAGCCGGCGCGGGGTGCCCCGGCGTCAGCGTCGTGCGCCCCGTCCGCTTCCGCCGCGTGCGGGAGGAAGTAGCGGGGCGCCGTCAGCGCCGCGACGACCACGACGGCGGCGATGACCAGCAGGTGGATGGGCAGGCCGATGCCCAGCTGGGAGAGCCCGGCGCCGATCAGGGCACCCACGAAGGCCCCGCCGCTGAACGCGGCGTGGAACTGCGGCATGATGGTGCGGCCCAGTTGGTGTTCGACGTCGGCGCCCTCGATGTTCTGCGAGACGTCCCAGAGCCCGATCCCGATCCCGAAGAAGAACAGCGAGACGGCGGTCCCGGGGATCGAGACGGCGTTCAGGGAGATGGCGATGCCGGCGCCGGCGACGGCCGCGAGCAGCCCGGCGGCCCGGATGGTGTTGGCCGTGCCCAGCCGGTTGACCACCCAGCCGGCGGTCGGCAGGGCGATCAGCGACCCGACGGCCACGCAGAGCAGCAGCGTTCCCATCTGGCCCGAGGTGATGCCCAGGATGTCGGTGACCGCGGGGATCCGGGCGGCCCAGCTGGCGAAGACCAGCCCGTTGATGCCGAAGACCAGGAAGGTGGCCGTGGCCGCCGCTCTGAGGGGTTGGCGGGTCTGAAGCTTGCTCATACGGTTACCACTTCCACACAGTGACGGGCGAGTTCGGCGCGGTCCGCCGGGGTCAGGTCTTTGTCGGTCACCAGGACGTCCACGGCGTCCAGGACGGCCACCAGCGCTACGGCGCCGGCGTCCCATTTGGCCGCCGAGCAGGCGGCGATCACGCGACCGGCCGACTCAAGTCCGGCGCGTTTGACGGCGGCGTCCTCCAGGTCGTGGGCCAGCAGGCCGTCGCGCAGGCTTACCGCGCAGGGGGTGACGACGGCGGTGTCGAACCGAAGGGCCCGGACGGTGGACTCGGTCAGCGGGCCGCGGAAGGAGAGTTCTCCGGGACTCAGGCTGCCACCGGGCAACAGCAGCCCGGCGCGCCGGCCGGCCGTGGGGCCGCCGGCGAGGGCGTTGACGGCGGGCAGGGACATGGGCATGACGGTCAGTTCACGGTGTTGCAGCTGCCGGGCCACCTCGGTGGCGGTGGTGCCGCTGTCCAGCCAGACGTGGGTCCGGTCCCGGAGGAGTCCGGCCACGCCGGCGGCGATGCGGGCCTTGGCCTCCTGGTCCTCGAGTTCGCGCTGGCCGTATTCGGGGTGCTCGCCGCCCGCGACGAGGCTCTGCGCCCCGCCGTGGACCCGGCGGAGCACGCCGTTGAGGGCCAGGACGTCCAGGTCGCGCCGGATGGTGGCGCCGGAGGCGCCGCACTCGGCGACCAGTTCCTCCACGCTCACGTGGTCCCGGCGGCGCAGCAGTTCGCCGATGCGGCGGTGCCGCTGCTCAGTGTTCATGAGCAAACTCTAGCGTTAAACGATCAAATGATCACGCGCAACGCTCATGTGCGCATTCAGCGGACCCGGTCGACGCGCTTTTCGTCCCAGACCGGCTCCGCAGATTCGTAGACCTTGCCGTCGGAGCCGAAGACGAGGAAGCGGTCGAAGGTCCGCGCGAACCAGCGGTCGTGGGTGACGGCCAGGACGGTGCCCTCGAAGTGGCCGATGGCCCGTTCCAGCGCCTCGGCCGAGTGCAGGTCCAGGTTGTCGGTGGGCTCATCGAGCAACAGCAGGGTGGCGCCGGAGAGCTGCAGCAGCAGGATCTGGAACCTGGCCTGCTGGCCGCCGGAGAGGGACTCGTACTTCTGCTCGGACTGGCCCGCCAGGCCGTAGCCGTCCAGCGCGCCGGCGGCGGCCTCGCGGGCCAGGCCGGAGCGGTGTTCGTCGCCGCGGTGCAGGATCTCCAGCAGGGTCTTACCCAGGAGGTCCGGGCGGACGTGGGTCTGGGCGAAGAAGCCGGGCCGGATCCGGGCGCCGAGCTTCACCGTGCCCTCGTGTGGGACCTCGGCGATCTCGACGTCGGAGACGGGCAGGTGTTCGCGTTCCGGGTCGGTGCCACCGGTCGCCAGCAGACGCAGGAAGTGGCTCTTGCCGGAGCCGTTGGAGCCGAGCACGCCCACCCGGTCACCGAACCAGATCTCGGTGGAGAACGGCTTCATCAGCCCGGTGAGCTCCAGCTTTTCGGCCACGACGGCGCGCTTGGCGGTCCGGCCGCCCTTGAGCCGCATCTGCACGTTCTGCTCGATCGGCAGGGCCTCGGGCGGGCCGGCCTCGAGGAACTTCGCCAGCCGGGTCTGCGCGGCGTGGTACCGGTTGGCCATGTCGGAGCGGAACGCGGCCTTGTTCTTGTACATGTTGACGAGTTCCTTGAGCTTCACGTGCTCCTCGTCCCAGCGCTTGCGGAGCTCCTCGAAGCGGGCGTTGCGGTCCGCGCGGGCCTCTACGTAGGAGCCGAAGCCGCCGCCGTGGACCCAGGCGCCGGCGCCGTTGATGCCCGGTTCCAGGGTGACGATGCGGCCGGCGGCGTTGTTCAGCAGCTCGCGGTCGTGGCTGATGAAGAACACGGTCTTCTTCGAGTCGTTGAGCTTCGCCTCGAGCCAGCGCTTGCCGGGGACGTCCAGGTAGTTGTCCGGTTCGTCCAGCAGCAGCAGTTCGTCCGGGCCGGCGAAGAGGGCCTCGAGGACCAGGCGCTTCTGTTCGCCGCCGGAGAGGCTTGAGGCGGGCCGGTGCTGGGCGCGGTCGAAGGGCAGGCCCAGCGCGGCCATGCAGACCTCGTCCCAGACGGTTTCGACGTCGTATCCGCCGGCGTCGCCCCAGTCCACGATCGCCTGGGCGTACTTCATCTGGGTCGGCTCGTCGTCATGTTCGATCATGGCCAGTTCGGCCTCGTCGACGGCGCGCGCGGCCGCGGCCAGCGCGGGCGGCGCGGCGGAGACCAGCAGGTCCCGGACCGTGGAGTCGTCGCGGACCTGGCCGACGAATTGCCGCATGATGCCCATGTTGCCGGAGCGGCCGATCACGCCCTCGTCCGGCGTGAGGTCACCGGCGATGATGCGGAAGAGCGTGGTCTTGCCGGTTCCGTTGGGTCCAATCAGCGCCGTCTTGGTGCCGTCGGGGACCTTGAAGGTCACGCCGTTGAGCAGCTGGGTGCCATCGGAGAGGAAGTAGTCGATGCCGGAAACGTCAATATGGGCCACGCTTCCATCCTCGCACGGAGCCCCGCGGTCACGGCCGCGGGGCTCCGGGGTGCCGGCCTAGCCGGCGCCGGTCAGGAACTCCTTGAGCAGCGGCCCGGAGGTGGTGGCGCCGAGGCCGCCGTCCTCCACGAAGACGGCGACGGCGAGGTCGCCGTGCGTAGCCACGATCCAGGCGTGGGTCTTCGGCGGGTTGTCCGAGCCAAACTCGGCCGTGCCCGTCTTGGCCCCCACCGGGGCGCCGGGAACGGAGGCGAGGAAGCCGGCGTGCCCGGAGGTGATAACGGCGCGCATCATGTCGGCCAGGGACGCCGCCTCGGCCGGGGTCAGCGGGGTACCGGAGGCCGTCGGGGCGGCGGTCGCCGAGGAGGTCGCACCCGGCGACCCGCTGGCGGAAGCACTTGAGGCTGCCGTCGCGGCGGGAGACGCGGAGCCGGTGGAACCGGCCGTCGTTCCCGCCGTGCCGGCGGGTGCATCGGGGTTGGTGACCAGGACCGGCGACACCGGGGCGCCCTTGGCCACGGAACCGGCCATCACCGCCGCCACCAGCGGGGACAGCAGGACCTTGCCCTGGCCGATCATCGAGGCGGCGTGTTCGGTGCCGCCGGCCTGGCCGGGAACCGACCCCAGAAACGCGGCCGCGCCGAGCTTCGGGGCGTCGACGCCCACGCCCAGGGACGCCGCGGTGCTTTCCAGCTGGGCCTGGCTGACCTTGTCCCGGGCGTTGATGAAGGCGGTGTTGCAGGAGTGCGCGAAGGCATCCCGCAGGGCCACCGAGCCCAGCGAGGAGGCAGGGTAGCCCTCCGCGTTCTTGAAGGTCCGGCCGTCCACCTCCAGGGTGGCGGGGCAGTCGACCTTGCTGTCCGGGGTCATGCCGCCGCGGATCAGCGCCAGGGAATCGACGATCTTGAAGATGGATCCGGGGGCGTACTGTCCCAGCATGGCGGTGTCGTAGCCGTTGCTGCCGGGTCCGGAGGCGGCGGCAAGCACGGCGCCGCTGGAGGGCCGGAGCGCCACGATCGCGGACGCCGGTCCCACCTTGGCCAGGGTGTCCTCGGCCAGTTGCTGCAGCTTCGGATCCAGGGTGGTCTTCAGCGGGGCGCCCGGCTTCATGGCGACCTGGAAGAGCATGCGGCGGCCGGCGTTGGGCTGGGCCTGGCGCTGTTCCGGGGTGAGGCCGGGGACCTGGGCAAAGACCTGAACGCCGTCCGTGCCGCGCAGCCGGGCGTCGTACTGCTGCTGCAGGCCGCCCGTGCCGGTGCTGTCCCCGCTTTTGAGGGCACCACCGGATTTCTCGATCTGTTCGGCGCTGGCCTCGGCCACGGAGCCGAGGACGGCGCGGGCAAAGGTCCGCGTGGGGGCGAGCGGGAGCGCATCGGCGATGGCCCGGGCACCGGGGATCGCGCCGATCTGCTCGTCCGTGATGGTCCGGCCGTCCTGGCGCAGGGTGATGGCGGCGACGAAGGCCTGCGGGCCGGCGGCCTGCACCTGCTGGGTGTATCCGGCCGGGTCCACGCCCACCAGGGCCGCGAGCTTCGCGGCTGATGCCGCCGGATCGGCCCCGCCGAGGGCGGGCTTGTCGATGCCGACGTTGACCACCGGGCGGGAGGTCACCAGCGGCACGTCCCCGGCGCCGAGGATATCGGCCCGCTGGGGCGACTGCGTGGAGGTGGCCAGCACCTCGGTGTCGGTCAGGCCGGGCGCCAGCAGGTCCGGCTTCCAGACGGTCTGCCAGGTGTCTCCGGCCTTCTTCAGCTGGGCGGACACGGTGTACTTCCATTCGGATCCGCCGATGGTCCAGCTGATGTCCAGCGGGAGGGTGGCGGTGTCCTTGTCCACGGTGAGGTCGCCGCCGTGGACCGTGGGCTTGGCCGGTTCGAGGGCCTTGAAGGCCTCGTGCAGCCGGTCATTGGCGGCGGAGGAGTCCTTGCCCTGGAACGGGACCGCGCCGACGTCGAGCGCGGAGAGGCCGGAGGCGAGCTTGTTGGCGGCGTCCTGGGCCCCCGAGCGGCCGTCGTCGCAGGCCACCAACGAGGCGGCGAGCACCAGTCCGGTCAGGCCAAACGTCAGTATGTGTTTTTTCCCCATTCGCGCCATTATGCCCTGAGCCCCGGATATCGCCGTGTCACGCGGCGTCCCCCGGGGTCCCGGCGTTCACCCGCCGGGCAGTCTCACCCGCCGGCGGGGCGGATGATCCGGCGTTGCGTCGCCGCGGCAATGGCCGCCGTCCGGTTGTCGACGCCGAGTTTGGCGTAGATGTGCGCCAGGTGGGTCTTCACGGTGGCCTCGGAGATGAACAGTTCCTTGGCGATGGCGCGGTTGGCCAGGCCGGTGGCCAGCAGTTCCAGCAGTTCCAGCTCCCGGGCGGAGAGGGCCGGTTCCGGGTTCCGGATCCGGCCGAGCAGCCGCGCAGCAACCTCGGGGGCGAGGGCGGTGCGGCCGGCGGCGGCGGCCAGGACGGCGTCGCGGAGCTGCTCGGGCGGGGCGTCCTTGAGCATGTAGCCGCTGGCGCCGGCTTCCACCGCGGCCAGGATGTCGGCGTCGGAGTCGAAGGTGGTGAGGATCAGGACCGGGGGCGGGGGAGTCCCGGCCGCGCCGGCGCGGATCCGGCCGGTCGCGGTGACGCCGTCCATGCCCGCGCCCATCTGCAGGTCCATGAGGACGACGTCGGCCGGTTCGCCGAGTGTGTGGAGACGGGAGAGTTCGGCGATCGCGGCGGCGCCGTCGGCGGCTTCCGCGGCGACGGTGATGCCCTCGCAGCCGGCCAGCATGGCCCGCAGACCGGCGCGGACCACGGGATGGTCATCGACCAGCAGGACGCGGATGTCGTTCACGCGGCCGCACCGCCCAGCGGCAGGCGGAGCGCCACCACGGTGCCCTCCCCGGGCGCGGACTCGACGACGAAGGATCCGCCGAGCGCGGCCAGCCGGTCCTGCAGGGAGCGCAGGCCGAAGCCGGAGCCGTCCGTGCGGCCCGCGGTGGCCCGCGGGTCGAAGCCCTGCCCGTCGTCGAAGATGTCCATAGTGACCTCCGTGTCGAGGAATCCGAGCGTGACCACGGCGGTGCCGGCGGCGGCGTGGCGGCGGACGTTGGCCAGGCTGGCCTGGGCGGCGCGCAGCAGGGTGGCCTGGTAGGGCCGGGGCAGCTCAACGGGAGTACCGGTGAGCTCAAGCCGGCAGGCCAGGGGCGTTCCCTGCGCGGCGGCCTCGGCCTCCGTACTCTCGCAGAGCCGGCGCAGGCTGGTCGGCAGCGAGTCGCGTTCCAGGACGGGCGGCTGCAGCCCGCGGACGAAGTTGCGGGCCTCGGCCAGGTTTCCGGCGGCCGTGGCCTGGACCGTGTGCAGCCGCGCGGCGGCGAGGTCTGTATCTCCCGCGGCCAGCGCCTGCTCCGCGGAGCGTCCCATCAGCACGATGCTGGAGAAGCCCTGGGCCAGGGTGTCATGGATTTCGCGGGCCAGCCGGGCGCGTTCGGCGAGGATGCCGGCGTCGTGTTCGCTGCGGGCCAGCTCGGCGCGGGTGCGCCGGAGTTCCTCCGCCACGCGGCGCTGCTCCTTCGCCTCGGTGTAGAGCGCCCGGTAGGCGAGGCCGGTGACGACGGCGAACGCGGCGCCGAAGCTGGGTCCCAGCACCATCGGCAGCTGCAGCGGCGTCCCGGCGGGGCCGCCGCCGTGGAACCAGAGCGCGGCGATGACCAGGGCGGTGCTAACGGCGATCGCGGCGAGGGCACCCGCCCGGGGCAGCACCTGAAGCTGGAGGAAGAACAGCGGGAAGGCGAGCCAGACGAAGTCGGTGCTGCCGGCGATCAGGGCCAGCCAGAGCAGGCACACAAGCGCGAGCCACCAGCGGGCGTGCGGACTCGGGTCGAAACGGCCGGGCAGCGCCGCGTGCCGCTTCTCCAGGACCGTCCCGGCCAGGTAGACCCCGGCGAGGGCGACGGCCAGGACCAGCTGCAGCCAGGCCGCGCCGGTGCCCAGGCCGCCGGCCAGCAGCCGCGCAACCGCCACCAGCAGGAGCACCGCGAAGCCGACGTGCAGGCTCACGCGCAGCACGCGCAGGATCACCGCCGTGCCCGCCGCCTGCCGGGTGTCCCCCGCTTCCCTTTCCATGTCCTCAGCCTAGCTTTGGCATCCTGCCCGGGAGCCCGCCAATGGCCCGCGGGACACCGTAATCATCCTTTTGGATGATCCGGCACCCCTCCGATCGTCCCGCCGGGATCATCCGGGCACCCGATGGAATGGGCACCGGCCCCGGCCAGAGTGGAAGAAAGGCTTTTCAACCCGCAAAGGACACCCATGTTTCTCGCTCTCCGCGACATCCGCTTCGCCAAGGGCCGTTTCGCCCTGATGGGCGGCGTCGTCGCCCTGATCACCCTGCTGCTGGTGATGCTCTCCGGCCTCACCGCCGGCCTCGGCAACCAGTCAACCTCCGCCATCGCCGCCCTCCCGGCGGACCACATCGTGTTCGGCGCCCCCGCCGGGACCACACCCACCGCCTCCTACACGGAGTCCTCCGTCACCGCGGCCCAGCTGGCCCGCTGGAAGAACCACGACGGCGTCACCAGCGCGGAGCCGCTGGGCATCAGCCAGACCCGCTTGCAGGCCGTGGCCCCGGGCGGGGAACCCGCCGGCTCGGCGAATGTTGCCGTCTTCGGCGTGACCGGGGACGGCGCGCTGGCCCCCGCGCAGGTGGCCGAGGGCACCGTGGTGATCGGGGCCGGCCTGGCCAAGGACCTGGACCTCGCACCGGGGCGCCGGGTCAGCGTGGGCGGCAGCTCCCTGGCCGTCGCCGCGGTGGTTCCGGACCAGTGGTACTCGCACACCGCCGTGGTCTGGACCTCCCTGGCGGACTGGCGCACCCTCTCACACCTCACCGACCCGGCCGCCGTGGCCACGGTCCTGGCCGTCGGCACCTCGGCCGGGACGGACCTCGGCGCCGCCGACGCCGCCGCGGGAACCGTCAGCGCCACCCGCAGCGGCTCCTTCCAGGCCCTCGGCTCCTACCGCAGCGAAAACGGTTCCCTGCTGCTGATGCAGTCCTTCCTCTACGGCATCAGTGCCCTGGTGGTGGCCGCCTTCCTGACCGTGTGGACCGTCCAGCGGACCCGTGACATCGCCGTCCTCAAGGCGCTCGGCGGTTCCACCCGATACATCCTCCGGGACGCCATGGTCCAGGCCGCCGCCGTGCTGGCCGCGGGGGCCCTGGCCGGAGGCGCGGCGGGCGCTTTCGGCGGACTGCTCGCCGGGAAGGCCGCGCCGTTCCTCACGGGCCCGGCCACCACGCTGCTGCCCGTCGCCGGCGTCGTGCTCCTGGGGCTCGCTGCCTCCGTCCTCGCGGTCCGCGGCGTCACCCGGGTGGACCCGCTGCTGGCCCTCGGCGGCAACTAACGCGGCGTGCCACCGGCACCCGCACCCTCACCCTAAACATTCCTCGAAAGGCATATTCATGAAGTCCGTCCTCAGCCTCCGCGACGTCACCCTCGACTACCCCGACGGCGGCAGCACGCTGCGCGCCCTGGACCGGGTCAGCCTGGACCTGGCCGCCGGCACGTTCCTGGCCTTGCTGGGTCCGTCCGGATCCGGGAAGTCATCGCTGCTGGCGGTGGCCGCCACCCTGATCCGCCCGAGCTCCGGCACCGTCCTGGTGGCCGGCCAGGACGCGGGGTCCCTGTCCGACGCGGCCCGCTCGGCGCTGCGGCGGGACCGGGTCGGGATCATCTTCCAGCAGCCCAACCTCCTGCCCTCCCTGACCGCCGTGGAACAGCTCCTCCTGGCAGCGCACCTGCGCGGAGAACAGCCGCGGCAGGCCCGGGAGCGCGCCGGGACGCTGCTGGACCGCGTGGGCCTGGCCGCCGCGGGAGACCGCCGGCCGCACCAGCTCTCCGGCGGCCAGCGGCAGCGCGTCAACATCGCCCGGGCCCTGATGGCCGACCCGGCCCTGCTGCTGGTGGATGAGCCGACGGCGGCGCTGGACCAGCAGCGCAGCGGGGACATCGTCCGGTTGCTGCGGGAGGTCACCGACGAATTCGGCGTCGCAACGCTAATGGTCACCCACGACGCGGACCTGGTGCCGCACACCGACGCCGTCGCCACGATGGCCGACGGTCGGCTCTCGCTCGGCGCCCTGCAGGGCGCGCACTAGCCGGCGGCCGCGTCCCCCACCGGGCCCAGTGCGGGAACCGGGAGACCGAAGACGTCCCGGAGCGCGTGCCGGGCGGCGTGGAAGCCGGGCATGCCGGTCACGCCGGGCCCGGGCGGGGTGGCCGAAGAGCAGAGATAGAGCCCGCGGACGGGGGTCCGCCACGGGACGGGCCGGAACACCGGACGGGCCAGCAGACCGCGCAGGTCCATGGCCCCGGCGCTGAAGTCCCCGCCGACATAGTTTTCGTTGTAGGCGCCGAGGTCCGCCGCCGTGGTCACCCGCTGGTCCACGATCAGGTCCCGGAAGCCGGGGGCGAATCGCTCCAGCTGGGCCGTGACCTCGGCGCCCATGTCCACGGTGGACCCGGCCGGGACGTGGCAGTAGGTCCAGAGGATGTGCCGGCCGGCGGGGGCGCGGCCGGTGTCGAAGGTGGAGGGCTGGGAGACCAGGACGTAGGGCCGCTCCGGGTGCTGCCCGGAAGCCACCAGGTGCTCGGCCTCGGCGGTCTCGGCCCGGGTTCCGCCGACGTGAACCGTGCCGGCCCCGGCGAGCTCCGGGGCGGCCCAGGGGACGGGGCCGGAGAGGATGTAGTCCACCTTGCAGGCGCCGTTGCCGAACCGGTAGTCCTCCAGGGCGCGGCGGTAACGGGCCGGGAGCCGGTTGCCGGCGATCCGCAGCAGCCCGGGCGGGGCCACGTCGAACAGGGTGGCCCGTGCCGGCGGCAGGTCCGTCAGGGCATCGATCCGGGTGCCGGTGTGGATCCGGCCGCCGTGCGCTTCAATGTCCGCGATCATCGCCTGTGCGATGGAGGAGGAACCGCCCACCGGGATGGGCCAGCCCCCGGCATGTCCCAGGGCACCGAGGACCAGGCCGGCGCCGGCGGCCGGGAGGGTGGGCAGCGGGGCGACGGCGTGGGCGGCCACCCCGGTCAGGAGCGCGGGGGCGAGATCCTCACGGAAGCGGGCATCCCACAGCCGGGTGCCCTGTTCAAGGGTGCGCAGGCCGAAGACCGCGGCGGCGACGGGATCGCTGGGGATCCGCAGCAGCTGGTTGAGGGCAACGTCCATGACTCCCTCGAGGCGTTGCAGCAGCGGGGTCATCAGCCGCCGGTACGCAGCGCCGTCGCGGCCCAGGGCGGCTGCCGTGCGCCCCAGGGAGCGGTAGCCGAGCGCGGCCCGGCCACCGTCGAGGGGCGCCCCGTGGGAGAGCTCGGGGGTCACGACGTCGATCCGCCGGGAGAGCCCGAACTCGCGGAAGAACGGCGAGGCCAGCGCCATGGGATGGACGGCCGAGCACACGTCGTGCAGGTGGCCCGGTTCCATCAGTTCCATGGTCCGGAGGCCGCCGCCGGGGGTGGGTGCGGCCTCGTACACGTCCACGGCGAGGCCGGCGCGGGCCATCGTCACGGCCGCGGCGAGGCCGTTGGGGCCCGCTCCCACCACCGCGACGTCAGGCATCGGAGCCCACCTTCGCCGTCCGCCACGGCAGGACCGAGGACGCCGGGTGCCGGAGGTCGATCCGCAGCCGGTCAGCGGCGCCGTCGAAGGGACCTCCATGGGGATCGTCCACGCGCTGCCGGCGGATGATGTCCCGGTCCGGCTCGACGACGTCCCAGGCCACCCGCGCCATCAGATATGCCGTGGCCAGCATGTGCGCGACGACGGCCAGGACGTAGTAGGGCATGTCGATGTTGTGCTGGGAGGGGCCGCCGCTGGTGACCTGACCCAGGAACATCCACACGGCCGCCCAGTGCAGTGCCTCGATGGCCTGCCAGATGAGGAAGTCGCGCCACCGCGGCCGGGCCAGGGCCAGCAGCGGGATGAGCCAGATGACGAACTGGGGCGAGTAGACCTTGTTGGTCAGGATGAAGGCGGCCACGATCAAGAAAACCAGTTGCGCCAGGCGGGGACGGCGCGGGGCGGCCAGGGCCAGCAGCGCGATCAGCACGCAGGCGGCCAGGAACAGGTCCATGGCCAGGGAATTGATGACGGCCGCCTCCAGCGGCTTCCAGCCGAGCCGGCCGGCCACCAGGTTGTACGCGAACCAGGGTGAGCTGTAGCCGGCGGGCCGGGACTCGGTGAACTGGTAGAAGTACTTCCATCCGGCCGGGTCTGCCAGCAGGGCGGGAAGGTTCACGGCAAGCCACGCCGCCGCGGCCGCCCCGGCGGTGGCGAGGAACGCCCGGATCCGTCCGGTGCGCAGCGCGAGCACCAGGATGGCGCCGAGGATCAGCAGCGGGTAGAGCTTGGTGGCGGTGCCCAGCCCGATGCAGATGCCGGCCAGGACCAGGTGGTTCCGGGAGAAGAAGTACATGGCCAGGGCCAGGAAACCCACGGCCCACATGTCCCAGTTGATGAATCCGGCCAGGATGATGCCGGGGGCCAGCGCCACCATGGCGGCGTCCCAGGGCCGCCGGCCGGCCGTGCGGGCGGTGACGAGGACGACGACGATCCAGACGGCCACCACCAGGGTGGCATTGACGTCGAAGTACGCGAGGACCCGGCCGGCGCCGGTTCCCGAGCCGGGTACCAGAAGGGCGGTGGCTCCGGCGATGAAGCCCATCAGGACCGGGTATTCGAAGTAGCTTCCGGCGGTGACGAACGGGAAGGCGCCATTGCCCAGTCCGCGGTTTCGAAAGAGTTCGGGGAAGTCGGAGTAGCAGGTGGCGTAAAACTGGCCGGGGGATTCCCAGCCGTTGCTCCGGCAGTAGCCCTTGACCAGGAGTGCCAGCAGCGCGGCCAGGACCGTCAGGATTCCAAGCACCCTCGGGACGGTGAAGAGGCCGGGAGAGACGACACCGGGCGCGGCGCGGCGCCCCATGGGTCCGCCGATCAGTTCGGTGAAGTTCCGTAGCAGCCGGTCACTGCGGGTGGGAACCACCAGTCGGCTCCTCCGGTGCTGGTCCGGCGGCATTGTCTCCTGCATGCCATGAGCTTACCGGGGGTTCGCGGCGGCCGGACGTGGCCCTGGGGACGACGGGCGGCCGGTTAAACGGGGGAGCCCACGCGTTGCCGCGTGGGCTCCTGGCGGGTAGCTCGGAATGGTCAATCTCATGGGTCCTCCTCTGATGGCTGCTGCGGTGTGCGTGACCTGGGCGGTCGGGGCAGCAGCGAATCAGCGGATCAGGCCCATCTGGTGCAGGGTCAGGTAGACGTCTTCACGCCGCTGTTCCAGCAGCTGGGCGTTGAACTGCGTCCGTTCCTTGCGGCCGGGCCGCGGACGGAAGACCGGCACGCGGGGGAGCTGTCGTTTCATTGGTTTCACCTCCCTCCGGAGGGTCGGGATGGAAGTCTGGGCGGGATCCGGCCGAAGCGGCAGGGCTCCGGGGTGCGGTGTGGGGCGGGTCAGGGACGGAACGACAGACACGTGTACTCCTGGGGTGAAGAGGGAAGGAATTTACGGGATATTTGGGCATGACAAATAGACCCCGGATAAATTGCAGATAATGTCACTAAAAGGGCAGCAAAAGAAGAGCCGTTTTAGTGCGTGAATTCGCCAAGCGAAGAATGCCGGGACTGAGCGTGAAAGATGCACCGCCGGGAAACAGAGTTCCGAATTGTGGTGCCGCGCGTTGTGATGGCCTGGCAGGGCGAAGGTGATGAAGAAGGAGGCTTTACCGGCAACTGTCCCGCCGAAGCCCGCGCCGTCCCTGATGCGGGAGGAGTCGGGCTAGCGGCGGTTCTGCAATCCCGGCACGTGGCCGGCGATCAGCGGAATCAGCAGGTGTGCATTCCAAAATTCGGGCGCCAGGCAACAACGGAGGCCGGGTTGGCGGTGAGGGTGAACATCCATCCGCGAGTCAAAGTAATCATTTTCCCAACCTCCTTTTCTGTTGTGCCATCGCTCCGGCTGACAGGCCGGGCGGTGAGCGCCGATACCCCGGCGGGACGCCTCTGGGGTTGGAAATAAAACTACATGATGAATGCAGGGGTTGACCACTTAATCCATAAAGTTTTATGGGAAAAAATTTTAAGGGAGCCGTTTTAGAGGCCCCAGCGCACCACTGCAGGGGTCTTTTTATCCCAGCCCAGGGTGCAGACCTTGGCTGTACCAAGGACGAAATGCCGTCCCTCGTGGGCGTCCAGTCCCAGCCACCGGGCGGTGAGGATGCGGGAGAAATGCCCGTGCGCCACGACCAGGACATTGTCGAGGCCGGACTCCAGCACCCTGGCCACGATCTTGTCCGCCCGAGCCGCGACGTCGTCGAGCGCTTCACCGTTTGGCACGCCGTGGGTCCAGATCAGGTAGTCCGGGTTGTCCTTCCGGATCAGGTCCGAGCTGATGCCCTCGTAGTCGCCGTAGTCCCACTCCACCGCCAGCGTTTCCAGCCGTGCGTCGGGGAAGCCGGCCAGTTCGGCCGTGCGGCGGGCGCGGCGCAGCGGCGAGGTGAGCACCAGGTCGAAGTCGACCCCGTCAAGGACCTTGCGGGCCTCCACGGCCTGCTGCTCGCCCTCCACCGTGAGGGGAAGGTCCGTCAGGCCCGTGTACTGGCCGCTCTTGGACCATTCGGTCTCGCCGTGGCGGAGGATCCAGAGCTGGGGGCGGGGGCCGTTGGCGGGTGCGGGCATTAGGACTCCTCAGAGGGTGCGACGGCGGCGGATTCCGGCTGCGCCGCCCACCATTCCAGCAGTTTGGCTTCGGCGGCGGCGGGCTCGAGCGGCCCGTTCTCCATCCGTACTTCCAGCAGGTACTTGTAGGCGCGGCCGACGACGGGTCCCGGCTTGAGGCCCAGCAGGGCCATGATGGCGCCGCCGTCGAGGTCCGGGCGGACCGCCTCCAGCGATTCCCGCTCGCGCAGCTCGGCGATCCGCGTCTCAAGGTCGTCGTAGGCGAAGGCGAGGCGTTCGGCCTTGCGCTGGTTGCGGGTGGTTACGTCGGACCGGGTCAGCCGGTGCAGCCGCTCCAGGAGGGGGCCGGCGTCGGTAACGTAGCGGCGGACGGCGGAGTCGCTCCAGCCGGCGTCGCCGTATCCGTAGAACCGCATGTGCAGTTCCACCAGGCGCGCAACGGCCTTGATGGTGTCGTTGTCGAAGCGGAGCGCCTTCATCCGCTTCGCGGTCAGCTTCGACCCCACCATGTCGTGGTGCCGGAAACTCACCGCGCCGCCCGCCTCGAAGCGCCGCGTGGCCGGCTTGCCGACGTCGTGCATCAGGGCCGCGAACCGCAGCACGAAGTCAGGGCCCGGGACGGGGCCTTCGGCGCCGGTCTCCAGGCCCGCGGTCTGCTCCAGGACCTGCAGCGAGTGCTGGTAGACGTCCTTGTGGCGGTGGTGTTCATCCGATTCGAGCCGAAGCGCGGACACCTCGGGCAGCACGTATTCGGCCAGGCCGGTGTCCACGAGGAGGTCGACGCCGGTCCTTGGCTGGGCGGCGCAGATGAGCTTGACCAGCTCGTCGCGGACACGCTCGTTGGAAATGATCTTGATCCGCTCCGCCATGGCGGTCATGGCGCGGCGGACGTCGGGGTGGACGGTCACACCCAGCTGCGCGGCGAAGCGGGCGGCCCGCATCATCCGCAGCGGGTCGTCCGAGAAGGAATCCTCGGGCGACCCGGGCGTGGACAGCGTGGAGGCGTGCAGGTCCCGGACCCCGCCGAACGGGTCCACCAGTTCCATCGAGGGCAGCCGGAGGGCCATGGCGTTGATGGTGAAGTCGCGGCGCAGCAGGTCATCGGTCAGGGAGGATCCGAACGCCACCACAGGTTTCCGTGACTCGGGGTCGTAGGCCTCGGCGCGGTAGGTGGTGATCTCGATCTGGAAACCGGCCTTGCGCATCCCGATGGTCCCGAAGGCGCGTCCGATCTCCCAGAAGTTGTCGGCCCATTTCTTGATCAGCGCGACGGTCTGGTCCGGGGTGGCGTCGGTGGTGAAGTCCAGGTCCGGCGATTCACGGCCCAGGAAGAGGTCCCGGACCGGGCCGCCGACCAGGGAGAGTTCGTGGCCGGCGTCGGCAAAACGCCGCCCCAGCTCAAGGACCACCGGGTCAACCTGGAAATCGACGGGGTGGGACTCGGTCTGGTGATGTGGGTGCGACATAGTCTCTTAAGCTTGTCAGAAATCCCCGCCAGCACCACACCGGGACGGACCGGGGACACCGGCCCGTCCGCGGCGGCCCGCGGGGGCGGGCCGAATCCGATTTTCCCGCCGTCCACTTTCCCGTCACGTTTAGGTCATCAAGTCCGGGCAAGAGTAGTTAGAGTGGACTTTATGGCCCACCCCGTACCGAGCGCTCCCGGCAGGAGGACGAACGCACCGTTGCCCTCGGCAATCGGTGGCAACGTCGCGCCGGCGCAGCAGCACGCGGGCCAGGCCTCCCTGCCTACCGTGGAGGAAGTTTCCGCGGGCGGCGTCGTGGTGGATACATCCGACGCCGAACTGCGCGTGGCGATCATCGCCCGGCTCAACCGCGGCGGCCGCCTCGAGTGGTGCCTGCCGAAGGGCCACCCGGAAGGCAAGGAAAGCAACGAGGAAGCGGCCGTCCGCGAGATCGCCGAAGAGACCGGCATCGAGGGCAAGATCCTCGCCCCGCTGGGAAGCATCGACTACTGGTTCACCGTCAGCGGGCACCGGGTCCACAAGACGGTCCACCACTATCTGTTGCAGGCCACCGGCGGCGAACTGACCATTGAGAACGATCCCGACCAGGAAGCCGTGGACGTGGCGTGGGTGCCGCTGACGGAACTGGCGCGGAAATTGTCCTTCCCCAATGAGCGCCGCATCGCCGACCTCGCCCGCGAAGTCCTTCCCGACCACCGCTAGGACCACGTCCGTACGGGCCGCGGTTGCGCCTATTCGGCCGCCCGGGTGAGACGATGAGAATGATGTCTGCCGCCCAGCCCCAGCCCGAGAAGTCCGCACCCTCCGAAGCCGCCGCCCCCCAGGCCGCCCGCGCCGGAGAGGCCCGGTCCAGCGCCGTCATGGCCGCCGGGACCCTGGTCTCGCGGTTCCTCGGATTCGCCAAGACCTGGATGCTGGCGCTGGCCCTGGGCCTCGGCTCGACGGTCACCGACACGTTCATCAATGCCAACAACCTTCCCAACTTGATCTTCCTGTTGGTGGCCGGCGGCGTCTTCAACGCCGTCCTGGTCCCGCAGATCATCAAGGCCAGCAAGGGCCCGGACCGCGGCGCCGACTACATCAGCCGCCTGCTCACCCTGGCCGTCGTCGTGCTGTTGTCCCTGACGCTGGTGGTGACGCTGCTGGCGCCCACCGTGATTGACCTGACCACCCAGGGGTATTCACCGCAGCAGAAGTCCCTGGCCGTGGCGTTCGCGTTCTGGTGCCTGCCGCAGATCTTCTTCTACGGCCTCTATGCCCTGCTGACCCAGGTCCTGAACGCCAACGGCGCGTTCGGGCCCGCCATGTGGGCACCGATCCTGAACAACGTCGTCGCCATCGCCGGCCTCGGTATGTTCATCTGGATCCTCGGCACCAACGAGGCCAACCCGCACACGCTGGACAACTGGGGATCCTTCCAGACGTTGCTGGTGGCCGGGTTCTCCACCATCGGCGTCGTGGCGCAGACGGCCATCCTGATGATCCCCGTGCTGCGGCTCCGGCTGGGGCTGCGTCCCCGTTTCGGCTGGCGCGGGGTGGGGCTGGGACAGGCCGCCAAGCTCAGCGTGTGGACGCTGGCGACGGCGGCTGTGGGGCAGCTGGCCTTCCTCTACATCATGCGCATCGCGACCATCCCCGGCGCCGAACGCCTCCGGCTCCAGGCCGAAGGACAGACCGAGGCGGCCGCCACGCTTCCCGGCAACGCCGTGCTGGAGGTGGCCAGCCAGCTGTACCTGCTGCCGCACTCGATCATCGCCCTCTCGCTCGCCACGGTGCTCTTCAACCGGATGACCCGCGCCTCCCAGGACGGGGACCGGGCCGGACTCCGCCGCGCGCTCAGCCACGGCCTGCGCACCATGGCGGTGGCGACAGTCTTCGGTGCACTGGCCCTCTTCGCACTGGCCGGCCCGCTGGGCATGTTCTTCTCCGGCGGTGACCGGCAGGACGGGGTCATGCTGGCCCAGACCCTGACCATCCTGGCCCTCAGCACCCCGTTCATGAGCGCCAACTTCATGATGTCGCGGGTGTTCTACGCCAACGAGGACGCCCGCACCCCCTTCTACATCCAGCTGGTCCTGGCCCTGGTGAACGTGGTGGCGGCCTTCTTCATCCAGTTCCTGCCCTTCGACCGGATCATCTTCGCCATTGCACTCCTCTACACCGGCGGCAACATCCTCTCCGTGATCGTCAGCGCCGGCTTCCTTCGGCGGCTCCTGGGCCACCTGGACGGCCCGCGCGTCGCCAGTTCCTACATCAAGATGGGCTACGCGGCCCTCGGTTCGGCTATCGCCGGGACCGGCGCCCTCTGGCTGCTGGGCAGCTACAACCCGGACGGCTTCGCCTGGAGCGGCCGGATCGCCGCACTGGCGACCGTCGCCGTCGTCGGCCCCATCATGCTGGCCGTCTACTTCGTGCTGCTGCGGGTGCTGCGGGTGAGCGAGCTCCAGGACCTCCTGCAGCCGCTGCTGGGCAGGCTGCGCCGCCGCCCGGCCGCCGCGGGTGCGGCAGGCGCCGCAGGGACAGGGGCGGACGCCACGGGCGAGGCTGGTTCCGGCTCGGGCGAGGAAGTAGCCGGGGAGGTTCCGGCGGCACGGACCGCACCGGTCCGGACGGTCCCCCAGCGGGCCACCACCTCCCTGGACACCGGTCTCATCCCGCGGATCTCGGGAGAGTTCGATTCGGCGTCCTTCCGCGTGGGTCCGGACGTCCGCGAGGAGGACACCAGTGGCTGGGGCCCCGACGGCGGCTACCTCCCCGAGGAGGAACGGCCCGCCACGTCTCGGGGCGGGGCGGGCCAGACGGAGATTCCACTGCCGGGCCGCCGCACCTACCAGGGCGACCCCGGACGCAACCCGTACTTCCCGGACGGGCAGGGCAACAAAAAGTAAGCCGCACCCCGAACGGAGGCCGTGGTCACCGGGCGCAACACCAGCATCAGTTAGGATCGAAGACTAACAAGGGGAGTTGCAGACCTGGGGTCCACCGGCTTTACCGGGGGCCGGCGTTGACCGTTAACGTCACCGGGGCCGGCAGTTCCGGACAGCCTAGGAGGAACACGTGTCCCACCCGATCGATGTCGGATCAGTACTCGGCGGCCGCTACAAGGTGACCGCCACGGTTCTGACCTCGCATGACGAGGATCTGGTGCTGGACGGCGTGGACCAGGTGCTGAACCGTCCCGTGAGCATCCTCGTTGCTGGCCCGGGAAACGCCGACCAGGTGGCCCAGAGCGCCCGCGAGGTGGCCACCGGCGAACGCCCCGGACAGGTGCAGATCCTGGACCTCGGAGTCAGTGACGACGCCACCTACCTGATCACCAACCACACCTCCGCGGCGGACCTGCTGGACCTCGTGGTCAGCTCCAACCCGCCCTACGTGGAGCCGTTCTTCACCGACACGCTGGGCAGTGAGATCTTCGGCCAGGCCCGGTCGAACGAGCCCGAAACCTATGACGGCCTCTACGACGACGAGGAAGTCGACGCCGGCTACATCAACTACGGCGACCAGCAGCAGCGGCCAGCCACCCAGCCGGTGGTTCCGCCGCGGCAGGCCCCCGCCCCGCCGGCAGCAGCGCCGAAGACGGAGCACCGGGGAGCCGGAGCGGCCGCCGCCGCAGGTGTTGCCGGAGCAGCCGCAGGCGCGGCCGCCGCGAAGGCAGCGAAACCGTCGAAGGCCCCGAAGACCGCACCGCAGGACGCCGCGCCGCAGCCGACCGTGGCCAACCCGGTCCAGCCGGCACAGTCCGCGAAGTCCGCTCCGACGCCGTCGAACCCCAAGGTTTCCCTGTGGCAGGACGACGATTACGACGACGCCGTCCCGGACCAGCGCACGATGGCACGGGAGAAGTCCTCCGGCCCCGCAGCCGGCCGCGCCGCCGCAACCCTGCCCGCCTTTGCCCGCAAACCCGCCACGGACGGCCCGGGGGACTACGACGACGATGACGATGACGCACCTCGCCGCGAGCCCCGCTCCATGCGGTGGCTGGTCGGCGCGTTGCTGGCCGCCGTCCTGGTCATCGGCCTGATCTTCGCGGTCACCAACCTGGGCGGCCTCTTCAAGGGCGGCACACCGCAGGCAGCGAAGACGACCTCGACTTCCACCGGTACCCCCGAGCAGTCCGGCACGCCATCGACGAGCCAGAGTGCCCCGCCGGCCGCGGTTCCGCCGGCGATCGAATCCGTGTCCCGCCAGGGCAACTTCGACTTTGCGGCCACCTACGACGGCGACCTGGTCAAGACGTACGACGGCAACGCCGCCAGCTACTGGTCCGACATGGAATTCGCCACCGACGCCTGGGGCGGCTTCGCTCCGGACGGCGTCCCGCTGGTGGTCAAGCTCAAGGGCCAGGCCAAGGTCTCCTCCGTCACGCTCAGCCAGCTCGGTGCCTCCGGCGGCAACATCAGCGTCTACACCGCCGACCAGCCCTCGCTCGACGGCGCCAAGCTGGTGGGCAGCAACAGCTTCACCTCGCCGGAGTTGACGCTGCCGTTGCAGGAACCGGTGACCGCGCAGTACGTCATCATCCAGATCAAGAACCTGCCGAAGCTGGCCGCCCCGAAGACCCGCTACGGTTTCGGCCTGCGGCTCGCGGAGATCAAGGTCCAGTAGCCGTTCCGGGCCGTCCCGGCGGCTCCACACCGGTACCCTAGAAGGACGGGGCTAGGCCCCGTCCAAAGGCGTGCGCGGAATATTCACCCGGTGCGCTTAGTTGTGCCATGTGGCCGGCCAACCTGGCGGGTGCATCGACAAAGGAAGAGGTTCACCGTTCAGTGAGCAACGCAGAAAACACCGCGTCCGAAGTACGTGATGTCATCATCGTCGGCTCGGGGCCGGCCGGCTACACCGCCGCGGTGTACACGGCACGCGCCAACCTGAAGCCGCTGCTCCTGGCGGGCTCCGTCACCGCCGGTGGCGAACTGATGAATACCACCGACGTCGAGAACTACCCAGGGTTCCCCGAGGGCATCATGGGTCCTGACCTGATGGAGAACTTCGAGAAGCAGGCTGCCCGGTTCGGCACGGAGATCCAGTTCGAGGACGTCACAGAGCTGGACCTCGACGGCGACATCAAGACCGTCACCATTGCGACGGGGGAGACCTTCCGCGCACGGGCCATCATCCTGTCCACCGGGTCTGCCTACCGCGAACTGGGCCTGGCCAACGAGAAGCGCCTCTCCGGCCACGGCGTCAGCTGGTGTGCAACCTGCGACGGTTTCTTCTTCAAGGATCAGGACATCGCCGTGATCGGCGGTGGCGACTCCGCCATGGAAGAGGCTCTCTTCCTCACCAAGTTCGCCCGCTCCGTGACCGTGGTTCACCGCCGCGATACGCTGCGCGCCTCCAAGATCATGGCCGACCGAGCCCTGGCCCACGAGAAGATCAACTTCGTCTGGAACACCGGCGTCGAGGATGTCCTCGGCGGTGACAAGGTCACCGGACTCCGGGTGAAGAACCTGCTGGACGGCACCGAGTCCGAGCTGGCCGTTACCGGCGTCTTCGTCGCGATCGGCAACGATCCCCGCACTGACCTGGTCAAGGGCAAGCTGGATCTCACCCCGGAGGGCACCATCGCCGTCGAGGGCCGGTCCTCGAAGACCAGCGTCAAGGGTGTCTTCGCCGCCGGCGACGTCATCGACCCGACCTACCGCCAGGCCATCACCGCCTCCGGTTCCGGCTGTGTCGCGGCCGTCGACGTCGAGCACTACCTCGCAGACCTCCCGGTCGCCTAGAACAGCACGCTACCCCTCCACGAAAAGGACAAGGTTATGAGCAACGCAAAAGACGTAACAGACGCAAGCTTCAGCACTGATGTGCTCGCTTCCGACAAGCCAGTCATCGTCGACTTCTGGGCCGAATGGTGCGGCCCGTGCCGCAAGCTGGGCCCTATTCTGGACGAGATCTCGGTCGAGTACAGCGAAAAAGTCGACGTGGTCAAGGTTAACGTCGATGACAACCCGGCCATCGCGGCCGAATACGGCATCACCTCGATTCCGGCCGTCTACCTCTTCCAGGGTGGCGAAGTGAAGGGCAGCGTCATCGGCGCCCGCCCGAAGCAGTACTTCGAGAAGGAATTCGCGGACGTCCTGTCCTAGTTTCTCCTGACCGGCACTGGCCGGTCTCAGCACGGCGACGGCGGCTCTCCCCACTAGGGGAGCGCCGCCCTTTCGTTTCTGTTCCGATGAGAGAGATATCGCGGTTCGCGCGACTGTTTTCTCCTGGCTGCTTGGTTTCACTCAGCAGAGTGAGCGTTCTACCGGTTGGATATCAACCGAATACGAAGGTATATGCAGAGTAAATTTCCTTAGAGCCCCAGAAACCCAATGTCACGGGGGCTGCGTACTAGAGTCACCAGGAGTACCTCGACAAGCAGGTCAATTTTTTCGGTGAATCAAGGAATTGATCCATTTAGTTGTCCAACGCCTTGGCGTTATTACCCGTCCTGCGGAGTGCCGACACCGTCGTGTTTCACGTGAAACGTGCAGTAGCAGCACTGGGCTCCGGCGGATGAAAACCGACTCACCGCAACTGAAATTAGATTGCTGCGACCTTTCGGAGGAACCACTCGCCCGGAACTGGAGTGCCCATCCACTGTTTCACGTGAAACATGACATGTGCGTTCGCCTACTTTTCGAGACACCCTGAACTAGCTGTTGGCACCCTTGGCGGCATTCTCTGAGTCCCGCATCCCAAGGGAGAGTTCGCCGCAGAATGGATTCACGCTCAGCTGCCCTTGCGGTGAGGGCCCTGGATCGAAACGGCTGGACCGAATACGTGCATCTTGATCGGATTCGAAAGCCACCAGGAGGAGTGCTGATGCGGTTCCATCTGCTCCAGTCTCTAAAGAGATGATCAGGCCTCACAAAGAAGTGAAGCCGTGATTCAGCGACCGCAAACACTGCCAAGTCAACCACATTCAAAACACGGATCATCCCTCTTCTAGCTATTACGGTTTACATTCTTCTCTATCAGCTCTTGGACGCTCGACATTTCTCCCTAGTTCTTGCGTCAAGAGGGTAACCACCACCCATCTCCTCACACACGGCCAGTGTGTGCATCGCGGTTGCTTGCGCGGAGAGACGAGCCAATCCCTCTCAATAAACCTGTTTCACATGAAACGTTCAATGCCGGTAGCGGGATGCCTATGGAGGTAAACCTCCGGAGGCATGACATCAAAGCAACCAGATCGCGGTCGCAGGTACCGGGGATCAGGTTCCGGAGTGACGATGCTATTCAGACCAAGGCCTATCCTTGTTTCATGTGAAACCCTCACAACCCCTCCCAGTCTCCACCTTCACCCCAACCCTATGCCCAGGGGGGCGACGAGAGCGGCGGAACGAGCCTCCCAGCAGACGACGAGGGTGATGCGAGGCTCCTAGGCTTCGGATCCGCCTGTCGGCCTCGAAGCCGAAGGAGCAAGGAGGCCCATGGAGGCATGGCAGGGCGCTACCCAGGCTGAAGAGCCCATCCTCTACCTTGCCTCGGGTGCTACACCCATCCAGGCCCGATACTTCCCAGGGACCGTTAAAGTCGCGAGTTGTGGGCCGCCTCGACCTACAACGGTTCGCACATGACACCGGCAGTCAGGTGGAAGTGATCAGGTATTCAAACCGACAGCGGTAATGGTCAATTACGGGATGATCAGGTGAATTTGGGGAACTCCGGAGAGACCAGGTCAGAAGGACGAGTACGCCCAGGCACTTCGCGAATGGCGCCGGATCGGGGATTGGGAGGCATGAGCATTCGCGGCCGTCCTCCGCTGTTCCCGCCCTGCTGCGATGTAAAGGTGTTCGATGGACCCAAACATCTTCGTATCGATACCTAGCCTGTAGAGCCCTAGAGCCGATGGCGTCTATGAGTTCCTTGGGTACCCGATTCCCACCGGGGACCCACCTGACCATAGGGACCTACGCGAAAAATCCTGCTACGCGCCCGATTCAGGGAATGAACGGAACCACAGTGCGCTCTGGGGAGGACTGCAGGATGGTTCCATTCACGCCGAGCCGAGGTCGGTCGCTTGTCATCCCACCTGGGTGCCCATCACTCCCAAGGGTCGGCTGCGCCAGTTGGGCACGTAGTGTTCTCCTAGCGGCATCAGTGTGGGCCTGGCGCCCGCGCGAGGCACTCGTCCGTAGGGCCAGATCATCCTGAGCAACACACGACAAGCCCCCATGAGAGCGGCCGACTGCCATTCCGGGGAAGCCCGTCCTGGTCGTGGCTAACCCGAAGCGCCATGAACCTCAGCAGGACCGGCGCATCCCAACGGAACTTGCCTGAGCCCCAACGCACCGAACTGAGTATGCCGTCCCATATTAGGGGCCAAGCCTAACCACCTGGTGCTGGTCACTCTGGGACGCAGAGGAACCAGTTCGACCAATTGGCCTCAGAATTCATGGACATTGCCGTTACCAACTAGATTGCCGTCGCTCAGTCGACGGTACTGGCAACTCCCAACATAGACACAGGGGGAGTGCCGGTGCAGTTCCACCGGCAGCCCTAGCTGCGGATCCCTCAGCCCCGTGGAACAAAACCCTACGGCGCAAGTCGGCACATCAGCCCGCTGGCGAGGTGACAACGGTGGACATCACCCCGGACAGGGGCCAGCCTTCAATCACGATGTCCGTTCTCGAGCCTCTCCAAACGTGGATATCCACTGTGGCTATCCACAGCGATATCCACAGTCCATCGAGAGATTGCACACAGTCTTATCCACAGCCTCGCGATGCCTCATCAACAGTTCCCCTCGAGGGCGGGTCGGCCCGGATCAATCTCGCAGATGAGGAGAGGGCCGTCTCGTGGAGAAACGGAGTTGTTGGTTTTGTTAGATGGCCGGGCCACCGGCGGAAAGTTAACCCATTTGTGGCGAGATTTCGGCCAGTTCTGGGGATATTCGCCGGCACTCTGCCCGGCGGCAGTGTTTCACGTGAAACAAGCGCTGTCGCGCCTACTCCCACCGCTTACTTCACCCCAAGCAATATTCTCGGGTGCGCACATCTGAGACCATCTAGACCACGATGACCGCCGATCTTTCCACAAAGTTATCCACAACAATATCCACCGGCAAATTGGCTCTCAGAACCTGTGGTGATGGCTGCGAAGTTCGCTCTCGGCCGGTACCGATTCAACTCACTCACGCCGACCCTAAACCCTCACTCCCGGGCCCGGGGACTCAGTGGCGAACCACCGATCGCATCCACCCTTCGACTGGACACTGTTAGTCGTCGTTACCTGCTCACCGTCTTGCCGGTATCGACATTGGCCATGCCTGACAAACCCGACGAGCAACTCCCATCCAGATATCATCCGCCCCTGGCCACGGGTTCAGCCGCCGCGGGCAGGGGACCGGCTTCCGGGGTGTGGAGTCCGCCGTGTGGCCCGGCCGACCGCGTGCTTGGATCTGAGATGCGCACTCGGTTCTCCCCCGGCCGGCGTCCCCGAGCCGGCGTCCAGGGTCTGGGGGCCGGCATCTCGAGGCCCGCAATCCGCAGTCCGGCCTCCGGCGCCCGGGGGTCCAGGGTCCGGCTCTGGGTTTTGGTTTCGGAGCCCGGAGGTCCGAGGTGCGTCGTCGCAGGGGAGATTCTCCGACGCGCGGCCCGGAAAAGACCTTCCCTATTAGGTACTATCCGGCAAGCGATCATCTAGCCATGGGACTCCAGCGAGCATGTTGTCCCAGGCTGCCTGCTCTATGCGCCCCTTCGAACATCACCAGACGGGACTGGGCAGCTGACCCCGATACCTGGCGCTTGCCGCAGATCAGTACCGCACATGAGAACAAAAGGCCACGACCTCGCCACGGGCAGTTTGTACAAGCCACTGATGCACCCGCCGAGCCCATCGAGAGCACTTTGGCGAGAACAAGCAAGGGGAGTGCGGCACGGGACGAGAATCGGCTAGTCGGAAGATGCCCTGCGGGATCCGCTCTCGGTCGCTGAGGCAATCCTCAGTAGCCGGACCCCACTGATGCCGCAGTACACTAATCAGACTCGCGGTGGCACCCATAGGTTCAGGAGTGCACAACACTCAGGGTTGAGCGTCAAAGCGTGGACGAGCCCAGGAGCTCGCACACCTCCTTGAGCGCCCTACAGGCCCCAGTCTGAAGCCAGGTCGCCTCAGTGCTAGTGGTAGCGCCGTCGCTATCCCGGGAGACCCTCAGTAGGCGGCCCCGCCTCCGCGCCCGTGCGGCTTCTCGGCCCTCCGGTGGGGCCTGATGCCCGAGAACCCGACCCCCAGGACAATAGCGCCGAGCCGACGCAAACCGTTTCACGTGAAACATGTACACAGATCCATGATTGATTTGTAGGCTCCAGGCTTTTCATCCACGGCCTGTGCGCTTGTAGTCGAGACCTACCCTTCGCGGAACTCCGAGGTTGTCTGCGGAACGCAGAGATGTGGATCCACCTGTCCAAGGAGGCAACAGCCCATCGTGCCGGCAGACCTTTCGAAACCTTCAGGGAGGACCTACGTCGGAATATCGCGGCCGACGTCTCGGAACGTCCTGTCTTATCAAGCAAACCACTGATCAGGCTCATAGGCGCGGGCTTGTTTCACGTGAAACAGCATCGAAAACAGCAACCGCGAATAGAGACAAGCCGAAGGATGCCTTGGTTGCTGCCTCAGTATCTTGTGATCGCCGCTTCGGCCCCCTTACTTGAAAACGCCTAGGCGCCCCCAACAGGGGATGAGCACCCGAACAACAACAGTAAATCTGCCGCAGGCTACCGAGCGCGAATAGCGACCAATCACCCGGAAGCGCCTCAAGAAAACCAGACGCACACCTCGCCTCACAACTAGTTCAAAGCTAAGTGGCATGAGATGAGTCCTGCCGAGGCCACACAACGGGCGTTCGGCTGGCCAAACCGACGAATAAGGAATTGGGGTGGGGCCTAAAGTTGGACTGTAATCACCTCGAATGCGTCCGAAGACCCACCGTCGGCCGGGAACTCAATGCGCGCCAGGCAGGCTCGGGAGGCACCGTACAGCGCTGCAGAAGCAGGAAGGCGCCACCGCCCACGTCCAGCTCGAAGAGGGCTAGAAAGCGACATCCGGGGGATCTAAGCAGCCCTCTATGGTCATCATCATCCGGTGAACCCGCAATCCGGTCTGACGTCAGGACGTGGACTCCCGGGCCTGGCACGCAGCCGACGGGGCGTACCCAGACTCCCAGGCCCCTCGGCCGTGCGCCAAACACCGCACCGCGCCGCCGCACGCCCACAAAAGCGGCTCAGTTTGGGTGGCCTCATCCACCCACCCCGGTAGGCAAACCAGGACCACCCAACTTACTGCGTGCGCGTTGGCCGGTAGGTAAGACTCCTTGAACTGGCTGTGCCAACCGACGTGCCGCCGCTACCACCAGGGTGTCACCTTCAACATCGGTGAGGGTACGAACGAGGGATTCGCACCCAGTGTGGACGTCATGACCACCCAACAGCCACGAACACGTAGAGCAACCAGCCGGCGCTGGGCACACAAAAGAGGGCCCGTCTCACACGAAACGGACCCTCTTGAAGATGAATGAGAACCCTAGGTTGGATTGCCCGGCGTCAGCACATCCATGATGCGGTTCAGGTCTTCCACGCTGGCGAACTCGATGCTGACGCGTCCCTTGCGCGCACCGAGGGAGATCTTCACGTTGGTATCCAGACGGTCCGAGAGCGACGATGCCAGGTAGTCCAGACGTTCGTGCCGTGCACCGGGGCGGGGGATGTTGTTCTTGGCCGGGGCAGCGGGGCTCTGGTAGAGAGTGACGGCCTCCTCAGTGGCCCGGACAGACATGCCCTCGGCAACAATCTTCTGGGCCAGCCGTTCCATCGCGGCGGCGTCCGGAAGTGCCAGCAGGGCGCGGGCATGCCCGGCCGACAGCACACCGGCTCCAACACGGCGCTGTACCAACGGCGGGAGCTTCAGCAGACGCAGGGTGTTGGACACCTGCGGACGGGACCGGCCGATTCGGTCCGCCAACTGCTCGTGAGTGGTACCGAAGTCTTCCAGCAGCTGCTGGTATGCAGCGGCCTCTTCCAGCGGGTTGAGCTGGCTGCGGTGAAGGTTTTCAAGCAGTGCGTCCCGAAGGAGGTCATCATCGGTGGTGTCACGGACGATTGCGGGGATGGTTTCGAGGCCGGCGGCCTGTACTGCCCTCCACCGGCGTTCACCCATGACCAGCTCGTAGGGTTCTCCACCTTCTTCGGTTGAAGTTCGGACGACAATTGGCTGGAGGACGCCGATTTCACGAACGGAGTGAACGAGCTCCGCCATGTCGTCCTCATCAAAGACAGATCGCGGCTGTTTGCGGTTGGGGTGGATATCGCCGACCGGAATTTCAGCGAAGCGGACCCCGGGGACCGCAACCAGGTCCACGCCGTTATCGGCAGCCGGAAGCTCGGGCTCGGACTCTTCAAGCGCAGGGGCCTCGGCCGCCACCTTCGATGCGGCCGCACGATTCCGTCCGGACGTGCCCGGACCAGCCGGGGCGGCAGACTTACCCTTCGCCGCGGCGGCAGGCTTCCGGGTGGCTGCCTTAGTGGTCGTGTCCGACGGAGCCGGTCGGGACGTCGTCGTCTCCTCCGGCCCAGCAGATGTGGACGCAGCAGACTCGGGGGCAGCAGCATCAGGGGTTGCCTCTACCGGGGCTTCCTCGACAGCCGGCGCCTCGCCGGAGCGCTTGCTGGCCGGCGGGAAAAACAGATCCACGGGCCGGGACGGGGCCGCACCGTTTCCGGAGGCGTTAGCCGAGGCGGAACTTGGAATCAGTGCGCCAAGTCCGCGGCCCAGGCCGCGTCGCTTATCGCTCATGGATAAATCCCTCCATTGGAAGAGCGCGGCATGCTCCGGCTCTGGCTAGTGCAATTGTTGAGAAGATTCTAACGTTCGGCGATTTCAGCGGCGGCTTCCAAGTAGGACAGCGCGCCGCTGGACGACGGATCATAGGTCATGACCGTCTGCTGGTAACTGGGTGCCTCCGAAATGCGCACGGAGCGGGGAACCACGGCACTCAGAACCTGCTCGGGGAAGTGCTCACGAACCTCCGCGGCCACCTGGGCGGCGAGGTTGGTACGGCCGTCATACATGGTCAGCAGAATGGTCGAGACCACCAGGTCGGCATTGAGGTGCTTCTGGATCATCTCAATGTTCTTCAGCAGCTGGCTCAGACCTTCCAATGCGTAGTACTCGCACTGGATGGGAATGAGGACTTCACTGGCGGCACAGAAAGCATTGACCGTCAGGAGACCAAGGCTCGGCGGGCAGTCAATGAAGATGTAGTCCAGCCGCTCCTCGCCGTTCTTGGCGCGTTCCTTGGCGTAGACGTCGATCGCCCGGCGGAGCCGCTGCTCCCGTGCCACCAGGCTGACGAGCTCGATCTCGGCTCCGGCCAGGTGGATGGTGGCCGGTGCACAGATCAGCTTGGCGATGTCCGGGCACGGTGCGACAACGTCCTGCAACGGAACATCGTTGATAAGCACGTCGTAGATGCTGTCGACATCGGCATGGTGTTCGATGCCAAGGGCGGTGGAGGCGTTGCCCTGCGGGTCGATGTCGATGACAAGCACGTTGAGCCCGGCCGCGGCCAGCGCTGCGGCGATGTTCACCGTGGTGGTGGTCTTGCCGACGCCGCCCTTCTGGTTGGACACGGTGAAGATGCGGGTCTTCTCCGGCTTTGGCAGTTGCCGGCCCAGGAGGCGCTCCCGGCGTTTGTTTTCGTGGGCGAGTTCCCGTGCAATCGGGCTGGAGTCATCAATCGAATCCAGTACATTGCCGGTAGACATCGCCGAGGTTTCACGTGAAACCGACGAGGAAGATGAGCTGCTTGCAACCAAAGAAGGTTTGCTTATGGCGGAGGAATGAGAGGCAGCAGGCGCCATGAACGATCGTGCAGACCCCAGGGACACAAACGGCGGAATCCGTTGCGCGGAGGCTTCGCTACTGCTCACTTGACACTCTCACTCTCGCTCGGCGTTGACTGCCGCTAACTAGCCTAACCTCTTACCCCTCAACACAGCGGGCGCCGGGCGGACGCTACGCCTTCTTTAGGGGCTTATTCACTACGATGCGGACCACGGTGGTGGGCTCCTCAAGGAGATCCTCCCCGACAACCACGACGGACGTGTCCACGCCCCCCAGTTTGCGGATGGTCTTTGCGGCTTTTTCGATCTCTTCACCGGCGCTGCGGCCCTTGATGGCCACGACTTCACCCTTGCCCTGGAGCAGCGGGATAGTAAGCCCGGCCAAGTTGGTCAGGGCGGATACCGCGCGCGCGGTGACCACGTCGGCGTCGACCTGTCCCACGGCCAGCTCGGCACGGGTGCGCATCACCGTGACGTTGTCCAGACCGAGGTCATCGACCACTTCCTGCAACCAGATCACGCGCCGCTCCAGCGGCTCGATGAGTGTCAGTTCAAGGTCCGGACGGGCGATGGCCAGGCATAGCCCCGGGAGCCCGGCTCCGCTGCCGACGTCGGCCACGTGTTTGCCGGGCGCAATCTCACGTTCGATCACGGCACAGTTCAGCACGTGCCGGCTCCACAGTCGGGGCACCTCACGCGGGCCGATCAGGCCGCGTTCGGTACCGGACGTGGCGAGGTGCTCCACATAGCGCCGGGCCAGGTCCAGCCGGTCACCAAAAATCGCTTCGGCGGCCTTGAGTTCGGCCGCGGTAATCTCCACCATCATGCTGCTCTGCGGAGTCACTCTGCGGAGACAACGATGTGCCGCTGGGCACCCTCGCCCTCGGACTCGCTGACGAAGCCTAGGTCCGCGACGGCGTCATGCACGATTTTGCGCTCGTAAGCGCTCATCGGCTTCAGCGCCACCGGACCACCGCTCTCCTTGACCGAAGCGATGGCATCCTCGGCAATCTGCTTCAGGTCGCCGGCACGGTCCGTGCGGTACCCGTTGATGTCCAGGACCAGCCGGGAGCGGTTCTCCGTGGCGGCGAGGACGGCCAGACGGGTCAGTTCTTGCAGGGCCTCCAGCACCTCACCGTCGCGGCCCACGAGGTTCTCCAGGCCGGAGTTGTCCTCCTCGGCCACGATCGAGATGTAGGTCCGGCCGTTGCGCACCTCGATGTCGATGTCACCGTCGATATCCGCGATGTCCAGGAGTTCCTCGAGGTAGTCGGCGGCGACGTCGCCTTCCTCCTCCAAGCGGCTGGCGGTGTTGCTCTTGCCCGCGGGCTGGCCGGCTTCGGTATCCGTGGCTTCCGGGGCTTCAGCATCGTTGCTGGGCGCGGCCTCGTCGCGGACGTCTTCCTGGGACAGCGGCTCGGCGGCAATGGCGTGGTCGGTGCTCTCGGCAGGCATTACTTCCTCTTCCTGTTCTTGCGCTGGGGCTGGACGCGCTGGCTCTTGGCGACGGCGGCGCTGGCAGCGGCTTCCGCCTCTGCCTCGGCGTCGGCCTTCTTCGCACCCAGCAGGGGCAGGTTGGGCAGGCCCTTGGCGGCACGGCGCTCGGCCAGGGCCTTGGCGGCGGGGGAACCGGGGGTGGGCATGCGGCGGATCACAAAGAACTGCTGGCCCATGGTCCACAGGTTGGTGGTGGTCCAGTAGATGAGGACACCGATGGGGAAGTTGATGCCACCGACGCCGAAGACCAGCGGCAGGATATAGAGCATCATCTTCTGCTGACGCATGAAGGGGCTGGCCATGGCGTCTTCAGACATGTTCTTGGCCATGATCTGCTTCTGCGTGATGAACTGCGAGGCGGTCATCGCCAGGATCATGACGATCGAGAGGATCCAGACTGCGGTCTGGTTTCCGCCGCCGCCGTGGAGCAGCGAGGCGGACAACGGAGCACCGAAGATGCTGGATTCGTCGAACTGCCGGACCTGGTCGATGTTCATCGCGCCGATGCCCGTGCCTCCGGCCTTGGCGGAGCTGATGCCGGAGAGAACCTGGAAGAGGGCGAAGAAGAACGGCATCTGGATCAGCATGGGGAGGCACGCGGAGAACGGGTTGGTCCCGTGCTTCTTGTACATCGCCATCTGTTCCTGCGCCATGGCCTGGCGGGAAAGCTGGTCGGTCTTGCCCTTGTACTTGTCCTGGAGCTTCTTCAGGTCCGGCTGCAGCAGCTGCATGCCGCGCTGGGCCTTGATCTGCTTGACGAAGACGGGGATCAGCGCGGCGCGGATGACCAGCACCAGGCCGATGATGGAGAGGGTCCAGGTCCAGCCGTTGGCTGCAGGCAGGCCAATGAAGCTCAGTCCGTCGTGGAAGCCGATCATGATGGCCGATACCAGCCACTTGAACGGGGCCAGAATTGCTCCAAAGATGTCCATACGTTATTCCTCTTCGTCAGGCCGCGGGGCGGCCTTCTCCATCAGACTGTGCCGCCAGGTACTTGTCCGGGTTGTTCAGCACGACAATTCGGGGGGTGTGGCCGGCGGGCCACTCCCGGTGACCGGCGGGGACATGGTCCACACCGCCGGAATTCCATGGGTGGCAACGCAGCAGCCGGCGTACCGCCAGCCAGGTGCCCTTGACCGCCCCATGGACCGTCACCGCTTCCAGCGCATAGGCGGAGCAGCTCGGAAAGAATCGGCAGACCTGGCCGTACAGCGGAGACACAACCTTGCGGTAGGCCATCAACAGCAGAATGATCAGGTTGCGGGGCAGGTGCCACAGCGCGCGGCCCAACCAGGCGGCGGCCGCGGACACGCGCGGTGCAGGACCGGGGACGACGGCGGCATCTCGATTACGCACGCGGTGTCCCTTCCTGTGGTGTCTCACTCGAAACCTTGGCAACGGCCTGCGGCGGGCGGCCGGCCAGCCGCTTGAGGGTTGCTCCCAAGGCGGCATCGTAGTCATTACGCAGGGTCTCCCAGCCGGCGGACGCCGACGCGGGCAGGGCCCTGACGACGATGGCAAATCCGACGGGATAAGTGCGCAGCGACAACGCACCGGCTTCTCTCAGTCTCCTCTTAACGAGGTTCCTGACAACAGCGTTCCCGACACTCTTGGAAACGATGAAGCCGATGCGGCTAGGTTGGCCGTCAGGTAAAGCTGCCGTATATAACACTAAGTTCCGGCGTCCATTGCGGACGCCGGAACGTACAGTTGTTGAAAAATCGGTAGAGGTCCTCAGACGGTTCCGGGTGGCTAGCACCGCTCAACTCGCAAAAGGGTGATGACCGATAAGTCAGTATTTACGCCGACAGTTCGGTGCGGCCCTTGCCACGACGGGCTGCCAGGATGGCGCGGCCGGCACGGGTACGCATACGAAGGCGGAAGCCGTGCTTCTTGGCTCGACGGCGGTTATTCGGCTGAAAAGTCCGCTTGCTCACGTTAGTTACTCCAGTGGATCAAAGGTGCGCCCACCCGATCAAAAAAGGGGAAGAACTGGCCGACGCTAAGTTTTGTATGTGCCGCTACCCCGCTCCCGGTGACGCAGGCGTCTGGGAGAGCTTCAATGAAGCGAAAAGCGGACACAAAGGACTTCACAACGTTAGGGGAAAAACGGCTGCAGAGTCAAACCGGAGGGGTCGCCGGCGATCATCCCCAGCTGTGGCTAACCTGCCCCCGGGCCTGTGGATGAAGCACATCACAGGCCCCCGGAGAGAACCACAACGGTGTAATTATCCACAGGTCAGTTCCCAGCTATCTTCTGGGCTTTTCATCCCCTAGAGTGTCCCAGTAGCCCATTATCCACTGTCTGTGTACAACCCTGTGGATTACGCCGGGACCACACATCGAGTCCCGGGCGGTGCGGCTGCGGTAACGCCAGCAAGCAAGGTTTGAGGAATTCATTGATGACGGTAGACGAAGCCGACCACGCCAACACCGTCGGGAGCTCCTGGCGCCGGGTGGTCAGCCTCCTGGAAAACGACCACCGGGTTACCCCCAGGCAGCGCGGTTTTGTCATCCTCGCCCAGGCACAGGGCCTCATCGGCTCCACACTGCTGGTGGCCGTTCCCAATGAACTCACCCGAGAGGTGCTCCAGACCCAGGTCAAGGAAGCCCTCGACGACGCACTGCGGGACGTCTTCTCCGACGAGATCCGCTGCGCAATCGACGTCGACACCGAACTGGTGCCCCTGCACGTCGAACCCGAGGCGGCACCGGAGCTGACCCGCACGGCCGATCCCGCCGTCGAACTCAAGCCGCAGCCAATGCTGCCGAGCACCTCACACGAATTCGGCCGGCTGAACCCGAAGTACGTCTTCGACACCTTCGTGATCGGTTCCTCCAACCGGTTCGCGCACGCGGCCGCCGTCGCCGTTGCCGAAGCCCCGGCCAAGGCCTACAACCCGCTGTTCATCTACGGTGACTCGGGCCTCGGCAAGACCCACCTGCTCCACGCGATCGGCCACTACGCCCGCCGCCTCTACAGCGGGATCCGCGTCCGCTACGTCAACTCCGAAGAGTTCACCAACGACTTCATCAACTCGATCCGCGACGACGAGGGCACCAGCTTCAAGACCACCTACCGGAACGTCGACGTCCTGCTGATCGACGACATCCAGTTCCTGGCCGGCAAGGACCGCACGCTCGAGGAGTTCTTCCACACCTTCAACGCCCTGCACAACAACAACAAGCAGGTGGTCATCACCTCGGACCAGCCGCCGAAACTGCTGGCCGGCTTCGAAGACCGGATGAAGTCCCGCTTCGAGTGGGGCCTGCTGACCGACATCCAGCCGCCGGAACTGGAAACCCGCATCGCGATCCTCCGCAAGAAGGCGCTCAGCGAAGGCCTCTCCGCCCCGGACGATGCCCTCGAATACATCGCCTCCAAGATCTCCAGCAACATCCGCGAACTCGAAGGCGCCCTGATCCGGGTGACCGCCTTCGCCAGCCTGAACCGGCAGCCGGTCGACGTTGCCCTCGCGGAGATGGTCCTCAAGGACCTGATCACCGACGACGGCGCCCAGGAGATCACCTCGGCGCAGATCCTGACCCAGACCGCGGACTACTTCAAGCTCACCATGGAGGAGCTCTGCAGCAAGTCCCGGACCCGGACCCTGGTCACAGCGCGCCAGATCGCCATGTACCTCTGCCGGGAGCTGACCGACATGTCGCTGCCCAAGATCGGCCAGGAGCTCGGCGGCCGGGACCACACCACGGTGATCCACGCCGACCGTAAGATCCGCGAACTGATGGCCGAACGCCGGGTGATCTACAACCAGGTCACCGAACTGACCAACCGGATCAAGCAGCAGCAGCGGAATTCCTAGCCCCGCATCCGCATACTCATACCTTATTAACAGGGGGCTGTGGACAAGCCTGTGGATAGTTAAGGGGACAACGGCGGTTAATGGGCTTAAAACCCTTAAGCCGCCTGTGGATCGACGAAACGGCCGAAAATCTTGTCCCCATCCACACCCTGTTTAAAACCGGACGGACCCACAGCTCATGAACAGGGCTTAACCGCGGATCTGCGGGCCGGGACCGGGTTATCCACAGTTTCCACAGCAGTTATTAACACTACTAATCCCAAGAAAATGAAATTCCCTCAAACAACAATCTCCCTCCACCCCACCACGGCCCGGTCCAGGCCGAACTGAGGGCCCGGCCGAAACCACAGCGATGTAAGCCGGGGATGGGAGAACCCGGATCTTGGGGCTAAGCTGTCTGCTGTGCGTCCGTCCCCGGTCCCACCGTGTCCCCGCGCCGTCCCGGCGCATCCGGGACACGTCGTCCGGGGAACCGCATGACCACCACAGACCAGCTCCGGCGGCGCCTTCGGCACCCGCCGGCCGGTCCGTTCCAGCGATGTCAGCAGCAATGAAAGGCGGCACCCTTCCGTGAAGTTCAGAGTCGAGCGGGATGTCCTGGCCGAGGCAGTGACCTGGACCGCCCGGTCCTTGTCTCCGCGGCCGCCTGTTCCGGTACTGTCCGGCCTGCTGCTCAAGGCCGAGGCGGGCACCGTGAGCCTCTCGAGCTTCGATTACGAAACCTCCGCCCGGCTGGAAATCCCGGCCGACATCAGCACCGAGGGCACCATCCTGGTTTCCGGCCGCCTGCTCGCCGACATCTGCCGCAGCCTGCCGTCCGCACCGGTTGACATCGAAACCGATGGCAACAAGGTGACGCTCTCCTGCCGCCGAAGCAGCTTCCACCTGGCCACCATGCCGGAAACCGAATACCCGCCGCTGCCGGCACTGCCCCCGATCAGCGGCACCGTCCCCGGCGACGCCTTCGCCCAGGCGGTGTCCCAGGTCATTATCGCGGCCAGCAAGGACGACACCCTGCCGATCCTGACCGGTGTCCGGATGGAGATCGAGGATGACCTGATCACCCTCCTGGCAACCGACCGCTACCGCCTCGCCATGCGCGAGGTTCCGTGGAAGCCCGCCACCCCGGGCATCTCCACCAGCGCACTCGTCAAGGCCAAGACCCTCAACGAGGTGGCCAAGACCCTTGGTGGCAGCGGCGACATCCACTTGGCCCTGGCCGACGACGACAGCCGGCTGATTGGCTTCGAAAGCGGCGGCCGCACCACCACCTCGCTGCTGGTCGACGGCGACTACCCGAAGATCCGTTCGCTGTTCCCGGACTCCACCCCGATTCACGCCACCGTCCAGACCCAGGAGCTGGTCGAGGCCGTGCGGCGTGTCTCCCTCGTGGCCGAGCGCAACACCCCGGTCCGCCTCGCGTTCACCCAGGGCCAGCTGCACCTCGACGCCGGTACCGGCGAGGACGCCCAGGCGTCCGAGGAACTCGAATCCCAGCTCACCGGTGAGGACATCACCGTGGCCTTCAACCCGCACTACCTGATCGAAGGCCTCAGCGTCATCGAGACGAAGTTCGTGCGTTTCTCCTTCACCACGGCACCGAAGCCGGCGATGATCACGGCCCAGAAAGACGCCGACGGCGAGGACCAGGACGACTATCGCTACCTGGTCATGCCCGTCCGCCTGCCGAACTGAGCCTCCCAGCTTTACCCGTACCACCGCGCAGAAAAGAGTTCCCCGTGCACATTGGATTGATCGGCCTTGGAAAAATGGGCTTCAACATGCGCGAAAGGCTGCGGAACGGCGGCATTGAGGTCACCGGTTTCGACCGCAACCCCGAGGTCACCGACGCAGCCACCATCGACGAACTGATCGCCGCGCTTCCGGCTCCCCGGCTGATCTGGGTCATGGTCCCCGCCGGAGACATCACCGACGCCGTCATCACCGAACTCGGCGACAAGCTCGAGGCCGGTGACCTGGTCATCGACGGCGGAAACTCCCGCTTCACCGAAGACCAGAAGCACGCGGCCGCGCTGGCCGCCAAGGGTGTCCACTTCGCCGACTGCGGCGTCTCCGGCGGTGTCTGGGGCCTGCAGAACGGCTACGGCCTGATGGCCGGCGGCGACGCCGCCGACATCGAGCGCGCCCTGCCGGTCTTCGATGCACTCCGTCCCGAAGGTGACCGGGCGGACAGCTTCGTCCACGTCGGCGGTGTCGGCGCCGGCCACTACGCGAAGATGGTCCACAACGGCATCGAGTACGGCCTGATGCAGGCTTACGCCGAGGGCTACGAACTCCTGGCCGCCAAGGACATCGTCACCGATCTGCCCGGCACTTTCCGCGCCTGGCAGAAGGGCACCGTAGTGCGCTCCTGGCTGCTCGACCTCATGGTCAAGGCCCTCGACGAGGACCCGGGGCTGGAGTCGATTTCCGATTACGTCGAGGATTCCGGTGAGGGCCGGTGGACCGTCGAAGAGGCCATCGCCAACGCCGTTCCCGCCCCCGCCATCACCGCCGCGCTGTTCGCCCGGTTCTCCTCCCGCGAGGACAGCTCCCCGGCGATGAAGATGGTCTCCGCGCTGCGGCACCAGTTCGGCGGACACGCCACCCGGCCCGCCAAGTAATTTCAGGGACCCTGACCCCGGCGTGTACCTAGAGAAGCTTTCGCTGACGGATTTCCGCAGCTACGCCCAGGTTGACCTGAGCCTCGAGCCCGGGGTCACGGTCCTTGTGGGGTCCAACGGCATCGGTAAGACCAACCTGATGGAAGCCATCGGGTACCTCGCCACGTTGAGCTCGCACCGGGTCAGTTCGGACGGCCCGCTGCTGCGCTTCGGCTCCGAACGGGCCATGATCCGGGCCCGCCTGGTCCGCGGCGAGCAGTCGACGGTGCTGGAGCTGGAGCTCAACGCCGGGCGGGCCAACCGTGCCCGGATCAACCGCAGCAACCCGGTCCGGGCCCGCGACATCCTGGGGATCTGCCAGACGGTGCTGTTTGCGCCCGAGGACCTGGCCCTGGTCAAGGGCGACCCGTCCAACCGGCGCCGCTTCCTCGACGAACTGCTGGTCAGCCTCATGCCGCGGCACGCCGCCACCCGCAGCGATTACGACCGGGTCCTGAAGCAGCGCAACGCGCTCCTCAAATCCGGCCGGGCGGGCAAGTTCACCGCCGGGCACGAGGCAACCCTGGATGTCTGGGACCAGCACATGGCCCGGGCCGGGGCCGAGCTGCTGCATGCGCGCCTGGAGCTGGTGGAACTGCTGCTGCCGCACCTGAAAAGTGCCTACGCCCAGCTCACGGACGGGTCCAAGGAAGCCGGCGCGGTGTACCGCTCCACGCTGGACGGAATCTTCGATGGCGACGGCGACGGCTACGATTCCGTGGCATCCGCTGTGGCCGCCGCACCGGCGGAACAGGACGAGGACCTGCGCCGCTTGACCGTGGAGGAACTCACCGAACGGTACATTCGCGCCTTTTCGGCGTCCCGCCGTCGTGAACTCGAACGGGGCATCTCCCTGGTGGGCCCGCACCGCGATGACCTGGACCTGACCCTCGGGCAGGCCCCCGCCAAGGGCTACGCCTCGCACGGCGAAACCTGGTCCATGTGCCTCTCGCTGCGGCTTGCCTCCTACTACGTCATGCTCGACGACGCCCGGACCGGCGGGTCGGCCCCCATCCTGATCCTCGACGACGTGTTTGCCGAACTCGACGTGCAGCGCCGGCGTAAACTGGCCGCTATAGTCTCCGGCGCGGAACAGGTCCTGGTGACCGCCGCCGTCGAAGGCGACATCCCGGCGGAACTCGCCGGCCGGCGGGTAAAGGTCATTCCGGGAGGCATCGATGAGCCGGACAAGCCACGAGTGACAGGCGATGAATAAGGACACCGACGGCGCGCTGCAGCCCGGCCGCGACCCCGACGACATCGACGCCGCCCAGGCGGCGCTCAATCGCATGCGTGACGCTGCGGCCGCGCGGGGCGAGATCCGGCGCAAGGCGCCGCCTAAGCCCGGAAGTACCCAGAAACCCGCCCGCGGCGCCGGCACCCGCGGCTTCAGCCAGTTCCATGGCAGCGGCCGGGACCCCCTGGGCCTGGGTAAGGTGGTGGGTCGGCTGGTCGCCGAACGCGGCTGGACCTCCCCGGTGGCAGTCGGCTCGGTCATGGCACAGTGGCCGGCGCTGGTCGGACCGGAAATCTCGGCACACTGCACCCCGGAAAGCTTCACCGACACCACCCTGCACGTCCGCTGCGACTCCACCGCCTGGGCCACCCAGCTGCGCCTGCTCAGCCTGAGCCTGCTGGAGAAGTTCCGCGTGGAACTCGGCGACGGCGTCGTCACCAGCATCCAGGTCCTCGGCCCCGCGGCCCCCAGCTGGCGGAAGGGTGCCCGCACCGTCAACGGCCGCGGCCCCCGGGACACCTACGGCTAGGCCGCACGCCGCGCCATACCCCTATGCCGTCCACCGGCACCGCCGCCCGAAGGTATGAAGCAGTTGTTCCAAGACCATTGAAAAATCCACAAACGGCGTGTAGGGCGCTCAGACGCCCCGGTTCGGTATAGGAACCCATCCGGAACACCCCGGGAGCATTCCAGGCGGGGCCAGTGGCCTCTCAACGGCAATTACACCCGCGTTTACCCCGCCAGAATGCGGGATTCGGCCCTATAACACGGTAGAATCAGGGAAGATAACTGGGCGCCGATGCAACGTCGACTGAGTCCGTTTCCGACGCGGTTTCTCCTGCGTGGAATCGGTCCCGGCCAGCCATGCCGCCGGCGCCGTCAGTGACGTGCCCGTTGGCAGCGGCTGTTTCCTTGGAGACGGCCGCGGCCGGCCTTCAACGAACATAGAGGAGTCGAAAGCGCCTGTGGCTAACGACAATGCAGAAATCCCGGCAGCGGACACCGCGGACGGAACCGGCCAGGCGGCCGCGCCCACCGAAACGGTCACTCCCCGCGAATACGGGGCCAGCGACATCACCGTTCTTGAGGGCCTGGAGGCGGTCCGGAAGCGTCCGGGCATGTACATCGGCTCCACCGGACCCCGGGGCCTGCACCACCTGGTGTACGAAGTGGTGGACAACTCGGTCGATGAGGCGCTGGCCGGGTACTGCACCCACATCGAGATCGTGCTGCAGGCCGACGGCGGCGTCAAGGTGGTCGACAACGGCCGCGGCATCCCCGTGGACATGCACCCCACCGAACACAAGCCCACGGTCGAGGTCGTCATGACCATCCTGCACGCCGGCGGCAAGTTCGGCGGCGGTGGATACGCGGTCTCGGGTGGCCTGCACGGCGTCGGCATCTCCGTGGTCAACGCTCTCTCCAGCCGCGTCAACACCGAGGTCCGCCGGCAGGGCCACGTCTGGCGGATGTCCTTCGCCGACGGCGGCAAGCCCCAGGGTGAGCTGGTCAAGGGCGAAGAGACCTCCGAGACCGGCACCACGCAGACGTTCTACCCGGACGGCAGCATCTTCGAGACCACGGAATTCGACTTCGAAACCCTCCGGGCCCGGTTCCAGCAGATGGCCTTCCTGAACAAGGGGCTCCGCATCACGCTGACCGACGAGCGCCGCGCCGCATCGGAGACCTCCATTGATGAGGACCTGAACCTCGACGCCGTCGAGACCGAGGGCGAGGTTCCGGCCGAATTCCACACCGTGGTCTATCAGTACGACGACGGCCTGCTGGACTATGTCAAGCACCTCAACTCCGGCAAGAAGGTCGACGTCGTCCACGAGGACGTCATCGCCTTCGAAACCGAGGACACCGAGCGGCACATCGCCTTGGAAATGGCGATGCAGTGGACCAACGCCTACTCCGAAAGCGTCCACACCTACGCCAACACCATCAACACCCACGAGGGTGGCACCCACGAAGAGGGTTTCCGCGCCGCGATGACCTCCCTGATCAACCGCTACGCGCGCGAAAAGGGAATTATCAAGGAAAAGGACGACAACCTCACCGGCGACGACATCCGTGAAGGCCTGACCGCCGTCATCTCGGTCAAGCTCTCCGAGCCGCAGTTCGAGGGCCAGACCAAGACCAAGCTGGGCAACTCCGAGGTCAGGGGCTTCGTCCAGCGCGTGGTCACCGACGGGCTCGGCGACTGGCTGGAGCGCAACCCCGGCCCGGCCCGCGACGTCATCCGCAAGGCCATCTCAGCGGCCCAGGCCCGCATGGCTGCCCGCAAGGCCCGCGACAACGCACGCCGCAAGAGCCCGCTGGAATCCTTCGGCATGCCCGGCAAACTCTCCGACTGCTCGTCTAAGGATCCGCAGAAGTGCGAGGTCTACATCGTGGAGGGTGACTCGGCAGGCGGCTCCGCCAAACGCGGCCGCAACCCCGAGACGCAGGCCATCCTGCCGCTGCGCGGCAAGATCCTGAACGTGGAACGGGCCCGCCTGGACAAGGCCCTCGGCAACGCCGAAGTCCAGTCCATGATCACCGCCTTCGGCACCGGCATCGGCGAGGATTTCGACTTGGCCAAGCTGCGGTACCACAAGATCGTGCTGATGGCCGATGCCGACGTCGACGGCCAGCACATCACCACGCTGCTGATGACCCTGCTGTTCCGCTACATGCGCCCGCTGATCGAGAACGGCTATGTCTACCTCGCCCAGCCCCCGCTGTACCGGATCAAGTGGTCCAACGCCCCGCACGACTACGTTTACAGCGACCGGGAACGCGACGCCAAGCTGGTGTCCGGCCAGGCCGCCGGCCGCCGCATCCCCAAGGACAACGGCATCCAGCGCTACAAGGGCCTCGGCGAGATGGACTACACCGAACTCTGGGACACCACCATGGACCCCGAGCATCGGACGCTGCTGCAGGTCACCATGGACGATGCCCTCGCGGCCGACCAGATCTTCTCGGTACTCATGGGCGAGGACGTAGAGTCCCGCCGAAACTTCATCCAGCAGAACGCCAAGGACGTTCGGTTCCTCGATATCTAGCGGCTTCGCCTCCTGCATATCCCGGAACCGATATATACCTGAAACGGAAAATACAGACTATGAGTGATGAAACACCGGAAGTTCCCGTCGAATCCGGCGCGGAGCCCGTGCTAGAAGGCAACGTCCTTGATACCGATGTGCTCACCGACCGCGTGGAGCAGGTGGACCTGCAGACCGAAATGCAGCGCTCCTACCTCGACTACGCCATGGCCGTCATCGTCGGCCGCGCCCTGCCGGATGTCCGCGACGGCCTGAAGCCGGTCCACCGGCGCGTGCTTTACGCGATGTTCGACGGCGGGTACCGCCCGGACCGCTCCTTCAACAAGTGCGCCCGCGTGGTCGGCGAGGTCATGGGCCAGTACCACCCCCACGGCGACACCGCGATCTACGACGCCCTGGTCCGCCTGATCCAGGACTGGACCATGCGCTACCCGCTGGCGCTGGGTCAGGGCAACTTCGGCTCGCCCGGCAACGACGGCGCCGCCGCCCCGCGGTACACCGAAACCAAGATGGCCCCGCTGGCCATGGAAATGGTCCGGGACATCGACGAGGAGACCGTCGACTTCCAGGACAACTACGACGGCAAGAACCAGGAACCGACCATCCTGCCGGCCCGCTTCCCGAACCTTCTGGTCAACGGGTCCTCGGGCATCGCCGTCGGCATGGCCACCAACATCCCGCCGCACAACCTTCGCGAGGTCGCCGACGGCGTGCAGTGGTACCTGGCCAACCCGACCGCCAGCCGCGAGGAACTGCTCGAGGAGCTGATCCAGCGAATCAAGGGCCCGGACTTCCCGACCGGCGCCACCATCCTGGGCCACAAGGGCATCGAGGACGCCTACCGGACCGGCCGCGGCTCCATCACCATGCGCGCCGTCGTTAACGTCGAGGAACTCCAGGGCCGCACCTGCCTGGTGGTCACCGAGCTGCCGTACCAGGCCAACCCGGACAACCTGGCGATCAAGATCGCCGAGCTGGTCAAGGACGGCAAGATCTCCGGCATCGCCGACCTCCGCGACGAGACCTCGGGCCGCACCGGCCAGCGCCTCGTGATCGTGCTCAAGCGCGACGCCGTCGCCAAGGTGGTGCTGAACAACCTCTACAAGCACACCCAGCTGCAGGACAACTTCGCGGCGAACATGCTGGCAATCGTGGACGGCGTGCCCCGCACGCTCAGCCTCGACGCCTTCATCCGCCACTGGGTTACGCACCAGATGGACGTCATCGCCCGCCGCACCCGGTACCGCCTGCGCAAGGCGGAGGAGGAAGCGCACATCCTGCGCGCCCTGCTCAAGGCCCTGGACGCTTTGGACGAGGTCATCGCCCTGATCCGCGCCTCCACCACCACCGAGGCCGCCCGCGACGGCCTGATGGAACTGCTGGAGATCGACGAACTGCAGGCCCGGGCCATCCTGGACATGCAGTTGCGCCGGCTCGCCGCCCTGGAACGCCAGAAGATCCAGGACCGGCACGCCGAACTCGAGGCCCTGATCTCCGAGTACAACGAGATCCTGGCCTCCGAGGCCCGCCAGCGGGAAATCATCAGCACCGAACTGGCCGAGATCGTGGCCAAGCACGGCGACGACCGCAAGACCAAGGTCCTGATGGGCTTCGACGGCGACATGTCGATCGAGGACCTCATTCCCGAAGAGGAAATGGTCGTCACCATCACCCGCGGCGGCTACGTCAAGCGCACCCGCAGCGACAACTACCGCTCCCAGCAGCGCGGCGGCAAGGGCATCAAGGGAGCCCAGCTGCGCGGCGACGACGTCGTCGAGCACTTCTTCGTCACCACCACCCACCACTGGCTGCTGTTCTTCACCAACCTGGGCCGCGTGTACCGGGCCAAGGCGTACGAACTGGTGGAGGCCGCCCGCGACGCCAAGGGCCAGCACGTGGCCAACCTGTTGGCGTTCCAGCCGGACGAGCACATCGCCCAGGTCCTGGACCTGCGCGACTACCAGCACGCCCCGTACCTGGTGCTCGCCACCAAGCGCGGCCTGGTGAAGAAGACCCGGCTCGAGGACTACGACACGAACCGGTCCGCCGGCGTCATCGCCATCAACCTGCGCGACGGCGACGAGCTCGTCTCGGCCCAGCTGGTCTCCGAGACCGATGACCTGATGCTGGTCTCCCGCAAGGGCCAGTCCATCCGGTTCACCGCCACCGACGAGGCGCTGCGCCCGATGGGCCGGGCAACCTCCGGCGTGACGGGCATGAAGTTCCGGGAGGACGACGAGCTGCTCGCGGCCGACGTCGTCCAGGACGGCTCGTTCGTCTTCATCGTCACCGAGGGCGGCTTCGCCAAGCGCACGGCCGTGGAGGAATACCGCCTCCAGGGCCGCGGCGGCCTCGGCATCAAGGTCGGCAAGTACCAGGAGGAGCGCGGACACCTGGTCGGCGCCCTGATCGTCCAGGAAGAGGACGAGGTCCTGGTGGTGATGGAAGGCGGCAAGGTGGTCCGCTCGTCCGTGGCCGGCGTGCCCGCCAAGGGCCGCGACACCATGGGCGTCATCTTCGCCAAGCCGGACAAGAACGACCGCATCATCGCCGTGGCCCGCAACAGCGAACGCGGCCTCGAATCCGAGGAAACAGCAGCCGAGGGCGACGCCGGAGATGAGGCTACGCTGCCGGATGACGTAACGTTGGCTGGAGAAAACGGAGCCCGCGAGGGGTCCGGAGACACAACATCAGTACCGGCCCCGGAGTCAGATGAGCCATCAGGGGATGCCGAGCTGGACGAAGACAACCCCGGAGGTAACCCGTGAGCAATTCCGACTCCTATCCCAAGTCGAGCAGTGGCCCCGGCAACGCACGGCAGCCGTCGGCGGCCCCCCGGGTGAATGCGCCGTCGCGTCCGCAGCAGCGTCCCGGCGTCGCGGGCTCCGGCCAGCGTCCCGCGGCCCCCGGCCAGCGGCCTTCCGTCCCCGGGCAGCGCCCCTCGGTCCCGGGCCAGCGTCCGGCCGGCCAGGCCAGCCGCCCGGAAACGGCCGGCGCGCGTCCCGGTCAGCCCGGACTAGTCAAGCCGGCCCCCAAGGCCAAGGTGCGCCGCGCCCGCCTGCTGGTGAGCAAGGTTGACCCGTGGTCCGTGCTGAAGATGTCCTTCCTGCTCTCGGTGGCCCTCGGCATCGTCACGGTGGTCGCCGCAATCGTGCTGTGGACCGTCCTGGACCTCACCGGCATCTTTGATCAGGTGGACGGCCTCCTCGGCACCCTGGCCGGGTCCGAGAGCGGCGGCTTCGAACTGAAGAAGGTAGCTTCGCTGGGCCAGGTGGCCTCCTTCGCGGTCATCATCGCCGTGATCAACGTGGTCCTGCTGACCGCCCTGTCGATGCTCTCCGCGGTGCTGTACAACATTGCTGCCACCCTGGTGGGCGGCATCGGTGTGACCCTCACGGACGACTAGAAATACCCGTTTTGCCCGTGATTTAGCGGGTAAATGCCTCGATTTGAGATCGGGCCGGGATGTGCTGTAAAGTCATATCTCGGCCCGATGAGGCATCGGGGCGTATAGCTCAGGCGGTTAGAGCGCTTCGCTGATAACGAAGAGGTCCCAGGTTCAAGTCCTGGTACGCCCACGGAACCTGTACTGGTTCTTGTAAAGGAACGCGCAAGCGGACCGGAACGGGGTGCATGTGAAGAAGTTGCTGGTAGTTGCAGCTACGCTCGCAGGCGTCCTGGTCTACAGGAAAGTGCAGGAAGCCGAAGCCCGGAAAGCAATCTGGAGCGAATCGACCGACACGGTCGACTAGCCGGATTGGCGGGTTGCTCCGATGGGGGCATGGCGCAATTGGTAGCGCACCTGCTTTGCAAGCAGGGGGTTCGGGGTTCGAGTCCCCGTGCCTCCACCATCGAGAAGTCCCGGTCAGCGGAAACGCCGGCCGGGACTTTTGCTTTAAGCCTCCCTTTCCCGGATTCCGTCACGGCACTGGCCACCGCTGTGCGCGCATTAGGGTTGAGGCGTGACCTTCCTTCTCGCCGCCCTGGGCGTCCTTGGTGTGGCCTCCTCCGGCCCCCTGATCGCCGCCACCCTGGGCGCCACCACCGTCAGCGCCCTCGCCATCGCGTTCTGGCGGAACGCCATCGGTGCCGTGGTGATGGCCGGGCCCGTGCTGGTCCGCCAGCCCCGGCAGTTCGGCCGCGTCACCGGCGCCGAGTTCCGCTGGTCCCTGGCGGCCGCCGTCGCTCTCGCCCTGCACTTCGCCTGCTTCATCACCTCCCTGCAGCTCACCTCCGTGGCCGCCGCCACCGCGCTGGTCTGCCTGCAGTCGGGCTGGATTGCCGTCTTCCAGCTGTTCCGCGGCGTCCGGCACGGCTGGCAGGTCCTGGCCGGGCTGGGCCTGGCTTTCGCGGGCGTGGTTGCCATTACCGGGTTCGATATGGGGACCTCCCCGCAGGCCCTCACCGGGGACCTTCTGGCCGTCGCCGGCGGGATGCTGGCCGGCGTCTACACCCTCGCCGGCGGCAAGGCACGGCAGACCATGAGCACGGGTGTCTACACCAGCCTCTGCTACGGCATGTGTGCCGCTGTCGTCGCCGTCCTGGCGCTGGCCAGCGGACAGCCCCTGGGCGGCTTCGAGGCGGCCGGCTGGCTGGGCATCTTCGCCATCACCGTCTGCGCCCAGCTGGTGGGCCACACGGCCTTCAACCACCTGCTGGCCACCATGAGCCCGCTGCTGGTGTCCATGATCATCCTGCTCGAAATCCCGGGTGCCGCCCTGCTGGCGGCGGCGTTCCTGGGTGAGAAGCTGCCCGCCGGAACCTACGTTGGGCTGGCCATGATCCTGGTGGGACTCGCCGTCGTGGTCCTCGGCCAGCGCCGCTCACGCGCCGTGCGCCGCAGTGCCGCCCGTCTTGCTGAGCTCGGCACGGACTAGCCCGTTCGGAATTAACTGCGGGTTACTGGCCCCCGCGGCGTACCGGCTGGGCCGTGTTCACGGTGTGCAGGGCACGCAGCAGCTTGGCCGGGAAGTACACCGAGAAGAAGACCACCATGGGGGCCTTGAGCGCCATCTTCTTGACGTTGTGGGCCTTGTAGGTCCGGTCGAAGCGGGTGACGTAGTACCGGTAGTCGCGCGGCGAGTCCTCGAGCCGTCGTGCGGACATCCCGGAGATCATCTGCGGCCAGTACTGTATCCGGAGCTCGTGGTCGGCAAGGTGCAGGGACAGGTCGATGTCCTCGTGCATCTCGTCCCGCTCATCCCGGCAGGTTTCGTCCTTGATGGTTTCCCAGGCCGAGCGGCGCAGGGCCATGTTGGAGCCGAACAGGAAGTGGTACTGGTGCTTGGCGAGCTTGAGCATCAGCTGCCGCATTTTGTCGTCGGCCTTGAGCCCGAAGCGGCGCATCGGCATGTCGTAGTAGACCACCGGGCCGGTCGCGGCTGCGACTGAGGGGTCGGCGAAAGCCTTCTGGACCTGCTCCACCCAGTCCGGCTCCAGGACCGAGTCGGCGTCGATCCGTCCGAGCACATCGCCGGTTGCATGGTTCAGGCCGAAGTTCCGCGTGGGAATCAGGCCTTGGTCACTGTCCTGGCTCATGAGCAGGATCCGGCTCTCCGGGTATTCCAGCTGCATCTGCGCGACGATTTCGGCGGTCCGGTCCTTGGACATGTTGTCCACGACGATGATCTCCTGCGCCGGAACCGACTGGTAGACGGCAGCGATGAGACACTGCCGGATCACGCTTTCCTCGTTGTACGCCGGGATGACGATGGAGACGGCAGGCGGCAGCGCTGCATCGTCGGGGGAACCCAGCTGGGACTCTTCGCGTGACATCCCCCCAAATTTAGCATCCGGGCGGGTTGGGACCCCGGGCTGGTCGGCACAGATCGGAATAACAAAGGGAGGGCCCCGCCCGTGGCGGTGACCCTCCCTGTGTGGCCGCGGCCGCCAACTGGACGGCGGCAGCGGTGCTTACTTGGTCTTGCCCTCGTCGTTCAGGCTGGCCGCAATGTTGTTCATCGCGGTCTTGGCGTCCGTGGCGACCTTCTTATTGGCATCGGACTTCTCGGCCTCCTTGGCCGCTTCGTCAGCCTTGCTGGCGGCGGCGTCGGTGGCTTCCTTGGCGGCGTCGCCGACCTTGGACGCTGCGTCACCAAGCTTGTCGGCGGCGGCGGAGGAAGCGGAACTGACGGCGTCGGCGGCCTTGGAGGCAGCGTGCTTCGCCTCTTCCTTGACCTCGGTGACCGTGGTGGCCGGAACCGGTGCCGGCGTGGCGGGCTTCACCGGGCTGGGGGTCTTCCACGGGTCTTCGACCGGCTTGGACGCCTTCCAGGCGGCGACGCCGGCGGCAACGGCGGCGGTGATGATGCCGAAGATCAGGAATCCGCGGTGCTTGGGCTTCTGCTGCTTGGCGACCTCGCCGGTCACCGCGCGGCTGGCCTCGGAGGCGGCGGCCTTGATCTGCTTGCCGGCAGCCTGTGCCTGCTCCTGCACGTTCTGTACGACGCCGGAGTCAGCGAGACGCTGGGCGACGGCGTCGACGTGGGCCGGTGCGCCCTCAAGGGTGCGGTGAACGGCGTCGGACGCGGCACCGATCTGGTCCGAGAGCTTCGGCAGGTACTCAACCACGACGCGGTCACGCGCGTTGGCGATCACCGGGGTGGCCTTGTCCAGCGCGTCGTGCAGCCGCGGGGTGGCGGCGTCGACGGCATCGTGGATCTTCGGCGCAAGCTGCGCCAGACCGTCCTGGATGCGGGGAGTGACGGTGGCGACGCCGTCGGCCAGGTTGTGGGCCGCAGACTTCAGGCCCTCCTGGATCTTCGGGGAAGCGGTATCCAGGCCCTGCTGCAAGCGCGGAACGGCCCAGTCAACGGCTGCCTCCACCCGGGGGGTGGCCCAGTCCTTGGCGTTTTCCACGGCGCTGGACACCGAGTGCTCCAGCTCACGGGCAATACGATCCGTTTTCTTCACAACTACCTCCCGATTAATGTGACGGTTCTGCAGTTAGCCTACGTGGCCGGAACTCCACCGGCTATTCTCGGCCCTTATTTCGCGGCGATTTCACCCAGCGCGGAACTCAGCCCGCGCCCCTGTACGCCGGAGGCCGCCGTGGAAGAATAGGCCCATGACTGCCATCGCAACTGCAAAAGCAACCATCCACACCAGCATGGGCGACATTGTCGTCAACCTCTTCGGCAACCACGCGCCGAAGACCGTGGACAACTTCGTTGGCCTCGCCACCGGTGAGAAGGCCTGGACCCACCCGGAGACGGGCGAGGACAAGACCGGCACGCCGCTGTACAACGGCACGATCTTCCACCGCATCATCAAGGACTTCATGATCCAGGCCGGCGATCCGCTGGGCCGCGGCATCGGCGGACCGGGCTACAAGTTCGACGACGAGATCCACCCGGAACTGAACTTCAACGAGCCCTACAAGCTTGCCATGGCCAACGCCGGCATCCAGATGGGCCGCGGCACCAACGGCTCCCAGTTCTTCATCACCACCATCCCCACCGGCTGGCTGCAGGGTAAGCACAGCATCTTTGGTGAGGTGGCCGACGAGGAGTCGAAGAAGGTTGTCGACGCCATCGAGGGTGTCCGCACCGGCATGGGCGACCGTCCGGTTGAAGACGTCGTCATCAACAGCATCGACGTCGAAAAGCTCTAGCCTCCGCCATGAGCTACGGAATCCCGTCGGCCGAGCCGTCCGCTGACGTGCCGGTATGCCCCCGCCACCCCGACCGGCCCGCCTACGTGCGGTGCCAGCGGTGTGGGCGTCCGGCATGCCCCGACTGCCAGCGGGCGGCCGCCGTCGGATTCCAATGCGTTGACTGTGTCAACGAAGCCCAGCGCTCCGCGCCGCAGGTCCGCTCCGCCTTCGGCGGGGTGGCCGCGGCAGGCCGGCCGCTGGCGACCCTGGGCATCATCGCCGCCTGTGCCGTTCTCTATGTCCTGCAGTGGATCGTGCCGAACGACTGGGTCTATCAGAACCTGGCCTTCGCCACGGTCTACGCCACCCCCGAGTTCGGGGCGTTCGAACCCTGGCGGATGCTGACCTCCGCGTTCCTGCACTCCCAGGGCTTCATCCTCCACATCTTGCTGAACATGTACATGCTGTGGATCTTTGGCCAGGCGCTGGAGCCCCTGCTGGGGCGGATCCGCTTCCTGGCCCTCTACCTGATCTCCGCCGTCGGCGGTTCGGTCGGTTACTACCTGCTCACCCCGGCGTACGTCCCCGGCCAGCAACTGGCCGGTGTGGTCGGCGCCTCCGGGGCCATCTTCGGCCTCTTTGGCGCCACGCTGGTGGTGCAGCGCCGCCGCGGCGGCGACACCCGGCAACTCTGGGTCCTGATAGCAATCAACGCCGTCATCGGATTCGTGGTGCCGCAGATCGCCTGGCAGGCACATCTCGGCGGCTTGGTCACCGGTGCCCTCTGCGCGGCGGCCATCGCCTACGTGCCCCGCGGCCAGCGGCAGGGCGTCCTGCAGTTCCTGGGCCTTCTCGTGGTGGTGGGCCTGCTGGTCGCCGCCACCGCCGTCCGCGCCGCCACCACAGCCGCCCTGCCGGTGTAGCTGCGGCCGGGCTGGGTCCAGCTTCGGCTCCTGTTGCGGCTCCCGCTGCCTCCACACCCTCTCTTGCGCGTCGGTTTCGGACAGGCGCGCCGCATCCTCTCTTGCGCGCCGATTTCGGACAGGCGCACCCCACTCTCTTTCTCGCACCCATTTCAGACAAGCGCCCCCGAGGCCCGGCATGCGCTGGTCCGAAATCGCAGCGGTCTCAGCGATGCCTCTCTGCTGACGACAGGTTCGACAGCCTTTGTTGCCAGAGTCCGGGCTGTGCGGCCCCACCGTCCCGGTACCGGACTCCGCTGCTGATTACAGGGCTGTGGATCAATTCCTGCCTCTCCACCCTCCCGGCGCTGTCCCTGTGCCTGGGAACCCTCCCCTTCTCGCGGCGGTTTCGGACCGCGGCACTTCGGACCCGGGGTGCGATGGTCCGGAAGCGTAGCGGATCCGCGGTCGGGTGCGGGTGGGCAACAGGAGGGACAGACGCGGCACAAGCCGGGCGGCCGCTTTTCCACAGGGCTTATCCACACTGTTGGTAACTTACAGCCCTGTAGTTCAAGAACGAGGATGCGCTCGAGCCGCCCGTGCTGGCGGAATTAAGCCACTTGGTAACAGTTACACACCGGCTCCTCCACAGCTGTGGATAACTCTTGGGGAATCCAGTGTGGGTAAGTGGACAACTTGTGGGCGTGCAAGCCCGATTTAAGCCGGAATCCACCGAAGTGACCCTGACCTGGACGTATAGATCAGATTTATAGCGGTTATGCACAGACTTTTTCACAGTGTTAATAACTCGACAGCCTAGTTACTCTCCGGTCGGCCCCGCCTCTACGGCCCAGTTGTCGCCGCAATCGAGGGCAGCGTCACCGTTATCCCCACTTGTGGATAACTTGTGGGTACTCGACGTGGATAAAGCGCCCGGGGTGATGGGTTGGCTGGCAGGCGGCTAGTGAGGCCAAGCAGACTAACCGGTGACCACCTGTGGGGATCACGTGGATCTCCGAGATCCTGCTGCTCCGACGCATGCACGGCTTTCTCATCGCCGCTAACAAACCTCGTGCCTTATCCACAGCCGTTTCCACAGTGTTAATAACTCACAGTCCTGTAAGTCGGTGGACGTAATTCGCAGTCGGACCCCCTCAAGCCCGCCAGCAGGCCCGAATTTGCGGGATGGTCGAGGTTATCCACTCACTGGATCCACAGCCTGTGGATAACTTTGTGATTCTTGTGCACAGCTGGGGATGAAGAAAGGGAGCGATTTCAGTGCCGAGCGGCCGCGTTGGAAGCACGGGAGAAACGCTTGAGGTGGCGGCGTCGGAGCGCCCAGGCCACGCGGAGACCCTCTACCGGGGCCACACTCCGGAGCTGCCCCGGCGGTGGCTGTCCATGAGGTGGGTGTCGACCATGCCGATCGCCTCCATCAGGGCGAACATCGTCGTCGGGCCTACGAAGGCGAAGCCGCGCTTGCGGAGGGCCTTCGAGAGGGCCACCGACTCGGGCGACGTGGTGGGGATCTGGTGCAACGCCGTCGGCTCCGGCGTCGACTCCGGTTGGAAGCCCCACACAAAGTTCACCAGCCCGCCGTCGTTCCGCAGCTCAACGGTGGCGCGGGCATTCGTAATCGCGGCCTGGATCTTGAGCCGGTTGCGGACGATCCCGGCATCCTGCATCAGCCGCTCGACGTCGCTCTCCGTGAACTCTGCAACGGTGTCCGGGTGGAAGTCGGCAAAAGCCGTCCGGAAGGCCGGGCGCTTCCGCAGGATGGTTGCCCAGGACAGGCCTGCCTGGAACGCCTCGAGGCTGATCCTCTCGTAGAGGCCCTGTTCATCGCGGACCGGGAGGCCCCACTCGGTGTCGTAATAGTCCCGGAGCATGGGATCGGAGGAGGCCCACACGGGGCGGGCCAGGCCGTCGTCGCCGATGACCGTTCCGCCGGTTGCCGTGGCGCCGGTGGTGGCGAGGGGTTCGGTACTCATGGGATTCTCCTGTCCGGGATGATTCCGAGCCTAGCGGGAGCCGCTGACGTTATAGCCGGGAAAGAATGGCGCCGGAGGAAGCCCGGCCTTAAACCAACGGACCGGCACACAGGGTGCCGGTCCGGAAGGTCGAAAAGGGGCTAGGAGCGCCAGCGGGTGGTCATCAGGAACCCGACGATGGCGATGCCGAAGCCGGCGATGATGTTGCCTGCGCCCCAGTCCTTGACCGGCAGAGTGCCTTCGCTGATGTAAAACGTGATGATCCACAGCAGGCCGATGATCATCAGGCCGAACATCACCGGCTTGAACCACACCGGGTTCGGCTTGTAGGCCTCCGCGGCGCGAGTCTGCTCGGGTGCGGCAGACCTCTTTCGGGGCTTCGACTCGGGCACGGGTCCTCCTTGGCGGGCGGCTGACGATGCGCGAACGGCGACTTGATATCCTGCAAAAAGAAAAGCCGGCGGACAACGCAATCGTGGACGGGTTTAAATCCCCACAATTCTAGCTGTTATTCAGAACACAACCGCGCGGACGCCGCGGATGCCCAGGGAGGAATCACGGTGCTGCTGCAGAAAGCGGAGTCCGGACACCCTTCAGACGCACCGGGCGCGTCGGCCACGCGCGCAACGCCAAAGGACCAAGGGCGCCGCTCCCCGGGCCGTTGGGTGCTGCTGATTGGCGGAGAACTGCTGGTCACCGCCGGTGTGGTGCTCCTCCTGTTCGTCGCGTGGGAGCTCTGGTGGACCAACGTCGACGCCGATTCCCGCCAGCAGGCCGCCGTCGCCGAGTTCGCCCGTTCCCTCGACGGGCCCGCGGCCCCGCCAGCCTCCGCTGCCGCGCCGGATCCCGGACCGCCGCTGGTCGCCGGGGAGCCTGCACCCGGCAGCACGATCGGCGTCGTCTATATCCCGCGTTTTGGTGAGACCTACACCCGGCCTATGGTGCAGGGAACGACGACGGCGGTGCTGGATTCCCTGGGCCTCGGCCACTACGAGGGGACGGCTATGCCGGGCGGCGTGGGCAACGTGGCCCTCGCCGGCCACCGGCAGACCCACGGGGCCGTGCTGGACGCCATCGACAGCCTGGTCCCCGGCGACCGGATCTACATCCAGACCCGCGACGGCTACTACACCTACGTGTTCCGGAACAGCCGGATTGTCCTGCCCACGGCCGTGGACGTGCTGCTTCCGGTGCCCTCCCAGCCCGGAGTGGCCCCGCGGGACCGGTACCTCACCCTCACCAGCTGCAATCCCCGGTTCGGCTCTCAGGAGCGTTTCGTCGCCTATTCGACCATGGAGGGCTGGCAGCCGGCGTCCGCCGGACCACCCGCAGAGATCGCCGCCCAGGTGGCGCGGACCAGAGGGGGCAGCTGAGACATGTACACCTGGATTTTCCGCCACCTCCCCGGCCCCCTCTGGCTGCGCATCGTCACAGCGTTGGTGCTGCTGGCCGGGGTACTGATATTGATGGTTCAGTACCTTTTCCCGTGGATGGCGCAATTCGGCCCATTCACAGATTCAACGATTGGCACGGCACGGCACCCATGAGCGCAACCAAGATCCTGGTCGTGGATAACTACGACAGCTTCGTCTACACCCTGGTGGGCTACCTTCAGGAGCTCGGCGCGGAGACCACGGTGGTCCGCAACGACGACGTCACGCTCGCCGAGGCGATTGAGATGGCGGAGGCGCGCGACGGCGTGCTGATTTCCCCAGGCCCCGGTGCCCCCGCCGAAGCCGGCGTCTGCATCGACCTGATCAAGTGGTGCGGGGAGCACAGCAAGCCCATGCTCGGAGTCTGCCTGGGCCACCAGGCCCTGGCCGAGGCCTACGGCGGGACCGTCACCCACGCCCCCGAGCTGATGCACGGCAAGACCTCGCTGGTGGAACACCAAGGCGGCAGCGTCTTCGCCGGGCTCCCCTCGCCGTTTACCGCCACCCGCTACCACTCCCTGGCCGCGGTTCGCGAGAGTATCCCGGCAGAGCTGGAAATCACCGCGGAGACCGGCACCGGCGTCGTCATGGGCCTGCAACACCGCTCCGCACCGCTCTGCGGTGTCCAGTTCCACCCCGAATCGGTCCTGACCGAAGGCGGCTACCTGATGCTGGGAAACTGGCTTGAGTCCCTCGGCATGGCCGGCGCCGCCGAGCGCGCTGCCGTGCTGAGCCCGCTGATCAAGCACTGACCCGCACGGTCCGGCACTAACCCACGGTCAGAGGCCGCCGAGGAGCCCGCCGGAACTGTTGTTGCCGGAGTCCTTGCCCGTTTTGGTGGGCGTCGGGGTGGGCGTGGGCGTCGGTGTTGGCGCGGGTGCCTTGGCCACGGTCACGGTGATGGTCTTGCCTTGCTCCACGGTGGAGTCCGCGGCGTCGCTCTGGCCCGTGACCTTGCCCGGTTCGACCTGGGAGTTCTCCACCTCGGTGACATTGGCGTTTAGGCCCGCATTCTTCAGTGCGGCCTCCGCCTCGGCCCGCGGCAGGCCGACGAGCTGGGGAACCGCCACCTTGCCGGTGGAGACGACGATCTCGACCGTGCTTCCCACCGCCACGCTCTGGCCGGGCGCGGGGTTGGTGGTGATGACAATCCCGGCAGGAACGGTGGCGCTGTTATTCAGCGTGGTCTTTGGCGCGCCCGTCAGTCCGGTCCGCCGCAGCACGTCGCGGGCGTCCGCCTCGGTCCGGCCGGGCAGGTCCGCGGGAATCTTGATGACGCTGGGTCCCTCGGAGATATTCAGCGTGATGTCCGAGTTCCGCTCCAGGCTGCTGCCTGCCGACGGCACGGTTCCCACCGCGGTTCCCTTGGGAATGGTCTCGTGCTGAACGCGGCTGATCTGCGGCTTGAAACCAACGTTGTAGAGCTTCTGCAACGCCTCGGATTCACTAAGGGATGCCACAGACGGCACGTCGACCTTCGCCACCGGCGCCGGCTGCTGGTTGACCATGTTGTACAACCACAGTCCGCCACCGGCCAGGACCAGCAGGGTGAAAATGATCAGCGTCGCAATCCACATCCGGCGGCGGGACTTCTGCTGGCTGCTGGGCTCGCGTTCGGCTGGCAGGTCCAGCGGCATGCCGCCGCTGTCGGGAACCTCGAGGGCACCGACCGCAGCCCCGCCGTCGTCGTGCCCGTCCAGGGACAGGCGCCCGGTGGGGGCATCGTCAAGGAATTTCGCGCCCGTCAGGGCGAACGCCGCCGTGGGCACGTCGGCCGGGGACTCGACCGTGTTCGTCGGGTCGGTGGGTGCCTCGCTGCTGGGCAGGGCCGCGACGCCGACGCCGTTGCGTGCCGCGCGCAGCGCCTGACGGAACGCGGACGCGTCCTGGAAGCGGTCTGCCCGGTTCTTCTGCAGCGCCTTCGCCAGCACGCTGTCCAAGGCCGGAGAGACCTCCGGGTTGAGGCTGCTGGCCGGCTCCGCGATCTCCCGCACGTGCTGGTACGCGACGGACACCGGGCTGTCGCCAACGAACGGCGGCCGTCCCGTCAGCATCTCGTACAGCAGGCAGCCCGCCGAATACAGGTCACTCCGGGCGTCCACCGTCTCGCCGCGGGCCTGCTCGGGAGACAGGTACTGGGCGGTCCCCACCACGGCCTGCGTCTGGGTCATGGTGGCCGAGGAATCAGCCATGGCACGGGCGATGCCGAAGTCCATCACCTTGACGCTGTTAGTGTCCGGGCAGTACATGACGTTGGCCGGCTTGATGTCCCGGTGCACAATACCGGCCTGGTGGCTGTACTCCAGCGCGGACAGCACGCCCAGCGCGAAGTCGACGGCCTGGTCGATGGTGACGTCCTTGGCGCGGATCAGGTCGCGGATGGTCCTGCCGTCCACGAACTCCATCACGATGTACGGGACCCTGACCTGATCGTCGTGGCCGCCGGGGACGGGATGGTCCCCGGTGTCGAAGACGGCCACGATCGAGGGATGGTTCAGCGCCGCGACGGCCTGCGCCTCGCGTTTGAACCGGGCCTGGAACTGCGGGTCGCGGGCCAGGTCCGGCCGCAGCAGCTTGATTGCGACGGTCCGGCCCAGCCGGGTGTCGAGCCCCCGGTACACGTCCGCCATGCCGCCGCGGCCGATCAGCTCACCCAGCTCATAGCGCCCGCTGAGGACGCGCCGGGTGCTCGCCGTGCCGCTGTCCTCCCGGTGCGAAGGAGTTCGGGGTGAGGTGGTCACAACGGCCTACTTGGTGGGGGTGGGGCTCGGGGACGGGGTCTGCGCCGCCGGGGCGGCAGCCAGGTGGTAGGTCACGACCGACCCGGCCTGGACCTGGGTTCCGGACGCCGGCTCGGAGCTGACAAACGTCCCCTCCTGCTGGTTCTTGGTGCCCGGCAGTGGGTCGCCCTTCTGCCAGCGCAGACCGGCGGCCTCGATGGCCTGCTGCACCGACGTTTCGCTGGCGCCCTGCTTGAACTGGGGCACCGCGACCATCTGGGGACCGGATGAGTACGTCACCGTGATCACGTCACCGCGCTGCACCGGTCCGGAGGGGTTGATGTCCGTGACGGTGCCGGGCGTGGACGGATCCGCTACCTGGTTGCCCTTGACCTGCAGCCCCATTCCGATCAGCTGGCTGCGCACGTCGTTGTACTGCCGTCCCAAATATGACTCCGGCACCAGGTTGATGGCAGGCGGCGTGGACACCGTGGGCGTCGCCGAGCTGACGGTCGGCGTCGGCGTGGGGGTCGACGACGTCGGTGCCGCCGTCGTGGACGCCGGCTTCGACGTCGTGGCGGTGGAGGACGGGAACAGGCTGCCGGCCTGCGAGACCACGATCCCGACCAGGGCGAAGAGCACCAGCAGGATCAGGGCGATCAGCGGCCAGGTCCACGGGCTGCGGCCGCGGCGCTTCGGCTCCTCCTCCGGCTCATAGCCGTCGTAGTCCTCCTCGTCCTCCTCCGGCAGCCAGTTGCGTTCGGCGGCCAGGGCGTCGGCCCGGTTCAGGGCATTGCGCGCGCCGTAGCCGCTGGCGGCCGCGGCACCGGCGGCCAGCCCCGCGGCGGCGCCGGCACCGGCGGCCCCGACGACGGGCAGGGCCGAGGTGCGGTTGTCCCCGCCGATCACGCCGGTAGCGGCGGTCTGGACGCTCGTGGGAGCGGTGACGGGACCGTTGGTGTCCTCGAAGAGCAGCATGCCGGGGACCGCTGCGTGCGCGGCGGCGATGTCACCGTTGCGGATTGCGTCCGCTGCTTCGGCCAGCTTGATAGCGTCGGCCGGGCGGTTCTTTGGATCCTTGGCGAGCATGGACATCAGCAGCGCCCGGACCGGGCGCGGCAGGGTGTCCGGCAGCGGCGGCGGGGCGTCGTTGACCTGGGCCAGGGCGATGGCGATCTGCGATTCGCCCGAGAACGGCCGGTGGCCGGTCAGGCATTCGTAACCGATGACGCCCAGGGAGTAGATGTCCGAGGCGCCGGTGGCCGTCTGCCCGGTGGCCTGCTCCGGGGCCAGGTACTGGGCGGTGCCCATCACCTGGCCCGTCTGGGTGAGGGGAACCTGGTCCGCCAGGCGGGCGATGCCGAAGTCCGTGACCTTGACCCGGCCGTCCGGCGTGATCAGCAGGTTTCCGGGCTTGATGTCGCGGTGTACCAGGCCCTGGGCGTGGGCCACCGACAGCGCCCGCGCGGTCTGCGAAATCATCGACAGGGTCCGCTCCGGCGAGAGCACCTGCTCGTGCTCGATGATGCTGCTCAGCGGCTGGCCGGGCACCAGTTCCATCACCAGGTAGGCCGAGCCCTCCTCCTCGCCGTAGTCGAAGACGTTGGCGATGCCGACGTGGTTGAGCAGGGCGGTGTGCCGAGCCTCGGCCCGGAACCGCTGCAGGAAACCGGGGTCGCCGGTGTATTCCTCCTTGAGGACCTTGATCGCGACGATCCGGCCGAGGATTAGATCCTTGGCCTTCCAGACCTCGCCCATACCGCCGATCGCAATCCGGGTGGTCAGCTGGAATCTGCCGCCGAGGGTGATACCCGATGAAGGCCTCACTTGTTCAACACCGCCTCAAAAATCTTCTTCGCATTAGGACTGGTTAGCTGTGCTCCGGTGGTGATGTCCACGCCTTGCATGACGATGGTGACAGCCACTTGCGGGTCATTGGCCGGGGCGAACCCGGTAAACCACGAGTTGTTCTTCCCGTCGCCGAGTTCCGCGGTGCCGGTCTTGCCGGCCACCTGGACGCCCGGAACGGCCGCGCCCTTGGCGATGCCGTCGCTGACCACGCTGGCCATCCACTCGCTGATCTGCCGGGCGATCTCCGGCGTCGTGGAGGTCCGCAGTGACTCCGGCTTCGGTTCGTTGATGATCCGCAGATCGGGGGCCCGGAGGGTCTTGATCAGGTTCGGTTTCATTTCGACGCCGCCGTTGGCGATCGCCGAGGTCATCAGGTTGATCTGCAACGGGGTGGCCCGCACGTCGCGCTGGCCGATCGCGGACTGCGCCAGGCCGGCGTCGTCCAGCGGTTCGGTCGGGAAGAAGCTCTTCGCCGAGTCCAGCTTCAGCTGGTCGCCGAAGTCCTGGCCGAAGCCGAACTTGGCCGCCTGGTCCGCGATGGCCTTCTGGCCCAGGTCGAGTGCGATCTTGGCGAAGGGGGTGTTGCAGGACTGCTGCAGGGCGAACGCGAAGGACGCCGTATCCCTGGTGTAGCAGTTGCCGCCGGCGTAGTTCGGCAACTTGTACTGGATGCCGGGAAACGGCAGCTCCGCCGGGTTGGGCAGTTCGCTGTCCTTGTTGTACTTCCCGGAGCCCAGGGCGGCGGCGGTGTCGATGATCTTGAACACCGAGCCGGGTGCCAGCAGCGCGCCGGTGGGGCCGCTGACCGACTGGTTCAGGTTGATGCCCGGGATCTTGTTCAACGCCGTGATGTTCGCGGCCTCGGCGTCGCTGTCCTGCGTCGCCACGAGGTTCGGGTTGTAGGACGGCTTGGACACCATCGCCAGGATGGCGCCGGTCTTCGGGTTGGTCACCACGATCGAGCCGCGCTGGCCGTCCGGAATCAGGTCGTAGGCGAGTTTCTGGATCTTCGGATCCAGGGTCAGCTCCACCGAGGCGCCCTTGGGCTGGTTGCCCAGGAAGAGCTGGCCGACGCGGTCCAGGAACAGCTGGTCCGAGCTGCCGGCGAGCTGCTCATTCATGGCCAGCTCCATGCCGGTCAGGCCATAGTTCCGGGAGAAGTAGCCGGTGACGCCCGCGTAGAGCTCCGGCTGCGTGTAGGTGCGCTGGAACTGGCAGCTTTCACTGCCCGGCACGGACTGGGCGATCGGGGTGCCGCCGACGATGATGGCGCCCCGGTCGTTGCAGTAGTTCTGGATCAGTGTGCGGGTGTTCCAGGCGTTGGCCTTCAGTTCGTCGGCGCCAACCACCTGCACGTAGCTCAGGGCCCCGAAGATCAGCGCGAACATGGCGATCGCGGCGATCCAGGAGTTTCGGATGGCCTGGTTCACAGGGAGGTCACCGCCTCGGTCGGAGCGTCTGGACTGGAAGGTTTGCCGGGCCGGGGCGCGGGGGCGGCCGCGGGCTTCGGCGGGACGGCCGGTGCGTCGGCGCGGGTCTCGGGAGCCTGGCCCGGCGGCAGCGGCGTGGTGTCGACCGGGCCGCGGGCGGTGTGCGAGATCATCAGCAGCAGCCCCACGATGATCCAGTTCGCCAGCAGCGACGAACCGCCGGCGGCCAGGAACGGCGTGGTGAGGCCCGTGAGCGGGATCAACCGGGTGACGCCGCCGATGACGACGAAGCACTGAAGCGCGACGGCGAAGGACAGGCCCGTGGCCAGCAGCTTCCCGAACGCGTCCCGGGTGCCCAGGGCGGCGCGGAAGCCGCGGGTGAAGAGCAGCAGGTACATGAGCACGATTGCGAACAGTCCGATCAGGCCCAGTTCCTCACCGAAGGAGGCGACGATCATGTCGCTGTTGGCGAAGGGGACCAGGTTGGGCCGGCCCTGGCCCAGGCCGGTGCCGACGAGGCCGCCGTTGGCCATGCCGAAGAGACCCTCGACAATCTGGCGGCTGCCGCCGAACTCGCGGCCGTAGACCTCCTCCGTGAACGCGTTCCACCAGCCGTCGATCCGGAGCGCCACGTGGGAGAAGACCTTGGCGGCAGCGAACCCGCCGGCCACCATCAGGACGACGCCGATGATGACCCAGCTGATCCGGCTGGTGGCGACGTAGATCATCACCAGGAACAGGCCGAAGAACAGGATGGAGGTGCCCAGGTCGCGCTGGAAGATCAGCACGCCGATGCTGACCAGCCAGGCCGTGATCATCGGGCCCATGTCCTTGATGCGGGGGAACTGCACGGGGCCGACCTTGCGGCCGGCGAGCAGGATGAGGTCCCGGTTCGAGGAAAGATACCCGGCGAAGAATATGGCGAGGGTGATCTTGGCGACCTCGCCGGGCTGGAAGGTCATCGAGCCCAGCTTGATCCAGACGCTGGCGCCGAGCACCTCGCCGGCGGAGATGCCGGGGACCAGGGGGAGGACCAGCAGCACCGCACTCGCGGCGAGTGAGATGTAGGTAAACCGCCGCAGCAGGCGGTGGTCCTTGAGGAAGAATACGACGGCGATGGCGACGGCCATGGCCACCAGCGTCCACCGGAGCTGGTTGTTGCCGGTGTCCTCGCCGACGCGGTCGAGGCGGTGGATCATGGCCAGGCCCAGGCCGTTGAGGGCAATGACCAGCGGAAGTATTACCGGATCGGCATACTTGGCCCGGAACCGCAGCACCAGGTGGAAGGCCAGGGCGGCGGCGGTCAGCAGCCCGGACTGGAACCAGAAGTCTGTGTCGAAGGCCTTTTGCCGGTCCACACCCACGAGTGCGTTGGCGCCGATGCCGACCAGGAGAGCCAGGATCAGCAGGACCAATTCGACGTTGCGACGGGGCTTGGGCGTGGGATCGATGGGGGTCATTTTGATCCCTCGCAGTTGGGTGTGGGGGTGGGCCGGGCGGAGCCGGACGGCGCCGGGGCGGCCGCGGAGCCGGACGGCGAAGCGGTCGCCTGCCCGCTGGGGCTGGCCGATCCGGTGGGGCTGACCGTGCCGGTGGGGCTGGGGCTGGGGGAGGGCGTCAGGCACTCATCGGCGGGGGAGGTCAGGCCTGTGCGTTCCAGGTTCTTCACGATCCGCTGCGCGTCGTACAGGTCCCGGGCCGGGACGGTCTGGCGGACGCGCTGCTGGGAGAACTCGGGCAGGTCGGACATCTTGATGTCGGTGACCGTCTCCAGGGTGGAGAGCGGAATCGGCCCCAGCTGCTGGGAGACGCCGTTGAAGATGGCCACGTGCTGGTTGTGTTCCCCGATGTAGTACCGGGTCTGGGTCCAGGCGTAGCCCAGCCACAGTCCGAGCCCCAGCACGATCGCGATGGCGGCGGCTATCGAGATGGTCAGCCAGCGGCGGCGCTTGACCGGCGGCTTGATCTCGTCGGTTTCCTCGCGGGCCGGATCGGCCTTGTGGGTAAGGACGGTTGCGGCGCGTCGGGCCACGGTGCGGCCGGCGATCGACGGAATGGATCCGCTCTCGGCGGCGGAGGCGGCGGCACCGACGAGTTCGTGCGGGCGGCTGGACAGTTCCTCGCGCAGCACCTCGGCGGAGAGATGCTCGCCGAGGTTGGGGTCGGTGGCCGGGGACGGCTCGTCCGCGGGCTTTCCGGCGTCGCCGTCCTTGACCCCGTCGCCGGTGGTGTTTTTGGAACCGGGCATGCTGGCCGCGTAGGTGCTGCCGGCCGCATCGGTTTCCGCGGTGGCTGACGCACCGGCGGCTGCGCCGGCAGCAGGCTTGGCGGAGGGCTTGCCGGCGTCGGTCGTCTCGGCGGGGGGCTGCACGGTGGCGGACACGGCTCGGGGCAGCACCACCTCAACTGCGGCGGTGTTGACGTCGTCACCGGTCTGCTCGGCGATGTCGAGCACCACCACGGTCACGTTGTCCGGGGAACCCGCCTCGAGGGTGAGGTCCACCAGCGTTTCGGCGCATTCGCGCAGGCTCTTCGTCTCGCGGATGGTCCGTTCCACTACGTGGCCAGCCACGTAGTTCAGGCCGTCCGAGCAGAGCAGCCAGCGTTCCCCGGGCTGGACGTCGAGGATGTCCAGGTCGAGTTCGGGGCTGGCGTCCACGTCGCCCAGGACGCGCATCAGGACGTTCTTGTGCGGGTGGGTTTCGGCTTCCTCCGGGCGGAGGCGGCCCTCGTCGATGAGCCGCTGCACGAAGGTGTGGTCCACGCTGACCTGCTCGAAGACCCCGTTACGCAGCCGGTAGGCACGGGAGTCGCCGATGTGGGCGAAGTGCAGCTTGCCGCCGGCCAGCAGGAGGGCGGTCACGGTGGTGCCCATGCCGGCGAGCTTCGGGTTCATGTGGACCAGCTCGGAGAGCAGGGAGTTGGCCGTCTGGATCTCGTCGGCCAGGACGGTGTCCGCCTCGCCGGCCGCGGTGTCGTAATCGTCGCGGTCCAGGTGGATCATGTCCAGCACGGTCGCGGCGGAGGCGACGTCACCGCCGGCGTGGCCGCCCATGCCGTCCGCGACGACGGCGAGGTGCCGGCCGACGTAGGCGGAGTCGTCGTTCTTGGAGCGGACGCGGCCGACGTCGGAGCGCGCGGCGTAGCGCATGATGAGCGGCCGCTCCTGGGCAGATGCCTGGTTCGCGGGGGTTTGGGTAGCAGCCACGGCTACGGCCTCAATTCAATGACCGTCTTGCCGATTCGCACGGGGACACCCAGCTCCACCGGGAGGGCCCGGGTCAGCTGCTGCTCTGCGAGATAAGTGCCGTTGGTGGAACCGAGGTCCTCGATGAACCAGCGGCTGCCCTGCGGGAACAGGCGGGCGTGCCGGCCGGAGGCATAGTCGTCCTCGAGGACCAGGGTGGCTTCCTGCGCGCGGCCCAGCAGGATGGGGCTGGCCGCCAGCGGCAGGGTGGTGCCCTTGAGGGGACCCTCCGTCACCACGAGCTGGCGGGCCTGCTGCTTCACCGGCGCCGGTGCGGGCTCGGCCAGGGAGGGGTTGCGTCGTACCTGCCGGGCCGTGGGGGCACCGGCGGCGGCCTTCCGGCCGATCATCAGGTCGCGCCGCATGGCCGAGACAATGCTGAAGATGAGGACCCAGAGCAGGATGAGGAAGCCAAACCGCAGGGCCGTGATGGTCAGTTCGCTCACGGGCGGCCGCCCTGGCTGGGGGGCAGAAGGCGGAAGATGATCTTGGTCCGTCCCATGGTGATGGTGGCGCCGTCGGAGAGTTCCGCGGAGCCGACTACTTTGTGTCCGTCGACGTAGCTGCCGTTGGTGGAACCCAGGTCGATGGCCTGGGCCGTGCCGTGGCCGGTCCGGATTTCCAGGTGCCGGCGTGAGACGCCCGTGTCATCGATCAGGATGTCCGCCTCCGAGGAGCGGCCGAGGACGACCGAGGGCGCATTCAGCGAATACCGCTGGCCGTTGATGTCGAGCACCGGCTGCAGGTTCGCCGCGGGCTGGCGTGACGGCGTGACCGGCATCGGCGTGGGCCCGGCGGCCGGGGCCCCACCGGACTTTTCGGTTCGGGAGCTGATGTCGAAGTCGCCTGCCTTGCGGTCGCCGTCGTGGCGGAAGCTGATCCGCACGGGACCCTGCAGGGTGTAGCCCTGGCTGCGGACGTGGTTGATGACGACGTCGCACAGTTCTTCGGCCAGCGGGGTTCCCCATTCCTGGGCCCGTTCGAAATCGTCTCCGCTTAGCAGTACATCGAAGACGTTGGGGGCCAGGGTGCGGCCGGCGGCGATGGTGATGGCCTTATCGTCCACCTCGCGGCGGAGGTGGCTGGCGATCTCGACCGGCTCTACCCGCGCCCGGGAACCGGTGGAGAAGACGCCGCGGACGGCCTTTTCAATGCCGCGCTCGACCTTGTCTAGCAAGCCCATGGTCCCTCTCCTTTCCTGACAGCTGCGGGGCAGCGTTTTGTTCCGGAACTCGGTTTCCAACTAACGCGGGAGTCCACCGGGATCGGGCACTCCTACATCAGATACTACTGTCCATGGCTGGGAATGGCCTTAATGCGGCCCGCCGTCGGGGCTGTTATTCCCAGGGTCGCCACCGGCGCTGACGTGGGCGGACGCCCGGGAGGGCGGCAGTGTGACGGCGGCCGGACGGGGCGGGCAGCCGCCCGGCCGCGGGCCAGGAAAGCGGGTGTGCGGCGGTCGAAAATGGCCCCTTGGGACGCCTCCAGGAGGGGCTGAAACGGCCGATTAGTGTTTTCCCGCAGGTGTCCGTTATGCTTGATCTCGCTGCTTTCACGAGGCGGAGGTTCCGGAAACGGACTACTGCCGAGCGGAAGAAGTTGCGCGCGAGTGGCGGAACGGCAGACGCGCTGGCTTCAGGTGCCAGTGTCCGAAAGGGCGTGGGGGTTCAAATCCCCCCTCGCGCACGCATAAAAGAACCCCGGTCTTAGGACCGGGGTTCTTTTTGTCTCTACCCACGCGTAGCGGCTCGGGCGTGACTCCTACGGAGAGACGGTCAGGGACGCGACTGGCTGGAGGATTGGGTTGGTGACGGTGACCTTGATCGGGCCTGGGGCCACATCGAAATTCACGAAACCCCGGTTCTTGTCGCCGACGGCAACTGGACTGGAGCCGATGATGCCGTCGCCGAATATCGCGATGTCAGCCTTGCGGCCGTCTGCGTCTTTGGCGTCGAAATACATCGGATTGGAGCTCGTCGTGCCCTTCTCGGTCTCCCAGAGGACGTCCAGCTGCAGGAACTTACCGTTCTTGGACTTCGGGGCGAACTGGTTGGTGCTGATCGAATCAACGAACTTGGCCGAGAGAATGGTGATCTTGGCGACGTTGCCATTGCCCATGTCCGCGGTGAACGGTGTGCCGACGGTCGGCTCGGCGGCCTTGGCATCGGCGGGTGCTGCGGCGGCCGCGGGGGCTGCGTTAGTGGAACCGTTGGGGCTGGGGGCCGAGGATGCGGTAGTGGATCCGCCGCAGCCGGCGAGGAGGAGGGGGACGACGATGAGCGCTGTGAGCGCCGGGTTCTTCTTCATGGTTTGCTTTCTGTCCGCGAAATGTTGATGGCGGAGCACCAAAAGAAAAACAGCGTCCCCCAACGGGGTGAAATTACCCCCGCATAGGTTTCCCGGACAGGGTCCGAAGGCCCGGAATCAGACGAAGGACCCCGGAGCCCCGGAGGCACTATCGCCCTCTCCTTGGCCAGGATCACGACGTCGAGCTGGGGGCGATCGCGGTCGCTCCATGGGCGCCCGGGGCCACAGGACTAGCTTCTTTCCGTTGGCCAGTTCGTCCTTCTTGTGGGCAAAGGTTCTGTTCCGATCCGGCGGCAATAGAGGTGGCGCGACGTGCTGAAGTCAGAGACTCTTCGAAGTCAGACTATGTGAATGGAAAAATGCGCTTGCCGAGGCGCAGGTGCGGCCAGCTCCGCTACTGCCCCGGACACCCGACGGCGGTATTCCCAGCGGACGTTCACATCCCGGCCAACCCGTGCCCCCCGGGAGTTCAGCTGCCGCCGTGAGCATGGTCCGCGTGACTTCACCATGCAAGGCCCACGAGGCCATCACCCCCGCTCTTTCTCCCAGCCGCAGAGGCTTCCTCGCCGCCGCCATGACCGGCGCGGCCCTGACGCTGGCCCCCATGAACTTCGCGGCCGCCGCCGACGGCAGCGCCACCACCAAAACCCTCACTGGCCACCTCGATCCCGGTGCCGCCGACTTCGTCTACCTGCCGGTCGAGGTCCCCGCCGGGGTCAACAAGATCAGCGTCAGCTACAGCTACAGCAAGCCCTCCGTCGCCGCCGGCCTGCTGAACAACGCCTGCGACATCGGCGTCTTCGACGAGAAGGGCACCGCGCTCTCCGGCAAGGGATTCCGTGGCTGGTCCGGCGGATTCCGGACCGAATTCTTCATCAGCGCCGCCGAGGCCACCCCCGGCTACCTGCCCGGCCCCGTGGGAAAGGGCACCTGGAACATCGCGCTCGGCCCCTACCAGGTGGCCGAACAGGGCATGGACTACACCGTCACTGTCACCCTGGACTTCGGCCCGGACGCCGCACCCTACCGTCCGCAATATCCGCCGCAGCAGGTGGCCGGCAAGGGGCCGGGCTGGTACCGCGGCGACGCGCATCTCCACACCGTCTACTCCGACGGCAAGCGGACTCCCGGGGAAGTCGCCGCGGGTGCCCGTGCCGGCCGCCTGGACTTCATGATCAGCACCGACCACAACACCCCGGCCTCACACGGCGCCTGGGGCCCGCTGGCCGGCAACGACCTCCTGATCCTCACCGGTGAGGAGGTCACCACCCGCAACGGCCACTACCTGGCGCTGGGGCTGGAACCGGGCGACTGGATCGACTGGCGCTACCGCGCCCGGGACAAGGGCTTCGAGCAGGAGGCGCAGCACATCCACGCCTCCGGCGGCCTGGTGGTCCCCGCCCACCCCTACTGCCCCTACGTGGCCTGCCGCTGGAAGTTCGGCTACGACGACGCCGACGCCGTGGAGGTCTGGACCGGCCCGTGGACCGCCGATGACGAGTACGCCATCAACACCTGGGACTCGATGCTGGCCCAGTCGGCCCGCACCGGCGGCCGCTGGCTGCCCGCCATGGGCAACAGCGACGCCCACAGCGCACCGCAGGTGATCGGCTTCCCGCACAATGTGGTCTACGCGAAGGCGCTGTCCCGGGACGGCGTGCTGGAAGGCATCCGCAACGGGCGCAGCTGGATCGCCGAGTCCGCGGACATCACCGTTGACTTCGGCGTCGCCGTCGGCGGCCGCACCGCCGGCGTGGGCGAGCGGATCGCGGCGGCACCGGACGCGCGGGTCACCGTCACGGCCAAGGTCTCCGGCGTCGCCAACGGCGTGGTCCGGTTCATCACCGACGAGGGCCAGACCCAGCAGTTCGCCCTGCCCGCCTCCGGGATGGGCACCTGCACCTGGCTGACGACGCCGCAGCTCGCGGCATACATCCGGGTGGAGGTCCGGCACCCGCTGCCCGACGGGACGGCCAGCAACGGGACGGCGATGGGCACCACGCTCCAGCTCGGTCCCATGGCGGCGCTGACCAACCCGGTTTTCCTCGACGCCAAGTAGCCCGCCCGGAAGGCTGCGCCTAGGACCTCAGGGCGCCGAAGCCCGCGATCAGCGCCTCAAGGCCCAGGCTGAAGGCGGTGTCCGCCTGGTTGGCGTAGCCTTCCGTGCCGAGGCTGGCGACGGCGGCCGTGAAGTTCGGCGTCGACGCGGCCAGGCTGCCGGCGTCGAAGATGTCCGCCGGCGCCGTGACGTCGTAAGCCGAACCGAAGATAAAGGACTCCAGCGCCACGATGGCCGCGACAATCCGGTCCTGCGGGAAGCCCGCGCGGCGGAAACCGGCGCTGACCGCCTCGTACATGGCCAGGGTCTTCGGCGCGTCCGCCACCGGCAGCACGGCAATGACCGGAATCAGCGGCGTGTGGCGGGAGAACACGTCCCGGTAGCTCCAGGCCCACTCCCGTACGGCCTGCTCCCACGGCAGGGTCTCGAACGCCGAGACGTCGACGAACGAGGTCAGGTGGTCCTGCACCAGCACCAGCACCTCGCGCTTGGAGGCGACGTGGTTGTACAGGGCCGACGGCGCCACGTTCAGCGTCTTCGCGAGGGCGGCCATGGTGAACCCGTCGTAGCCGCTCTTGCGCACCAGTTGCAGGGCCGCGGCGGTGATGCCGTCCTGGTCCAGGACCGCGGCGGCGGGGCGGCCGACGCGGCGGCGCGAGACCGCCGGGCGGTGCGGTTCCGTGGTGGCGTTGCTGGCTGCCGGCATGCCCTGCCCTTCTCTTCCTGCGGATCCGGGAGGCTCCCGGCGGGTGTCCTCTGGATTATTCCACCGACGGCAACCTTGCGCCGAGGTCTTCCCTCCGCGCCCCTCCGGCGTTATAGTCGTCACTAAATGAATGGCATTCATTTAGTGGTCCGCATCACTCAGCGGACCCGGAGAGGACATCATGCTGGAATTTGACCGCGACGTCGCCATCGTAGGAGCGGGCCCCGCGGGCCTGACCGCGGCCCGCGAACTGCGGAAGGCCGGGCTGAGCGTGGCCGTGCTGGAGGCCCGCGACCGCGTGGGCGGCCGGACCTGGACCAACACCATCGACGGCGCCATGCTGGAAATCGGCGGCCAGTGGGTCTCCCCGGACCAGACCGCCCTCCTGGAACTGCTGGACGAACTCGGGCTCGAAACCTACGACCGCTACCGCGACGGCCAGGCCGTCTACCTCGGAGCCGACGGCAAGCGCACCCTCTACACCGGGGAAACCTTCCCGGTCAGCGAGACGACGGCGGCCGAGATGGCCAAGCTGACCGACCTGCTGGACACCCTCGCCGCCGAGATCGGCCCCACCGAGCCGTGGGCCCACCCCAAGGCCCGCGAGCTGGACACCATCTCCTTCCACCACTGGCTCCGCCAGAACTCCACCGACGAGGAAGCCTGCAACAACATCGGCCTCTTCATCGCCGGCGGCATGCTCACCAAGCCGGCACACGCGTTCTCCGCCCTGCAGGCCGTGCTGATGGCAGCGTCGGCCGGCTCCTTCACCCACCTCACCGACGAGGACTTCATCCTGGACAAGCGCGTGGTGGGCGGCATGCAGCAGGTCTCCGTGCTCCAGGCGGCGGAACTGGGCGACGACGTCGTCCTCTCCAGCCCTGTGCGCAGCATCACCTGGGCGGACGACACCGCCACCGTGGTTTCCGACCGTGCCACCGTCACCGCGCGCTACGTCATCATGGCCGTCCCGCCGAACCTGTACTCCCGCGTCTCCTACAACCCCCCGCTGCCGCGCCGCCAGCACCAGATGCACCAGCACCAGTCCCTGGGCCTGGTCATCAAGGTCCACGCCGTCTACAGCTCGCCGTTCTGGCGCGAGGAGGGCCTCTCCGGCACCTGCTTCGGCGCCGACGCCCTGGTCCAGGAGGTCTACGACAACACCAACCACGAGGACCCCCGCGGGACCCTGGTGGGCTTCGTCTCGGACGAGAAGGCGGACGCCATGTTCGAACTCAGCGCCGAGGACCGCCGCCGCGCCATCCTCGAATCGATCGCCGGGTTCCTGGGCCCGAAGGCGCTGGAGCCGGAGGTCTACTACGAATCCGACTGGGGCTCGGAAGAGTGGACCCGCGGAGCCTATGCCGCCAGCTACGACTTGGGCGGCCTGCACCGCTACGGCAAGGACCAGCACGCCCCCGTCGGTCCCATCCACTGGGCCTCCTCCGACCTCGCGGCCGAGGGATACCAGCACGTCGACGGCGCCATCCGGATGGGCCGCCAGGTGGCAGCCCGCATCGTCGCCGCCGCCGACCGGCTCCCGGCCGGCCGCTGATCCGGCGCGCCACCCCGTGACCCAGCTTGTGACCCAGTCCAGCACCCAACCAGAGAGGTCGGTCAGTATGCGATATGTAGTGGGATATTCCGCGAACGCCAGAGGCCGCGACGCCGTCAACCTGGCCGTCTCCCTGGCCCGCGGCCGCGGCGCCGCCCTGGACCTCGTCGTCGCCATTCCGGAGGCCGCGCCGTTCAACGCCGCGCACGCCCCCGCCGCCGGCTACGACAACTACCTGCACCAACAGGCGCAGGAATGGCTCGACGAGGGGCTGCGGCTGATCCCCGCGGACGTGCCCGCCTCGGCGCATATCCGCAGCGGAGAATCGGACGCCCAGACCCTGATCGATGCCTGCGACGAGTTCGGCGCCGACATGCTGGTCATCGGCGCCACCAGCAACGGGCTGTTTAAGCGGTTCACCGTGGGCTCCGTGGCCGGCGCCCTGCTGCACGCCGCCACCGTACCGGTGGCCCTGGCGCCGCACGGCTACCACCGGCGCGAAGCGCTGACCCGGGTCAGCTGCGGGCTGGGCGACCGGCCCGGCGCCGAGGAACTGCTGGATTACGCGGTGTCGATGGCCACCAACCGGCACGTCCCGCTGCGCGTCGTCTCGCTGCTCACCCTCGACGAGGGCGACTCGGCCGAGGCCGCGGAAGCCGCCCGAGCGTACGCCGCCCGGCACCTCGCCGCCGCCCTGCCGTCCGCCGGCACTGCGGGGGAGTCCGGCAGCCCAGGCGCCGACGGCGGGCCCGCCGCGGCCGCCCACCCCTCCGACGTCGTCGTGGCCCAGGGCCGCAGCGTCGAGGAGGCCGTGGACCGGCTCGACTGGGAGGACGGCGAAATCCTGCTGATCGGCTCCAGCCGGCTGGCCCGGCACCGCTCCATCTTCCTGGGCAGCACCGCCAACCGGATCCTGCGCGCCCTGCCGGTTCCCATGATCGTGGTCCCCAGCGACTACGAGCTCAAGAGCCCGTCCCATTCACCGTCGAATGACCCATCCCGAGAGGCACAAGCATGAGCATCAAACACGCGACGTCCGGCGCCGCCGGCACCGTGCAGCAGCACGGTCTGAGCGAGAAGGGCCTGAAGGCCGGCTCGGTGGGCCTGATCGGGGCCGTGGTCATCGGCGTTTCCTGCATCGCCCCCGCCTACACCCTCACCGCCGCGCTCGGCCCCACCGTCTCCGAGGTGGGCGTCCACCTGCCGGCGATCTTCCTGGTCGGCTTCATCCCCATGCTGCTGGTGGCCCTGGGCTACCGCGAGCTGAACAACGCCATGCCCGACGCCGGCACCTCCTTCACCTGGGCCTCCCGGGCGTTCGGACCTTGGATCGGCTGGATGGGCGGCTGGGGCCTGATCGCGGCCACCATCATCGTGCTTTCCAACCTGGCCGCCGTCGCCGTCGACTTCTTCTATCTGATGCTCGCCCAGATCTTCAACAACCCCGAACTGGGCGACCTGACCAAGGTGCTGCCGCTGAACATCGCCACCACCCTGGTCTTCATCGCCCTTGCCTGCTGGATCTCCTACCGCGGCATGGAAACCACCAAGACCGTGCAGTACGTCCTGGTGGGCTTCCAGCTGCTGGTGCTGGGCTGGTTCGCCATTGCGGCGTTCAGCCACGTGGCCAACGGCACCGCCTTCGACGCCACCGCGATCGCCCCGGACTGGTTCAACCCGTTCGCCGTCGAATCCTTCTCCGCCTTCGCCGCCGGCGTCTCACTCTCGATCTTCATTTACTGGGGCTGGGACGTCACCCTGACGATGAACGAGGAAACCCGCAACCCGGAGAAGACGCCGGGCCGCGCCGCCACCGTCACCGTCCTGGTGATCGTGATCATCTACATGACGGTCGCACTGGCCACCCTGGCGTTCGCCGGCGTCGGCGAGGAAGGCCTGGGTGCCGGCAACCCCGAGAACCAGGGCAGCATCTTCGCGATCCTCGCCGGACCGGTCATGGGCCCCTTCGCGATCCTGATGTCCCTGGCCATCCTCAGCAGCTCCGCGGCCTCCCTGCAGTCCACCTTCGTCTCGCCGGCCCGCACGCTGCTCTCGATGGGCCACTACCGGGCGCTGCCGGCAAAGTTCGGCACCATCAGCCCCAGCTACAAGTCCCCGAGCTTCGCCACGATCGCCTCCGCGGCCGCGGCCGCCGGCTTCTACGTCATCACCCGCACCCTGTCCGAGAACGCCCTCTGGGACACCATCACCGCGCTGGGCATGATGATCTGCTTCTACTACGGCATCACCGCCCTGGCCTGCGTCTGGTTCTTCCGCGCCCAGGCGTTCCGCGGTGCGCACTCGTTCTTTTTCAAGTTCCTGGCACCCCTGCTGGGCGGCGTGATCCTGCTGGTCATGTTCGTCAAGACCGCCTACGACTCGATGGACCCCGAGTACGGCTCCGGCTCCTCGATCGGCGGCCTGGGCCTGGTGTTCATCCTGGGAATGGGCGTGATCCTGCTGGGCGTGGTCCTGATGCTGGTGATGGCCAGGCTGCGGCCGGAGTTCTTCCGCGGCCAGGTACTCTCCCGCGGACGGCAGCTTGAAAACTAAGCACCCTTATCAATAGGCTGGCGGCAGGAGGACTTCCCTCCGGACTTCTCAAGACGAGGTGAGCACATGTCGGACGCGCAGGACATCAGCAAGGTGACGGACATCATCAACCATTCCCGGATTGGAATGTTCACCACCATCAACGAAAAGAACGCCCTGGTCAGCCGTCCGCTGGCGGTCCAGGACGTGGAGAACGACGGCGACATGTGGTTCTTCACGTCGCAGGACACCTCCCAGGTGGCCCACGTGAAGGCCAACCCCGCCGTGAACGTCTCCTTCGGCAAGGGCACCGAGTGGGTTTCCGTGGCCGGGACCGCGGAGATCGTCACCGACCGCCAGGCGATCCGCGACCGCTGGAACCAGGCCGTCGAGGCCTGGTTCCCGGACGGCCCGGAAACCCCCGGCGTGGTCCTGCTGCGGGTCGACTCGGACTCCGCCGAGTACTGGACCAGCCCGGGCGGCACCGCGGCCACCGTGCTGCAGTGGGTCAAATCCAAGGTCACCAACAGCCGGATGAGCGTGGGCGAGAGCGGCACCGTCGAGCTCTAGCTCTTACGGCCCCGAACCACGACGGCGGGCGGTCCGGTCTGATGACCGGGCCGCCCGCCGTCGTTTGCGTCTCTTGCCTCTTAGTCGATGACGTTTAGCGCTGTCTGCCAGTTGAAGGATTCGTAAGCCGGATTCATCTGCAGCCCGATCATCAGCAGTTGGATCCCCTCCAGCTCGCGGGCGTGCCGGAGCGCGCCGACCTGCAGCGGCCGGAGGCCTGCCTTGGCGGCAAAGGATGCCACCTCGTTGCGGGCCTGCTCCGAGTCGGAGGCGATGAACACGTCCAGTTGCCGGCCGCCTACCGACCCCTCCGCCAGGGGCCCGGCAAAGGTTGTGTTGAAGGCCTTCACCACCCGGGCGCCGGGCAGCAGCCGGGCCACCTCCTCCGCCGCCGAGGTGCCGGGCTCCACCAGCAGCGAGTCCCCGGTCTCCATGTTCACCGGGTTGCTGATCTCCACCACGGTCTTGCCGCTGAGGGTGTCTCCGTAGTGCGCCGCGACCTCCTTGGCCGGCCCGAAGTACAGGGCAAGGACCACGATGTCGCCCTCGGGGACGTCGCCCAGGCCGCCGGAGCTGGTGTCGGCGCCGAGTTCCGCCGCCAGCCGGGCCGCGTTGTCCGGGCTGCGGTCCAGGATCTGGATGGATTCCCCGGCCGCGGCCGCCCTCAGCCCGATGGCCCGGGCCATGTTGCCGCTGCCGATGATGGTGATGTCTGTCATTGCGCACTCCCTGGTGAAAGCCGTGGCTGGCCGAGTGCACCGGCGGAACGCTCGGCCTCGGCCAAGGCGGTTTCCAGCCGCGCCACGGCGTCGCTGTAACTGGGTCCGTCCGCCCGGCCAGGCCCGCCGGGACCTGCGCTCCCGCCGCGGCCGGCAACGGGCCGCAGCAGTTCCGCCCGCCGCATGGCCTTGAACAGGGCAGAGGTCTCCGGGTGCCGGGCGTCGCTGAGCTGCGGGTAGTCGATGCAGAGGGCTGGATCCAGCTCGTAGCGCTGCCAGCGGGCCAGCACCTCTCCGTGCCGGGCCGCGGCCTCAGCGTCCTCAGCCGTCGCCCGCCTGCCGTCCTGCCTCATCCGCTGCCGGAGCAGGAACGCCGGGGTCCAGCGGAAGCTGGCCACCGCCGAAGCTATGGCGACGGCGGCGAGCATCAGACCCGCCGCGGGCGAGGCGAGGGCGCCCAGCAGGACCGCGGGCGCCACCACGGCCACACCGGCGAAGACGTCCCAGAAGACGGAGTCGGGGAGGGTCGCGGGGTCGGCGTGGTGCTTGCGGGCCAGAGCGGCGGACCCGGCGGCGCCCATGGCCACCACCAGGGTCAGGGCCAGCAACTGCCACAGCCCCGTCACGGCAAACATTGCAGGAAACGGCATCGCGCACCTCCCGCGGAACCCCCGGGCGGGTGCGTTCCGCTCCTTCCATTGCAGGTCATCCGGGCCGGGCCGTCAATGGCGCAAAGTCCCCAGTGGGGCCGCTCGCACCCGTTCCCAGGGCGGCGGCCGCCGCGTAGCCTAGGGCCCATGCGACTGAAAATGTGCAGTATACATGTCAAGGACCCGGCCGCGGCCCACGAGTTCTACACCGGCATTCTCGGCTTCGAGACCATGATGGCCATGCCGGAGCACAATCTCTACATCATCAAGGACCCCCAGGGTGCGGCCACGGTGGGGCTGCTGCTGGAACCCAGCGACAACCCGATCGGCGCCTCCTACATGAACGCCGTGCACGACGCCGGGCTGCCCGCGATCGTGTTCGGGGTGCCGGATGTGCGGGCGGAGTACGAGCGGCTCACGGCCAAGGGCGTCATGTTCCTGACCGAGCCCTCAGACGGTCCCGGTGGCACCACGGCCATCCTCGACGACGGCTGCGGCAACTACGTCCAGCTGCACCAGGACTAGGCCCGGCGCCCGCCGGTCGTGTGGGCTGGGCCCGCCGTTTCGACGGTTCCCTGCCGGATCGACGTCCGGAGACGTCGAATGTGCGGCCAACCGTCTAAATGGACGACGGTTGCCGGGCGCGGCCAGCTTACGGCCGCCCGGGTCCTACTCGGTGCGGGCCTTCTTGGCGGCCTTCTTCGCCGCCTCGTCCTTGACCCGCTGGGCCTCGGCGCGGACGGCGGCGTGGGTGGCACGCTCGGACACCAGCCAGGCCGGGGGAGCCTGCAGCAGCGCGGTGATTTCCGCCGTCGTCAGCGCTTCCTCGACGCCGCCGCGGGCCAGGCCGCTGATCGAGACGTTGAGCTTCTGCGCGACCACGGGACGCGGGTGCGGGCCGTTGCGGCGCAGTTCGGCCAGCCACTCCGGCGGATTGGCCTGGAGCTCGGCGAATTCCTCACGGGTAATGACCGAATCCTGGAACTCCTGGGGCGTGGCGGGCAGGTAGATGCCAAGTTTCTTGGCAACGGTGGCCGGCTTCATGGACTGGGAGTTTGCAGAGGTCATGGTTAAAGGGTATCGGTCGGCGCGCCCGCGGGGCACCAATGCACCCACTCCCGGGAGCGACGCCGGGATAGACCCCGGTGCCGCCCCCGCGCGCCGGAGGCCCGGGCGGTACTGTGAAGCTGTGCCCGCAGCAGAAGAAACCACCCAGCCCCATGACGAGTCCGCGCCCCAGCCCCGGGAGCTGCGCTTCGCCTACGTGGCCGGGGTGACGCCCGGCAAATGGATCCGCCGCTGGGAGGAGCGGATGCCGGACGTGCCGCTGGGCTCCTTTATGACCGACGACGCCGCCCAGCTCGCCGTCCTGCGCGACGGCTCCGCGGACCTGAGCTTCGTCCGCCTGCCGGTGGACCGAGAGGGCCTTAGTGTCATCCCGCTCTACGAGGAACAGCCCGTGGTGGTGGCGCCCAAGGGCCACGAAATCTCCCTCTTCGAGGAGGTGGCACTGGAGGACCTGTCCGCCGAGACGTTCCTGGACGTGGCCGACCTCGGCGGTGCCGAACCCGCCCTGCAGGTGGTAGCCTCCGGCGCCGGGCTGGTGATCCTGCCGATGTCCGTGGCGCGGCACTTCAACGTCAAGGACACCGTCGCCCGGCGTCTCACCGGAGCTCCCGTCACGCAGATCGCCCTGGCCTGGCCCAGCGAGTCCACGGACGAGGTGATCGAGGAGTTCATCGGGATTGTCCGAGGACGCACCGCCGCCAGTTCCCGGCAGCCCTCTGCCCAGCAGGAGAAGCCCAAGCGGGCGCCCAAGCCGGACCGCCGCGGACCGGCCGTGAAGCAGCCCAAGGTTGCCCAGCGCTACGCCCCGAACCCGGACAAGGGCCGGGGCAAGGGCTCCCGCAAAAAGGGAAAGCGCTAACCCGCATAGAAAATTGTTGAACAATCCTCATTCATGGTGCATCCTAGGTAGGAAGCAACCTTGAGACGAGGATCACACATGGCCACCACCGGGCTGAACACCATTGACCTGAACAGCGACGTCGGCGAATCTTACGGGCGCTGGAGCCTCGGCGACGACGCCGCCATGTTCCGCTCCGTCTCCAGCGCCAACGTCGCCTGCGGCTTCCACGCCGGCGACCCCAGCGTGATCCGCCAGACCTGCCGGGACGCCGTCGCCGCCGGGGTCACCATCGGCGCGCACGTCGGCTACCGCGACCTTGCCGGCTTCGGCCGCCGCTTCGTGGACATCGACCCGGGCGAACTCGCGGACGACGTCGTCTACCAGATCGGCGCGCTGCAGGCCCTCGCCGCCGCGGAAGGCGGCAAGGTCACCTACGTCAAGCCCCACGGCGGCCTCTACAACGCGATCGTCTCGCACACCGCCCAGGCCAAAGCCGTCGTCGACGCCGTGAAGTCGGTAGACCCGGGCCTGCCCATCCTGGGGCTGCCCGGCTCCGAGGTGCTGCGCCTGGCCGAGGCCGCCGGTCTCCGGGCCGTCACGGAGGCCTTCGCCGACCGCGCCTACAACCCCGACGGAACCCTGGTATCGCGCACCCGCCGGGACGCCGTCCTGCACGACCCCGCCGAGGTTACCGAACACGTCCTCCGGATGGCCACGGACTCCGCCGTCCGCGCGATCGACGGCTCAATCCTGAAGATCCGCGCCGAAAGCATCTGCGTCCACGGCGATTCACCCGGAGCCGTGGCCATGTCGGCTGCCGTCCGCGCCGCCCTCAACGACGCCGGCATCGGCACCGCCGCATTTGTCTAGGCCCGTGATGACCCAGACAACGGGGGAGGCACTGCAGGCCGGAACGGGCAAGGTGGCCGGCGTCCGCCCTGCCGGGACCCGCGCGGTCCTCGCCGAACTCGCCGGCACCGGAGACGTCCTGGCCCTCCAGGCCCTGCTCCAGGAACACCCGCTGCCCGGCCAGGTGGACGTGCTGGCCGCCGCGCGGACGGTCCTGGTCACCGCCGACTCCCCGGCCTCCGCCCGCCGCATCGCCGCCACCCTCCCGGAACTCGACCTCACCGCCCCGGTCCAGCGCGACGGCGGCCTGGTGTTCATCGACACCGTGTACGACGGTGAAGACCTCGCCGAGGTGGCCCGGCTGACCGGGCTGGGCCCCGACGGTGTCGTGGCCGCCCACACCGGCCAACTCTGGACCGTGGCCTTCGCCGGGTTCGCCCCCGGCTTCGGCTACCTGCTGGGTGAAGACACCGCCCTGGAAGTGCCGCGCCGCAGCTCGCCCCGCACCGCCGTGCCAGCCGGTGCCGTCGCCCTGGCCGGCACCTACTCCGCCGTCTACCCGCGCCGTTCACCGGGCGGCTGGCAGCTGATCGGACACACCACCGCCCGGATGTGGGACCTCGGCCGGGACCAGCCCGCCCTCGCCGCCCCCGGCCAGCGGATCCAGTTCCGCGCGGTCCGGGAAAGCCTGGACATCACCCCCAAATCCGCACCGGCCGCGGACGTTGCCGCCGACGCAGCGGCGCAGGAAGCCTCCTCCGGACTTCGCATCATTTCGCCCGGGCTGCAGAGCCTGATCCAGGATCTGGGCCGCACCGGCCACGCCGGCCTGGGCGTATCCGCGGCCGGGGCCCTGGACCGAGCCTCGCTCCGCCGGGCCAACCGCCTGGTGGGGAACGCGGCGTCCGCCGCCGTGATCGAGACGGTGGCCGGGGGATTGCAGGTCCGCGCCGTGGGCGACCAGGTCCTCGCCGTCACCGGTGCCCCAGCCGGGCTGACCATCACGGCCGGTGACGACGGCGCGGCGCCCGACCGGACCGTGCCCATGGCCACCCCGTTCGCGCTGCTCGACGGCGAGACCCTGACCCTCGGCGCCCCCGCCAGCGGGTTCCGCAGCTACCTGGCCCTGCGCGGCGGCGTCGACGTCCCGCCGGTGCTGGGCAGCCGCTCCACCGACACGCTCGCCGGCCTCGGGCCCGCCCCCCTGGCCGCCGGGCAGGCCCTGGCCGCCGGCGGCAGCGCAGAGTCGGGCGTGGTGGGCCACCCCGAGATCCAGCCCGACTTCCCCGATGAGGGCGTGACCGTGCTCGACGTCGTCCCCGGACCCCGCTCGGATTGGTTCGACCAGGCCGCCCTGGACGCCCTCACCGCCCAGGAGTGGACCGTGAAGCCGCAGTCCAACCGCGTGGGCATGCGGCTGGACGGTACGCCGCTGCGCCGCACCCGGGACGGGGAACTGGCCAGCGAGGGGACCGTCTCCGGTGCGCTTCAGGTCCCGCCCGAGGGCCTGCCCGTACTCTTCCTGGCCGACCACCCCGTCACCGGCGGGTATCCGGTGATCGCCGTCGTCGTCGACGAGCACCTTGACCGGGCCGGGCAGGTCCCGATCGGCGGAATCATCCGCTTCCGCTGGGCCGACAGGGACAGCGCCAGCGACAACCCAACAGTCTCCGACACAGAAGTGAGTTCCTGATGCGCAAGGTCCTGATCGCCAACCGAGGAGAGATTGCCGTCCGGATAGCCCGGGCCTGCGACGACGCGGGGCTCGCCTCCGTGGCCGTGTACGCCGACGTCGACGCCGACGCCCTCCACGTCTCCGCAGCCGATGAGGCCTACGCGCTCGGCGGCAACTCGCCGGCTGAGACCTACCTCAGCATCCCCAAGCTGCTCGCCGCGGCCGCCTCGTCCGGCGCCGACGCCGTGCACCCCGGCTACGGCTTCCTCTCCGAAAATGCAGACTTCGCCCGGGCCGTCCTGGACGCCGGGCTGACCTGGATCGGGCCGTCGCCGGAGGCCATCCTGCTGCTGGGCAACAAGATCACCGCCCGCGAGACGGCGGTCCGGGCCGGAGCCCCGTTGGTGGCAGGCAGCGACGGCCCGGTCGGCTCAGCGGCGGAGGCCCGCGCCTTCGCCGAGGAGCACGGCCTGCCCATGGCCATCAAGGCGGCCTTTGGCGGCGGCGGCCGCGGCCTGAAGGTGGTCCGCTCCCTCGACGAGGTCGAGGAGGCCTTCGATTCCGCCGTCCGCGAGGCCGTCGCCGCCTTCGGTCGCGGCGAGTGCTTCGTAGAGCGGTACCTGGACCGGCCCCGCCACGTCGAGGCCCAGATCCTCGCCGACACGCACGGAAACGTGGCCGTCGTCGGCACGCGCGACTGCTCACTGCAGCGACGCCACCAGAAGCTGGTCGAGGAGGCCCCGGCACCGTTCCTGACCGATGAACAGACCCGGCAGATCTACGACGCCGCCAAGGCCGTCTGCCGGGAGGCCCGCTACACCGGGGCCGGGACCGTGGAGTTCCTCGTCGCGGCCGACGGGACCGTGGCCTTCCTTGAGGTCAACACCCGCCTGCAGGTGGAGCACCCGGTCACCGAGGAAACCACCGGCGTGGACTTGGTGCAGGAGCAGTTCCGGATCGCCGCCGGAGAGCCGCTGGGCCTCGACGGCGACCCGGCACCCCGCGGCCACGCCTTCGAATTCCGGCTCAACGCCGAGGATGTGGGCCGTGGGTTCCTGCCCTCTCCCGGTACCGTCACCGGTTTCAACGGCCCTACCGGCCAGGGCATCCGGCTCGATTCCGGGGTGCGCGCCGGCTCGATCGTGGCACCGCAGTTCGACTCGCTCCTGGCCAAGCTGATCGTCACCGGCGCGGACCGGCAGCAGGCCATCCGCCGTGCCCGCCGTGCCCTCGCCGAACTGGAGATCACCGGCGTCGCCACCGTGCTGCCCTTCCACCGAGCCGTCCTCGACGCCGAGGATTTCACCGCCCCCGACGCCCTGAAGGTCCATACCCGCTGGATAGAGACGGACTTCGCGGACCGGATCCCGGCCGACCCCAACTACAGCCCGGCCGCACCCGAGGGCGCGCGCCGCACCATCACCGTTGAGGTGGACGGCAAGCGCCTCGCCGTCGGGCTCCCCGGGGAGCTGCTGGACGGGTGGATGCGCAGCGGGAACGGCGTCGCCGCTGCGCCCGGCGTGAGTGCCCGCGACGACGTCGCCGACTCCGCCGGCCGTGGGGATGCCGACCCGGCCGAACTCCGCGCCGACATGGCCGGCACCGTGGTGAAGTGGCTGGTGGAGCCCGGGACCGAGGTCGCCGCCGGCGACGCCGTCGTGGTCCTCGAGGCGATGAAGATGGAAACCCAGGTCTCCGCGCACCGGGACGGGACGCTCACCGATGTCCGGGCGGACGCCGGCGGCACCATCAGTGCCGGAGCAGTCCTGGCCCTGATCGGGTAGCGGCCGGCGGGCAGTCCGGCCCTACCGGCGCCTTCGGTCCAGTCCGATGCTGGGGGAATCAGCCCCACATCGAGAACGGAGGCGGACCATGTCTGTCTACAGCCTGGGGATCTGGCTGGTGCATCCCGGCCGCGAAAACGACTTCGTCCAGGCCTGGCGGGACCTGGCCAGGAAGACGCAGGAGGACTATCCCGGCGCCCAGGCCGTGCTGATGCACGACGAGGACGTCCGCCAGCGCTTCATCAGCACCGGCGCCTGGGAGTCCCTGGAGCAGATCGAGCAGTGGCGCGCCTCGGAAACCTTTACCCACGGGCTGGCCGCGATCCGCCCCATGCTGGAGCACTTCGAGGCCCGGACCCTGGACGAGGCGGCGCGGATCGGCTGAGGCCGGAAATGCGGGTGGGGCGCGCCGCCACAGCGACGCGCCCCACCCGGTAAAACGAAAAGCTGCTTAGGCGTCGCGCAGCGGACGGCGCGCCAGCCAGGCGGCCACGATGGCCCCCGAGACGTTGTGCCACAGCGAGAACACGGCCGAGGGCAGGGCGGCCAGGGCGCTGAAGTGCGCGGTGGCCAGCGTCGCGGCCAGGCCGGAGTTCTGCATGCCCACCTCGAACGCCAGGGCGCGGCGGGCCTTGTCGTCCAGGCGGCCCAGCTTGCCGGCGAGATAGCCGAGGCCCAGGCCGAAGCCGTTGTGCAGGACCACGGCGAGGAAGACGATGCCGCCGGCGGCGACGATCTTGCTTGCGCTGCCGGCCACCACGATCGCCACGATCAGGGAGATCACCACTGCCGAGGCCCACGGCAGGGCCGGGAGGACCTTGGCCACCGCGCGCTTGAGGAACAGTCGCGCCAGCAGGCCCGCGACCACGGGCAGCAGCACGGTCTTGACGATGTCCAGCACCATTCCGGCGGCGTCGATCTGCAGGTAGGAACCGGCCAGGAACAGCACCAGCAGGGGAGTGACAACCGGGGCGATCAGCGTCGAGACGGAGGCGACGGCAACCGAAAGGGCGACGTCGCCCTTGGCCAGGAAGGCCATCACGTTCGAGGCGGTGCCCGACGGCGCGCAGCCCACCAGGATGACGCCGACGGCGAGTTCCGGCTCGAGGTGCAGCGCCTGAGCGATCAGCCAGCCGGCCCCCGGCATGATGACGTAGTGCGCCACGATGCCCAGCACCACGGCCCACGGCCGCTTCGCCACGGAGGCAAAATCCGGCGGAGTGAGGGTCAGCCCCATGCAGAACATGATGATGCCGAGCAGATACGGGACGCTCGGTGCGAGCGGCTTGAAGGCGCCCGGTGCCAAGAAGCCCACGACGCCGGCCACCACCACCAGGAGCGGGAAGACCGTAACGGCGATGCGGGCGATCCGGGCCTCGGCGGCGAGGGCGGGATTGGCCGGGGTGTCCGCGTCGGCGCGGGAGTCTGAAGATTTAGTTGCCTCAAGCATCCAAGAATGGTGCCATTCGGCGCGCCCGCGGGGCCACTTTGTGACCGGGGGGGCGGGGAGTGTGTCAGGCGGGGCTAGGCGGTCCTGCGGCCCAGCATGGCGATGAACTCGTCCGCCTGGGCGAGGTTGCGGGCCATCTTGGCGCGCTGGATTTCGGCGCGCTCCAGAAATGCGGCGAGGGGGGTGGTGGCGGCGGGGGTGTCCGCGCCGAGCAGGGCCAGGATCTCAGCCATTTCCTCCAGGGAAAATCCGAGCGGTTTCATCTGCTTGATCACCATCAGCCGTTCGGCGTCGGCCTCCGAATAGACGCGGAAGCCGCCATCGGTGCGGGCGGACGCGGGCAGCAGGCCGACGTCGTCGTAGTGCCGGATGGTGCGCAGGGACAGGCCCGTGCGTTCCGCCAGTTCGCCGATGTGCATGGTGGTGCTGTTGGCCGTCATGAAGGTCTCCGTCCGTTCGACGTTCAACTCTACCATCACGTTAGGGTAGAGTTGGTGGTAACGCGGTGTGATGGCCAAGCCGTCCCGCTCTTCTCAGGCGCAGTGAGGCGCCCGTAATCGACGCATTCAAGCATTCGCCAGACCCGGGCAGGTCCCGGGATCCGTGGCGCCCCGGCGCCCCATCAGAAACGGAGCCAGCAGTGGCCGTGACAACCGCCGTGCCCGCACCCGCCCAAACGCCAGAAGAACGTCAGTCCGTCCGGGCCACCTTGGCCTCCCCGCGGCGGCTGAAGACCGAGGTCCTCGGCGGCCTCGTCGTTGCCCTCGCGCTGATCCCGGAGGCGATTGCGTTCTCGATCATCGTCGGCGTCGATCCGCGGATCGGCCTCTTCGCCTCCTTCACCATGGCCGTCACCATTTCGATTGTGGGCGGCCGTCCCGCCATGATCTCCGCCGCCACCGGGGCCGTGGCCCTGGTGATGGCACCGCTGGTCGCGTCCCACGGCGTGGACTACCTCATCGCGGCGGTCATCCTCGCCGGCATTTTCCAGATTATCCTGGGGCTGTCCGGTGTGGCGAAGCTGATGCGGTTCATCCCGCGCTCGGTCATGGTGGGCTTCGTCAACGCCCTGGCCATCCTGATCTTCATGTCCCAGGTCCCGGAACTCCTCGGCGTCCCCTGGCTGGTGTACCCGCTGGCGGCCCTCGGCCTCGTGATCGTCTTCGGGCTGCCGAAGCTGACCACCGCCGTCCCCGCCCCGCTGGTGGCGATCGTGGTGCTGACGCTCATAACCGTGCTGGCCGCCGTCGCCGTCCCGACCGTGGGGGACAAGGGTGCACTGCCGGATTCGCTGCCGTCCCTGCTGATCCCGTCCATCCCCTTCACTGTCGAGACGCTGCAGATTATCTTCCCGTTCGCCCTGGCCATGGCCTTCGTGGGGCTGCTGGAGTCGCTGATGACGGCCAAGCTGGTCGACGACATTACCGACACCCGCTCGCCCAAGTCCCGCGAGGCCTGGGGCCAGGGCGTGGCCAACATCGTGACCGGCTTCTTCGGCGGCATGGGTGGTTGCGCGATGATCGGCCAGACCATGATCAACGTCAAGGCCTCCGGCGCCCGCACCCGGATCTCCACCTTCCTGGCCGGCGTCTTCCTGCTGATCCTGGTGGCGGTGCTGGGCGGCATCGTGTCCCTGATCCCGATGGCGGCACTGGTGGCGGTGATGATTTTCGTGTCGGTGGCCACCTTCGACTGGCACAGCATCCGGCCCCGCACCCTGAAGATGATGCCCAAGAGCGAGACCGCGGTCATGGTGGCCACGGTCATCGGCACCGTCGCCACCCACAACCTGGCAGTCGGCGTCGGCGTCGGGGTGCTCGTGGCCATGGTGCTGTTCGCCCGCCGCGTGGCGCACTTCGTGACCGTGGAACGCACGGTTTCCACCGCGGGTGGCCATGACACCGCCACCTACACGGTGACCGGCGAGCTGTTCTTCGCCTCCTCGAACGAGCTCTATACGCAGTTCGACTATGCGCTGGACCCGGAGTTCGTGGTGATCGACCTGCACGCGTCCCACCTCTGGGACGCCTCCACGGTGGCGGCGCTGGATGCGATCACGGAGAAGTATCGCCACCACGGCAAGGACGTGAAGATCGTGGGTCTCAACGACGCCAGCGTCCGGATGCGGGAACGGCTCGGCGGGAAGCTCGGCGCCGGGCACTGATCCCCGACGGCGTGCCCCGGGTCTGAGTTCAGGGCCTACGTCCCGGGCTTCGAGTCCTTGCCGTCGAGCCACAGGGTGTCGGTGGCATCGCTGTGCGCGCCCGTTGTGCCGACGTGCTTGGCGCTGATGCCCGGGCCGTGCTTGAACACATGCACCAGGGCCATCCCGTGGCCGCGGCCCAACCCGTAGTCGGCCTTGAGCCAGTCGAGGATTTCCCCGGCCTTCACGGAGGTGCCCGTCAGGCCCCGCTGGTGGGCGGCATTGAGGAACTCCCTGGGGGTGAGTCCGGTTTTAGCCTCGATGGAGTCAAGGTAGGCCTGAAATGACATCGATGTCCCTTCGTTGGACCGTCTTTTGAGCGTTTGGGGGCCACTCTAGGCACGGGGCGGGGGCCGCGCCAGAGCCGGAGGGGCCCTCCATGCGGGCCTTCGAGGGCTTCCGGCGGGTTTCGGGCGGGCCTCCGGCGGGTCCGACGACGTGCGTCCCATCCCGCCCGCCCGCGGATCATCGTGGCGCGGCATGCCGCCGGGTGTTTTACTAAGGCCATGACTGACGCCACGCTGCACGCCAACGAACCGCACGACGAGAGCATTGCCGCCAGGCTGAACTGGTTGCGGGCCGGCGTCCTCGGCGCGAATGACGGCATTGTTTCCGTCGCCGCGACCGTGGTGGGCGTGGCAGGTGTAACGAACGATGTCACCCCCATCCTGGTGGCCGGCGCGGCCGCCGTCGTTGGTGGCGCGGTATCTATGGCTCTTGGGGAATATGTCTCCGTCAGCAGCCAGAGCGACAGCCAGCGAGCCTTGATCGAGAAGGAGCGCCGCGAATTGGCGGAGGATCCCGAGGGCGAACTGGCGGAGCTCGCCGCGATCTACCAGGCGAAGGGACTCTCGGCGGCTACGGCCCAGACGGTGGCACGGGAATTGACCGACCATGACGTGCTGGGTGCGCACCTTGAGGCCGAGCTGAAGATCGACGAGCACGAGGTGGTCAGCGCCTGGCACGCCGCCATGGCCTCGGCCATCGCCTTCACCGTTGGCGCGATCCTGCCGTTCCTGACCATCATCCTGACCCCCGCGGAGGTGCGCATCCCGCTGACCTTCGTCGCCGTCGTCATTGCACTGGCCATCACGGGCACCATCAGCGCCAGGATCGGCGGCAGCTCCAAGCGGAAGGCCACCCTGCGCCTGGTGATCGGCGGTGCGCTGGCCATGGCGTTCACCTACGCCGTGGGCCTGCTGCTCGGCACCACCGGCATCGCGTAAAGCCCCTGCCGGAGGTCAATGACAGCGGCGGCGTCGCCCTGAGGCGTTCCCTCGGGTGGGTCAGCGGGAGAGGACGATGCTGGCGGACACCGCCGCGGCGAGCAGGAGGACCGCACCGGCGGCCGTGCGGAGCAGGGCGGCGGACGGGGCGTCGGTGCCGCGCCGCAGGACCCGGGCCCGGACAATGACGCAGCCCGAGATCAGCACCGTTGCCGCCGCGGCGGCCGCGGCGGCAATTCCGAGGCCCAGCGCGTAGCCGCCGGGTCCGCCCTGTTCGGGGATGTGTTCCTGGCCGTGTTCCAACCCAAGGTGAGTGAGCCAGGAGCGCCAGATGAAGAAGTCCGCCACCAGGAGCGCCAGCAGGGTCCGCCGCCAGGCCAGTGAGGTCCGCTCCGGCTGGAGGCCGGGGTCCCGGCCCGGGACCGTTCCGCCGTCGGCCGCGGCGCTCATCGGCCGAGCAGGATCAGGACTGCGAAGACGACGGCGGCCGCGGCGATGACTCCGGTCATCGCCACCAGCAGCCAGGCATGCGGGAGTTCGCGGTTGTTCCGCATGGCTTGTTCCTGCAGGGCCCAGCGGCGGTAGGCCTCGACGGCCAGCAGGGCGCCAATGACAGAGAGCACCAGGCACAGCACCACCCGCACAGGCTGGGGTGCGATCTGCGGCGTGAGCTGGTCGATGGCGATGGCCCCCGCGAGGAGGGCCATCGCGGTGCGGATCCAGGCCAGGAAGGTACGTTCGTTGGCAAGGGAGAACCGGTAGTCGGGCATCTGCCCCTCCCGACGCCAGCCGGGTTCGCGGGACAGGATCTTCTTCACGGGACTCCCTTCCCCGGCCTGAGGGCCGGCGGCGGCCTGGGTGGCCACCGGATCTAGGCTAGCCCGGACATGGCAATGGCGGGGGAGCCGACCAGGTCAGCACCCCCGCCATTGCCGGGTTACGCGGTACTTAGACGCGCGAGGATCGTCCACGGACGAAGTGGAAGATCAGGACGATGACGGCGACGACGAGCAGCAGGTGGATGAACCCGCCGCCGATGCTGCCGAGCAGGCCGAGCAGCCAGAGAACGGCCAGGATGATCGCGATCCAAAGCAACATGATGACTCCTTGATGACTCTTTGGGTGAAGATATGGATGGTTCTTGGTGAGTCCCGGCCCGGGGGCCGCTTCAGAGGAAATAGTAAGGGTGCTTGCGATCTTTTGCCAAGCGGCGCGCCGATGATGCGTCTGGCATGGATCCGCAGGTCAGGTGGGTCAGCCCGTGCGGCCGCCGGTGCTCCGGAGCCTGTTCCTAGAACTGGGTGGTTCCCCGCAGCCGCCGCGGCCTGCCGTCCGGGTCGACGACGAGACGGTACAGCGGTTCGGCCCAGAGCCGCTGCAGCCGGGTCACGGTCTCGACGGAGTGGCGGCGTACCTGGCCCGCGTGGCGGGGCCCCGGGCGGCCGCCGTCGTGCCAGTTCTGCAGCGCGGCCGCCGTCCCCTCCCAGAGGCCGGCCCAGGAATCGGCGTCGTCCATCCGGGGGTCGGCCGGGTCCAGGCCCAGGTGCTCGGCCCAGAGTTCGTGCCGGAGCTCCCGGGCCAGGGCCGGGGCCACAACGGCGCAGGTCAGTTCGCTGTCCGTGGTCCAGGACCGGAGGTTGAAGTTATCCGAACCGCAGGTGAACCAGGTGTCGTCGATGATGCAGACCTTGGCGTGGACGTACACCGGGGTTCCGGCGGCATTTTCCAGGTCGAACACGGACACCCGGTCCGGGGCGGCCCGGTGCAGCCGGTGCAGGGCCTTCAGCTGGCCGAGCCGGCGCGGCGGACCGCCCAGGGTGCCGTCCGAGTCCGGGTAGCGCGGCACGACGGCGATCACCCGAAGGTCGGGATTGCGTTCCAGGGCCGCGGCGATCCCGTCCGCCACCTCGAGGGACCACAGATACTGGTCCTCGATGTAGATCAGCGACCTCGCGCGGCCGAACGCCTTCGCGTAGGCGCGGGCGATGCTGCGTTCGCCGTCGGGCGCGAACGGGAAAGGCGGCCGCTTCACCCCGTAGGTGCGCAGCAACTGGACCGCGTGGCCACCCGCCGGCCGGGGCGGCGGGGCGGTCTCCGGCAGCGGTTCGGGATGCCGCGGCATCCGGGCCAGGCGCTGCAGCAGCATTCGGTAGGGGGTCTTGCGGTCCAGGGGGTGGGGGTCGTTCCAGCGTTCGGCGAAGGCGGCCAGCACGTCCGCCACGACGGGACCGCGCAGCTCCAGGGCGGCGTCATGCCACGGCGGGCGGTCACCATAGCGCGGGTCCATCTCCACGGCCTGCGGATCCCCGGCGTGGCCGGCATCGTCCCTGCGGCTGTGCGACAGGTCCAGGCCGCCGACGAACGCCACATCCCGGGCCGGATCATCCCGGCGACGGATCACCACCAGTTTCTGGTGGTGGGAGCCAAACATCCGCACCCGCTGGTCGAGCAGGACTTCGCCGCCGGCGTCGTTGATCTCGCGGCCCAGCAGCTCGTTGGAGCGGCCGCTGATCGGTGCGGAGATGCGCTCACCGTGGGAGCGCCACACCAGGCCGCGGACCTCGACGCCGGAGCGCGCCAGGGACGACAGCAGGTCGCCGATGGTGGGGCCGCCGGCCACCAGGCGCTCGTCGGCGTCGCCGCGCCAGTCCGTGAACCAGACGCGGTCGCCGGCGGTCAGCGAGGACAGTTCCTCGTACAGGCGGGCGAAGTAGGTGGCCCCGTGCACCAGGGGCCGAACCAGGTTCCCCTCCGACCAGGCGGGACCTCCGTTCCGGCCGTCCTGGACCTCGCTGGCGGGGTTTCCCCGCTCCGGTCCGCTGAGGAACCATGCACCGGCGTCGCTGTCCATCCAGACCTTCTTTCGGCTGTCGGGGCGGGAGGTAGCCTGCCGCCTGCCTCCAAAGGTAGCCGCTGGCGCGCAGATGACGGCTAGTCTCGAAGCACACCGCCCCTGATACCGCCGGAGGAACCCGCACCCATGACCGCCGACAGTCCCACCATCCTCGCCACGTCCGGCGGCCTGCGCCCCGGCACCCGGACCCGTTTCGAGTTCAACAAACTGGTGCATCACGCCGTCGAACTGTCGGGGGTCTCCGGGCGGGCGCCGCGGATCAGCCATGTCGGCACGGCCAGCGGCGACCAGCGCCGGTTCAGCCACGAACTCAGCGAGGCCGGCAGGGTAGCCAAGTTCGACCTCAGCCACCTGAACCTGTTCACCATGCCGAACGTCGGGAACATCGAGGAATACCTCTTGGGCCAGGACGTCGTCTGGGTCAACGGCGGCTCGGTGGTCAATCTTCTGGCGGTCTGGCGCGCACACGGCTTGGACAGCATCTTCCGCCGCGTCTGGGAGGCCGGCGTCGTCCTCGCCGGGGTCTCCGCCGGGTCCATCTGCTGGTTCAAGGGAGGCACCACCGACTCGTTCGGCCCGGAACTCCGGGCCGTGGACAACGGGCTGGCACTGTTGCCGTACGACAATGGCGTCCACTACGACTCCGAGGCCGCGCGCCGTCCAGCGGTGCACCGGCTGGTGGCCGACGGCACGCTGGGGAGACGCACTGCACCGACGACGGCGTCGGCCTGGTCTACCGCGGCCCCGACCTCGCCGACGTGGTCACCGAAGCCCCAGGCAAGGCGGCCTACCGGGTGCGGCTCGAGCGGCCGGGAACACCCGACGCCACCGTGGTCGAGGAGAAACTGGAGCCGACGGCCCTCTAGCTCCGCTGTGTCCTACCCCTTGGTGAGTCGGTAACGCTCGATCTGCTTCAGGCGGCGCAGCAGGCTGTCCCGGCGGGGGTGCGGCACCGTATCGGCGGGCTCGGCCGTGAGGTCGATGTGAGCGTGGCCGTACTCCCAGAGCAGCAGGTCATCGAGCAGCCGATCCGGCCCGGGCGAGTAGCGGTGGTCCAGGGCCTTGCGGACCTCGGTGATGCGGGCAGCGCTCAGCAGCCCCGCGAGTTCCACGGTCTGGTTCAGCCCGTGGGCCGCCATCAGTTCCGCGGCCCAGCCCCAGTCGTCGTCGACCTTCCGGTCAACGTGCGGCAGCAGGGTCCGCCAGACGTCGCGGATCCGGTTCGGCGTCAGCTGCGCGGCGCCCTCGCCCTCCATGTCCCAGTAGCTGCGGACCTCCTCGTAGCGTTCGTGCAGGTCCGCGAACGCGCTTTCCACGGTCTCGAGCATCGCGGCGGTCGCGGTGAACTGCCGGTCGAACTGCGGGGTCCAGGCGCGCGGGTCCTCGGCCTTGAAGCGGATGTCGTGCTCGATCTCGCTCCAGGCGTGGGCGAAGACCGTCCGGATCTGGCATTCGAAGAAGTAGCTGCCGTTGGGCTGGGCCTCCGGGTTGAAGACCTGCTGGTACTCCTTGACCGCCTCATTCTGGATGCTGCGCAGGATCAGGTGCCGGCTGGAGTACCCGTAGGTCCCCGACTCGATCGAGCCGATGTCCTTTTCCCGGTCACCGCGGCAATCGAAGAGCTGCCGCTGCCGCTTGATCAGGTTGGCAACGACGGCATTCTCCGCCGGAAGCTTGGTGATCACCCGGATTCCCACCATGTCATTGAGCGTCCGGAACGGGTCCGGGAATTTCAGCACCGGCGGCGCCCCGGGTTCCACGGATTCCTCCACCCGGGAGATCTTCTCCCGGAAGGATTCCACCGTCTTGGTCCGTCCGGTGACGAACAGCGGGGTCACCTCGGTGCCCTTCAACATGGTCCGCAGCGTCAGCAGCACGTCCCGGGTCACGAGTTTCAGGGCAGGGCGGACCCGCTCGTAGAGCTCCACGTTTTCCTGCACCGATTCGCGCAGTGCGGGGTCCAGACGGTCCCAGTTGCTTGCCATGCGCCCCAGCATACGGTGCGGCACCGACAGCGTGCCCGGACCCCGCCGCCCTCCGGTTCCCCGCGGAGACGTCCGCCCGGGCCTCCGCCGTCCGGCCTCGGGCCCACGGTAGGCTCTGGGCATGGCTGATCTGCGGCGTCGGGTGTTGCTCGGTGCCGCGGCTACGGCGGCTCTGGGGGCCGCCGCCGTGGCATGCTCACCCGGCCCCCGGGAGGACACCGTGAAGCGGCAGAAGTATCACTACGGGGACGACCCCAGCCAGTGGGCCGAGTTGTTCCTGCCCGGCGGCACCGAAACCAGGGGCGTGGCGGTGGTCATTCACGGCGGCTACTGGCGTTCCCAGTACGGGGCCGAACTGGGCGAGCCGCTGGCCAAGGACCTCGCGAGCCACGGCATGGCCGCCTGGAACCTCGAGTACCGACGGGCCGGCAACGGCGGCGGCTGGCCGCAGACCTTCGCGGACGTCCTGAACGGCATCGACAAGCTCCGGGATGCCGCCGGCGAGCACGGCCTGGGCCTGGACCGCGTGGTGGCGCTGGGCCACTCGGCGGGCGGCCACCTGGCCGTCTGGGCCGCGGGGCGGAGCCGGCTGGGCGCGCTGGGACTTCCGGACGCGGACCGGCAACTGCAACGCAACGACGACGGCGCCGCGGTGCACCTGACGGGCGTGGTGAGCCAGTCCGGGCTGCTGAACCTGGCCGAGGCAGACCGGCTGGACCTCAGCAACGGGGCCGTCAGCAACTTCCTGGGCGGCTCTTCGGAAAGATACCCCAAACGGCATAAGTATGCGGACCCCATGACCGCTGTGCCCTTGGACGTGCCCGTCGTCGCGCTCCACACCACGGAGGATGACACCGTCCCGATCAGCCAGTCCGAGAGCTATGCCGCCGCCGGCCGGGCCGCCGGAGCCGCGGTTCAGCTGGTCAAGGTCCCCGGCGACCACTTCGCCCTCATCGATACGAAGGCGCCGGCCTACCGGAAGTCGCGGGAACTGGTCCAGCAGCTGCTCGCCTGAGCCGGCGGCCGGACCGGCCATCGGTGAGCCGGGCCCATCGCCTAGACTGGAGTCAGGTGCGCCGGGAAGTCTGGTCGGCATGAATTCGTCGACCCAACCGTGAGGACTTCCCAGATGAGCCAGACACCCACGACCCCTTCCCCGCAGCCGCCGGGCCCGGGGACGCCGGGACCGAAGCAGCCCGCCTCCCGTCCCGCCCTGTTCAGCCGCGGCAGCTACGCCGAATCACTGCGCATCGGCGAAATCCTTCGCAAGGAAACCGTCGGCGGCGCGCTGCTGGTGGCCGCCGCCGTTGTCGCCTTGATCTGGGCGAACTCCCCGGCGTCGGGGAGCTACTTCGCGCTCCGCGACCTGACCATCGGCTACGAACCCTGGCATCTGAACCTGAGCCTCGGCGCCTGGGCAGCGGACGGGCTGCTGGCGATCTTCTTTTTCCTGGTGGGGCTCGAACTCAAGCGCGAGTTCATTGCCGGCGACCTCCGGCAATTGAGCAAATCGATCGTCCCGGTGGCGGCCGCGGCCGGCGGTGTCCTGGTGCCGGCGGTGCTGTACGTGCTGGTGAACCTGGGCAACGCCGAAACGCTCCGGGGCTGGGCCATTCCCACCGCAACGGACATCGCGTTCGCCGTTGCCGTCCTGGCGATCATCGGCTCGCACCTGCCCAGTGCCCTGCGGATCTTCCTGCTCACCCTTGCGGTGGTGGACGACCTGATCGCCATCACCATCATCGCGGTGTTCTATTCCGGGGAATTGCATGTGCTGCCCCTGCTGCTGGCGCTCGTGCCGCTGGGCCTCTACACGTTCCTGGCCCACCGGTACCGGCGATTCTTCGGCCTGAAGGCTCCCGCCGCCTGGCTGATCCTGCTGCCCCTGGGTGTCATCACCTGGGCCCTGGTCCACGCCTCCGGAATCCATGCCACGGTGGCCGGCGTGCTGTTGGGCTTTGCCATCCCGGTGATCCGTTCGCAGGCCAGCGGTGGACCCGAGGCCGGGCCCGGCCTCTCGGAGATTTTCGAGCATCGCTTCCGGCCCATCTCGGCCGGCGTGGCCGTCCCGGTCTTCGCGTTCTTCTCCGCCGGGGTGGCGGTCGGCGGCTGGGAGGGCCTGGGCTCGGCGCTGACCGATCCGGTGGCTCTGGGCATCATCGTGGCGCTGGTCCTCGGGAAGCCGATCGGCATTCTGGCGACCACGTGGCTGCTGACCAAACTGACCCGCGCGCGGCTGGACGGCTCGCTGCGCTGGATCGATATCACCGGGGTGTCCATCCTCGCCGGCATCGGGTTCACCGTCTCGCTGCTGGTGGCAGAGCTGAGCTTCGGCCAGGGCAGCCCCCACGACGACCACGCGAAGGTTGGCATCCTGGCGGCCTCCTTCATCGCGGCCCTGCTCGCCAGCGCGGTGCTCACCACCCGGAACCGGCAGTACCGGATCGCGGAGGAAGAGGAGCGCCGGGATTCGGACCAGGACGGTATTCCGGACGTCTACCAGCAGGACGCGGCGGGTTCCTGACGACGGCGGCGGGTTCCTAATGACGACGGCGGCCGGGGCGGGGCGCGACGTCGGCCCCGCCTTGCGGTCGTTTAGCGCCGGTGGTCCGTGCCGCGCATCCGCAGGGCTACCACCACGCCGGACGCCGCGGTGAGGGCGGCCACCACCATGATCGTCGACGGAATCCCGTAGACGTCGGCCAGGATGCCGGACAACAGTGCGCCCACGGCGAAGCCGCCGTCGCGCCAGAGCCGGTAGACGCCCACGGACCGTGCCCGCCAGCCCGGATGGGCGACGTCGCCGATCGCTGCCAGCAGCGTGGGGTAGACCATGGCCGTCCCGACGCCCATCAGCACGGCGGCGGCCAGCCAGACGCCGAACCCGTGGCCCGCCGCGACCATCACCAGGCCCGCCGCCTGCACGCCCATCCCGCCGGCGATCAGCCACTTCCGGCCGAAGCGGTCGGACGCCGCCCCGGTGACCAGCTGCACCGCGCCCCAGACCGCCGGGTACACGGCGGCCAGGATCCCCACCTGCTCCAGCGGCAGGCCTGCGCTGGTGAACAGCACCGGAAACAGTCCCCAGGCGAGGCCGTCGTTGAGGTTGTTCACCATCCCGGCCTGGCTCACCGCGGACAGGGAGCCGTCCCGGAAGCTGGTGAGCGTGAAGACCTCGCGGCTGCTGAGTCCGCCCGAAGCAGCGCCCGCAGCCGGACCCGCCGCCGCACCCGGCTGGGTCTCCGCCACGGAACCGGTGCGTGATGCCGCCTCGGCCTTGGCGTGGTGGTGCGTTTCGCGGACGGTGAGGATGGACAGGCCCAGACCCACGGCAATGAATGCGGCGCCCAGCAGGAACGGGGCCGGCCGCAGGCCGTAGGTCGCCGCGAGATAGCCGGTGAAGAGTGCGGTGCCGGCGACGCCCAGGTAGCCTGCCGCCTCGTTGAAGCCCATGGCCAGGCCCCGGCGGTGCGGTCCCACCAGATCCATTTTCATCACCACGGTGGTGGACCAGGTCAGGCCCTGGCTCAGGCCCAACACGACGTTGGCGGCAACGATCCAGGCCCAGTTGGACCCGAAGATCAGCAGCAGCGGCACCGGGAGGGCGATGAGCCAGCCGGCCACCAGCACCGGCTTGCGCCCGAACCGGTCCGACAGTGTTCCGGCGGCGTAGTTGGTGGCCGCCTTGGCCAGCCCGAAGGCCAGAATGTACGTCAGGGCGGCGCTGTAGGAGTCCAGGTGGAACACGTTGCCGGCCAGCAGCGGCAGCACGGTGCGTTCCTGGCCCAGGGTTCCGCCCACCAGGGCGTTGACCGCCACCAGCAGCAGGAACTGCGGGAGGTTGCTGCGCAGGCCAAGGATGACGGAGGAACCGACGGCGTCGCGGCGCGAGGCATGGCTGGGGGCGGGAGTCGACATGCCTCAATAATATACCCCTGGGGGTATTGCTAGAAAGTGGCCCGGGAGCGGCGCCGTGCAGGATTCTCTGGCAGAGTATGACCATGCTCACAGTCATTGGCGAGGCCTTGGTAGATGTCGTCCAGCGGTCCTCCGGCACCCAGGCCCACGTCGGCGGCAGCCCCTTGAACGTCGCCATCGGTTTGGCCCGGCTGGACCACCCGGTCCAGTTCATCGGCCGCTACGGACGGGACGAGTACGGCGACGCGGTGGCGGCGCACCTGAAATCCGGCTCCGTGCTGCTGCCCCTCGGCCCCGATGACTTGCCCACCTCGGTGGCGACGGCGTTGATCGACGACGCCGGTGCGGCCAGCTACACCTTCGACCTCGCCTGGCAGCTGCCGAACCTGACCGAGCGGCTGCCGCTCATGCTGCAGGGCACCACTCTGCTGCACACCGGTTCCATCGCCACCATGCTGGCGCCCGGCGCCGCCGCCGTGTTTGCCGCCGTCGAACGCGCCCATCCCTCCGCCACGATCGGCTTCGACCCCAACTGCCGCCCCAGCATCATCACCGACGCCGTCTATGCCCGGCACCAGGCCGAAAAGTTCGTCGCCCTCGCAGACGTCGTCAAGGCCTCGGACGAGGACCTCGAATGGCTCTACCCCGGCGTGGATCCGCTGGATTCGGCGCGGCGCTGGCTCACGCTGGGCGGCTCCGAGGGCCCCGCGCTGGTGGTGGTCACCCGCGGAGCGGACGGCCCCTGGGGCGTCAACGCCGACGGCGAGGCGCAGGCGCCGGCGCCCCGGGTCAAGGTGGCGGACACCGTGGGCGCGGGGGACTCGTTCATGGCGGCGCTGCTGTCCGGCATCGTGGACCGCGGCCTGGACGGCGCGCAGAACCGCGGCGAGCTGCGCTCCCTTTCCGCCGGCAGCCTGCGCGAACTCCTGGTGCACGCCGCCGCGGCCGCCGCCGTCACCGTCTCCCGGGCCGGCGCCAACCCGCCCGGCCGCGCGGAACTCTCCGCAATGGAACTTGGTAGCGTGAACACCAGCACGGCCCCGTAAGCTCCCGACCTCCGCGTTAGACCTGAAAGGCAGCCATGACCTCCCACGACCCGTATGCCCCGCTCCCGGACGTTCCCGCCTTCGACCTCCGCAGTGAATCCTTCGCCGACGGGGAGACCCTCCCGCCGCCGCAGCGCAGCGGGCTCATGGGTGCCGGCGGCGAGGACGAATCCCCGCAGCTGAGCTGGAGCGGCGCCCCGGAAGGCACCAAGAGCTACGCCGTCACCGTCTACGACCCGGACGCTCCGACGGCCAGCGGCTTCTGGCACTGGGCCGTCCTGAACATCCCCGCGGACGTCACCTCGCTGCCGGCCGGCGCGGGCTCCAAGGACGGCGCGCACCTGCCCGAGGGCGCCCTGCAGCTGAAGAACGACGCCGGATTCGCTGGCTTCGTGGGGGCAGCGCCGCCCAAGGGCCACGGTCCCCACCGCTATCTCGTTGTGGTGCACGCCGTCGACGTCGAACACCTCGACGTCGACGCGGACGGCAGCCCCGCCTTCCTTGGCTTCAACCTCTTCAGCCACAGCATCGGACGGGCCCGGCTGACCGGCATCTACGAACAGCACTGAGATTTTCCGAACAGCACTGAAGCGTCGGCGCCCCGGGCCACCGCCCGGGGCGCCGACGTAGACTGGCAGCATGCGGCTGGTAGCGAGCGATATCGACGGAACGATCCTGGGACACGACGGCAGGATCAGCGAACGGACCGTCCGCGCCTTCCACTCCTGCCGCGACGCCGGCGTTGAGCTGGTGTTCGTCACCGGCCGGCCGCCGCGCTGGCTGCACCCCCTCCGGGACCAGCTGGGCCACACCGGAACCGTGATCTGCTCCAACGGGGCCGTGGTCTGGGACCTGGAATCCGACCGGGTCATCTCCTCCCGCGCCTTGGCCCTCGAATCGGTCTTCGAGGCCCGGCGGATCATCCAGGGCATCCGGCCGGACGCGCTGTTCGCCGCCGAAACCCTCGACGGCTTCCACCTGGAGCCGCACTTCCTGGGCGGCAACTCGGCCGGCCTGCTCGACGAGGTCACCCCGGCCCCGCTGCAAGAGACGCTCCGTCCTGGCGATTCCGTGGTGAAGCTGATGGCGATCATCCGGGAAGGCACCGCGGACGAGTTCCTCGCGGACGTCTCGCCCGCCGTTGCCCACTTGGCCGCCGCCACCCACTCCGCCCCCAATATGGCCCTCCTGGAGCTCTCCCTCCCGGGCGTGAATAAGGCCGTGACCCTCGCCGAATATGCCCGCGCCCTGGGCCTCGGCGCCGAGGACGTGGTGGCCTTCGGGGACATGCCGAACGACATCGAGATGCTGCGCTGGGCCGGCCACGGCTACGCCATGGCCAGCGGCCACCCCGACGCCATCCGCGCCGCCGCGCACACGGCCCCGCACTTCGACGACGACGGCGTGGCCCAGATCCTGGAGGCCCGGCTCGCCGACCTCGGCGTCCGCCAGCCCTGACCCTCCGCCTTCTGTCCTGACCCGTCGCGCCGCGCCGCCCGCCCCGCCGTCGCGCCGCCCGCGCCGCGGACATGTGATTCCCAGCTGGCGGCCAACTGCCGTTCACCTTGGCCTCCTACGCTCAGACCACTGAACGGATCGGATGACTGAGGGCGGGCAATCATGGCCAGGAACGTGAAGCGACACATTGACGACCAGCCGCTGCGGCGCGTCACCCCGGACGCCCACTGGCAGAGCCTGCGCCAGGGCGACCGGGTCCGGGTGCGGCTGTCCCCGGGCTACGAGGCGGCCGGATTCGTCGACGCGCTCACCGTGGACCACACCACCGTCTGGGTGGACCTCGACGGCGGCGGACGCACCCTGCTGCACTGCAGCGACGGCGTCGAAATCCTGCCCCACGGCTAGGACCGCGGCTCCGGTACGCTGACCGGATGAGCGCAGAGCACCCCTTCCTCGCCCGCGACGGCGCCCCCGACACGCCCGTGGCCATCGCCCACCGCGGGTTCTCGCCGAAGGGTGCGGAAAACTCGATGGCCGCGTTCCGCGCCGCCGTCGGCCTCGGCTACCGGTACCTGGAAACCGACGTCCACACCACCGCCGACGGCGTGCTGCTGCTCTTCCACGACCAGACCCTGGACCGGGTCACCGACGGGGCCGGACGAGTGTCCGAACTCTCTGCCGAGACGGTAGCCCGGGCCCGGATCGCCGGCACCGAACCCATCCCGGAGCTCGCCGAACTGGTCACGGAATTCCCGGACGCCCGGCTGAACCTGGACGTCAAGGACTGGAACTCGGTGGAGACACTGGCCGCCGCGATCGAACGGCACGGGCTGCACGACCGGGTGCTGGTGGCCAGCTTCTCCGACCGCAGGCGCCGCGCGGTCCTCCGCCGCCTGAGCCGGCCGGCCGCTAGCTCCGCCGGCATGGCCTCCAACGCGCTGTTCGTGCTGCTGGGTCCGCTACTCCCGGCGCCGGTGCTGCGGCGCGTGACGGCGTGGGCCCTGCGCGGGGTCCACGCCCTGCAGGTCCCGGTCCGGTTCGGTGCGGTCCCGGTGGTGACGGCGGGCTTCGTCCGGCGCGCCCACCTACATGGCCTGCATGTCCACGTCTGGACCATTAATGAGGAGGCGGAGATGCACCGGCTTCTGGACCTCGGAGTCGACGGCATTGTGACGGACAGGGCGGACCTGCTCAAGGCCGTGCTCCAAGACCGCGGCCAGTGGCGGGACTGACTGCACGTCCCTGCCTGTCTGCCCCGGCTGGCAGGATGGACCCATGCGCATCCTGATTGCCCCGGACAAGTTCAAAGGCAGCCTCACCGCGGCCGAAGCCGCCGCTGCCATGGCCGAGGGGGCCCTCCGTGTCTACCCCGAGGCCTCCGTGCTGCAGCTGCCCGTCGCCGACGGCGGCGAGGGGACGCTGGAGGCCGCAGTTGCCGCGGGCTACGAGGAGCGGCTGAACGCCGTCGTCGGGCCCATCTTGGCGCCGATCGGCGCGGCCTGGGCGATCCGGAAGGACGCCTTCGGCGGGGCCACCGCCGTCATCGAGACCGCCCAGGCCTCCGGGCTCGCCCACATGGAGCCGACGCCGGAAAACGCCCTGCGTGCCCACAGCTACGGCTCCGGGCAGTTGATCGCCGCCGCCCTCGACGCCGGCGCCACCGAGATCATCCTCGGCGTGGGCGGGTCCGCGATGACCGACGCCGGGAGCGGCGCCCTGCGCGCCCTGGGCCTCAAGCCGCTGGATGCCAACGGCAACGTGGTGCCCCTCGGCGGCGGCTCGCTGGCTGACGTCGTGGCCGTCGACGTCAGCGGACTGGACCCCCGGCTGTCGGCCGTGACGCTGCGCATCGCCGTCGACGTGCAGAATCCGCTGTACGGCTCCGACGGCGCCGCGCACGTCTTCGGTCCGCAGAAGGGCGCCGACGAGGACGCCGTCGAACGGCTCGACGCGGGCCTGCGGAACTGGGCCTCGGTGCTTCGGCAGGCCACCGGCCGGGACGTCAACGTCCCCGGCGCCGGCGCGGCCGGCGGCTTCCCGGCGTCGTTCCTGGCCTTCAGCAACGCGGCCCTGGAGAGCGGTTTCCAGCTCGTGGCGGGCCTCACCGGCCTTGCCGACAAGCTGCGCGGCGCAGACCTGGTGATCACGGGGGAGGGGTCCCTCGACGAGCAGTCGCTGACCGGCAAGGCCCCCGTGGCGCTGGCCGACGCCGCGCACGCCCTCGGCATCCCGGTGATCATGGTCGCCGGCCGGATCCTGGTCACCCCGGAAGACCTGGAACGGCGCGGCGTGGTTGCGGCGGCGCAGCTTGTGGACACGGCCCCTTCGCCCGAGGAGGCGCAGGCGAAGGCGGCCAAGTACCTCGCCTGGACCACCAGCCAGGTGCTCGAGGGCGCCTAAGTGGCGGTGAAGACTCTGGTTTAGCGGCTCCCCGCTGAATAAGATTGCTTCATTGGGGGCCGTGACCCCCTGCCAGGGCCACGCGCATACCGGTGGCCGTGACAGGAGATCCGCATGTCCATGAAGCGCAGCACCGCCCGCCGCCCCAAGCTCCGCGAACGGCGGCTCGAGGTCGAACACATCAATGTCGTGGACCGGCGCGTGATGCGCAAGGCCCTCGGCGGAACCATCGTCGGCAACACCATGGAATGGTACGACGTCGGCGTGTTCGGCTACCTGATCACCACCATGGGCCCGGTCTTCCTGCCCGAGGCGGACAAGACCGTCCAAAATCTGTTCCTGCTGGGAACCTTCGGCGCCACCTTCGTGGCCCGGCCGCTCGGCGGGGTCTTCTTTGGCTGGCTCGGCGACAAGATTGGCCGTCAGCGGGTGCTCGCCATGACACTGATCATCATGGCCGCGTCCACCTTCGTGGTGGGCCTGCTGCCCGGGTACGCCACCCTCGGCATCTGGGCTGCAGTGCTGCTGGTCGCCACCAAGCTGATCCAAGGCTTCTCCACCGGCGGCGAATACGCCGGCGCCACCACGTTTGTCAGTGAGCACGCCCCGGACGCCCGGCGCGGTTTCTTCGCCAGCTTCCTGGACCTCGGCAGCTACATGGGCTTCGCCATCGGCGCCGCACTGGTCACGCTGCTGCAGGTCACCCTCGGCGAGGACACCATGCAGGCCTGGGGCTGGCGGCTCCCGTTCCTGATCGCCGGCCCGCTGGGGCTGATCGCCATCTACTTCCGGATGAAGATCGAGGAATCCCCGGCGTTCCAAGCCAGCCTCGACGCGCAGACCGGCGGGGCGGAAGGCGAATCCGCGGACGCCAAGGGCCCGGTAGCCATCTTCGCCTCGCACTGGCGCGGAATCCTGCTGGCGATGATCCTCGTGGCCGCCGCCAACACCGTGGGTTACGCGCTCACCTCCTACATGCCCACGTACCTGACCTCGAACAAGGGCTACGACGAGCTCCACGGCACCCTGCTCACCATCCCGATTCTGGTCCTGATGTCCGCCGCGATCCCGCTGACGGGCAAGCTTTCGGACCGGATCGGCCGCCGTCCGGTGCTCTGGATCGGCTCGCTGGGCACCGTGGTCCTGGCCCTTCCGGCCTTCCTGCTGATCGGTATCGGCGCCATCTGGTCCACGCTGCTGGGGCTGGCGTTGATCGCCTTCCCGCTGACCTTCTACGTGGCCAACCTCGCCTCCACGCTCCCGGCGCTCTTCCCGACGGAAAGCCGCTACGGCGCCATGGGCATTGCGTACAACTTCGCCGTCGCCATCTTCGGCGGCACAGCGCCGTTCATCATCGCCTCCCTCATCGCCGGCACGAACAACGAGATGATGCCCGCCTACTACCTCATGGCCACGTCTGCGGTGGGTGCCGTCGCCGTCTACTTCATCAAGGAAACGGCCGGCCGGCCGCTGATGGGCTCGATGCCGAGCGTTGACACAGTCGAAGAGGCCCACGAACTCGTGGCGGGGCAGGAGGATAACGAGCTGCTGGATCTCAACGAGATGCCGTTCGACGAGACCTACCATCCGGCCGAGTCGGACCAGCCGGCGTCGGAGCAGCGCGCGTCGGACGCGTCGGACCGGGAGGGCGACGCCGAGCGGAGGGAGCACCCCGCCGGCTAGTGGTCAGGGCCATTCACGGTGCTGCGCCCCGGGGCCTTCCGCCGAAGCCGGTCCGGCACCAGGACCAGCAGCACCAGCAGGACCGCCAGGAGCGCCGCGCCGGCCACGATCCCGGCGGTCCGCCCGATCGTGACGTCGAAAACCAGTGCCGACGTCCCGACGCTGAGAAGGGCGACGGCGGCCAGGGCGGTCTTCGCGATCCGGTCCGCGCTGGAGACCAGAACCTCCTTCAGGCCCTGCCGGAACAGCCGGCGGTGAGCGCTGACCGGCAAGAGAATCAGGGCCGTGGTGAGCGCCGCGAGGACCACGTTGCAGAGGTAGAGTCCGATTTCGAAGCCGTCCAGTTTCTCGAAGCGGCTCTGGAACGGCAGCGTCAGCAGGAAGCCGGCCAGGATCTGCACGCCCGTCTGCAGCACCCGGAGTTCCTGCAGCAGTTCGCCCCAGTTGCGGTCCATCTTCTCGTCAAAGGTCTCACTCCGCCCGGCGTCCCGGGACTCATCGGCGCGCGCCATCGCTGCTCCTCACCTGAGATTTCGCTCTGGTACTAAGCTTACTGACGATTTTCGGGTACGGTGGAAGAGCAGGGAAATTCTGCCAGGCTGACCGCCGGCCGCCGCTAACCAGGAGGAAGCACATGTCTGAAGACCAGCACCGCGTCGTCGAGGAAGAAGCAGGCGGCTACGGCACACCCACCGCCGAGCAGGAGATGCCCGGCGGCGACACCAAGAGCTTCGCCCAGCCGCGCGACGAAGAAGCGTTCGACGCCGCGGGCCTGAACCAGGACAGCCCGGACGGTGAGACCTTCCCGGCCGGCGCCCCGGATCTGAGCCAGTTCGGCGCGGAAGACCAGGACAGTGCAGGAGAACCCGGAGCGGGACGCTTCGGAGGAACGGAGGAGCAGATGAACGCGGAAAACGAGAGCACCGAGCAGGGCTTCGAGTCCGGCGACGAGACGGCAGCCGAGAACGGCGGCGCCGTGCCGTCGTCGGAAGCTGACATGGACTCGGCCAACACCGAGGAAGCCGAACCGGGGCGCCCGTTCTCCTCGGAGTCCGGGCAGGACGCCGCCGGCATTCCGGACGGCTCCGGCACGGACCTGCCGGAGGAGCACTCACCGAAGGATCGCGACGACGAGGACAAAGAGTCCTTCAACGCCGGCTAACCACCGGTTTCGGCAGCAGTAACACCAAGGGCGGCGCCACTCCTTCCCGGGAGAGGGGCCGCCCTTGCCGTGTTCCAGGCCGCGGGTCCGCGCTTAGCGGCGCTTCTTGGGGGCGCGCTTGGCGGCGGCGTTCACGGCGCCCCGGGCAGCGGCGGCGACTGTGCCGTCCTCGGTCTCCGGTTCGGCGACCGTTCCGCGGGCCTTCGCGATGGCCTTCATGCCGTGGTAGATCACCAGGGCGGCGGCCGAGCCGAGGGCGATGCCGGTGAACTTGAGGTCGCCAATGGTCCAGGTGTAGTCCGCGATGCCGACGATCAGGGCGACGGCGGCCGTGGTGAGGTTGACCGGGTTGGAGAAGTTGACCTTGTTCTGCACCCAGATTTTCACGCCGAGGACGCCGATCATGCCGTACAGCATGGTGGCGGCGCCGCCCAGGACACCTGCCGGGACGGTGGCGATCAGTTCGCCGAACTTCGGCGAGAAGCTGAGGATCACGGCGAAGAGGCCGGCAACCCAGTACGCCGCCGTCGAATAGACCTTGGTGGCGGCCATGACGCCGATGTTTTCGGCGTAGGTGGTGGTGCCGGAGCCGCCGCCGAGGCCGGCGAGGACCGTTGCGGCGCCGTCGGCCATCAGCGCGCGCCCGGAGACGCCGTCGAGGTTCTGCCCGGTCATGGCGGAGACGGACTTCACGTGGCCGATGTTCTCGGCCACCAGCACCAGGACCACCGGCACGAAGAGGCCGACGACTCCGAGGTGGAACTCGGGGGTCTGGAAGTGCGGCAGGCCGATCCAGGCGGCGGCGTCGACCTTGGCGAAGTTGACCTCGCCGCGGATGATCGCGACGAGGTAGCCGACGACGACGCCCACCAGGATGCTCAGCCGGCCGAGAATGCCGCGGAAGAAGACGCTGACCACGATGATGACGGCGAGCGTGATCAGGGCGGTGATCGGGGCGGCGTCGAAGTTGTTCTTGGCCGCGGGGGCCAGGTTCAGGCCGATCAGGCCGACGATGGCACCGGTGACGATCGGGGGCATGAGGCGGTTGATCCAGCCCGCCCCGAACTTCTGCACGATCGCGCCGATGATGGCGAGGCCGATGCCGGCCATTACCACGCCCCCGAGCGCGCCGGGGATGCCGAACTGCTGCTGCGAGGCCATGATCGGGGCGATGAACGCGAAGGAGGAGCCGAGGTAGCTGGGGACGCGGCCCTTGGTGATGACCAGGAACAGCAGGGTGCCGACGCCGGAGAAGAACAGGGTGGTGGCCGGGGGCATGCCGGTGATGATCGGAACCAGGAAGGTGGCGCCGAACATGGCCACGACGTGCTGCATGCCGACGCCGATAGTCAGCGGCCACGCCAGGCGCTCGTCGGGCCGGACGACCTCGCCGGGGCGGATGGACTTGCCGTTTCCGTGGATCTTCCAGTTGGTTCCGAGCATGCTCATGGCAGTGAGCCTTTCAAAAAGGGTGTCGCGGGGCTGGGAAGGAATCTTCCGGGTGACACTTTACCGCGACGGCGTCAGCGGGCGGCGGTCGACAGGTCCTGTTGGCCGCCGGGACCGGCGCCGCGCCGGAACAGGAGCACGGCCTGGGGCTGCTTCTCCGACTCCCTCGGCGGCCGGAGCAGTTGCTCCAGCGGCGCGAAGCCGTGGGCGGCGAAGCAGCGCGTGACGTCGCCGGGGTTGTGCAGTTCGGCGCGGAGCACGACGTCGTGCCCGTACGCGCGCGTCAGGGTGCGGGAGCCGCTTCCGGCCTGGAAGGCGACCAGCGCGGCGCCGCCCGGCCGGAGGACCCGCGCGAACTCGCGGGCGACGGCCGGTATGTCGCCGGGCTCGAGGTGGATGATCGAATACCAGGCCACGACGCCGTTCACGGACCCATTGTCGGCCGGCAGTGCGGTGAGCTCGCCCGCTGCGAACTCGATTCCTGGGTGCAGACGCCCGGCCACCCGGACCATGGTCGGTGAGAGGTCGACGCCGGTGACGTTCAGCCCGGCGCCCGCGAGGTGGGCGGCGAGCCGGCCGGTGCCGCAGCCGGCGTCGATCACGCTTCGGTCCGGCGAGGCGCCGACATCCTTTACGAAGCGCTGGATCATGGCCAGATCTTCGGCGGATTCGAAGCCGAGGTCCGGCAGGACCCGGGCGTAGGTTTCAGCCACCGTGTCATATGCGGACCGGACGGCGGCGTGATAGGCGGGCTCCGGCATGGCCCGAGCCTACCGCGGCATGACAGTGCCGCCCGGCGATGCCGCTGTATCGTGGGCCCGATGACGACGACTAAGCTCCTCGCGGCCTATGACCAGCAGCTTCGCACCGACGCCGAAACCCCAAGTGCCGTGGCCGTCGAACGGTTGGGTCCGCTGCGTCTCGTCACCTTTTCCGGCGGCAGGGGGTTCGTCACCTATCAGGATCTGGGCGGGGCAGATGCGCCGACGATCGCCGGGTGGGTGGCGGAGACCGTCGAGTATTACCGCGCCCAACCCGGGATCGACCGCTTCGAGTGGAAGACCCGCGGCCACGATCACGCCCCCGGACTGCACGACGCCCTTGTGGAGAATGGCCTGGAGGCCGACGAGACCGAGTCGATCATGATCGGCGGGGCCAGCGGATTGGCGGCCGGCGTCGACCTTCCGCCGGGTGTGACCGTCCGGCAGGTGTCCGACGAGGCTGGCATCCGGGCGATGTGCGCCATGCAGGACGAGGTCTTCGGCAGTCCGGCCTCTGACGGCAACGCGGAGGCGGTGTTGCGCCGCGCGGCCCGGGACGACGGGATGCAGCTTTGGGTGGCCGAGCACGACGGCATGATTATCAGCGCCGGGCGTCTGGAACCCGTCCCCGGAACCGATTTCGCTGGCATCTGGGGTGGCGCTACGCGGCCGGAATGGCGTGGCCGGGGCATCTACCGCGCGGTCACCGCTGCCCGGGCGTGTGCGGCGCTGGAGCTGGACAAGACGCTCATCCACAGCGATTCGACCGAGTTTTCGCGTCCCATCCTGGAGCGCTCCGGACTGGTCCGCGTGTCGACCACGACGCCGTATCTCTGGCGGCGTTCGTCCGGAGCCGACGGGAACTGATGACCGACGTGGCTGCCTCGGCCTGAGGACATCCAAGTTGGTGGCTCCTTGCCCTCGGACTGACCGCCGGGCTTCAGCGGAGTCCGTGCGCCGCAAGTGGCCGTCGCCGTTACCGCAGCCTCTGCCCACACAGGCAGTTGCTTCTGCGGCGCGCCCTTCTCGAGTCAGTGCCTTGTAGATCGGAGTGACGCTCCATACCGTCCGCGCCCGTCCGCTCTGCCTTCACTATTTGAAGTAGTGGTTTTGTCGGGGTTTTTGGTGGGGGTCGAGGTGGGGTGGCGGGATGTACCAGGGAGTCCCGGCGCGGGTTTGGATGGTCCATTGTTCTTTGTGGATCAGGTGATGGTGGTGTGAGCACAGCAGGACACCGTTGTCTGTGCTGGTTGATCCGCCGCGGGACCAGTA